>NZ_CP083376.1:2870000-3583750 GCF_020042665.1 Pseudoxanthomonas sp. X-1
TCAGGCCGGACCTGCGCCGGCCTTCGAGTAGTCCCTTTCATCCGTCCACGCAATGGCATGCCTGACTCGGCATACGCGGCCACATTTGCCAATCCCCGGCATAACGAAAGGTTGACCGGAGCTTAACCCGGCACTCACGTGTGGCGGATTTCAGAAAATTACAATTTCGAAATGTTCTCTTTTATTGTTTTAAAACAGTAACTTGCCAGCTCACATAGAAATTTTCATTTCTGTAATTGTCTGATCCGCCGCCCGAAACGCCGAATGGACACATCAAGACAAGCGCTGTGATGCCCCGTCCGATCGGAGGCAACATGCGTACGGACGGACCTTCTCACCGGGATCTTCCGCTCATGCATGAGCGGGTTTCATGTCCAGACTCAATCTGCGGGATCGGGAACTCGCCGCCAACCGGCGCATCGGCGCGCACCACACGCACGGGTACGGTATAAGGGCCGCAGACACCAACCCTGGGAGGGAACTGATGCGCAAGACGATCCTGATGTTGTCCCTGTCCGTGCTGGCCGGCGCCGCGTCCAGCGCGATGGCCGCCGATGGCGCGGTCGGGCGCTGGAAGACCATCGACGACAAGACCGGCGAGGTGAAATCCATCGTGGAGATCAGCCAGGCGGCCAATGGCAGCCTGACCGGCAAGGTCGTGGAGATCCTCAAGTCGGACAAGGGTCCCAACCCGGTCTGCGACGGCTGCTCGGGCGAGCGCAAGAACAAGCCGATCAAGGGCATGACCATCCTGTGGGACCTCAAGCCCGACGGCGCCAACGAGTGGGCCGGCGGCACCATCCTCGACCCGGCCAATGGCAAGACCTACAAGTCCAAGATGGAACTCCAGCCGGGCGGCAAGAAGCTGGACGTCTCCGGCTGCATCGCCTTCATCTGCCGCGCGCAGACCTGGCTGCGCGAGTAGCGCAAGTCGCGTCTTCGCGAACACCCGACCAGCCCGGCCTCACAGCCGGGCTTTTTTCGTGGCGCTCTCCAGCATGCGGAGACCGATCCGTCTATGACATGCGTGCGGGATCGATGAGCGAACGTCGTTCCCTCGCCTTGACCCGGCTGGCCTCGGCTTCGCGGGTACATCAGCCATCCATCACTGGCTTGTCGCCACGGGTACTGTTACGCCGCTCTGGGCACCGAGCTGGCCTGGACACCGCGACAGGTTGCTCAGGACCTTCTTCGACCCGGAGCCGATTCGCTCAATGCGCGCGGCAGCGTTCCGGCGGGCGGTGGCCGCGACGAGCGAGGCAGGACGCCTAGCGCCCGAATCAGGGCAGGATGCCCTGACTGAGGGACAAGCGGACACCGCCCGCCGGAACGCTGCCCTCCCGAAGCCACCACCCCCAAAACCGCCCGCGGTCCCTGGATCGGGGAACGGGAGCGAAAGCAGCCCCTCTTCCGCGGTCCAAAGCCCAACCGAACGGCCATGCGATAATCGCCGACCCCACTGGTCCGCCATCGCCATGACCCGCACCGCGCTCGTCTCCAATGCCCTGCCCTACGCCAACGGCCCGCTGCACCTGGGCCACCTGGTGGGCTACATCCAGGCCGATATCTGGGTGCGGGCGCGGCGCATGCGCGGCGACAACGTCTTCTACGTCTGCGCCGACGACACCCACGGCACGCCGATCATGCTGGCGGCCGAGAAGGCCGGGGTCACGCCCGAGGCCTTCATCGCCAACATCCAGGCCAGCCACGAGCGAGACTTCGCCGCCTTCGGCGTGGCCTTCGACCACTACGACTCGACCAACAGCGATGCCAACCGCGCGTTGACCGAAAGCTTCTACGCGGCACTGGAACAGGCCGGCCACATCAGCCGGCGCAACGTCGCCCAGTTCTATGACCCGGCCAAGGGCATGTTCCTGCCGGACCGCTACATCAAGGGTATCTGCCCCAACTGCGGCAGTCCGGATCAGTACGGCGACAACTGCGAGGTCTGCGGCGCCACCTATTCGCCGACCGACCTGAAGGACCCCAGGTCCGTGATCTCCGGCGCCACGCCGGAGCTGCGCGACTCGGAGCACTTCTTCTTCGAGGTCGGCCACTTCGACGGCTTCCTGCGCGAGTGGCTGGCCGGCGATGTCGCCCTGCCCGGGGTCAAGGCCAAGCTGCGCGAGTGGCTGGATGCCGAAGGCGGCCTGCGCGCGTGGGACATCTCGCGCGATGCGCCCTACTTCGGCTTCCAGATTCCCGGCCGGCCGGGCAAGTACTTCTACGTCTGGCTGGACGCGCCGATCGGCTACCTGTCCAGCTTCCAGAACCTGTGCGCACGCCTGGGCGAAGACTTCGCCCCGCACCTGGCTGCCGGCACCCAGACCGAGCTGCACCACTTCATCGGCAAGGACATCGTCAACTTCCACGGCCTGTTCTGGCCGGCGGTGCTGCACGGCACCGGCCATCGCGCGCCCACGCGCCTGCACGTCAACGGCTACCTGACCGTCGATGGCGCCAAGATGTCCAAGTCGCGCGGCACCTTCATCATGGCGCGCACCTACCTGGACGTGGGCCTGGAGCCGGAGGCGCTGCGCTACTACTTCGCGGCCAAGTCCTCCGGTGGCGTGGACGACCTGGACCTCAACCTGGGCGACTTCGTCTCGCGGGTCAACGCGGACCTGGTCGGCAAGTTCGTCAACCTGGCCAGCCGCTGCGCCGGCTTCATCGACAAGCGCTTCGAGGGCCGGCTGGCCGACGCGCTGCCGGACGCGGCGCAGTACCAGCGCTTCGTCGAGGCGCTGGGCCCGGTGCGCGAGGCCTACGAGCGCAACGACCCGGCCGCGGCGATCCGTCTGGTGATGGCGCTGGCCGACGAGGCCAACAAGTACATCGACGAGACCAAGCCCTGGGTCATCGCGAAGCAGGCAGGCGCCGACGCCCAGCTGCAGTCGGTGTGCACGCAGGGGCTGAACCTGTTCCGCGTGCTGGCCGCCGGCCTCAAGCCGGTGCTGCCGCGCACCGCGGCCGAGGCCGAGGCCTTCCTGTCCGCGCCGGTGCTGGGCTGGGAGGAACTGGCCCAGCCGCTGACCGCGCACGTCATCCAGCCCTACACCCCGCTGTTCACACGGATCGACCCCAAGCGCATCGACGCCATGACCGACGCCTCCAAGGACACCCTGGCCGCCGCACCCGCCGCGACCAAGCCCGCGCCCGCCAAAACCGAAACGAAGGCGCCCACGACTCCCGAATCCCCAATCCCCAATCCCGGCCTCATCAGCATCGACGACTTCGCCAAGCTCGACCTGCGCATCGGCAAGGTGACCGCCTGCGAATTCGTCGAAGGCTCGGACAAGCTGCTGCGCTTCGAACTCGATGCCGGCGAACTGGGGACGCGGCAGATCTTCTCCGGCATCCGCGCCAGCTATGGCGAGCCGGACAAGCTGGTCGGCCGCAGCGTGGTGTTCATCGCCAACCTGGCGCCGCGCAAGATGCGCTTCGGCGTGAGCGAGGGGATGATCCTGTCGGCCGGCTTCGACGGCGGCGCGCTGGCGCTGCTGGACGCCGACACCGGCGCGCAGCCCGGCATGCCGGTGCGCTGACCGCCACACAGCGGCAAGTCCCTTCACACCTCGGCCGGACGCAGACCGCTTACAGTCGGCCGAGCACATCGCGCCCCGCGTCCATGTCCCCAGCGCCTTCGACTCCCGACGCCAGTCCGCGATCCCGCCGCGCCCTGACCGGACTGAACTTCTTCGTGGCCGATGTGCAGGACGGGCTCGGCCCGTTCCTGGGCGTGCAGCTGCAGGCACTGGGCTGGCAGGCCGGCGCCATCGGCCTGGTGATGACCGCCGGCGGCATGGCCGGCCTGCTCGGCACCGTGCCGGCCGGCGCGTTGGTGGACGCCACGCGACGCAAGCGTGCGGTCGTGGCGCTGGCCTGCCTGCTGACGGTGGCGAGCAGCTGCCTGGTGCTGGCCTCGCATGCCTTCCCGGTGGTGCTCGCCTCGCAGGTCGCCAGCGGCCTGTGCGGGGCGCTGATCGGCCCGGCGCTGACGGGCCTCACGCTGGGCCTGGTGCGACAGGCGGGATTCGAACGGCAGATGGCGCGCAACCAGGTGGCGAACCATGCCGGTAACGTCGTGGCCGCCGCGGCGGCCGGCTATCTGGGCTGGAAGTTCGGGCTGGTGGCGGTGTTCGCGCTGCTGGGCGGCTTCGCGCTGCTGGCCACCGCCAGCCTGTGGCGGATCGACCCGCGCCAGATCGACCACCAGGCCGCGCGCGGCAGCGAACCGGACGGCGAGACGGCGCAGTCCGCGCAGGCGGTGCGCTGGCGCGATCTGCTGCGGCAGCGCCCGCTGCTGTTGCTGGGCATGGCGCTGCTGTTCTTCCACCTGGGCAATGCCGCGATGCTGCCGCTGTACGGCCAGGCGGCGGTGGCCACGCATGCGGCCAACCCGGCGGTGTTCACCGCCGCCACGGTGATCATCGCGCAGTTGGTGATGGTGCTGGCCGCGCTGGCGGCGATGCGGCTGCTGCCGCGCTATGGCCATTGGTGGGTGCTGCTGATGACCTTCGTCGCGCTGCCGCTGCGCGGAGTGGTCGCGGCCGGGACGCTGGGCTCGCTTTGGGGCGTGCTGCCGGTGCAGGCGCTGGACGGCATCGGCGCCGGCCTGCAGAGCGTCGCGGTGCCGGCCACGGTCGCCAGCCTGATGCGCGGCACCGGGCGCACCAACGCCGCGCAGGGCCTGGTGATGACCCTGCAGGGCGTGGGTGCCGCGCTCAGCCCGGCCGTCGGCGGCTGGATCGCGCAGCACTGGAGCTATCGCGCGGCCTTCCTGGCGCTGGGCAGCGTGGCCGTGCTCTCCCTGATTCCCTGGCTCCTGCACGGCAGGAAGACCGCCGCAGGAGAAGCGATCGCATGACGCACTGGCTGGTTTGGATCGCCACCGCGGCCACGGTGGCCTGCGTGGTGACGCGCCCGGGGCGCCTGCCCGAGTGGGCCTACGCCGTGGCCGGGGCGCTGGTCGTGGCGCTGTCCGGCGCCCTGCCCTGGGCAGGCGTCGGCCACGCGGTCGGCGAAGGGCTGGATGTCTACCTGTTCCTGGCCGGCATGCTGCTGCTGTCCGAACTGGCGCGCCGCGAAGGCCTGTTCGACTGGGTCGCGCAGCTGGCCGCGCAACATGCGCGCGGCTCGGGGCGGCGCCTGTTCGCGCTGGTGTTCGCCACTGGCGTGGTGGTGACGACCTTCCTGTCCAACGATGCCACCGCCGTGGTGCTGACACCGGCAGTGATCGCGGTGGCGCGCAAGGCGCGCGCGCCGATGCTGCCGCTGCTGTTCGCCTGCGCCTTCGTCGCCAATGCGGCCAGCTTCGTGCTGCCGATCTCCAACCCGGCCAACCTGGTGATGTTCGGCGAACACATGCCGCCGCTGCCGCAGTGGCTGGCGCGGTTCGGGCTGCCCTCGCTGGTGGCCATCGCGCTGACCTACGCGGTGCTGGCCTGGAGCCAGCGGCGCGAGCTGGCCAGCCCGGTCTCCACGGACGTTCCGCTGACGCCGATCAACGCCCACGCGCGGCTGACGCTGTACGCCCTGGCCGCGACCGCGCTGGTGCTGATGCTGGCCTCGTGGCAGGACTGGTCGCTGGGCTGGCCGACCGCGGTGATGGCGGCGCTGGCCGTGCTGACCGTCTCGCTGCGCGGACGCAGCGCACCGTGGCCGGTGCTGGCAGGCGTGAACTGGGGTGTGCTGCCGCTGGTGGCCGGGCTGTTCGTGCTGGTCGAGGCGCTGCGACAGACCGGCCTGGTCGCGACCCTGGCCGGCCTGCTGCGCGACCAGCTGCAGGCCGGCACGGCCCCGGCCACCTGGGTGGTCGCCGCCGCCACGACCGTGGCGGGCAACCTCGCCAACAACCTGCCGGTGGGGCTGCTGACCAGCGCCACGCTGGCCCAGGCCGCGCCCCCGGAAGTGGTCCGTGATGCCGCGCTGATCGCCGTGGACCTGGGGCCCAACATCGCCGTCAGCGGTTCGCTGGCGACGCTGCTGTGGCTGTCGATCCTGCGTCGCGAGGGCGAGCATGTCGGCTTCTTCCAGTTCCTGCGCCTGGGCCTGGTGGTGACCCTGCCCGCGCTGGCCGCGGCGGTCGCGCTGCGGCTGGCGCTGGGCTGAAGGCGGCGACCGGACCATCCGATGCAGCTGGCGCTGTTCGACTTCGACCACACGCTGACCACGCGCGACACCTATGCCGGCTTCCTGCGCCGCATCGCCACGCCCGAGCAGCTGGCGCGGGCGCGCTGGAACGTGGCGCCGTGGCTGCTGGCCTATCGAGCACGGCTGGTGTCGGCCGCCGCGCTGCGCGCGCGCGTGACCCGGATCGCGTTCGAAGGACGCGCGTACGACGAGGTGCTGGCGGCAGGCGAACATTACGCGCGCGACGTCCTGCCCGGCGTGCTGCGGCCGGACATGCGCCAGCGCTTCGATCAGCACCTGGCGCGCGGGCACACCGTGGTCGTGGTGTCCGGCTCGCTCGATGCCTACCTGCGACCGTGGTGCCAGGCGCAGGGCGCGGCGCTGATCTGCAATGCGCTCGAGCACGTCGACGGCCGCTGCACCGGCCGCTACGCCGGGCGCGATGTGGGCGGGCACAAGGTGGCGCGCATCAGGGCCGAGTACGATATGGACAGCTTCGAACGCATCCATGCCTACGGCGACAGCGGCGAAGACAAGCCGATGCTCGCCCTGGCCCACGCACGCTGGTACCGCGGCCGCCCCTGCTCCTGACCGATCCGCAAACCGCGCAGCCCGACCGCCACGCATGACCGATCTTTCCCCCTCCCTCGTCGAACGCCTCGACCGCCTGCTGCCGCAGACCCAATGCGGACAGTGCGGGTTCGACGGCTGTCGCCCCTACGCGCAGGCGATGGCGCGCGGCGAGGCCGGGGTCGAACGCTGTCCACCCGGCGGCGATGAAGGTGCGCGGGCGCTGGCGCAGGTGCTGGGCGTGCCGGCGCAGCCGTTCGACCGCAGCCGCGGCGCGCATCTGCCGGCGCGCGTCGCGCTGATCGTCGAGGCCGACTGCATCGGCTGCACCAAATGCATCCAGGCCTGCCCGGTCGATGCCATCGTCGGCGGACCCAAGTTCATGCACACCGTGCTGGAGGACCTGTGCACCGGCTGCGCGCTGTGCGTGCCGCCGTGTCCGGTGGACTGCATCGTGATGGAGCCGGCGGCCTGAGGCCGCACGCGGAACTTCAGTTCCGCATCAATGCGCGGCGCACGCGCTGCAGATGCGCTCCACGGCATAGCCCCGGGCGCGCAGCTTCTCGACCACGCCGTCGGGCCCGAGCAGGTGCAGGGCACCGACCACCACCAGCGTGTCGTCCTCGCCTGGCCCCTGCAGACGCGCCTCGAGCTTGGGCAGCCAGGCATCGTTGCGCGCCACGTTGATGCGCTGGTACAGCGCGGGGTATTCGCGCTTCATGTCCGCGGCCAGGCCGTCGCGCAGCGTCTGCACGTCGCCGGCGCGCCAGGCCGCATGCAGGCGCCGGGCTTCGCGCTCGCCGGTGGCGCCGGCATCGTCCAGGGTCTCGGCCAGGTACTGGCGCTGCTCCTCGGCGCTCATGCCGTCGAGCATGGCGACCTGATCCTGACCGCGCTCCAGCCCGCTGACCGGCTTGCCGGCCTGCCGGGCCAGTTGGATGAAGTGCAGGTCCAGGCCCAGCTGCGGGTCCAGTCCCTGCGCGGTCATCTCCTGCACGCTGATGGTGGTCGCCACCAGCCAAGGCTCCAGGTGCGCGAACAGGTCGATCGGCAGGTTATGCGCCTGCGCGTACGCCTGCAGGCTCGCCCAGGTTTTGGCATCGATGCGCTGCTGCAAAGTCTGCCCGGCGGGAAGCTGGGCGGCGGCCAGCATCGCCTGGCCCAGCGCCGGCGACTGCAGCTCGTCGCCGGACAGTTCCAGCACCACCTGTTCTGCATCGGCGAACGCCGCGTCCACGTCCGGCGAGAGCGGATAGTCCTGCGCGGTGAGCAGGTGGAACGAACCCAGCAGGTAGAGCGTGTGCCGGCCCTTGCTGACCTTCCACAGCAGCGGCACCGGCGGCGTGGCCCAGGCCGGTGCGGCCACGGCCAGCAGCAGTGCGGCCAGCAGGAGGCGGCGCAGCGCCGACATCAGTGCGCGCCGCCGCCGACCGGCCCGGTGTACATCTTCTCGCCGGCATCGACCAGCAGATCCAGGCGGTTCTCCGCCGGCGGCAACGGGCAGGTCGCGTACACGGTGAACACGCAGGGCGGGTTGTAGGCGCGGTTGAAGTCCACCACCACGCGGCCCTGCGCGTCGGGCGCGTCGGTGTCGATGAAGCGCCCGGCCGGATACGAGCCATGCCCACTGGTGCGGTCGGCCAGCACCAGGAACAGTCCGCCGTTCTCGCCCTCCATCGCGGTGAGCGCATAGCGCTTGCCGTCGCGTTCGAACTCCACCTTGCCCGGGCTGGGCGCGGCGATGGTGTTGCCGACCATGTCGGCATAGGTCAGCGTGGCGCCGGCCGGGCCGCGCACGAACCTGCCTTCGATGCGCCAGGCCGGATCGGGCGTCCAGTACTCCAGTTCGGTGAAGCCCACGCGCGCCGGCGCGTCGGCGCTCTTGATGCGCAGCCCGTAGCGCGCGCCGCGATGGATCAGGCTCATCCGGCCGGCGCCGTCGTCGAAGCCGATCACCGTCGCCGGCCCCGACTGGTCGTCGACCAGGCGGATGCGCCCCTTCAACGGCTGGCCGTCGGCGGTCACCGCCACGCCACGCTCGGGGGTGAAGAACACCTTGTCGCCGTCCACCTGGACCAGGCCCAGCTTGGGCGGACCGACTTCCAGCTTGATGCCGCTGGCATCGCTGCGGCCGATGTAATGCGCCTTGAGCGTGAGCCAGTGCAGGCCGACCAGGCTGGTCCAGCCATCGGGCGCCAGCAGCGCCTGGCGGCGCTCGGTGCGCCAGATCGCGTTATCGGCCAGGAAGGTGGTGTCCGAGGTCATCGCCGGACCGGCCTGCGGTGGCGCCGCGCGATCGCTGCAGGCCGCCAGCAAAGACGCCAGCGCCAGACACCCGAAGACCGCTCGGGTCTTGCCCATCGACTGCCTCAACGCCCGCGCAGGAACCATTTGTCGATCTCGGCCAGGTTGAAGTGCGCCCAGGTCGGGCGTCCGTGGTTGCACTGCCCGGAGCGCTCGGTGATCTCCATGTCGCGCAGCAGGGCATTCATTTCCGGGATCGTGAGCCGGCGGTTGGCGCGGACCGCGCCGTGGCAGGCCATGGTCGACAGCAGCTCGTCGCGCGCGGCGGCCACGCGCCGGCTCTGGCCGTGTTCGCGCAGGTCGGCCAGCACGTCGCGCAGCAGCGCGCCGGGTTCGGCATTGGCCAGCAGGGCCGGCACGCTGCGCACGCTCAGGCTCTGCGGGCCGCTGCGGGTCACATCGAATCCCAGTTCGGTCAGCGTGGCGGCCTCGCGCTCGGCCACGTCGGCTTCGCGTTCGGCCACCGCCAGCGTCATCGGCACCAGCAGTGGCTGTGCGGTCAGGCCGATGCCGTCGTGCGCGGTCTTCAGGCGTTCGTAGCCGATGCGCTCGTGTGCGGCGTGCATGTCCACCACGATCAGCCCGTCGGCGTTCTCGGCCAGGATGTAGATGCCGTGCAGCTGGGCGATGGCATAGCCCAGCGGAGGAATGGCGTCCTGCGCGTCGTTGGCGGGCAGCGGCATCGCCGAGCTCGGCTGCGGACTGCGGATCGAAGGGCTGCTGTACAGCGCCGCATAGGCCCCCGGCGCCTCGGCCACGCGCAGCCCCAGCGGCGACTGCTGCGCGCCGGTCCACTGCAGATGCTGCGGCACCTGCCCCGCCGCCGGCGCGGGGGCACCGTAGGCGGCCTGCGCCATCGGCATCGGCGCGGCGGCCATCTCGCCGGCACCGTCGGCGGCCACGCCGGCGCGCGTGCCGGCCAGCGCCTCCTGCAGCGTGCGGAAGACAAAGTCATGGATCATCCGCGATTCGCGGAAGCGCACCTCGTGCTTGGCCGGATGCACGTTGACGTCCACGCGTGCCGGATCCAGCTCCAGGAACAGCACGTAGGCTGGCTGGCGGCCGTGATACATCACGTCCTGGTAGGCCAACTTCACCGCATGGGCGATGTTGCGGTCGCGCACCGCGCGGCCGTTGACGTAGAGGTACTGCTGGTCGGCGCTGGCGCGCGAATACGCCGGCTGCGCGACCCAGCCGTGCAGGCGCAGGCCGGCGCCGCTGTGATCGATGCGCAGCGCGTGCCGGGCGAATTCCTCGCCCAGGGTCTCGTGCAGGCGCAGGCTGGGCTCCAGCTGGCCGCCGCCCTTGTAGCGGCGCGACGGCCGGCCATTGTGCGACACGCGCAGTTCCACGTCCGGGCGCGCCAGCGCCAGCGAGCGCAGCCATTCCTCGATGTGGCCCAGCTCGGTGCGCTCGGCGCGCAGGAACTTGCGCCGCGCCGGCACGTTGTAGAACAGCTCGCGCACCTCGACCGTGGTGCCCTGCCCGTGCTGGCGCGGCATCACCTCGCCCACGCGCCCGCCGTCCACCTGCAGCGCCGCGCCATGGGCGTCCTGCGCGCGTCGCGAGCTGAGGCTGAAACGGCTGACCGAGGCGATCGAGGGCAGCGCCTCACCGCGGAAGCCGAGCGTGGCCACCGTCTCCAGATCGTCCAGCGAGGCGATCTTGCTGGTGGCATGGCGCGAGACCGCCAGCGGCAGTTCCTCCGGCGCGATGCCGCCGCCGTCGTCGCGGATGCGGATCAAGCGGATGCCACCTTCCTCCAGGTCGATGTCCACCCGCTGCGCGCCGGCGTCCAGCGCGTTCTCCACCAGCTCCTTGACGACCGAGGCGGGCCGTTCGACCACCTCGCCAGCGGCGATCTGGTTGATCAGGGTGTCGGGAAGCTGGCGAATGGACACGGGCGAGGAAGGGGCGCGAAGGAAGTGAGGGGTGCGGAAAGGCAGAAGCGAATCCGCGGTCAGTCTAAATCACCGGGCCGCGCTTGCTTTGCCCACGCCTCACGGCGCCCCACTCACGCCCGGCTCAAGGCGCCCCACCGCCCGAGCTACCGCCTGCAGCGGCCTGCGCGCGCGCGGCGAACAGCGTCCCCGGCGGCGGTTCGCGGCTGAAGTAGGTCTCCACGCCCCGCAGGATCGCGCCGGCGATCTGGGCCTGGAAGGCCGGATCGGTCAGCTGCTTCTCTTCGGTGTAGTTGGAGATGAAGGCGGTCTCCACCAGCATCGCCGGCATGTCCGAGGTGCGCAGCACGGCGAAGTTGGCCTTTTCCAGCGTGGCCTTGTGGGCGTTGCCCACGTCCTTGAGCCCGGCCAGCACGTGGCCGGCGGCGTTCTCGGAAGCCTTCATGTGGCCGCTCTGGGCCAGGTCGATCAGCACCGAGCCGAGGGTGCTGTCCACGGTCTGCAGCTTGACGCCGCCGATCAGGTCCGAGGCGTTTTCCTTGTCGGCCAGCCAGCGCGCGCGCTGCGAGGTCGCGCCCTTGAGCGAGAGCACATAGACCGACGAGCCGCTGGCGCTGCGGTTCTCGGCGGCGTCGGCGTGGATGGAAATGAACATGTCCGCGTGCGCCGCGCGCGCCTTGACCGCGCGCTGGTTGAGCGGGATGAAGTAGTCGCCGTCGCGGGTCAGGTAGGACTTCAGGCCCGGCGTGGCATCGATCTGCCGGGCCAGCTGGCGGGCGATCGCCAGGGTGACGTTCTTCTCGTACTTGCCGGTCGGGCCGATGGCGCCGGAATCCTGGCCACCGTGGCCGGCGTCGATGGCGATCACCAGCGGGCGCATGCCGGCGCGCATGGCCAGCTTGGGCTGCGGCAGCACCGGGGCCGGGGCGTCGGCGACGACGGACTTGGGTTCGACCGGCGCGGGGCGGCCGGTGGCGATGGTCACGCCGGGTGCGACCGTCTCCGGCACGTTCGTCGCGGCCGGCGTGGGCACGACGACGCCGGGCACGGGCTGGCCGGCCAGGATCGCCGCCGGCGACAGTGTGCTGGACACCGGCGTGGCGGGCGCCTGCTGCTGCGGCGAAGGCGTCGACGGCGCGGGCGCGGCCACGGGCGCCTGGACGACCGGCGCCGGCGTGGCGGGCATCGGGCGCGTGGCCTGGGCGACCAGCGCGGAGGTTGCCTGCGCGGCGGCGACGCTGGCCGGCACGGCGGCCGACGCCGCGCCGGGTGTGGGCGCGGGCGCGCTGGCGGTGGTCGCCGGGCCGTCGCCGGGCCACTCGATCACCAGCCGCGACAGCGCGCCGGCGCCTTCCATATGCGGATTGACTGCCGTGATCGGCCCGGCCAGATCGAACACCACGCGGAACGTCCCCGGCACCGGCTGCCCGGTGCGCACGGCGGTGACGACACCACTGGGCGCCGGCAGCTT
The DNA here is from genome assembly GCF_020042665.1 of Pseudoxanthomonas sp. X-1. NCBI lineage: Bacteria > Pseudomonadati > Pseudomonadota > Gammaproteobacteria > Lysobacterales > Lysobacteraceae > Pseudoxanthomonas > Pseudoxanthomonas sp. X-1. The sequence goes on from NZ_CP083376.1 coordinate 2,882,379, forward strand.
GAGGGACTTCAGCGCGGTGGAGGCCGGCAGGTCGACGACCAGGCGGTTGGGATTGGCCAGCGAGATGGTCTTGTAGGCCCCCGCCCCCTGCAGCTGGATCTCGGCGCGGGTCCCGGTGGGACCATTGATGAGGTCGATCGCGCGCACTTCGCCGGCAAGGGCGCTCGGCACGACGCTGGCCAGCAGCGCGGCGCTCCCCCATGCGATCGCAAGTGCGGTCATCCCCTTCGGCATGCGGGGATTCAAGCACCGCGCCCTGGTAAAGGCAAGCCCTTTTCCCTTAATAATCCGTGACCTGCCGATACTTCCTCGACCGAGCCGGCACGAATGACCCCTAACTGGCCGTTTCCGTCAGGCGGGCGAGCCAGGATTGGCCCGTTTCGCTGCGCGCGCGCAGGTGCGCCTCGCGCCCCTGGCCGGAGATCGCCAGGTGGATCTCCAGATCCGGCGCCGGCAGGCCGCCGCGGCCCTTTTCCGGCCATTCGATCAGCCACAGCGTGGCCACGGCCTCGTCCAGGCCGAGAAAATCCAGCTCGCTGGCATCGCCCAGGCGATACAGATCCAGGTGCCAGGCCTCGCCACCGTCGATGGGGTAACGCTCGATCAGCGTGTAGGTGGGGCTGCGCACCGAGCCGGTCACGCCCAGCCCGCGCAGCAGCGCGCGCGCCAGGGTGGACTTGCCGGCGCCCAGGTCGCCATGCAGATGCACGGCCGCCTGCGGCGGGCGGGTGGACGCCAGCGCGTTCCCCAGCCGCGCGGTGTCCTCGACCTGCGCCAGGTGCAGCCGCATCAGCCGGCCGCCTGCGGATTGGCCAGGGTCGGCAGGCAGTCGAACAGATCGCTGGCCAGCAGCCCGCGCTGGCCGCGCCGCGCGGCCGCCGCGTCGCCGGCCAGCCCGTGCAGCAGTGCGCCGGCGCTGGCCGCGGCGAACGCCTCCAGCCGCTGCCCGCGCAGGCCGGCGATCACGCCGGTCAGTACATCGCCCATGCCGCCGGTGGCCATGCCGGGGTTGCCGGTGGTCATCACCCGCGGCAGCTGTCCGTCCTGCGCGACCAGGGTGCCGGCGCCCTTGAGCACGACCGTGGCCTGCCAGCGCGCCGCCAGCTCGGCGGCCGCGCCGAATCGGTCGGCCTGGACCTCGGCGGTGGAACGCCCGAGCAGGCGCCCGGCTTCGCCCGGATGCGGGGTCAGGATGGCATCGCCCAGCGCGCGCGGTTGCCGTGCGATCAGGTTGAGCGCGTCGGCATCGAGCACCAGCGGCTTGCCGGCCTCCAGCGCCAGACGCAGCAGCGCGCGGCCCCAGTCGCCCTGGCCCAGCCCGGGGCCGATGGCGATCACGTCGGCCGCGTCGAGCAGCGGCTGCAGGTCGCTGCCGGATTCCACCGCATGCACCATCGCCTCCGGACGCCGCGTCAGCAGCGCGCCGACATGCGCCTGGCGCGTGGCCACCGAGACCAGGCCCGCGCCGCTGCGCAGTGCGGCCTCGGTGGTCATCATGATCGAGCCGCCGTGGCCCAGATCGCCGCCGATGCACAGCACGCGGCCGTTCTCGCCCTTGTGCGTGTCCAGCCGGCGCGGCTTGAGCCAGGTCGCCAGATGCTCGGCCTGCAGCAGGTGCGCCTTGGGCGCGGTCATGCGCATCAGTTCGTCCGGAACCTGGAGCGGATCGAGCAGCAGTTCGCCGGCATGCTCCAACCCGGCGCCGGTATGCAGGCCGTGGTGACGCACGATGAACTGCAGCGTGCGCCGCGCGCGCACTGCCACGCCGGGCGCCGCGCCCTGGCCTGCATCGACGCCGCTGGGCACGTCGAGCGCGAACACCGGCGCCGGCTGCGCATTGATCGCCTCGATCAGCGCCTGCGCCTGGCCTTCCGGCGCGCGCGCCAGGCCGATGCCGAACAATGCATCGACCACCACGTCGGCCGGTGGGAACTGCTGGGGGAACAGCGCCACCTGTCCGCCGGCGGCGATGTAGTCGGTGCACGCGCGCTGGGCCAGCTCGGTGCGCGGCGTGTGCTCCTCCAGATGCACCACCACCACCTGCCGGCGTGCCCGCAGCGCGCACAGCGCCAGCACATAGCCATCGCCGCCGTTGTTGCCGGGCCCGCAGACCACGGTGAGGCGCTCGGCCTGGGGCCATTCGCGTTCCAGCACCTGCCACGCGCCCTGCCCCGCCTGCTGCATCAGCGCGAAGGCGCCGCCCGCCAGGCGCGCACTGGCCTGCTGGTCCAGGGCGCGTGCCGCGGCGGTGCCGAACAAGGGGAGAAGGGCCGTCATGGCGCGCGATTCTATACTTGCGTCCATGACTGCTTCGTCTGCGACATCGCCCGATCCGCACGCGCTGGCCGCGCGGATCCGTGAACTGGCGCGCGCGGCCGGCTTCCAGCGCTGCGGCATCGCCGGCATCGAGCTGGGCCAGGACGAAGACCACCTGCGCAGCTGGCTGGCCGAAGGCCTGTACGGCTCGATGGACTGGATGGCGCGCCATGGCGAGCTGCGGGCGCGACCCGCCGAGCTGATGCCGGGCACCCTGCGCGTGATCTCGGTCGGCCTGGACTACGGGCGCAACGACAGCGACGACGCCTGGACCACGCTGGGCGACGGCACCCGCGCCTATGTGGCGCGCTACGCGCTGGGCCGCGATTACCACAAGCTCATGCGCAACCGCCTGCAGAAGCTGGCGCTCAAGCTGCAGGAAGAAGTGGGCGCGTTCGGCCACCGCGTGTTCGTCGATTCGGCGCCGGTGCTCGAACGCGCGCTGGCGCGCAACGCGGGGCTGGGCTGGATCGGCAAGCACACCTGCCTGATCGACAGGCAGGGCGGCTCGTGGTTCTTCCTCGGCGAGATCTACGTCGACATCCCGCTGCCGATCGACGCGCCGGCCAGCGCGCACTGCGGCACCTGCGTGCGCTGCATCGAGGTCTGCCCCACACAGGCCATCGTCGCCCCGCACCGGCTCGATGCGCGGCGCTGCATCGCCTACCTGACCATCGAGCACGACGGCGCGATTCCGCTCGAGCTGCGCAAGCCGATCGGCAACCGCATCTTCGGCTGCGACGACTGTCAGCTGGTGTGCCCCTGGAACAAGTTCGCCAAGCGCACCGACGAGCCGGACTTCCGCGCGCGCAACGACCTGGATACCGCCACGCTGCCGCAGCTGTTCGCCTGGGAAGAGGACGAGTTCCTGCGTCGCACCGAGGGCTCGGCGATCCGCCGCAGCGGGCATGAGCGCTGGCTGCGCAATATCGCCGTGGCGCTGGGCAATGCGCCGACCACGCCGGAGATCCTCGCCGCCCTGGCTTCTCGTCGCCAGGACGCCTCGGCGCTGGTGCGCGAGCACGTCGGCTGGGCGCTGGCGCAGCACGCGACGTGACCGGGTCGCGCTCAGTCCGTTCCGAGCAGACCCTGCAACACCGCCACCAGGTCCAACTCCCCGCGCAGGCGCGGCTCGTCCTCGAACCTGATCCAGCCCTGGTTGAAGCCATCCAGCATGCGCATGCGGGGCTCGGGATGCCGCATTCCCTGGGCACGGAACTGGGCGTCCCAGTCGGCGCGCGGCACCGTCTCCACGCGCACCGGGCGGCCCAGCACGGCGGAAAATGCCGCAGCCGCATCCAGGGGGGAAACCGGCCGCGGCCCCTCCAGGGCGACCCGGCGCACGCCATCGTGGGGCTGCAGGATCAGCTCCGCCGCCACGCGCCCGACATCGGCCGAGGCCACCATGGGGATCGCCCGCTCAGGGGGTTGAAGAAAGCTGTGCAACACGCCGGACTGGCGCACCGTCTCCAGATCCCATGCGAAGTTGTCCAGGTACCAGGCCGGGCGCAGAAAGGTGATCGGCAGCGCCAGCATGGCCAGGGTGCGCTCCATCAGGCCCAGCTGGCTGAGCAGGTTTTCCTCGGCCGCCTGGGCCCCGACCGTCGACAGGCATACCACGCGCGCCGGGCGCGTGTTCCGTAGCGCCTGCGCCAATGCCTCGGCGCATGCCCGCGTTTCGGGGAAGCCCGGGGCCGGGTCGTAGACCGGAGGCGGCAGCACGAACACGCCTTCGGCACCCGCGAACGCGGCCGTCAGAGCATCGGCATCGTGCATCTCGGCCATCGCCACCTCGCAGCCCTGCGCGCTCCAGACCTGGGCACTGGCTGGATTGCGCGCCACCGCGCGAACGCGCTCGCCCGCGGCGAGAAGATGGCGGGCGAGCGCGCCGCCGACTTTTCCGGTGATGCCCGTGATGGCGTACATGCAGATCTCCTGGATCAAGGGGGAAGACCGCGCTACCGCGGCGTGGCGCCACTTTCCGCCTCGGTAATTGATGCTTCAATATCGCCTTTGTCACTTCATTGATGACTTGGAGTCACCATTTCGCATGCGCAACCAAGGCCCCCTCGTTTCCGGCGCTTCGGTGCTGATCGCCGTCGTCCAGGCCGGCACGCTGGCGCGCGCCGCCGAAGCGCTGGGCATGTCGCCCTCGGGCGTCAGCCGCGCGCTGGCGCGGCTGGAGCAGCAGATCGGCGCGCGCCTGCTGGCGCGGACCACGCGCACGCTGTCGCTGACCGACGAAGGGCGGCGTTTCTACGAACGGGTCGCACCGCATCTGGCGGAGATCGAGGACGCCGCGCTCGAAGCCGGCGGATCGGCCGACGTCGTGCGCGGCCGCCTGCGGGTCAATGTGGATCCCTACTTCTCGCGCGTGCTGCTGTCCCGGCACATCGCCGGCTTCATGGCGCGCCATCCGCAGCTTTCGCTGGAACTGATCATGCGCGATGCGGTGGGCGACCTGGTGGCCGACGGATTCGACCTGGCCATCCGCTTCGATGCGCCGCCGGAAGGCGCGTTCGTCGCGCGCAAGCTGGGCCATACGCGGGTGCTGACCGTGGCCGCGCCGTCCTATCTGGCCGCGTCCGGCAGGCCGGCACGGCCCGAGGACATCGAAACGCGCGAGTGCATCGACTTCCTCAACCCGACCACCGGCCGGGCCTATGCGTGGGAAGTCAGACGCGGCGACGAGGTGCTGCCGCTGAAGGTCAAGGGACGCTTGATGACGTCCGACTCGGGGACGTTGCTGGGCGCCTGCCTGTCAGGCTTCGGCATCGCCCAGGTGCTCGCGCTGGGCTGCGAGGACCTGCTGCGCGACGGCCACCTGGTCAACCTGTTCCCCGACTGGTGCGATGAGCGCTTCCCGCTGTACGCGATCTCGCCCACGCGCCAGCATCGGCCCGCCAAAGTGCGGGCCTTCATCGCGTTCATCGCCGAGATCGTCGAGCCGGCGTTCGCCGAACCGCCGCGGACCCGCGCCCCGCGCCGCGGCCGCGCACGCTGAGCACGCGACCTGACGTCGAGCCAGACGCGCCGGGCGTCAACGCGTGCGGATCTGCTCCAGCAGCGCCCGGGTCACCGGATCGTCCGCCTGCGCCTGGCCCTTGAGCGCCGGCAGCAGGCCGTTGGCCAGCTGCTTGCCCAGTTCCACGCCGAACTGGTCGAAGGCGTTGATGCCCCAGGCCAGGGACTGCGCGTACACGCTGTGCTCGTACATGGCGATCAGCGCGCCCAGCGACTGCGGGGTGAGCGCGTCGAGCAGGATCATCGTGCTCGGCCGGCCGCCGGCGTAGCTGCGATGCGGATCGTCGCTGGACTGGCCGTTGGCCAGCGCCTCGGACTGCGCCAGCAGATTGGACAGCAGGGCGATGTGGTTCTCGGCGTAGGGATCGTCGTTGTTGATGGTGCCGACGAAATCCAGCGGCACGATCTGCGTGCCCTGGTGCAGCGCCTGGAAGAAGCTGTGCTGCACATCGGTGCCGGCACCGCCCCACCATACCGGCACGGTCTCGCAGTCCACCGGCGTGCCGTCGATGCGCACCGACTTGCCCAGGCTCTCCATCACCAGCTGCTGCAGGTAGTTGGGCAGCAGCGCCAGGCGCTGGTCGTAGGTCATCACGCCATGCGCGGCGTGGCCGAGCACGTTGCGGTTCCAGATGGCGGTCAACGCGTGGCGGATGGCCAGGTTGGACTCGGCCGGGGTCTCCAGCACGTGCCTGTCCATCAGCGCGGCGCCGTCGAGCAGCGCGTGGAAGTTGTCGAAGCCGATCGCCAGCGCGATCGGGAAGCCCACCGCCGACCACAGCGAATAACGCCCGCCCACCCAGTCCCACATCGGCAGCACGCGCGCATCGGGGATGTCGAAGGTCTTGGCGGCGCGCTCGGGATTGGCGCTGACGGCGTACAGGCGCTCGCTGCCGCCCAGCCAGTCGGCCAGGATCCTGCCGTTGAGCAGCGTCTCCTGCGTGCCGAAGGTCTTGGAAATCAGGATCGCCGCGGTCTTGGCCGGATTCAGGCCGGCCAGCACGCGCTGCGCGGCGGCGCCATCGACGTTGGACAGGAAGTGCACGCGCAGCCTGGGCTGCAGCGGGCGCAGCGCATCGGACACGTGGCGCGGCCCCAGGTCCGAGCCGCCGATGCCGACGCTGACGATGTCGGTGACCTCGCTGGCCTCCAGCTCGGCCACCAGCTTGCCCATGCGCTCGCGCACGCCGGCCGCCTCGGCATAGGCGTCCCGCGCGACCTGAGCGTCGGTCAGGTTGCTGCGCAGCGCGGTGTGCAGGGCCGAGCGACCCTCGGTCGGGTTGACGATCTCGCCACGGAACAGGCGCTGGTAGGCCGCCTTGAGATCGAGGTCCGAGGCCAGCGCGTGCAGCGCCTCCAGCGCCTGCCGATCGTAGCCCTGGCGGGCGAAGCTGGCGTACACCGGCCCCACCCGCAGCGCCAGCTCCGACGCGCGCGCAGGGTCCTGTTCCAGCAAGGCCGGCGCGCGGGTGCCGCGCAGGCGGTTGGCGTGGGACTGCAACGCGTCGAAGTTCGTCATCAGGCGGCCTGCTTGGGAATCGAATGGTTGGTGTGGGTGATGACGTTCTGTCCGTCCACGTAGATCAGCGTGGGCTGGAACGCATCGGCCTCGGCCTCGGACATGCTCGCAAAGGCGGCGATGATGATGATGTCGCCCACCTGCACATGGCGCGCGGCGCCGCCATTGAGCGAGATGATGCCGCTGCCTTCGTCGGCGCGCAGGGCGTAGGTGCTGAAGCGCGCACCGTTGGTGACGTCCCAGATGTGCACCTGCTCGAATTCGCGGATGCCGCTGGCGTCGAGCAGCATGCCGTCGATGGCGATCGAGCCTTCGTAGTTCAGCTCGGAGTGGGTGACGGTAGCGCGGTGGATCTTGGTCTTGAGCAGGCTCAGGTGCATCGGCGTAGGGCAGCGGCAGGAAAGCAGGCCGGCGAGTCTAGCAGCGCGCGGCAGGCGGCACCGTGCAACGCGCGCGGCTTTCAGAATTCCAGGTTGTCGATCAGCCGGGTGCTGCCCAGGCGGGCGGCGATCAGCGCCACTTTCGCGCCCGGCTCGCCGTCGGCCGGCTCGGACAGGTCAGGCCGGCGCACCACGGTGTAATCCACCACATAGCCGACCTGCGCCAGGCGCGCGGCGGCGGCCTGTTCGACCTGGGCGCGCGGGGTGCCGGCGATCAGGTCATCGCGCATCTGCAGCAGGGTGCGGCGGATCTCGGCGGCGACGGGGCGCTGCTCGCCGGACAGGTACTGGTTGCGTGAGCTCATCGCCAGGCCGTCGGCCTCGCGCACGATGCTGCCGCCCAGGATCTCCACCGGGAACGCCAGATCGGTGACCATCTGCCGGATCACCGCCAGCTGCTGGTAGTCCTTCTTGCCGAAGGCCGCCACGTCCGGGGTGACCTGGTTGAACAGGCGGCTGACGACCGTGCACACGCCATCGAAATGGCCCGGACGGCACTCACCTTCCAGCACGCCGCTGACGCCGGGCACGTGGACCTTGGCGGCCAGTTCGACCCCGAACGGGTACATCGACTCGACCGTCGGCAGCCACAGCACGTCGCAGCCGGCGCCTTCCAGCCCGGTGGTGTCCGCGTCCGGCGTGCGCGGATAGCGCGTGTAGTCCTCGTTGGGGCCGAACTGGGTCGGGTTGACGAACACGCTGGACACCACGCGGTCGGCGTACTGGCGCGCCAGCATCACCAGCGAGTAGTGCCCCGCGTGCAGGTTGCCCATGGTCGGCACGAAGCCCACCCGCAGGCCCTGGCGCTTCCAGCCGGCCACGCGCGCGCGCAGCGCGTCGAGTTCAGTGATGGTTTCGATCATGTGCGCCCTACCCGCGCGTCGGAGTCGATGGGGTCGGACGTGCGTCAGTACGCATGGGCGGCATCGGGAAACTGGCCTGCGCGCACGGCATCGGCATAGGCGCGCACCGCGCCGGCGATCGAGCCGCCCTGCTCCAGGAAATCCTTGACGAACTTCGGCCGGCGGTGGCCCATCTCCAGGCCCAGCAGGTCGTGCAGCACCAGCACCTGGCCGTCGCACTGCGCGCCGGCGCCGATGCCGATGGTCGGGATGTCCACCGCCGCGGTGATGCGCGCGGCCAGCGTGGAGGGCACGCATTCGAGCACCAGCAGGCTGGCGCCGGCCTCGGCCACCGCGATGGCGTCGGCCAGCAGCTTCTCGGCCGCCGCGTCCTCGCGCCCCTGCACCTTGTAGCCGCCGAAGGACAGCACCGACTGCGGCGTCAGCCCCAGGTGCGAGCACACCGGGATGTCACGCTCGCTCAGGAAGCGGATGACCTCCAGCTTGTGGCCGGCCCCCTCCAGCTTGACCATCTCCGCGCCGGCCTGCAGCAGGCGCGTGGCCGCCTCCAGCGCGCGCTCGGGCGTGGCATCGGACTGGAAGGACAGGTCGGACACCAGCAGCGCGCGCTGCAGCCCGCGGGCGACGATGCGCGTGTGGTAGACCATGTCCTCCACGGTCACCGGCAGGGTCGAGTCATGGCCCTGCACCACCATGCCCAGCGAATCGCCGATCAGCACCAGGTCCACGCCCGCGGCGTCGAGCGTGCGGGCGAAGCCGTAGTCGTAGCAGGTCAGCATCACCAGCTTCTGCCCGGCCTGCTTGGCCTGGCGCAGGGCGGGAACGGTCCAGGGCTTGCTGTCGGCATGCGTGCTCATAGCCGATCATTATCCACTCATAACGCGGCGATGGCGCCACGGTCGATGCGGAAAGCTGCTTCCCGCACGCTGCCGTGGCCGGCGATGCGCAGCTCCGGCGCGACATCGGCCAGCGGGACCAGGGCGAAGGCGCGCTCGTGCAGGCGCGGGTGCGGCACCTGCAGGCCAGGCAGGTCGATCACCGCCTCGCCGTACAGCAGCAGGTCCAGGTCGAGCGTGCGCGGACCCCAGCGCTGCTCGCGACTGCGGTCGCGGCCGAAGCGGCGCTCGATGTCCAGCAGCGCCGCCAGCAGCGCCGGCGCCGGCAGCGTGGTGGTCACCCGCGCGGCGGCGTTGACGAAGTCCGGCTGGTCCTCCACGCCCCAGGCCGGCGTCACGTACAGCGGCGAGGCCGCTACCAGCGCGGTGTCGGGCAGCGCGCCGATGGCCGCGAAGGCCGCGCGCAGCGTGCCCGCCGCATCGCCCAGGTTGGCACCCAGGCCGATGCAGGCGGTGACCGGGGCCGTCATTCCCCGCTGGCGCCGGCCGCGCCGCTGCGGCGGCGGCGACGGCGACGGCGCTTGGACGGGGGCGCGTCCTCGTCGGTATAGCTGTCGATCGCCGGCTCCAGGCCCAGGCTGGCCGACAGTTCCTCGTTGGACTGGGTCTGGGCCTGGGTCCAGAAGGCGACATCGGCGGCGTGCTCGGGCGAGGCCGACTGGCGCAGCACCAGGAAGTCGAACGCCGCGCGGAAGCGCGGATGGCTCAGCAGGCGCACCACGCGCTTGCGCTGGCGCTGGGAGAAGCGCGACTGCAGCAGCCAGATCTCCTGCATCGGCAGCGAGAACCGGCGCGGCAGCGCGATGGTGGTCAGCTGGTGCAGGGTCACGCGGTCGGCGGCGCGGCGCGCGGCCTCTTCCGGATGGGTGCCCTGCGCCTGCAGGCCGATCAGCGCGCGGCAGTAGGCCGGCCACAGCAGCAGCGCGAACAGGAAGGCCGGCGAGACCGGCTCGTCGGCCGCCACGCGGGCATCGGTGCCGGCCAGGCCTTCGAGCACCATCGCGCGCAGCGCGCCGCTGCGGTTGGACTTCAGCGCCGCCGCGCTCTCGGGCAGCAGCACGGTCAGCAGGCCCGTGCGCTCCAGGCCCTCGAAGCTGGCCACGGCATGGCCGGACAGGAACAGCTTGAGCACCTCCTCGAACAGCCGCGCCGGCGCGGCCTCGGCCAGCAGCGGCGCAAGTTCGGGGATCGGCGCGGCGGTCGGCCCGTCGATGGTGAAGCCCAGCTTGGCCGCCAGGCGCACCGCGCGCAGCATGCGCACAGGGTCCTCGCGATAGCGCTGCTCGGGATCGCCGATCAGCTTCAGCCGCCGGGCCTGCACGTCCTCGAAGCCGCCGCAGTAGTCGCGCACCGAGAAGTCCTCGATGGCGTAATACAGCGCGTTGGCGGTGAAGTCGCGGCGGACCGCGTCGTCCTCGATCGTGCCGTAGACGTTGTCGCGCAGCAGGCGGCCGTCCTCGTGCAGCTCGCGGTCGCCGCTGCCGTCGTCGCTGTTGGCGCGGAAGGTGGCGACCTCGATGATCTCGCGGCCGAAGACCACGTGCGCCAGCCGGAAGCGGCGGCCGATCAGGCGGCAGTTGCGGAACTGCTGCTTGACCTGCTCGGGCGTGGCGTCGGTGGCCACGTCGAAGTCCTTCGGATGCTGGCCGACCAGCAGGTCGCGCACGGCGCCGCCGACCAGATAGGCCGAGAAACCCGCGTCACGCAGGCGGTAAAGCACGCGCAGGGCGTTGGGGCTGATGTCCCGGCGCGAGATGGTGTGGGCCTCGCGCGGGATGACGGTGGGCTGAAGTTCGGAGGTGATGATCGCGGCTTCCGTTAGAAATTGGCGGCTGACCCGATTGCCGGGAGCTCAAGCTGCGAATATACTAACCAGCTACGCCGTCACGGCCAAAACGCTCCCTTCGTCTAGTGGTTAGGACGTGGCCCTCTCAAGGCTAAAACAGGGGTTCGAGTCCCCTAGGGAGCGCCACCGTGGCAATGCGAGACCCGATCAGACCCGGCCGATGCCGGGTCTTTTCGTTTGCGCCGCCGCCTCGCGCGGGCGGGTGGGCAAGCGCGTTCCTATAGAATGCGCAGCCCCTCGCACGTCATCCGGAAACGCCCATGCCCTTCGTCGTCACCGAGAACTGCATCAAGTGCAAGTACACCGACTGCGTCGAGGTGTGCCCGGTGGACTGTTTCCACGAAGGCCCCAATTTCCTGGTGATCGACCCGGACGAGTGCATCGACTGCACGCTGTGCGAGCCGGAGTGCCCGATCAACGCCATCTACCCCGAGGACGACGTGCCGGCCGGGCAGGAAGGCTTCGTGGCGCTCAACGCCGAGCTGGCCAAGGCCTGGCCGGTGATCACCGTGCGCAAGGAACCGCTGCCCGACGCCAGCGACTGGGAAGGCAAGCCGGACAAGCTGCCGCTGCTGCAGCGCTGACGCCGGGGCGCGGCCTTCCAGGCCCGACCCGAGGCAACAAAAAAGGCGCCGCAAGGCGCCTTTTTCGTGGATCGTGCCGCCCCGGGTCAGGTGCCGCCCAGCTTGTTCTTCAGCTCGGCCATCAGGCGCGTGGCCTCCGGGCCGTTGGCCGGCAGGCCGCGCGGATCCACCGCCGAGACGTACACGCCCGAGCTGGTCTCCGCCACGCGCACCAGGAAGCTGGCGCCCTGATAGGTCACATCGAAGCTGCCCAGCAGCTGCGCGCGGCTGGCGATGGTCAGGCCATCGACCGTGCCCAGCGCGTCGCCGACCTTGCCGAACACCTCGTCGCGCTTGCCGGCGACGTTGAAGCCGGAGGTGTTGCTGGACGCCGGCGCGGCGGCCTCCTGGCCACGGCCGGCGGCGCTGCCGCTGGCCACGGTCGGCACCTGCATGGCGCCGGCGGTATTGGGCAGGTTGAGATCCGGCGGGACTTCCAGCGGGCGCTCCTGCTCGCTCAGCGCATAGTCGCCCTTGGGCCCCTTGTGGAACCACTTGCAGCCGGACAGGCCGACGATCGAGATCGCCAGCACCACCGGCACGACCACACGCGAAAGACGGGAAACACGCATTGAATGACTCTCCGTTGTTGGTTCAGGCCGCGAGCGGTTCGCGGCTGGATTGTTCTTCGAGCACCGCCCGCCGTGCGGCCAGGCGATCGGCCAACCCAGCGTGGGCGGCCGACAGCGGCAGCAGCGGCAGGCGCAGGCCCTGGCCGATCCCGGCGCGCTGCAGCAGCGCCTTGACCGGGATCGGATTGGACTCGATGCCGAAGAAGGCATGGAATTCTGCCAGCTGCGCGTCCCAGGCGGCGGTCCCGGCGGCGTCGCCGGCCCGGGCCAGGTCGCACAGGCGGCGGTAGGCGCCGGGCAGTGCGTTGGCGCCGACCGAGATCAGGCCGTTGGCACCGGCCAGCAGCGCGCGGCCGGCGGTGCCGTCATCGCCGCTCAGGATGGCGAAGCCCGCGCTGCGCAGCGCCAGCAGCGCCTGCATGCGGGCCGGGTCGGCCACGGCTTCCTTGATGCCGACGATGCCCGGATGCCCGGCCAGCTCGGCCACGGTTTCGGGCGACAGATCGCAACCGGTGCGGCCGGGGACGTTGTAGAGCACCACCGGCAGGCCACCCTGCTCGGCCACGGCGCGGTAGTGCGCGACCAGGCCAGCCTGGGTCGGACGTACATACGGCGGGGTCACCACCAGCGCGCCGTGCGCGCCGGCCGCGGCCGCCAGCCGCGTCTGGGCGATGGTCTTGGCGGTGCCGGACTGGCCGGTGCCGGCCAGGACCGGAACCCGGCCGCCGATCTGCTCGACCGCCGCGCGGATCAGCTGGGCGTATTCATCTTCCGACAGCGTGGCGGCCTCGCCGGTCGAGCCCGCCACCACCACGCCCTGCACGCCGCCGCGCAGCTGCTGGGAAAGCAGTGCGCGCCAGGCATCCAGATCGAGGTCGCCGGCGCCGGAAAACGGCGTGGCCAGGGCGGTGATGCAACCGGAAAGGAACAAGCGCTTCGCCTGTAAGGAGTGATACGCACGGAACGCCGCGCACGGGCAGCGATGTTACTTGCGGCGCGAAAGGACGGGCAAGTATGCTGGCCGCGCTTCACCGGCCCCCTCCCGGGCGCCATTCAGACTCGTTGCAATGCCGGAAGCCCCTTTGACTGACACCACGCCCCGGCCCTCGCCGAACGAAAACCACCTCCTGATCAACGCCTACACGACGCATCCGGAGTCGCCCCTGCTGGGCGTGACGCGTCGGATCGCCGATTCGGGCTGCAACCTGGTCGATGCGCGGTTGTCCACGGTCGGCCGCGACGTGTCGGTCACGGCGCTGGCCACCGGTTCCTGGGACGCGGTGGCCAAGCTGGAGGCCATGCTGACCCGCCTCGAGCGCGAGGAAGGCCTCAAGCTGATCTGGTACCGCACCGCCGCCAAGGTCGTGCAGTCCAACCTGCTGCCCTACATCGTCGAGGTGGTGGCCGCCGACAAGCCGGGCATCCTGTTCCAGCTGGCCGATTTCTTCGATCGCCAGGGCATCACCATCGAGAACCTGCAGTCCACGCGCTACCGCGCGATGCAGACCGGGGCGGAGATGTTCTCGGCGCAGGTCACCATCGGCGTGCCGGCCAACATGCACATCGCCGCGCTGCGCGACGATTTCCTCGAATTCTGCGACCATCTGAACCTGGACGCGATCATGGACCCGATGAAATTCTGACGATGGCACCTGCCGCCCAGGCCCTGTCCAAGTCCACCCTGAAACTGCCGCTCGCCCTGTCCGGCGGCACCTCCACCACGCTCGCCGATTTCGCCGGCCACTGGCTGGTGCTGTACTTCTATCCGAAGGACAGCACGCCGGGCTGCACCACCGAAGGGCTGGAGTTCAACGCGCTGCTGCCGCAGTTCCGGCAGCTGGACGCCACGGTGCTGGGCGTCTCGCGCGACTCGGTCAAATCGCACGACAACTTCTGCGCCAAGCAGGGGTTCGACTTCCCGCTGGTCAGCGATGCCGACGAGGCGCTGTGCAAGGCCTTCGACGTGATCCGCGAGAAGAACATGTACGGCCGCCAGGTGCTGGGGATCGAACGCAGCACCTTCCTGATCTCGCCCGATGCGCGCATCGCGCAGGCGTGGCGCAAGGTCAAGGTCGCCGGCCACGCCCAGGCCGTGCTCGACGCGCTCAAGGCCGCCCGATCCCAGTGACCCCCACTGTCTGCCTTTACCCCCACCACCCCGCCCCGCGGGCCGTGGTGGCCTGCTGCTGTCCGTCCAACAGGAACCGCCGATGACCCGAAGCAAGCGCATCTACGTGCTGGACACCAACGTCTTGATGCACGACCCGACCGCGCTGTTCAAGTTCGAGGAACACGATGTGTTCCTGCCCATGCAGGTGATCGAGGAACTGGACAACGCCAAGAAGGGCATGTCCGAAGTCAGTCGCAACGCGCGCCAGGTCAGCCGTTTCCTCAACGAACTCATCGTCGGCGCCGACGCCCAGCAGATCCAGCTGGGCATCACGCTGGTCCATCCGCAGGGCCTGAGCCTGCGCCAGCCTTCGCAGATCGGCCAACTCCACTTCCAGCTCAAGCCGGTCGATCCGGGTCGCACCTTCGGCACCATCGCGCCGGACAACAAGATACTGGCCGCGGTCCTGCAGCTGCGCGAGGAGCACCCGGGCACGCCGGTGATCTTGGTGTCCAAGGACATCAACCTGCGCATCAAGGCCTCGATCAGCGGCCTGGTCGCCGAGGACTACGAGAACGACCGCGCGCTGGACGACTTCAGCCTGCTCTACACCGGCGCCACGCAGCTGCCGGAGGATTTCTGGCATCGCCACCAGGGCGACCTGAAGTCCTGGAGCGACAAGGGCGGACGCACCAGCTACGAGGTGACCATGGCCGACGAGGAGGACTGGTTCCCCAACCAGTACCTCTACCTGCCGGGCGAGGACGAAGTCGAGCTGCGCGTGGTCAAGGTCAACCCGGACGGCAAGGCCACGCTGACGCTGGTCGACGATTTCCGCGGCGGCCAGCATGCGGTGTGGGGCATCAGCGCGCGCAACCGCGAGCAGAACTTCGCGCTCAACGCGCTGATGGACCCGGAGATCGACTTCGTCAGCCTGCTCGGCACCGCCGGCACCGGCAAGACGCTGCTGGCGCTGGCCGCGGGCCTGGCCCAGACCATGGACCAGCAGCGCTACCGCGAGATCATCATGACCCGCGCCACGGTCAGCGTGGGCGAGGACATCGGCTTCCTGCCGGGCACCGAGGAGGAAAAGATGACGCCGTGGATGGGCGCGCTGACCGACAACCTGGAGGTGCTCACGCATAACCAGGAAGGCGGCGCCTGGGGCCGGCAGGCGACCAACGACCTGCTCGCCAGCCGCATCAAGATCCGCTCGATGAACTTCATGCGCGGCCGCACCTTCCTCAGCCGCTACCTGATCATCGACGAGGCGCAGAACCTCACGCCCAAGCAGATGAAGACGCTGATCACCCGCGCGGGGCCGGGCACCAAGATCGTCTGCCTGGGCAACGTCGAGCAGATCGACACCCCGTACCTGACCGAGACCACCTCGGGCCTGACCTACGCGGTGGACCGCTTCAAGGGCTGGGCGCACAGCGCGCACATCACCCTGCGTCGCGGCGAGCGCTCGCGCCTGGCCGACTTCGCCTCGGAAGTGCTGTGACGCCAGCGGGCGGCGCACGCCGGCCCGGGCCACGGCACATGCGGGGCGAGGCGCGCGGCCATGGCTGAGGCGCACGAAGGCCTGTCGCTGCAGGCCAGCGACGGCCACCGCTGGACGCTGCTGCGCCGCATCCCGGCCCAGCCGCGGGCCAGCCTGCTGTGGCTGCCGGCGCTGGGCGTGGCGGCGCGCCACTATGTGCCGCTGGCCGAGGCCCTGGCCGAACGCGGCATCGCGGTGTTCCTGCACGAGGCGCGCGGCCATGGCAGCAGCAGCTGGCGCCCCTCGCGCGAGGTGGACTGGGGCTATCGCCAGCTGCTGACGCTGGATCTTCCCGTCAGCGCGCAGGCGGTGCGCGAGGCCCTGCCCGGCCTGCCGAGCGTGATCGGCGGCCACAGCCTGGGCGGGCAACTGGCCAGCTGCCACGCCGCGCTGACCGACGCGCCTTTCGACGCGCTGTGGCTGGTCGCCAGCGGCACGCCGTACTGGCGCACCTTCCCGCTGCCGCGCGGACCGCTGCTGCCACTGGCGTTCCGCTTCCTGCCCTGGCTGGCGCGCCGTCGCGGCGCCCTGCCCGGCCATCGCATCGGCTTCGGGGGCAACGAGGCGCGCGGCGTGATCGAGGACTGGAGCCGCGTCGGCCTGTGCGGGCGCTACGCCGCCCAGGGCATGGAGGTGGACATCGAGCAGGCCATGGCGGCGTGCGCGATCCCGATGACCGGCCTGCTGTTCGCGCACGACTGGATGGCGCCGCAGGCCTCGCTGCACGGGCTGATGGCGAAGTTCGCGCCGGGCCGTCCGCACAGCCTGACCGTGCTGGACCGGCAGCTCCTCGGAACCAGGGCTGATCACTTCGCCTGGATGCGCAAGCCGGCCGCTGTCGCGCAGCGGCTGGCGGCGTCGCTCGACTGAGCCTGTGGCGTCCGTCGCGCCGATGCCGGCGCGGTGCGATGCTATGCGCCGGATTCCAGCAACGACCCGCGCATGTCCCACACGCTTTCCCCGGCACCGAAGATCGCCATCATCGGCCTGGGCTATGTCGGCCTGCCGCTGGCGGTCGCCTTCGGCCGACAGACCGACACGGTCGGTTACGACCTCGATGCCACGCGCGTGGCCGAGCTGCAGGCGGGCCACGACCGCACGCTGGAGACCTCGAGCGAGGCGCTGCGCGCGGCCACCGGCCTGCGCTGCAGCGACGATGCGGCCGACCTGGCCGGCTGCGAGGTCTTCATCGTCACCGTGCCCACGCCGGTCGATGCCTACAAGCGCCCGGACCTGAGTGCGTTGGAGTCGGCCAGCCGCTCGGTGGGACGCGCGATCCGTCCCGGTGGCCTGGCGATCTTCGAATCCACCGTCTATCCCGGCGCGACCGAGGAGATCTGCGTGCCGATCATCGAGGCCGAGTCGGGCCTGGTGTTCAACCGCGACTTCCACGCCGGCTACAGCCCCGAGCGCATCAACCCGGGCGACCGCGCGCATCGGCTGGAAACCATCGTCAAGGTGACCTCCGGCTCGACCCCCGAGGCGGCCGCGCGCGTGGACGCGCTGTACCGCGCGATCGTGCCGGCCGGCACGCATTGCGCGCCGAGCATCCGCGTGGCCGAGGCGGCCAAGGTGATCGAGAACACCCAGCGCGACGTCAACATCGCCCTGGTCAACGAACTGGCCCTGCTGTTCCATCGCCTGGGGATCGACACCGGCGACGTGCTGGCCGCGGCCGGCACCAAGTGGAACTTCCTCGGCTTCAAGCCCGGCCTGGTCGGCGGCCACTGCATCGGCGTGGACCCGTACTACCTGACCCACAAGGCCCAGCAGGTCGGCCATCACCCGGAGGTGATCCTGGCTGGACGCCGCATCAACGACGGCATGGGCGCGCACGTCGCCCAGCGCACGCTCAAGCTGATGGCCCAGCGCGGCCTGGCCATCGCCGGCGCGCGGGTGCTGGTGCTGGGCCTGGCGTTCAAGCAGGACTGCCCGGACCTGCGCAACACGCGCGTGGTGGACATCGTGGCCGAGCTGGCGCAGTTCGGCATCGTGCCGGACATCCACGACCCCTGGGTCGATGCGCAGCAGGCACACCACGAATACGGCCTGACCCTGCTGGACGCGCCCGCTGCGGCGCACTACGACGCGGTGATCCTGGCGGTGGCGCACCGCGAGTTCATCGCCCTGGGCGCCGAGGGCATCCGCGCGCTGCTGCGTCAGGACGGCGTGCTGTTCGACGTGCAGCGCGTGCTGGACCGCGCGCTGGTCGATGCGCGCCTCTGACGCCCTCCCATGACTCCGAACACGAGATCCACTCCATGAAGATCCTGGTCACCGGCGCGGCCGGTTTCATCGGCGCGCGCCTGAGCGAGCGCCTGCTGGCACGCGGCGACAGCGTGCTGGGCTACGACAACCTCAACGACTACTACGACCCCACCCTCAAGCAGGCGCGCCTGGCGCGCCTGACGGGACAGCCGGGTTTCGAGTTCGTCCATGGCGCGCTGGAAGACAGGCCGGCGCTGGAGGCGGCGTTCGACGCATTCAGGCCCGAGCGCGTGGTCAACCTCGCCGCGCAGGCCGGCGTGCGCTATTCGCTGGTCAATCCGCACGCCTATGTGGAAAGCAATCTGGTCGGTTTCATGAACATCCTGGAGGCCTGCCGCCACCGCGAGGTCGGGCACCTGGTCTACGCCTCGTCCAGTTCGGTCTATGGCGGCAACCGCAAGCTGCCCTTCGCCGTGGAGGACAGCGTCGACCATCCCCTGAGCCTGTACGCGGCCAGCAAGAAGGCCAACGAGCTGATGGCGCACACCTACAGCCATCTCTATCGCCTGCCGACCACGGGCCTGCGCTTCTTCACCGTGTACGGCCCCTGGGGCCGGCCGGACATGGCGCTGTTCCAGTTCACCCGGCGCATCCTGGCCGGTGAGCCGATCGAGCTGTTCAACAACGGCCAGCACACGCGCGACTTCACCTACATCGACGACATCGTCGAAGGCGTGATCCGCACGCTCGACCATGTGCCCGGGCCGGATCCGCACTACGACCCGCTGCAGCCCAACCCCGCCACCTCGGATGCGCCGTACCGGGTCTACAACATCGGCAACAGCGCGCCGGTGCAGCTGCTGGACTACATCGACACCCTGGAACGCGCGCTCGGCGTCAAGGCCGTGCGCAGGCTGCTGCCGCTGCAGCCCGGCGATGTGCCCGATACCTTCGCCGACGTCAGCGCCCTGCAGCGCGACGTGGGCTATGCACCATCCACGACCATCCAGACCGGCATCGCCGCATTCGTAGCGTGGTACCGGGCGTATTACGGGGTCTGAGCGCGGCGGGTCGCGCGGGCCGGCTGCGTGCAGCCTGTTCGCAGGCGGCGCCCAGACGGCCCTGACGGCGGACGCTAGAAAAGTTGAGAAAAAGTGTTGACGCGATGGCCCGAAACCCGAATAATCTCGCTCCTTCGCAGCGCGCCCGTAGCTCAGCTGGATAGAGTACCTGGCTACGAACCAGGCGGTCGGGAGTTCGAATCTCTCCGGGCGCGCCACTACAAAGACAAAAAAGCCAGTGCATTCCACTGGCTTTTTTGTTGCCTGTTTTCTGAGTTTGCGCGCGCGGCCAGCCGGCATTGCGACGATGCGCGGCGCGACGACACGCGCTTCCCTCCTTACTTCGTTTCGTGCGATGTGCGGGGCCACACGTTGCCGTACGCGTGCGGCGGGTGAAGCGAAGCGATGCCTGCGCCTGCCGTCGCATCGTCGGCAGGCGCCAAGCGCGCGGCTTGCGAGTACCGCGCTGTCGGCGCCTCCGGGCGCGCCTCGCCACCCTGTGCACGTCGCGCCATGCGACGCGCATGCGGACTTCCAGCGATGCTGCACGCATCCAACCCATGGCGAACCAGCGCAGCGCATGCGTGGAATCAGCGACCCGGCATGCGCCGGATCGCAAGCCTTCGCGGCCCTGCGCCGCAAACGAAAAACCCGCCTTGCGGCGGGTTTCACGGACTGGCGGAGTGAGAGGGATTCGAACCCTCGATAGAGCTTTTGACCCTATACTCCCTTAGCAGGGGAGCCCCTTCGGCCTCTCGGGCATCACTCCGAACAACGTCGTGCGGTGGCACTGCGCGACGGCCGGCAAGGATACCGGCTGAACGCTTCCACGGCAAACATTCCGTCAGTTGGAGCTGTTGCCCTCGACGCGATCCTCGGCACCGGCATCATCGCCACGCTGGATGCGCTGATAAATCTCCTCACGGTGCACGGCAACGTCCTTGGGCGCGGTGATCCCGATGCGCACCTGGTTGCCTTTCACGCCGAGGACGGTGACTGAGACCGAATCTCCGATCATCAGGGTTTCGCCGACACGGCGAGTCAAGATCAGCATTTCAATTCTCCGTAGGCCGGCTAGCGTATAGCCGGTGGAAGCATTTGGCCCGCGTAGTGCCAAAAACGCTTCCAGATAAGTTCATGGACGTGAAACATGGTAGCGGCCGGTCACCTCCAGCCGCAAGAGAAAAGGCGTCGCGCTCAGGCTGCCAGGCGCTGCGCCACCCAGGTGCTCACCCCGGCCAATGCCGAAGCAAGGGCGGGCCCGTCCTCGCCACCACCCTGGGCCAGGTCCGGGCGACCGCCGCCCTTGCCGCCGATCAGACCGGCGACGTGGCCCAGCAGTTCCCCGGCCTTGACCCGGCCCATTGCGGCGCCGTTCACGCCGGCCACCAGGGCCGCCTTGCCGCCCTCGGTACCTGCCAGCAGGATCACGCTGTCGCCCAGCTGCTGCTTGAGGCGGTCGACCGCATCGCGCAGCGCCTTGGCATCGAACCCCTCCAGGCGGGCGGCCAGGACCTTGATGCCGTCCACCTCGACCGCCTGACCCGCCAGGTCGGCGGTCGCGCCGGAAGCGGCCTTGGCCTTGAGGCTCTCCACCTCGCGCTCCAGCCTGCGCTGGCGCTCGGTGAGCTGGCGGATGCGCTCGACCACCTCGGCCGCACTGCCGCCGAGCAGGCCGGCGGCCTCGGCCAGGCGACGCTCCTCGCCGTCCACGTAGTCCAGCGCGCCCTGCCCGGTCACCGCCTCGATGCGGCGCACGCCGGCGGACACGCCGCTTTCGCTGACGATCTTGAACAGCCCGATGTCGCCGGTGCGCTGCACGTGGGTGCCGCCGCACAGCTCGGTGGAGGTATCGCCCATGCGCAGCACGCGCACGCGCTCGCCGTACTTCTCGCCGAACAGCGCCATCGCGCCGAACTCCAAGGCTTCCTGCATGCCCATGTTGTGGATCTCGGCCTGGTGGTTGGCGCGGACCTCGGCGTTGACCCGGCGTTCGATCTCGGCCAGCTCCGCCGGGGTTACCGGCTGGAAGTGGGAGAAGTCGAAGCGCAGCCGGTCCGGCGCCACCAGCGAGCCCTTCTGCTGCACGTGGGTGCCCAGCAGCGAACGCAGCGCGGCGTGCAGCAGGTGGGTGGCCGAATGGTTGAGGATGGTCGCGCCGCGGCGCTGGGCGTCGATCGCGCCGGCGACGAGATCGCCGACCGCCAGCGCGCCGTGCTCGACCTGGCCCAGGTGACCGTGGAACTGGCCGGCCAGCTTGAGCGTGTCGCTGACGGCGAACGCGCCGCCGGCGCCCTGCAGCCGGCCGGTGTCGCCGACCTGGCCGCCGGACTCGGCATAGAACGGGGTGCGATCCAGCAGCACCAGGCCAGACTGGCCGGCCTCCAGGCGCTGCACCGGACGGCCGTCGTGCAGGAGGGCGACGATCTTGAGGCCATCGGCCTGCAGCTGGTCGTAGCCCAGGAACTCGGTCGGCGTGAGCTGTGCGACCAGGTCGGCCGGCAGCGCGGTGCCGCCGGAGAACTTACCGGCCGCGCGCGCAGTCTGGCGCTGCTGTTCCATCGCCGCCTCGAAGCCGGCCATGTCCACGGCCATGCCGCGCTCGCGGGCGATGTCGGCGGTCAGGTCGACCGGGAAGCCGTAGGTGTCGTACAGGCGGAACGCGTCGGTGCCGGGAATGCTGCCCTGCGCGCGCGCGGCCACGTCCTCGAAGATGCGCATGCCGGCGTCGAGCGTCTCGGCGAAGCGCTCCTCCTCGGCGCGCAGCGCGCGCTCGACGAAGTCCTGCTTCTGCGCCAGCTCCGGATAGGCCTCGCCCATCAGCGCCACCAGGGTCGGCACCAGCTGGCTGAAGAACGGCTGGCGCACGCCCAGCATCCAGCCGTGGCGCAGCGCGCGGCGGATGATCCGGCGCAGCACGTAGCCGCGCCCTTCGTTGGACGGCAGCACGCCGTCCACGATCAGGAACGAACAGGCGCGGATGTGGTCGGCGATCACGCGCAGCGACTTGTTTTCCAGGTCGGCCGTGCCGGTGAGCTCGGCGGCCTTGCGGATCAGCGCCTGGAACAGGTCGATCTCATAGTTGCTGTGCACGTGCTGCAGCACCGCCACCAGCCGCTCCAGGCCCATGCCGGTGTCCACGCACGGCGCCGGCAGCGGCACCAGGGTGCCGTCGGGCTGGCGGTCGAACTGCATGAACACCAGATTCCAGATCTCGATGAAGCGATCACCGTCCTCGTCCGGCGAGCCCGGGGGGCCGCCGGCGATGTGCGCGCCGTGGTCGTAGAAGATCTCGGTGCACGGCCCGCACGGGCCGGTGTCGGCCATCTGCCAGAAGTTGTCAGAGGCGTACGGCGCGCCCTTGTTGTCGCCGATGCGGACGATGCGCTCGGCCGGCACGCCGATCATGTCGTGCCACAGGCCATAGGCCTCGTCGTCGGTGTGGTAGACGGTGACCAGCAGGCGCTCGGCCGGCAGCTTCCAGACCTGGGTCAGCAGCTCCCAGGCCCAGGCGATGGCCTCCTTCTTGAAATAATCACCGAAGGACCAGTTGCCCAGCATCTCGAAGAAGGTGTGGTGGCGCGCGGTGTAGCCGACCGAATCAAGGTCGTTGTGCTTGCCGCCGGCGCGCAGGCAGCGCTGGACGTCGGCCGCGCGCACGTAGCTGCGCTTCTCCGCGCCGAGGAACACGTCCTTGAACTGGACCATGCCCGAATTGGTGAACAGCAGGGTCGGGTCGTTACCCGGCACCAGCGGGGCCGAGGGCACGATGGTGTGGCCCTTGGCGCGGAAGAAATCGAGGAAGTCCTGACGGACCTGGCTGCTGCTGAAAGTGGGGGCGGTCATGTGGGCGCGGGCAATGGGCGAGCGGCTGGCAAAACAGGCCGCGGATCCCCTCTGGATGGATGCGACCTGCCCTGAAACAACCTTGAACCGCAAAGGGTAACAAAGCCGGGCGGCTCAGTCCTCCGGCAGCCCGCGCAGGACGGCGCGCACGGCCTCGCCGTCGAAGCCGCGCCGCAGCAGCAGGTCGGCGGCCTTGCGCTGGACAGACAGGTCCTCCAGCCGTTCCGGGCCGAAGCGGCGGGCGACCAGGTCGCGGGCCAGTTCGCGCCAGTCTCCCTCGAAGCTCGCCAGGGCCTTGTCCACCTGGGCGGCGTCCAGGCCGTGGGTCTCCAGTTCGACCCGGATGTAGCGCGGGCCATAGCCCGTGGCCACCCGGGTGCGGACCAGCGATTCGGCGAAGCGGGCGTCGTCCTGCCACCCCTCCCCGGCCAGGCGCTCGACGGCGGCGCGGGCCTCGTCGGCCTGGACGCCGCGCGCGGCCAGCTTGCGGGTTAGCTCCTTGCGCGAATGCTCGCGACGGACCAGCAGCGACAGGGCACGCTGGACCGGGGTCGGCTCGGGCCGGCGACGGCGCGGCTTGTGGCCCTGCTCCGCCGCGGCCGCGTCGGGAACATCGGGCGCGTCGCGCTCATCCATGGCGGGACACCCGAGCGCTGGCGTCCTGGCCGATCCGGCTCGTCCGAAACGCGGAACGGCGCCGCCCGCAAGGGCAACGCCGCTGTTTTCCGCTTGCCAAGGTCGCCCCGCGCGGGCCGGCGCCGCCACTGACAGCAGCGCCGGCCCGCGAGGAACGGATGCAATCAGGCGTCATCGCCTTCGTCGTTCTCACGGCCGGCAACCTCGGCCGGCTGGAACTTCTCGCGCAGCTCGGCTTCCAGCTTGGCGGCCACCTCCGGGTTCTCGCGCAGGTAGGTGCGGGAGTTGTCCTTGCCCTGGCCGATGCGCTCGGAGCCGTAGCTGTACCAGGCGCCGGCCTTGTCCACGATCTTGGCCTCCACGCCCATGTCGATCAGTTCGCCCTCGCGGCTGATGCCCTCGCCGTACAGGATCTCGGTAACGACCTGCTTGAACGGCGGGGCCATCTTGTTCTTGACGACCTTGATCCGGGTCTGGTTGCCGATGATCTCGTCGCCCTTCTTGATCGCGCCGATGCGGCGGATGTCCAGGCGCACCGAGGCGTAGAACTTCAGCGCGTTGCCGCCGGTGGTGGTTTCCGGGCTCTGGCCGGGCATCATCACGCCGATCTTCATGCGCAGCTGGTTGATGAAGATCACCAGGGTGTTGGAGCGCTTGATGTTGCCGGTCAGCTTGCGCAGGGCCTGGCTCATCAGGCGGGCCTGCAGGCCGGGCAGCTGGTCGCCCATCTCGCCTTCGATTTCGGCCTTGGGGGTCAGGGCGGCGACCGAGTCGATGACCACGATGTCCACCGAACCCGAGCGCACCAGCATGTCGGCGATCTCCAGCGCCTGCTCGCCGGTATCGGGCTGGGACAGCAGCAGGTCGTCGACATTGACGCCCAGCTTGGCCGCGTAGATCGGGTCCAGCGCGTGCTCGGCGTCGATGAAGGCGGCCGTGCCGCCCTGCTTCTGGCACTCGGCGATGGCCTGCAGGGTCAGGGTGGTCTTGCCGGAGGACTCGGGTCCGTAGATCTCGACCACGCGCCCCTTGGGCAGGCCGCCGATGCCCAGGGCGATGTCCAGCATTAGCGAACCGGTCGGGATCACCTCGGTGGCCTCGATGACGCGGTCGCCCATGCGCATCACCGAGCCCTTGCCGAACTGGCGCTCGATCTGGGTCAGGGCCGCGGCCAGGGCGCGCTTCTTGTTCTCGTCCATTGTCAGTGTCCTTGGAAGGTGTGGTGAGGTGATGGGAGCAATCTAGAGCAGGTGGATCGCACGGATTGAGACATCGGCGAGCCGTGCTGCAACGGTGCGCCGTGCGCCTGGCCGGCGGCAGCGGGCGATGCCGCCGTGGCGGGTCGGAAAAGTCCGGCCGGGAAGGTGGGACATCACCGGTTCGGCCGCACCAGGCCGCAATACAGGCCTTCGATGGCGAAGTCCTGGTCCGGACGCACGTCGATGGGTGAGTAGTCCGGGTTGCGCGGCAGCAGGCGGATCGAGTCGCGGCCGATCTTCAGCAGCTTGACGGTGATCTCCTCATCGATGCGCGCCACCACGATCTGGCCGCTGCGCGCCTCGCCGGTGCGGTGCACGCCGATCAGGTCGCCGTCGAAGATGCCCTCATCGCGCATCGAATCGCCCTTGACCTTGAGCAGGTAGTCCGGCGAGGGCGAGAAGAACACCCGGTCCAGCACCACGTAGTCGTGGTGGTCGGCGTCGGCGCCGATCGGCGCGCCGGCCGCGACCCGGCCCAGCACCGGCAGGCGCAGCGCGGAGGCATCGTCGTTGGCCGACGCGAACTGCATCGCGGCCTGGGCCGGCTGCGGCGCGTGCAGCAGACGGATGCCGCGCGCCCGGCCGGGGATGCGCTCGATGGCGCCCGCGGCCTCCAGGGCCTCCAGGTGGTACTGCGCGGCGCGCACGCCCTTGAAGCCCAGGGCGCGGGCGATCTCGGTCTGCGAGGGCGGCATGCCATCGGCCTCGAGCCGCTCGGCGATCAGGGCCAGGATGGTCTGCTGGGTGTCGGTGAGCTCCATGGTTAGTAGTAATACTACTAAGGGAAAACAGGAGCAAGCGGCGTTGACGGATCTGGAGAATAATTTATGTTTTGCATAAATTACTTCTAACGCGCCAACTATCACCCGCAGGAGACAACGCATGAAGCACGTCGCCGGTACCGCTCTGACCGTCTTTTCTACGCTGCTGCTCGGCTTTTACGCCCTGATCCTGCTGCTCGCGCCAGCGAAGGCCTTCGACGGGCCGGAGAGCCGCGTGGTGCTTGTCCACGCCATAGGTCTGGCCGGTCTGGCGCTTGCGGTCATGGCCGCGCGCGAGCTGCGCAGGCAGCGCCACGAGGCGTTGCGTCTGAAAGAAGACAGCGAGGGCTTCGTCTGATGGACGGAGGTCGGCCGTCTCTGCCCGTCATCGCCTGCGTCTGCCTCTACAGCGTCGCGCACCTGATGAAACTGGCCGCGGAAGCCGCCGCCGATGCCCGGGGCATCGTCTGATGCCGATCGTCGTCAACCTCGACGTGATGCTGGCGCGGCGCAAGATGAAGTCCAAGGACCTGGCCGATGCGGTCGGGATCAGCGAGACCAACCTGTCCCTGCTCAAACAGGGCCACGTCAAGGGCGTGCGCTTCGCCACGCTGGAGGCGATCTGCCGGGTGCTGGATTGCCAGCCGGGCGACCTGCTCGAGTATCGCCCCGATCCGGTCTGACGCTCAGCGCCGCCCGCTGCGCACGGTCCAGACCAGCAGCACCACTCCGCACAGGGCCGCGCCGATGAAGCCGGCCAGCCCCAAGGCGGTGCGGAAGTGGCTGGCGATGCCGCCGCTGTGGATGACGATGGAGGAACCGACGATCAGCGAGGCGGTGATGATGCCCATGGTCAGCCGGTTCACCGCGTGGGCGAACTGGTTGCCGAACGGGCGCAGGCTGGTGACCTCCAGCTTGACGTTGCCGCGGCCGTAGCGGCGCAGCAGCCGGCGCAGCTCGCGCGGCAGGTCCTCGAGCAGGTCCAGCGAACCGGCCAGCGCACGCTGGCCGCGGCGCGCCAGCCGGCGCGGGGCGTAGCGGCGCAGCATCGCCCGCTCCAGGAACGGCCGCGCCTGGCCGGCCATGTCGAAGTCCGGGTCCAGCAGCCGGCCCAGGCCCTCCAGCGTCAGGAAGGCCTTGACCATCAGCGCCAGGTCGCCCGGCAGGACCAGGCCGTGCTCGCGCAGCAGCGCCGAGATGCCCAGCAGCATCCGGCCCATGCGCAGGTCCTTGAGCGGCAGGCCGCGGTACTGGTCGATCATCTCGTCGATGTCGGCCTGCAGGCGTTCCTCGTCGACCTCGGCATCGCCGGCCCAGTCGATCAGGATGTCGGCCACGTCCTGCGGCTGCTGGGCCACCATGCCGTAAAGCAGCCGCGCGATCTGCGCCCGGCGCGGGGCGCTGACGTGACCGACCATACCGAAGTCGATCACCGCGATGCGCCCGTCCGGCAGGTAGAACAGGTTGCCCGGGTGCGGATCGGCGTGGAACAGGCCGTCCTCCAGCACCATCTTCATCACGATGTCGGCACCGGTCTGGGCCAGCGTGCGCCGGTCCAGGCCGACAGCTTCGATTCTGGCGATGTTGGCGCCGGGGATGCCGGCGACGAACGCCTGCACGTTCAGGCGTTCACTGGTCCAGGCCCAGTAGACCTTGGGCACGACCATCTGCGGGTGGTCGGCGAAGTTGGCCGCGATGCGCTCGGCGTTGTGGCATTCGGCGGCGAAGTCCAGTTCGTTGCGCAGCGAGGCGGTGAACTGCCGCACCATCTCGCGCGGGCGGTAGCGGCGCAGCTCCGGAGCGCGCGCCTGGACGATCTCGGCCAGCCGCGCCAGCAGGCGCAGGTCGGCCTCGATCGTCTCGCGGATGCCGGGCCGGCGGATCTTGAGGATCACCGCGCTGCCGTCGGCGAGCCAGGCGCGGTGGGTCTGGGCCAGCGAGGCGGCGGCCAGCGCGGTGGTGTCGATGCGGGCGAACACCGCCTCGGGCTCGGCGCCCAGGTCCTCGCGCACCTGCGGGCGGACCAGTTCGAAGTCCAGCGCCGGCACGTTGTTCTGCAGCTGGCCCAGCTCGCGCAGGAACTCCGGCCCCAGCAGGTCCACGCGCGTGGCCAGGATCTGGCCCAGCTTGATGAAGGTCGGCCCCAGCTCCTGCAGCGCCCGGCGCAGGCGCTCGGGCGTGGACATCGTCAGGTATTCCTCGGCGTGCTCCAGGCGCAGCAGGCGGCCGGCCTTCTCCAGTGCGCCGGTCATGCCGATGCGCCGGGCCACGTCGCCGAAGCCGTAGCGCACCAGCACGGTGGCGATTTCCTGGATGCGCCCCAGGTCGCGCACGGTGGACAGGGTTTCCCACAGCGCGCCGTGGGGCTTGTTCACAGCGCCTGTCCCAGCCCGCCCAGCGCCGCGGCCACGGTCTGGCGGCGCACCGCGTCGCGGTCGCCGTCGAAATGGAACACCTGGGCGCGGGCGTAGCCACCGCGGCGTTTCCAGCCGATCCACACCGTGCCCACCGGCTTGTCCTCGCTGCCGCCGCCGGGGCCGGCGATGCCGGTCACCGCCACCGCCACACTGGCGCCGGAATTGACCAGCGCGCCGGACACCATCTCGATCACCGTCTCGCGGCTGACCGCGCCGAAGGTCTCCAGGGTCTGCGGGCGCACGCCCAGCAACGCCTGCTTGGCCTCGTAGCTGTAGGCGGCCATGCCGCAGTCGAACCAGGCCGAGGAGCCGGCGATGTCGGTCATCGCCTTGGCGATCCAGCCGCCGGTGCAGCTCTCGGCGGTGACCAGGCGGTCGCGCTGCTCGTGCAGGCGCTGGCCGACCGCGGTGGCCAGTTGGGTCAGTTCGGCATCGGAAGGCGGCATGGGGCGTCCAGGGTCGGGCAAGTGCACTTCAGTATCCCAGATCATCGGGGGCGGCCTGGCCGCGCGTGACCATCGTGCGATGCCGCGTGCGTTTTTCGTGTAAACGATTACATTTTACCTCCCGACCCGCCACCCACGTGGCCCGAACACACGCTCTGCCCTGGAGGGAGCGGCATGACCCAACACCGAATCACGCGGCGACAGCTGCTTACCGCCGCGGGCGCGGCCACCCTGCTCTCGCAGCTGCCGATGGGCTTCGCGCTGGGCCGCGCGCGCGACGGCGCGAAGGCGCCGGCCTTCATCGACGACCTGATCGGCCGCATGAGCCTGGCCGAAAAGGCCGGACAGCTGACGCTGATGGCTTCGGCCAGCCAGAACGGCGCGGCCGCCGCGGCCAATCCGATCAGCAACACCTCGGCGGTCTCCGCGCAGGTGGCCGCGGTCAAGGCCGGCCAGCTGACCGGCGTGTTCAACAGCTCCAACGTGCTCTGGCACGAGCGCCTGCAGAAGGCCGCCATGCAGAGCCGGCTGAAGATCCCGATGCTGTTCGCCGCCGACGTCATCCACGGCTTCACCACGGTGTTCCCGGTGCCGCTGGGCGAGGCGGCCAGCTTCGAGCCGGAGTTGGCCCGGCGCACCGCGCGCGCGGCGGCGATGGAGGCGGCGGCGGTCGGCATCGACTGGACCTTCGCGCCGATGGTGGACATCGCCCGCGACGCGCGCTGGGGCCGCGGCGTGGAAGGCAGCGGCGAGGACGTGCTGCTGGGCCGGCGCATGGCGCAGGCCCGCGTGCGCGGCTTCCAGGGCGAGCGCGGCCTGGCCGACCCCGAGGCCGTGGTCGCCTGTCCCAAGCACTTCTGCGCCTACGGCGCGGCCGAGGGCGGCCTGGACTACAACACCACCGATGTGTCCGAACGCGTGCTGCGGCAGACCTATTTCCCGCCGTTCCAGGCCGGGTTCGATGCCGGCGCGATGACCACGATGGCCTCGTTCAACGAGATCTCCGGCATCCCGGCCACGGCCAACCACTGGCTGCTGGACGATGTGCTGCGCGGCGAATGGGACTTCACCGGCGTGGTCGTGTCCGACTACACCGGCGATGAGGAACTGATCGCCCATGGCTTCGCCCGCGACGGGCGCGATGCGGCGCGGCTGGCGATCCTGGCCGGCGTGGACATGAGCATGCAGAGCGCGCTCTACCTCAAGCACCTGCCCGCGCTGGTGGAAAGCGGCGAAGTGCCGATGGCGGTGGTCGACCGCTCGGTGCGGCGCGTGCTGATGCTCAAGGCGCAGCTGGGCCTGTTCGACGACCCGTTCCGCCGGATCAAGCCGTCGGCGCCCTCGCGCCAGCGCCTGCCCGAGACGCTGGAGCTGGCGCGCGAGGCCGCGCGCAAGTCGGTGGTGCTGCTGAAGAACGAGCACGATGTGCTGCCGCTGCGCAGCAGCGGCCAGCGCATCGCCCTGATCGGCCCGCTGGCGCAGGACTGGGACAGCACCAAGGGCCCGTGGACGCTGTTCGAGGGCGACGATTCGGGCAGCGACCTGGCCACCGGCATGAAGCAGACGCTGGCCGATCCCTCGCTGCTGCAGGTGGTGGCCGGCTGCGGCTACCAGAAGCCGCTGGCCGGGGGCGTGCAGGAGGCGGTGGCCGCCGCACGCGCGGCCGACGTGGTGGTGATGGCCATCGGCGAGTCGCGCGACGACTCGGGCGAGGCGCGTTCGCGCACCTCGATCACCGTGCCGCAGGTGCAGCAGGACCTGCTCGACGCGGTCGCGGCCACCGGCAAGCCGGTGGTGGTGGTGCTGGGCAACGGCCGCGCGCTGGCGCTGGGCCAGCTGGCGCCCAAGGCGCAGGCGGTGCTGGTGGGCTGGTACCTCGGCTCGAGTTCGGGCCTGGGGCTGTGCGATGTGCTGTTCGGCGCGCATGGGCCGTCGGCGCGCCTGCCGGTCAGCTTCCCGCGCGAGTCCGGCCAGGTGCCGTACTACTACGACCACAAGACCACCGGGCGGCCCGATCCGCAGCCGGAGAAGCTCAGCCCGTTCAAGACGCGCTACATGACCGCGCCCAACTCGGCGCTGTTCCCGTTCGGCCATGGGCTGACCTACGGGCGGATCGAATACGGCGGGCTGGACCTCGGCGATGGCCGGCTGCCCGCCGACGGCGCGCTGACGGTGCGCGCCACGATCAGCAACCGCGGCAGCCGCGCGGCCGAGGAAGTGGTGCAGCTGTACGTGCACGACCGCGTGGCCAGCATCACCCGACCGGTGCAGGAGCTGAAGGACTTCCGCAAGATCCGCCTGGAACCCGGCGCCAGCGCGCAGGTGGAGTTCACCCTGCGCCGCGCCGACCTGCTGTTCGTCGGCCAGGACCTCAAGCCCACGGTCGAGCCGGGCACCTTCGACGTGTGGGTGGCGCCGTCGGCCGAGGTGGATGGGCTGCACGGGACGTTCGAGCTGCTGGGCTGACCGGACAGAGCTTTTCGTGGGAGCCGCCATGGCGGCGATGGCTTTCCCGATAAAGCCCCATCGCCGCCGTGGCGGCTCCCACAAAGCCGGTGCCGGTGTGCCGGTGCTGTCGCATGCGGGACGGTTCGCTGGGCTACGCTTGCCCTTCCCGCCTGCCCTCGCCCGCGCGCATGCCTCAACTCGAGCACTACGGTTCCAACGAAGACGGCTTGATCTGGGGCTACCGGTTCGTGCCCGGCCAGCCGGCCGAGGCGTTCGGCAGCGAGGCCGTTGATGCCTTCCTGGCCGATCCGCAGGCCAGTGCGCGCGGCGAGTTCCTGTGGCTGCATTTCTCGCTGGCCAACCAGGCCTCGCGGCGCTTCCTGGCCAACCGCCTGACCCTGCCGGAAGCCTTCCACGACTCGCTCGGCAGCGGCATGGGCTCGACCCGGCTGGAGCTGGACGAGGGCGCGCTGGTGGCGGTGATCCACGACGTGCTGTTCGATTCCACCTTCGATGCGTCCGAGATCGGCACCACCACGCTGAGCATCGCGCCGCGGCTGGTGGTCAGCGCGCGGCTGCGGCCGCTGCGTTCGGTCGAGCAGCTGCGCACGGCGGTGCGCAACGGCCAGGACTTCCGCTCGCCGGTGGACCTGCTGGCGCATCTGCTGCGCGACCAGGCCAGCGTGCTGGGCGACATCGTGCGCAAGTCGACCGCGCGCGTGGACCAGATCGAGGACCGGCTGCTGGACAACCGCGTGGCCACCGACCGCAAGGAGCTGGGCGCGCTGCGCCGCTCGCTGGTGCGGCTGCAGCGGCTGCTGGCGCCCGAGCCCACCGCCCTGTTCCGGCTGCTCAACCGGCCGCCGGCCTGGATCAGCCGCGAGGACGTGATCGACCTGCAGCAGGCGGCCGAGGAGTTCTCCACCGCCGTGGGCGATTCGGCCTCGCTGGTCGAACGGGTCAAGCTGATCCAGGAGGAACTGGCCGCGCTGGTCAACGAGCAGAGCAGCCGCACGCTGTTCATCCTGACCGTGGTCACCGTGCTGGCGCTGCCGGTGAACCTGATCGCCGGCCTGTTCGGCATGAACGTGGGGGGCGTGCCGCTCGCCACCTCGGCGCACGGCTTCGCCGTGGTGGTGACCGGCCTGGTGCTGCTGACCGCGGTGCTGGCCTGGCTGGCCTTCGGTCGGCGCGCGGATTAGCCGATGCGGCGTTCCCAGCCCGCAACGCGCCTGACACGCGCTAGGCTCCGGCAGGAGCGCCTGACAAGCCCAGGGACCTTGCGAGCGCGACGGACCCGACGAAGGTGACGACCCGCCCAAGCCTCGGAACTCCTTCGGCGGCACGACAGGCGTCTGCCTGGCTTGGCCGCCCTGGCAGGTCATGCCGCACACGCGATCCGCCGGCGCCGACGCGCCGGCCCTGGCTGCCTTCCGCCTCAGAGCATCTCGAGCGCGCGCTTGGCCCGTGGCGGCGGGAAGGCACGGTCCAGGTCGGCCAGGTCCTCTTCGGTGAGCGTGAGCGACACTGCGCCGGCGTTGTCCTCCACATGCGCGCGGCTGGCGGCCTTGGGGATGGCGATGACGCCCGGGCGGCGCAACACCCAGGCCAGCGCGACCTGGAGGTCGCTGGCGCCGTGGCGCCGGGCGATCTTCTGCAGCGCGGCGTGGCCCTTGAGCCGGCCCTGCTCCACCGGGCTGTAGGCCATCGCGGCGATCTGGCGCTGTTCCAGCCACGGCAGCAGGTCGTATTCGGGGCCGCGCCGGGTGAGGTTGTAGAGGATCTGGTCGGTCGCGCAGTGCGTGCCGCCGGCGTCGATGAGTTCCTCCATGTCGTCCACATCGAGGTTGCTCACGCCCCAGTGGCGGATCTTGCCGGCCTGGCGCAGCGCCTGCATCGCATCGACCGTCTCGGCCAGCGGCACCGCGCCGCGCCAGTGCAGGAGGTACAGGTCGATGCGGTCGGTGCCCAGGTGGCGCAGGCTGCGCTCGCAGGCCTGCGGCAGGCGGCCGCGCGAGGCATTCTGCGGATAGGCCTTGCTGACCACGAAGACTTCGTCGCGCCGGCCCTGGATCGCCTCGCCGACCAGGCGCTCGGACGCGCCTTCGCCGTACATCTCGGCGGTATCGATCAGGCGCAGGCCCAGGTCGATGCCGCGCTGCAGGGCCTCGATCTCGGCCTTGCGGCGCGCCGGATCGTCGCCCATGTTCCAGGTGCCCTGGCCCAGGACCGGAACGTCCTGGCCGCCGAGCCGGGTGGTGGGGATGGGGAGCATGGCCGAACACCTGCGCTGCACGACGGGACTTGCCGTGCGGACGACCGTAGCCCCCGGGCGCTCAGCGAGGCGTGAGCGGCATGTGGCCGGAGTGTGCGGAAACGAAGGTCAGACGTCGTCCTTCGCCGTGCGGCATCGGCAGGGCCCCGCGCGCGTCGGGCTCAGGCGCGCGCGCTGGTGATCGTGGCGCCCTCGCGCATCACCAGGGTGACGGGCGTGCGCGCGACCACGTCGAGCAGACGTTCCCACTGCGCATCGCTCAGCGCCGCCGAGGCGTGCAGCGTGCGATGCACGTGCAGCTTGCCGTCGGCGTCGCGCTCGGAGGACAGCTCGGCGCTGAATTCGCCCAGGTCCCAGCCCTTCTTCTGCGCGTACATGCGCAGCGTGATCGCGGTGCAGGCCGCCAGCGAGGCCAGGTACAGGTCGAACGGCGCCATGCCCTGGTCCTGTCCGCCCAGCGCGGCCGGTTCGTCGGCCACCAGCGCGTGGTGACGGGTGGAAATGCGATGAGCGTAGTCGGTGCCGGTGGACTGGATACGGACGTGCGACATGGGGAACTCCTGTGGTTCAAAGGGGCGGTGCTGCCGTCGCATGCTGCGGCGACGAAGTTTCGATGGGGATCAGCGGCAGGAGGCGGATCATCCCGCAGGCTCGGCGCAGGCCCCGACCTGGTCGCACTGCCGGCGCAGCGCGCTCACTGCGACGCGCCCCGCGCCGGCCTTCCTCTGCGCGCTCGCTTGGTCGGCGCCGTGGCGCGCACGCTTGCGCCGACCGCCGGACGCGAGTGCGCGACATGGGCTTCCATGCACGCCACCAGCGCGTCGAAGACCGCCTTGCAGCGTCGGCTGCCGCGCAGGTCGCCGTGCATCGTCACCCAGGTTTCCAGCGGATAGGAAAAGGTGTCGGGCAGCACGCGGACCAGCGGCTCACCGCGCTGCGCCAGCGCCACCTGGCAGATGCCGATCCCGCAGCCGGCCCGGATCATGGCCAGCTGCGCCACGTCGCTGTCGCTGCACAGGGCGAAGGCCTCCCGGTCCAGGAACGGGAACCGCGCCTTGGCCGCGCGCAGGAAAGGCGTTTCGCGATCGAAACCGATCAGGGCGTGCTGCTTCAGTCCGGCGAGCGTGGCCGGCGTCCCGTGCCGTTCGAGATAGTCGGCGTGGGCAAACAGCCCCAGCTCGATGCTGCCGATCCGGCGTGCGACCAGGGCCTGCTGCCGGGGCGGGGTCATGCGGATGGCGACGTCGACCTCGCGCTGCAGCAGGTCCTGCACGCGGTTGGTCGGCACCAGTTCGATCTTCAGCAGCGGATGCGCGTTGCGCAGGCGGGCCAGCGCCGGCGGCAGCACCTCGATCCCGATCACCTCGCTGGCCGAGACGCGCACGGTGCCGCGGATGCCCTCGCCCTGGCTGAGGGCCTCGCGCTCCAGGGCGGCGGCGGTGTTGCGCATGGCCTCGGCGTGCCCCCGCAGCGCGACGGCGGCATCGGTTGGCACCAGGCCGGCCTGCGTACGGGTGAACAGGGTCTGCCCGAAGGCGGTTTCCAGAGCGGTGATGTGCCGGCCGACGGTCGGCTGGGTGATGCCCAGCGCCCGCGCGGCGCCGGACAGCGAGCCTTCCGTCAGGACGGACAGCAGGCTGCGGTAGTGTTCCCATCCGATCTTCTCGGCCATACGAAAATGTATAGCGGATCGATCGCGACCGGCAATTCACAACCATCCGGATCTGGCCGACGCTGGCTGCCTCCCATCGACAGGAAGGAAGCAGCTCCATGGATATCTCCACGAACAAGCGCGCGCTGGTCCTGGGCGCCAGCGGCGGCATCGGGGGCGAAGTCGCCCGCCAGCTGCGCGATGCGGGCTGGCAGGTCCGAGGGCTCAAGCGCGGCCTGGAATCGCTCACCGAGCAGCGTGATGGCATCACGTGGATACGCGGCGATGCGATGGCGCGAAACGATGTCCTGAGCGCGGCGCGCGGCTGCCAGGTCATCGTCCATGCGGTCAATCCGCCGGGCTATCGCCATTGGGGGCAGCGGGTGCTGCCGATGGTGGACAACACCATCGCCGCCGCCATCGCCGAACGCGCCACGATCGTCCTGCCGGGAACGGTCTACAACTACGGCCCCGATGCGTTTCCGCTGATCGCCGAGGAGGCGCCGCAGCATCCGGCCAGCCGCAAGGGCGGCATCCGCGTGCAGATGGAGCAACGTCTGCGCGATGCGACCGCGCAGGGTGCGCGCGCGATCGTGGTGCGCGCGGGCGACTTCTTCGGGCCGCGCGCGGGCAACAGCTGGTTCTCCCAGGGCCTGGTCAAGCCGGGCCAGCCGGTGAAGAAGATCCTGCTGCCTGGCAAGGCGGGCGTGGGCCACCAGTGGGCTTACCTGCCGGATGTGGCGCGCACGATGGTCGCGCTGCTCGATCGACGCGACGCGCTGGCGCCGTTCGCGCGCTTCCACATGACCGGCTACTGGGACGCGGACGGCACGCGGATGGCGCAGGCGATCCGCGCCGTCGCCCGCCGGCATGGCCAGCACCCGGTCGTGTCCGCCTTCCCCTGGTGGCTGACCTGGGCCCTGGCGCCCTTCGTGCCGACCCTGCGCGAGCTGAGGGAGATGCGCTATCTCTGGAACGCGCCGGTCCGCCTGGATGGCCGGCAGCTGGCGGCCGTGCTGGGCGAAGAGCCGCACACGCCGCTGGAGCAGGCCGTGGAAGCGACCCTGGCGGGAATGGGCTGCATTCCGCCGGCTATCGGCATGTCGTCCTCGCCAGCGCACGCGGCCTGACGCACCAGGTGCGCGACGCTGGCCGCTGGTGGCGGCAGTGGTAGAAGGCGCGAGTGGCGCGTGTCGTCGCTCCTGGGCGAGCCGGATGGATCAAGATGCAAGGCCCGCCGTCGGCCCCGGCCGAGCGCCACCGGCAAGGCCCAGTCGTCTTCTCCGCGAAGGTCCCGAACCCCGAAGCTTTGAAACGGAAGATGCCCCGGAACACCCGGTTCCCGTGCGGGGGAACGACGGGTGCGGCCAGCCGTTCTAAACTTGGCGCCAGCGCGTGCGCCGACCAGGCCGCTGCGACAGGCGCATCGCCTGATGCCAGGGGCAGCGCAGCCCCGAGCCCCTTGCTCCGCCGCCGACGGCCCCGCCCGACCTCCCCCACCGAGAACCCGATGTTGCAGTCCACCGATTCAGCAGCCAAACCCAGCAACAGCAAGGGCGCCGTTGAGCACACGCCGCTGATGAAGCAGTTCTTCGCCGCCAAGTCCGAGTATCCGGACCTGCTGCTGTTCTTCCGCATGGGCGATTTCTACGAGCTGTTCTACGACGACGCGCGCAAGGCCGCGCGGCTGCTGGACATCACCCTGACCCAGCGCGGCAGTTCGGGCGGCGCGCCGATCCCGATGGCCGGCGTGCCGGTGCACGCCTACGAGGGCTATCTGGCGCGGCTGGTGGCGCTGGGCGAATCGGTGGCGATCTGCGAGCAGATCGGCGATCCGGCCCTGGCCAAGGGCCTGGTCGAGCGCAAGGTGGTGCGCATCGTCACCCCGGGCACGGTCACCGACGAGGCGCTGCTCAACGAGCGCCGCGACACGCTGCTGATGTCGCTCTCGCGCGGCAAGGCCGGCTACGGGCTGGCGTGGGCGGATCTGGCCGGCGGGCGCTTCCTGGTCAACGAGGTCGAATCCGACGACGCGCTGGAGGCCGAACTCGCCCGCCTGGAGCCGGCCGAACTGCTGGTCCCCGACGAGGAAGGCTGGCCGGCCTTCCTGGCCGGGCGCAGCGGCGTGCGCCGGCGCGCGCCGTGGCTGTTCGACGCCGACAGCGGCCGGCGCCAGCTGCTGCAGTTCTTCAAGCTGCACGACCTGACCGGCTTCGGCATCCAGGACCGGCCGCAGGCCATCGCCGCGGCCGGCGCGCTGCTGGGCTATGTCGAGGAGACGCAGAAGTCGCAGCTGCCGCACCTGAGCGCCATCGCGCTGGAGCCTTGGGCCGAGGCCATCGCCATGAACGCGGCCACGCGCCGCCACCTGGAGCTGGACACGCGCGTGGACGGCGATGTGCGGCACACCCTGCTGGGCATCCTGGACAGCACGGTCACGCCGATGGGCGGGCGCCTGCTGCGGCGCTGGCTGCATCGCCCGCTGCGCGACCGGACGGTGCTGAACCAGCGCCACCATGCGGTCGAGACCCTGATCGAGCGCGGCACCGAAGCCGATCCTTCGACCAGCGCGGGCCAGGCGCTGCGCGAGGCCTTCCGCGCCTTCGGCGATGTCGAGCGCATCCTCACCCGCGTGGCGCTGCGCTCGGCGCGCCCGCGCGACCTGTCCACGCTGCGCAACAGCCTGGCGCTGCTGCCGCGCCTGCGCGCACTGCTGGCGCCGCTGGATTCGCCGCGCCTGGCGATGCTGGCCGCGGCCATGGGCGAACACGATGCCACCGCCCATCTGCTCATCACCGCGGTGGCCGAGCAGCCGCCGCTCAAGCTGACCGATGGCGGCGTGCTGGCCGAAGGCTTCGATGCCGAACTGGACGAACTGCGGCAGCTGTCGACCAACGCCGACCAGTTCCTGATCGACCTGGAGGCGCGCGAGCGCGCCTCCAGCGGCATCGCCACACTGAAGGTCGGCTACAACCGCGTCCACGGCTACTACATCGAGATCAGCAAGGGCCAGGCCGACAAGGCGCCGGTGCACTACACCCGCCGCCAGACGCTGACCAACGCCGAGCGCTACATCACCGAGGAGCTCAAGGCCTTCGAGGACAAGGTGCTTTCCGCGCGCGAACGCGCGCTGGCGCGCGAGCGTGTGCTGTACGAACAGCTGCTGGATGCGCTGTGCGCCGTGCTCGAACCGCTCAAGCGCTGCGCGGCGGCGCTGAGCGAACTGGACGTGCTGTGCGCCTTCGCCGAGCGCGCCCAGGCGCTGGACTGGACCCGGCCCGAACTGCTCGAAGCGCCCTGCCTGCTGATCGAACGCGGCCGCCATCCGGTGGTGGAGGCGGTGCGCAACGAGCCGTTCGAACCCAACGACCTGCGCCTGGACGGCAGCGACACCGCCGCCGCGCGGCGCATGCTGGTCATCACCGGCCCGAACATGGGCGGCAAGAGCACCTACATGCGCCAGAACGCGCTGATCGTGCTGCTGGCGCATATCGGCAGCTTCGTGCCGGCCAGCCGCGCGCAGATCGGGCCGATCGACCGCATCCTCACCCGCATCGGCGCCGGCGACGACCTGGCCCGCGGCCAGTCGACCTTCATGGTGGAAATGGCCGAGACCAGCTACATCCTGCATCACGCCACGCGCCATTCGCTGGTACTGATGGACGAGATCGGCCGCGGCACCTCGACCTACGACGGCCTGGCGCTGGCCGACGCGGTCGCGCGCCATCTGGCCGCGGTCAACCGCTGCTACACGCTATTCGCCACGCACTACTTCGAGCTGACCGCGCTGGCCGACGAGAGCGTCGAAGGCGGGCCCAGCGGCATCGCCAACGTGCATCTGGACGCGATCGAGCACGGCGACTCGCTGGTGTTCATGCATGCGGTCAAGGACGGCGCGGCCAACCGCAGCTTCGGCCTGCAGGTGGCCGCGCTGGCCGGCCTGCCGCGCAGCACGCTGAACCAGGCGCGCCGCCGCCTGGCCGAACTGGAGCGGCGCGGCAGCGACACCCACGCCTCGAAGATGGCGCCGCAGGCGCTGGACGCGCCGCAGCAGTTCGGCCTGTTCGCCGCCGCGCCCTCGGCGGCGCAGGAGGCCCTGGCCGCGCTCGACCCGGACGAGCTCAGCCCCAAGCAGGCGCTGGAGGCGCTGTACCGGCTGAAGGCGCTGCTGTAGCGAGCGCAAGCGGATTCGAGGATCCGCTTGCTTCAGCGCGCAGTCGCGGTGAAAACAGCAGAGCAGCTTGGTGAGACCAAATTGGTGGGAGCCGCCATGGCGGCGATGGGCTTTCCCGGAAAAGCCCCCACCGCCGCCATGGCGGCTTCCACAGTCAAGGAAGTTGCCTGGAAGGCGAGACCGCCACGAACAACATGGCGGTTCCCAGGCGCCAACTGATCAGGCCGCCACGCTCGCGGGCATGTTCGGATTGGGATGCCGGGGGATGAGCGCGTTGTCGAGCTCGCCTGCGCGCAGCGCGGCCGGGCGGTGGACATGGGCCTGGGCGAAGGCGACGAAGGCCGGGCGCGGCTCCAGCTTGCCGATGCGCAAGTAGTAGCCCAGACAGGCGGCCACATACAGATCGGCCGCGGTGAAGCGGTCGCCGGCCAGGTGGGTGCGGCCGTCCACGGCCCGCTCCAACGTCTCGAGCAGCACGCGCTCCTCGCCATAGCCGGCCGTGAACGCCGGCGCCAGCGCGCCGCTGTCCTTCGCGGTCAGGAAGGCCTCGAAGGGGCCGGCCATGAAGAACAGCCAGCGCAGGTAGGCCGCGCGCTCCGGTGTGTCTTCCGGCGGTGCCAGGCGGCGCTCGGGCACCAGTTCGGCCAGGTAGGCGCAGATCGCCGCGTTCTCGGTGACGATGGCCTCGCCGTGGCGCAGCGCAGGCACCTTGCCCATCGGATTGAGCGCGAGGTAGTCGGGCGATTTCATCGGCGCGCCGTAGTCGATGATCCTCGCTTCGTAGGGCAGGCCGGTCTCTTCGATCATCCAGCGGGCCACGCGGCCGCGGGACATCGGGTGGGTGTAGAGGATCAGCGGGTCTTGCATGGCGGCGCTCCGTCGTGGATGGGCCGCCAGTGTCACCAGCCCCTGCTGACAGCCACTGTCAGCAGCGCTCACCCCGCCGCGGGCGCCGGCTTGAGCTGGGCCCGCCAGCGCTTGATCAGCGCGTGGCGCTGGGACGGATAACGCTGCCCGGTGTCCACCAGCCACTGCATGCGATCGGCGCGGAAGTGGCGGAAGTCGCCGCGCAGTTCGCACCAGGCCGCCAGCAGGCGCCGGTCGTCCAGGAAGGCCATCGCGAAGGGCCACAGCGTGCGCTCGCTGTCGCGTCCTTCGCCGTCGCGATAGCACACGCGTACCGCATGCCCGGCGCGGATGGCCAGGCGCAGCGCCGGCAGCCACGGCTCGGGCGGCGGCGGCGTCCACTCCGGGGCGAACAGGCCGCTGGTCTCCACCTCCAGCCGCAGCCGCGCCGGCAGCACGCGGGTGACCCGCTCCATCGCGCGCTGCGCGGCGGCGGCCAGCTCCGGGTCGGCATGCGAGGCGACCCAGCGCGCGCCCAGCACCAGCGCTTCCAGCTCTTCCTCGCCGAAGTTCAGCGACGGCAGCAGGAAGCCGGGCCGCAGCAGATAGCCCACGCCCGGATCGCCGGCGATGTCCGCCCCCTGCCCGCGCAGCGTGGCGATGTCACGGTAGAGCGTGCGCAGGCTGACGCCGAGCGCTTCGGCCAGGCGCGCACCGGCCACCGGGTGGCGGCGGCCGCCGAGGGCGTCGAGCAGGTGCAGCAGGCGCGTGGCACGGGTGGTCATCGCCACCAGCATAGAGGGTGGCGGGCGCCCGTCCGCGGTTTAACCCCGCCGCAATCCGCCATGGGCTAACGTCCCCGCCCCGATCCCCAACGGCGGAGCCGCACGATGACCTCTTCCCTTTCCGGCATGGCCGGTGCCCTGTTCCAGCAGCTGCAGGGCGCGCCCGTGCAGCAGATCTCCGCGCAGCTGGGGACCGCACCGGCCCAGACCCAGAGCGCCATCGCCACCGCGCTGCCGCTGCTGCTGGGCGCGCTCGGCCGCAACGCGCAGCAGCCGCAGGGCGCCGAGGCGCTGCTCGGCGCCCTGCAGCGCGATCATGCCGGCGCGGCCCCGGGCTTCGACCTGGGCGGCCTGCTCGGCTCGGTGCTCGACGGCGGCGCCGGTCCGCGGACCGACGGTGCCGGCATCCTCGGCCACATCTTCGGCGGCAGCGCGCCGACGGCAGCCAGTGGGCTGGGCCAGGCGACCGGCCTGGGCGGCGAGAAGGCCGGCCAGCTGCTGGCGCTGCTGGCGCCGATCGTGATGTCCTACCTGGCCCAGCGTTTTCTCGGCGGTGGCCAGGGCGATGCCTCGCAGCTGGGCCAGGCGCTGGGCCAGGAGCACGCCCAGGTGCAGCAGTCCGGCGGCCTGGCCGGTGGCCTGCTGGGCAAGGTGCTCGACCAGGACGGCAACGGTCAGCTGGACCTGGGCGATCTGATGAAGCTCGGCGGCAGCCTGTTCGGCGGTTCGCGCTGAAGGCGTGCGCCCGGTGGTGAGCCGGGCGGGCGCCGCGCGCCCGCAGCGCGGCGCCTTTCGATAGCGAGCACCTATCAAGATGTTCAGATCTATCGACTATTCATAGTCATCAAGGGCCGATACCGTTGCCGCATCTTTCCACGCAACGAGCCAGCGCCCATGAGCACGCCCAGCGAACACGACACCCCCGCCCCGGTCCAGGCCCCGACGCCCGCGCCGGCCAAGTGCCCGTTCCACGAGGCGCCGCTGCAGGTGGCCGGCGGCGGCACCGGCAACCGCGACTGGTGGCCCAAGCAGCTGCGCGTGGATCTGCTCAACCAGCACTCCAACCGTTCCAATCCGCTGGGCGAATCGTTCGACTACCGCGCCGAGTTCGCCAAGCTCGACTACGGCGCGCTCAAGGCCGACCTGCGCCGCGTGCTGACCGATTCGCAGGC
This sequence comes from Pseudoxanthomonas sp. X-1, assembly GCF_020042665.1. Taxonomy (NCBI): domain Bacteria; kingdom Pseudomonadati; phylum Pseudomonadota; class Gammaproteobacteria; order Lysobacterales; family Lysobacteraceae; genus Pseudoxanthomonas; species Pseudoxanthomonas sp. X-1. Next base: position 2,924,116 of record NZ_CP083376.1, read on the forward strand.
CTGGTGGCCGGCCGACTGGGGCACCTACGCCGGCCTGTTCATCCGCATGGCCTGGCACAGCGCCGGCACCTATCGCATGGTCGACGGCCGCGGCGGCGCCGGGCGCGGCCAGCAGCGTTTCGCCCCACTCAACAGCTGGCCGGACAACGTCAGCCTGGACAAGGCGCGGCGCCTGCTGTGGCCGGTCAAGCGCAGGTACGGCCAGCAGATCTCCTGGGCCGACCTGATGGTGCTGGCCGGCAACGTCGCGCTGGAGAACAGCGGCTTCCGCACCTTCGGCTTCGGCGGCGGGCGCGAGGACGTATGGGAGCCGGACCTGGACGTGAACTGGGGCGATGAGACCACCTGGCTCGCCCACCGCGATCCGGAAAGCCTGGCGCAGAACCCGCTGGCCGCCACCGAGATGGGCCTGATCTACGTCAATCCCGAAGGCCCCAACGCCAGCGGCGATCCGGCCTCGGCCGCGGCCGCCATCCGCGCCACCTTCGGCAACATGGCCATGGACGATGAGGAGATCGTGGCCCTGATTGCCGGCGGCCACACGCTGGGCAAGACCCACGGCGCCGGCGCCGCCGACCACGTCGGCGAGGACCCGGAAGCGGCCGATCTGGAGGCGCAGGGCCTGGGCTGGCACAGCAAGTTCGGCAGCGGCGTGGGCGCCGATGCGATCACCTCCGGCCTGGAGGTGGTGTGGTCGCAGACCCCGACCCAGTGGAGCAACCACTTCTTCGAGAACCTGTTCAAGTTCGACTGGGTGCAGACCCGCAGCCCGGCCGGGGCGATCCAGTTCGAGGCCAAGGATGCGGACGCGCTGATTCCCGACCCGTTCGATCCGTCGAAGAAGCGCAAGCCGACCATGCTGGTCACCGACCTGACGCTGCGCTTCGACCCGGAGTTCGAGAAGATCTCGCGCCGCTTCCTGGGTGATCCGCAGGCCTTCAACGAGGCCTTCGCCCGCGCCTGGTTCAAGCTGACCCACCGCGACATGGGCCCGAAGGCGCGCTACCTCGGCCCGGAAGTGCCCGCCGAAGACCTGATCTGGCAGGACCCGCTGCCGGCACCGAGCCACCAGCCCAGCCCGGCCGACATCGCCGAGCTCAGGCGCCAGATCGCCCAGGCGGGGCTGTCGGTGGGCGAGCTGGTATCGGTGGCCTGGGCCTCGGCCTCGACCTTCCGTGGGGGCGACAAGCGCGGCGGCGCCAACGGCGCGCGCCTGGCCCTGGCCCCGCAGAAGGACTGGGCGGTCAATGCCCGTGCCGTGGCCGCGCTGCCGGCCCTGCAGGCGATCCAGCAGGCCTCCGGCAAGGCTTCGCTGGCCGACGTGATCGTGCTGGCCGGCGCGGTCGGCATCGAGCAGGCCGCCGCCGCGGCCGGCGTCCAGATCGAGGTGCCGTTCACCCCAGGCCGCGTCGATGCGCGCCAGGACCAGACCGACGTGGCTTCCTTCGACGTGATGGAGCCCATCGCCGACGGCTTCCGCAATTACCGGCGCCTGCCCGGCGGTCCCACCACCGAGGCGCTGCTGATCGACAAGGCGCAGCAGCTGACCCTGACCGCGCCGGAGCTGACCGTGCTGATCGGCGGCCTGCGCGTGCTGGGCGCCAACGTGGACGACTGCGCGCACGGCGTGCTGACCGACCGCGTCGGCGTGCTGAGCAACGACTTCTTCGTCCACCTGCTGGACATGGGCACCGAGTGGAAGCCGACGTCCAAGGAGACCTACGAGGGCCGCGACCGCGCCACCGGCGAGATCCAGTGGACGGCCAGCCGCGCCGACCTGGTGTTCGGTTCCAACGCGGTGCTGCGCGCGCTGGCCGAGGTCTATGCCAGCGACGACGCCAGGGAGAAGTTCGTGCACGACTTCGTGGCGGCGTGGACCAAGGTGATGGAGCTGGACCGCTTCGACCTGGAGTAAGTCCCGAGCGCGCAGAGCCGCGACGCTCGGCGCCACGCCTCGATCGCACGACACCGCCCCTCCCCTTTGCGCAACGCGCAAGGGGGAGGCCGGGAGGGGGTGCTCTTCGCGCGAATCCCCCCACCTCGAACGCACGCGCTCGGCGCGGATGGAAACCTCCACCACCGCCTCGAGCCGCAACGACCAGCACCCTCCCCGCCTTGCCGCACAATACCGGGCCGATGCCACGCGCCCGTTCCCGCCATGAGTGATGCCTCCCACCGCGTGCATGGCGTGGGCCCCGAAGACGTCGCGCCGGACTGGCCCGCGCTACGCATCGACGAAATCGACACCGTGCTGGCCGCCTATCCGGCCCTGGCGGCAGGCCCACACCGCATCAGCTGGCACAGCCCGCGGCCGCTGTCGGCCGCCGCGCTGGTGGACACCGCGCGGGGACCGGTCTTCATCAAACGCCATCACCGCAGCGTGCGCAGCGCCGACTGCCTGGAAGAGGAACACCGCTTCATGGCGCACCTGCGCGGCCACGGCGTGCCCGTGGTGGAGGTGTTCACCGATGCGCACGGCCGCACCGCGCATGCGCGCGACGCGTGGACCTACGAAGTGCATCGCGCCGGCATCGGCACCGACCTCTATCGCGAGACCACCTCGTGGACGCCGCTGACCGATCTGGCCCAGGCGCGGCAGCTGGGCGCGATGCTCGCGCGGCTGCACCTGGCCGCGGCCGACTACGCCGCGCCCCAGCGCAGCACGCATCTGCTGGTCGCGCGCGACGACCTGATCCGCGCGGCCGATCCCATCGCCGCGCTGCAGGCGCAGTTCGCGCAGCGTCCGGCGCTGGCCCAATGGCTGCGCGGGCGCGACTGGCAGGCGGACTTCCGGCGCCACCTGCTGCCCTGGCATGCCGGTCTCGCCGAGGGCCTGCGCGGCGAGCCGCGCCTGTGGGCGCACAACGACCTGCACGCCACCAACCTGCTCTGGCAGGCCGACGGCGCCGCGCCGCACATCGGCAGCGTGCTCGATTTCGGCCTGGCCTCGCCGACCGGCGCCCTGTTCGACCTGGCCACTGCCATCGAACGCAACGCCATCGCCTGGCTGTCGCTGGACAGCGGCATGGACGCCGCGCACGTGGACACCGCGCTCGCCCTGCTCGCCGGCTATCGCGAAGTGGCGCCGCTGTCGCCGGGTCGCGTGCGCTTGCTGGCCACGCTGCTGCCGCTGGTGCACCTGGATTTCGCCCTGTCCGAGGTCGAGTACTTCCACGGCATCACCCGTGCGCCGGACAACACGCAGGTGGCCTACGGGACCTTCCTGCTCGGCCATGCCGACTGGTTCGCCAGCGCGCCCGGCCAGGCCCTGCTGCAGGCGCTGCGCGCGGCCGCCTGAATACGCAGGGTGTGCAAATCGCGCGCGGATGGTGTCCAATGCGCACTCTGAAGCGGGGGTGCCCGGCGTTGCCGGGCTGAGAGAGTCCCTTGGAACCTGATCCGGTTTGCACCGGCGTAGGGAGCTTTGAGCAGCACAGCAGGCACGCCCGGCCACGGCGTGCGCGCGTGCGCCGTCGCTTCGTCCTTGAGCCATTGCCTGGTGACGAACCGATGAACCGCCCACGCTCCACCCTGCTGCTGTCCTGCCTGCTGTCCTCCGCCGCGCTGCCGCTGCACGCGCAGCAGCACACCGACGAATCCGCGTCCGCCGCGAAGGCCACCGACCTTGCGACCGTGCAGGTCAAGGGCCAGGCCCAGGCCACGCCGACCAGCCAGTCCAACAGCTTCGGCCCCGGCACCTGGCGCGACACGCCGGCGGCGATCAACGTGCTGACCCGCGCCCTGATCGATGCGCGCCAGCCGCGCAGCCTGAGCGAACTGGCCCACAACGACGCCTCTCTGGGCGACAGCTACGCGGCGACCGGCTATTACCAGGACGTGTCGATCCGCGGCTTCGCGCTCGACCTGGCCACCAGCCTGCGCTTCAACGACCTGTCCATCGCCGGCGAGCAGCGCCTGGCGCTGGAGAACATCGCCCAGGTGGAGATCCTCAAGGGCGAGGCCGGCCTGACCGCCGGGATCATGGCGCCCGGCGGCATCCTCAACTTCGTGGCCAAGCGCCCCGAACGCGTGCAGGAGGTGACCCTGGGCACCGACTCGCATGGCTCGCGCTACACCGCCGTGGACTGGGGCCGCTGGCTGACGCCGAGCTTCGGCCTGCGCTTCAACGCGGCCTGGGAAGACACCCATTCCTACATCGAGCACCTCGACGGCCGGCGCAATTTCTATTCGCTGGCCGCCGACTGGCTGATCGGCGACAAGGGCAAGCTGGAACTGGACGGCAACTACCAGACCAGTTCGCAGCGCTCGGCCTCGGGCTACCAGCTGCTGGGCGGCGCTGCGCTGCCACCGCATCCCAGCGCGACCAAGCTGCTCGGCTACCAGCCCTGGGCGCAGCCGGTGGCGATCCAGACGGCCAACCTCACCGCCCGCTACCGCTACCAGTTCAACGCCGACTGGCAGGGCAGCGTCGCGCTCGGCAACAGCCGCAGCGTGATCGACGACAACGTGGCCTTCGCCTACGGCTGCTTCTATGCGCCGCAGTGCGCCGATGGCAGCGTGCCGGGCAACTACTTCGCGCCCAACGGCGATTACGACGTCTACGACTACCGCAGCCCGGACGACACGCGCCACAACCAGCAGCTGCGCGCACAGCTGCAGGGCAAGTTCCAGACCGGCGCGCTGCAGCACCAGCTGACCGTCGGCGTGGACGGCTATCGGCGCACGGTCGATCGCCGCCAGGATGTGTACGACTACGTCGGCACGGCGAACATCGACCAGGACACGCCGGTGTTCGCGCCCTCGCCCAACATGCCGGGCCCGTCCGCGCGCCGGCTGGACGACAAGCAGCGCGCGGTGTTCGCGCTGGATCGCATCACGCTGGGCGCAGGCTGGCAGTGGCTGGCCGGCGGGCGCTGGGTCCGGCTCACCGAGACGGCCAACGACGATGAGGGCGTGCGCGAGCGCCACACCGAGCTGACCAAGTTCCTGCCGCAGACCGCGCTGCTGTGGCAGGCCAGCCCGCGGCTCAACGCCTACGCCAGCTACAGCGAAGGCCTGTCGCTGGGTCAGGAAGCGCCTTACTGGACCTCCAACGCCGACAGCTTCCTGCCGCCGCTGCAGTCGCGCCAATGGGAGACCGGCGTGAAGTTCGCCGCCAGCGACGCGCTGGACCTGGGCGCGGCGCTGTTCCGCATCCGCCAGCCGTTCCAGTACGCGATGCCCGATGCCAGCGAGGCCGGCTACACCTTCGTCCAGCGCGGCCAGCAGGTGCATACCGGCCTGGAGCTCACCGCCAACGGCAGGCTGACCGAGCAGCTGCGCATCGTCGCCAGCGCCAGCGTGCTGCGCGCGCGCGCCGACGACAGTGGCACGCCCTCGGTCGGCGGCCACCAGCTGATCAACGTGCCCAAGGCGCGCGCCAGCGTGTTCCTCGACTACCAGCTGCAGTCGCTGCCCGCGCTGAGCCTCAACGCCGGCTGGCGCTATGCCGCCGCCAACGTCGCCACCCCCGATGGCGCGCTGCGCGTGCCCGCCTATCACGTGTTCGACGCCGGCCTGCGCCTGCGCAGCCAGATCGGCGGCCAGGCGCTGACCTGGCGGCTGTCGGTGGACAACGTGTTCGACAAGTTCTACTGGCGCGACACCGGCAGCAGCGGCGGCGACTATTACCTGTTCCCCGGCGCGCCGCGGCTGGCGCGGCTGACCGTGACCTGGGCGCTGTGAACATCGACGCGCTGGAATGGATCGGCGCGGCGGTCAGCGTGGCCGCGGTCTGGCTGGCCGCGCGCCGCCACATGCTGGGCTGGCCGGTGGGCCTGGTCTCGGTGGCGCTGTACGCCGGGGTCTTCGTCGAGGCACGGCTGTACTCCGACGCCCTGCTGCAGGTCGCCTTCGCCGGCTTCATCGTCTATGGCTGGCGCCGCTGGAAGGCCAACCTGGACGATGACGGCCTGGTGCGCGTGGCCGCGCTCGCGCCGGGCGCGGCGCTGCGCGACCTGGGGCTGGGCGCGCTCGGCGCGCTGCTGCTGGGCTTCGGCATGCATCGCTACACCGACGCGGCGCTGCCGTGGCTGGACGCGGCGCTGACGGCCTTCAGCCTGGTGGCGCAGTGGTGGCAGGGGCGCCGACACGTGGCCGCGTGGTGGCTGTGGATCGCGCTGGATCTGATCTACGTGGGGCTGTACCTGTTCAAGTCGCTCGAGGTGACCGCGGTGCTGTACCTGGGCTTCGTCGGCCTGGCGGCCATGGGTCTGCGCCAGTGGCGCCGGGCCGCCCGTACCGAGCCGCTGCCGGCGGCTTGACTGACGCGACTGTCAGGCGATGGTAGGGTGCCGGACCCTCGCCGGAGCCTCACCCTCCCAATGCCCGCACCCGCCGCCGCGCCACGTTCGCTGATCGAAGGCCCGATCGGCCGCAACCTGTGGCTGTTCTCGCTGCCGATCCTGGGCGGCAACGTGGCCCAGTCCTTGAACGGCTCGGTCAATGCGGTGTGGATCGGCAAGTTCCTGGGCGAATCGGCGCTGACCGCCACGGCCAACGCCAACAGCATCCTGTTCTTCCTGATCGGCTCGGTGTTCGGCATCGGCATGGCCGCCACCATCCTGATCGGCCAGGCGATCGGCGCGGGCGACATCGCCCGCGCGCGCCGGGTGTTCGGCACCAGCGCGAGCTTCTTCCTGAGCCTGTCGGTGCTGATCGCCTGCGGCGGCGTGTGGACCGCGCGCCATCTGCTGGCGGCAATGGGCACGCCGGCCGATTCGCTGCCGCTGGCCGAAAGCTATCTGCGCGTGATCTTCCTGGCGATGCCGCTGATCTACGCCTTCGCCTTCCTCTCGGCGGCGCTGCGCGGCGCGGGCGATGCCAGGACGCCGTTCCGCTACCTGCTGCTGGCCGTGGCGATGGACTGCGCGCTGGACCCGGTGCTGATGCTCGGCCTGGGGCCATTCCCGAAGCTGGGCATCGCCGGCGCGGCCTGGTCGACGCTGATCACCCAGGCCATCGCGCTGCTGGCCATGCTGCTTTCGCTGCGCCGCCGGCGCCACGCGCTGTGGCTCGGGCGCAAGGACCTGGGCCTGTTCCGCATCGACCCGGCCATCCTCCGGTCGCTGGTCACCAAGGGCGTGCCGATGGGGCTGCAGATGGTGCTGGTGTCGCTGGCGATGATCGCCATGATGACCCTGGTCAACCGCTTCGGCACCGACACCGCCGCCGCCTACGGCGCGGCGCTGCAGACCTGGGCCTATGTGCAGATGCCGGCCATGGCCATCGCCGCGGCGGTGTCCTCGATGGCCGCGCAGAACGTGGGCGCGCAGCGCTGGGATCGCGTCTCGGCGATCGCGCGCACCGGCGTGCTGTTCAACTTCCTGATGACCGGCGCGCTGATCGCGCCGCTGATCCTGCTGGACCACTGGACCTTCGGCCTGTTCCTGGCGCCGGGCAGCGCCGCCTTCGACACGGCGCGCCATCTCAATCACATCGCGATCTGGTCGTTCCTGTTCTTCGGGGTGATGTTCGTGCTGTCCGGCGTGGTGCGTTCGACCGGCGCGGTGATCCCGCCGCTGATCATGCTGGTGATCTCGCTGTGGGGCATCCGCGTGCCGTTCGCTAAACTGCTGCAGCCCACGCTGGGCGCCGATGCGGTGTGGTGGAGTTTCCCGGTCAGCTCGCTGTGCTCGATGCTGATGTCCATCGCCTATTACCGCTGGGGCGGCTGGCGCAAGGCGCGCATGGGCGCGGCCGACACGCGCACCATCGCCGTGCCCTCCGAGGTGCCGGCAACCCCGCCTTCGCCGGTGGCCGACCCGGCCGACCCGGACCGCGCGCCGGACGACATCCTGCAGAAGTCCTGAAGGCTTCGCCCGCGGTCAGAGCGCGTCGATATCGCCCAGCGCCTGGATCAGTCGCCGCGCGCGCTTGTCCGGCTTGCTCTCCGGCGGCCGATAGCCGGTGCGCTCGGCCGCGCGCAGCGCGCGCGCCTCGACGCGCCGCTGCCGCGACGCTTCGGTCTCCTGATACAGCGTCTGCGCGACCGGCGCCGGACCGCGCTGGTCGGACAGCCCGCACACGGCGACCTCGAAGCATTCCTCGCCCCGCTGCACGCGCAGCGCATCGCCCACCCGCACCGTGCGCGAGGGCTTGGCGCGCTGTCCGCCGATCTCCACCTTGCCCAGGGCCACCGCGTCCTTCGCAAGCGCGCGGGTCTTGAAGAAACGCGCGGCCCACAGCCACACGTCCAGGCGCACCGCCTGCGGGGCGACGGGCTCAGTCATGCTTTCCAGAGAAGTCCGGCTTGATCGTCTGACTCGCGCGCGGGCCGGGCTCGATCGAGGTTTCGGGATGACAGGGATCGCGCAGCGTGCTGGCCGACGAGCGCGCCAGCTGGCTGGCCGTGGAGGACGAGGCGACCTGGCATTCGGGCCGGTCGGCCGGACGCAGCGCGGTCGCATCGTCGCGCGCCTGGTGGCTGGCGCAGGCCGACAGCAGCAACAGCGCGGCGGCCAGCGAGGTTCCCTGCAGTTTCATCTTCGTGTTCCTGTGCATGCGTGTTTTCTTCAAGTGCCAGTGAGCGACGCGGTGGGTGAAGCTCACGTGCCCGGCTTGCTGCCGAAGCGGATCTCGGCGTGCGATTCGGTGTCGCGCTGGCAGGCCTGGCTCATGTGCGCATCGCGCACGCCCTGCTCGAACTCCCGGCCATGCTTGCCGTCGCGGATCTTGTCCGGAAACGGCGGCTGGTTGGCGGCGTCGCGCGCCTGCTGCTGGCATTCGTAGGCGAGGCTCGGGCCGTCCAGGCCGTTGGAGCTGGCGCAGCCCGCCAACCCCAGCGCCAGGCCGATGCCGGCGATCCACTTGCTGCTGATACCGCGTGACATTCCATCCTCCTTCCGTGGGCGCGCCTGGCCGCACGGGTGCGTGGCGCCAGAAAACAAGAAACCCGGCACGAGGGCCGGGTTCCGAGCTTAGCGCGGCGCACGCCGCGCGAATGTGCCGAAGGCTTACTCGGCAGCGGCAGCCTGGCGGGCAGCCTTGGCGGCGGCGGCGGCGGCCAGGTCTTCCTTGATGCGGGCGGCCTTGCCCTGCAGACCGCGCAGGTAGTACAGCTTGCCGGCGCGGACCTTGCCGCGGCGCTTGACTTCGACCGAGTCGATGGTCGCGCTGTGGGTCTGGAACACGCGCTCGACGCCGTAGCCGTGCGAGATCTTGCGCACGGTGAAGGCCGAGTTCAGGCCGGCGTTCTTCTTGGCGATGACTACGCCTTCGTAGGCCTGCACGCGCTCGCGGTTGCCTTCCTTCACCTTCACATTGACGACGACGGTGTCACCCTGGCTGAACTGCGGCAGCTCGCGGGAAATCTGGGCGGACTCGAACTCCGCGATGATGGACTTGTTCAACTTGCTCATGGTGGCACCGATTCGATGTTCGGGTGGGTGTGTCGGGTCTCGACAACAAAGGCTGATGCAGTCGCGGAGAAGTCGCTGCACGTTTATCGTGATCTTGCAGCCCGCCCAGGCCGACCGGCCCGCGGGAACTGCGCATTGTAGACGAAGTTTCCGGCGCGTGGCTAGTCGCCCCGCCCCTCTCCTTGGGCGGCGTGCTCGGCCCGGAAGGCCTCCAGCAGCTTGCGATCGGCCTTGGACAGGGCGGCCTCGTCCAGCAGGTCGGGCCGCCGCAGCCAGGTCCGGCCCAGCGACTGCTGCCGGCGCCAGCGGGCGATGGCGGCATGGTTGCCCGAGCGCAGCACCTCGGGCACCTCGCCCCAGGCGTGGCTGGCCGGATGCGTGTAGTGCGGGCAGTCCAGCAGCCCGGCCTCGCCTTCGAAGCTGTCCTGGGCGGCGGACTCGGCGTCGTTGAGCGCCCCATCCTGCAGGCGGGTGACCGCGTCGATCAGCACCGCTGCGGCCAGTTCGCCGCCGGAAAGCACGTAGTCGCCGATGGAGATCTCCTCGTCGACCTCGTGCGCCAGGAAACGCTCGTCCACGCCCTCGTAGCGGCCGCACAGCAGCACCAGCCGCGGCAGCGCGGCCAGGTCGCGCACGCGCGCCTGGGTCAGCGGCCGGCCCTGCGGGGTCAGGTAGATCACCGGCGCGGGCGCGGGATCGGCCTGGCGGACTTCGTCCAGGCAGGCGCGCAGCGGCTCGATCAGCATCACCATGCCAGGACCGCCGCCGAACGGACGGTCGTCCACGCGGCGGTAGTTGCCGGCGGCGTAGTCGCGCGGATTCCAGCCCTGCAAGGCCAGCAGCCCACGCTCGCGCGCACGACCGACCACGCCATAGCCGGCGCTCTGGTCGATGAACTCGGGAAACAGGCTGATGACGTCGATGCGCATGAGCGGGAGGCCAGGAACGCGTGCGGGAAAGCGAGAAACGAAAACGGAGCGGATGGAAACGGATCGAACGAAGCAACCCTAGCCTTTACTCGTTCCTCTTTCCTCTCGGCCCGTTCCTAGAACTCGGGGTCCCAGTCCACGCCCACCACGCCGGCCCCGAAATCCACGCCGGTCACGAAGTCCGGCTGGATGAACGGGATCAGCCGCTCCTTGTCGCCCCGCGCCACCAGCACGTCGTTGGCGCCGGTGGAGAACAGGTGCGAGACGGTGCCGAAGTCGCGGCCGTCGGCGTTGATCACGCGCAGGCCTTCCAGGTCGACCCAGTAGTATTCGTCGGGCTGCGGCGGCGGCAGCGCGCTGCGCGGCACGGCGATCTCCAGCCCGACCATCGCCTCGACCGCGTCGCGGTCCTCGACGCCGGGGAAACCGGCGATCAGGTGCTTGCCCGAAGGCTTGCCGCGCACGCCGGAAATCTCGCGCTCGCGGCCGGCCGCATCGCGCAGGGTCCAGGGCTGGTAGCGGAAGATGGCTTCGCGCGGCTCGGTCCAGGACTCGATCTTGACCTGGCCACGCACGCCGAACGCGCCGACCACCCTGCCCAGCAGGATGCGGCGCGTTGCGTTCTCACTCATTGCAAGAAGACCGGCCGCGCCAGGCGCGGCCGCAGCGCGATCAGGCCGAAGCCTGGGCGTTGGCCTTGGCCGCTTCCTTGTACAGGTTGCGGACCTTGTCGGTCAGCTGGGCGCCGTTGCTCACCCAATGGTCGACGCGGGCGGTGTCCAGCACCACGCGCGGCTCGGCGCCCTGGGCGACCGGGTTGTAGTAACCCAGACGCTCGATGTTGCGACCGTCGCGCGCGCTGCGCACGTCGGTGACGATGATGTGGTAGAAGGGGCGCTTCTTGGCGCCGCCGCGGGTAAGGCGGATCTTGACCATGGTGCTCTCGTGTTGCCCAGTCGCCAGGATGGCGAGGTAAGCCGGCGATTATAGCCGGCTGCGCGCGCCGCGCAAACCCGCCCTCCCCCCGCTACCGGGACTCAGGGCCGAACCCAAGGCTGGGTGTCCAGCGCCCGGGCCAGCAGGGTCAGCAGTTCCGGCGCGGCCGGCAGCGGCCTGCCATCGATCGCGCAGACCGGCGCGCATCTGTTCGCGTTGGCGGTGAAGGCGGCCAGCGTGCCCGCGCGTTCCAGCGTCACATCAACCCGCCGCTGCGGCACGCCCAGTGCGTCCAGGCCCCGCTGCAGCAGGGCTTCGCAGGTGCCGCGCAGCGCCGGGCCCTGCGGCCAAAGCACCTCGCCGCCGTCCCAGAACCCGATGTTCCAGACCGAGCCTTCCACGACGCGCGCGCCCTGCCCTGTCGCTTCGACTAACAGCGCGTCGTCGGCCCCGGCCTGCCGCGCCTGGCGCCGGTAGTGGAACAGCGGCAGCGTGGCGATGTGCTTGATCTGCGGCAGCGGGCGCACGAACGCATAGGACTTCAGGGCCAGCGGCGCGCCCGGCGGCGCCGGCCGCGCATCCCCCACGGAGATCAGCCATTCCGGCGTCACCGGCTTGAGCGGATCGCGGTAGTCGAAGTCGCGCGCGAAGCCGGTGATCCGCACCGAGGCGTCCTCCACCCCGTCGAGCGCCTGCCGCATCTGCGCAAGCAGCGCGGACGCGTCGAACGGGGCGTCGAACAGCGTCGCCTGACCCTCGCGCAGCCGCGCCAGATGCAGATCGAGCCCCTGCAGCGCGCCGCGGCGCGTGCGGAAGGCGGTGAAGTGGCCGTAGTTGGACTGCGCCAGCGGACGCAGGTCATCGTCCGTGGCGGGCCGGCCGGCGATGCTCAGGCGCGGCGTGCTCACAGCAGCGCGTCGGCCTGCGCCCACCAGTCCCGCAGCAGCGCGGCGGCGGGCCTGGCCTGCGCGGCCCAGGCCGACTGCCCGGCCCAGGCCTGCATCGCGTCGAGCCGGTCCTCGGCCACCGCCTGCTTGCGCATCGCCGCGGTCAGGCCGCGCTGCACCGGATAAGGCGCGGGCCGTGGCGCTTCAGGATTTGCCGCCGCGCGGACATAGGCCGTGGCGATCGAACGCCCGAGCCGGCCGGAAAACGCACGCGTCGGCCAGGTGTCCTGAGGCTCGGTCTCGGCCAGGGCCTGCGCCCAGGCCGGCGCGATGGCGGCTTCCGGCGCGCGCAGGAAGGCGGTGCCGACCATCGCCGCGCTCGCGCCCAGCGTCAGCGCGGCGGCCACCCCGCGGCCATCGGCGATGCCGCCGGCTGCGATCACCGGCACCGACAGCGCATCGGCCAGCCGCGGCACCAGCGCGAACAGGCCGACCAGCTGGCGCTCGGCCGCGGCCGGATCGAATGCGCCGCGATGCCCGCCGGCCTCGTAACCCTGGGCGATCACCGCATCGGCGCCGGCGTCCTGTGCGCACTGCGCTTCGGCCAGCGTAGTCGCGGTGGCGAACCAGGCGATGCCGGCACGGCGCAGCGCCTGCACCTGAGCCGGTTCCAGCACCCCCATGATCGTGGACAGCACCTGCGGCCGCGCCGCCAGCACCGCGTCGAACTGTTCGTCGAAATCCGCCGGCCGCGCATCGCCGGCGCTTGCGGGCACCTCCGGCCCCCACCGCGCGAGCAGCGCGCGCACGGCCGCCTCGGCCTGCGCATCGCGCACAGGCGGCGCGTCGGGCACCCACAGATTGACCTGTGCAGGCCCGCCGGAAAGACCACGGAAGTCGTCCATCCAGGCGCCGATGTCCTGCGGCGTGGACAGCACCGCGCCCATCGCGCCCATGCTGCCGGCCTCGGCCAGCGCCGCCGACAGCGGCACCGGGCAGGCGCCGGCCATCGGCGCCAGCAGCACCGGCACGCGCACGCCGAAGCGCGCGCGGAAGTCTTCGGATCGCTGGCGCGCGGCCGAGGCCATCAGCCGATCAGCGGAACGGCATGCCGCCGCGGCCGCCACCGCCCATGGCGCCCATCATGCCGCGCATGCCGCGCATCATGCCCTTCATGCCGCCGCGGCCGAGCTTGCCCATCATCTTTTCCATCTGCGTGAACTGCTTCATCAGCTTGTTCACGTCGGCCGGCTGGGTGCCCGAGCCCTTGGCGATGCGCGCGCGGCGCGAGCCGTTGAGCAGCGCCGGGTTGCGCCGCTCCTTCTTGGTCATCGAATTGATGATGGCGATCATGCGCGGCACTTCCTTGTTGCCGGCGACCTGCGCCTTGAGGTGCTCGGGCACCTGGCCCAGGCCGGGCAGCTTGTCCATCAGCGCGCCGATGCCGCCCATGTTCTGCATCTGCTCGAGCTGGTCGCGCATGTCGTTGAGGTCGAACTTCTTGCCCTTGGCGACCTTCTCGGCCAGCTTCTGCGCCTTGTCCTTGTCGACCTGGCTCTCGACCTGCTCCACCAGCGACAGCACGTCGCCCATGTCCAGGATGCGGCTGGCCACGCGCTCGGGGTGGAACACGTCCAGGCCGTCGGGCTTCTCGCCCACGCCGATGAACTTGATCGGCTTGCCGGTGATGTAGCGCACCGACAGCGCCGCGCCGCCGCGGGCATCGCCGTCGGTCTTGGTCAGCACCACGCCGGTCAGCGGCAGCGCCTCGGAGAAGGCCTTGGCGGTGGTCGCCGCGTCCTGGCCGGTCATCGAATCGACCACGAACAGCGTCTCGACCGGCTTGACCGCGGCGTGCAGCGCCTTGATCTCGGCCATCATCGCCTCGTCGATGGCCAGGCGGCCGGCGGTATCGACGATCAGCACGTCGGTGAAGGACCGGCGCGCGTCCTCGATCGCGGCGCGGACGATGGCCTCGGGCTGCTGCGAGGCCTCGGAGGGGAAGAACGGCACGTCCACCTGCTGGGCCAGCGCCTTGAGCTGCTCGATCGCGGCCGGGCGGTAGACGTCGGCCGAGACCACCATGACCTTCTTCTTGCGCTTTTCCTTCAGGTGCTTGGCGAGCTTGCCCACGGTGGTGGTCTTGCCGGCGCCCTGCAGGCCGGCCATCAGGATCACCGCCGGCGCCGGCACGTTGAGGTTGAGGTCCTGGGCGGTGGAGCCCATCACCGCAGTCAGCTCGTCGCGCACGACCTTGATCAGCGCCTGGCCGGGGGTCAGCGACTTCAGCACTTCCTGGCCGACCGCGCGCACCTTGATGCGCTCGACCAGCGCCTGGACCACCGGCAGGGCGACGTCGGCCTCCAGCAGGGCGATGCGCACCTCGCGGGTGGCCTCGCGGATGTTGTCCTCGGTCAGGCGGCCACGGCCGCGCAGGCGCTCGATGGTGCCGGACAGGCGCTGGGTCAGGGATTCGAACATGGGGGCAACCGGAAGCGGAGGCGAAGCGGGCGCGCAGTATATCCGGGTGGGTTTCGCGCACTCCTCGGCGCGCCGCGCGTTCAACAAGAATGGTTCTCGAAAAGCGGAGCCGCGTGCGACACTGCGCGCCATGGGGTTCGTCCTTCCTTCCTGCGCGCTTTACCTGCTGGCGACCGTGCTGCTGGTGGGCGCTTTCGCGCGCGATGCCAGCGGGCCGAACCGCGGCTGGCGGGTGCCGGCGTTGCTGGCCATCGTCCTGCACGGCGGCTATCACCTGTGGGTGGCCTGGCGCACGCCGGGCGGGCCGGACATGCATTTCTTCTCGGCCCTGTCGCTGGTCAGCCTCGGCATGGCGGCGATGACCGCGCTGGTCGCGCGCGGGCGCATGGCGGCCGTGGGCGTGGTGTCCTTCCCGCTGGCGGCGCTGCTGCTGGCCGTCTACCACGGCTACGGCCACCGCCCCTCCTCGGGGCTGGACTGGCGGCTGCAGCTGCATGCCTGGCTGGCGCTGCTGTCCTACGCCACGCTGGCCGTGGCGGCGCTGCTGGCGATCATGCTGTGGGTGCAGGAACGCGCCCTGCGCCGGCGTGCGTTCCACGCCTGGCTGCGTGCGCTGCCGCCGCTGACCGAGCTGGAGACCCTGCTGTTCCGCACGATCGCGGTGGGCTTCGCGCTGCTGACCGCCACGCTGCTGACCGGGATGATGTTCGTGGAGAACCTCTTCGCCCAGCACCTGGTGCACAAGACCGTGCTGAGCGTGCTGTCCTGGCTGGTGTTCGGCGGCCTGCTGCTGGGCCGCTGGCGGCGCGGCTGGCGTGGCACCACCGCCGTGCGCTGGACCCTGGTGGCCATGGCCCTGCTGTTGCTGGCGTTCTTCGGCAGCAAGGCGGTGCTGGAGCTGATCCTGAAGCGCACCTTATAAGCTGACCGTTCTGTCAGCAGAATGGCGCGCCACGGCATTCCATTGCTGAAACAATATTTGCATTGACAAATATTCCAAGTGTGCGGATCATGCCGCGCCATGAATTCCCCCGCGTCCATCTGCCCGCCCGCGAGCGGGTCCTCGCTCGGCCTGCTGATCCGCCAGACGCGTGATGCGATCTGGCAGGCGATGGAGCGCGAACTGATCGCCGTTGGCCACGACCTGACCTTCAGCCAGTTCGTCACCATCAAGAAGCTGGCCGACGGCATCGCCAGCGTGACCGACCTGGCGCGCGCGGCCGAGGTCCACCCCGGCGCGATGACCCGCCTGCTCGATCGCCTCGAGGCGCGCGGCCTGGTCACGCGCAAGGCCGATCCGGGCGATCGCCGTGCCCTGCACATCCACCTCACCGAGGCCGGCACCGCCATCTGGCAGGACATCAACCTGTGCGGGCAGCGCGTGCTGCAAATCGCGACCCGCGGCATGACCGAAGCCGAGTCCAGCGAACTGATGCGCCTGCTGGAGCAGGCCCGCGACAACCTCACCTCCGAGACCGATTGACCATGTCCACGTCCGTTCCCCCACGCCTGCACGGCAGGCTCGCCGTGGCGCTGACCTGCGCGCTGGTGCTGGCCGGCTGCGCCAGCAGCCACGGCCTGACCACCAGCGGCCAGCCGCTCGACGCAGACACCCTTGGCGCCCGCCAGGTGCTGGGCAGCGATGCCTTCAGCGCCGCCGCCTTCCCGCGCCAGGACTGGTGGAACGCGCTGGGCGACCCGCAGCTGGACGGCCTGATCCGCGAGGCCCTGCAGGGCAGTCCGTCGCTGGCCGCGGCCGACGCGCGCCTGCGCCAGGCCAAGGCCCAGGCCGGGTTGGCCGATGCGCAGCGCAAGCCCACCCTCGACGCCACCGGCGAATACAGCGGCGTGCAGCTGCCCAAGGGCCTGGCCGGCCCGGAGATCGGCGGCGATGTGATGTGGGCCAACGTGCTGATGCTGGACTTCAAGTGGGCACCGGACCTGTGGGGCGGCCAGCGCGCCGCCTACGAGGCCGCCGTCGGCCAGGCGCGCGCCGCCGAGGTCGACGCCCAGGCCGCGCGCCTGACCCTGTCGGCCAACATCGCCCGCACCTACATCTCGCTGTCGCAGGCCTATGAGGCGCTGGACGTGGCGCGCCGCGAGCAGCAGCGCTCGGGCCGCCTGCGCGACCTGAGCCAGCAGCGCGTGGACGCCGGCCTGGACAACAACCTGCAGCTGCGCCAGGCCGAGAGCACCATCGCCGGCGCGCGCCAGCAGGAGCAGGCCGCCCAGCAGCAGATCGACGCCCTGCGCAATGCGCTGGCCGCCCTGCTCGGCAAGGGTCCGGACCGGGGCCTGACCATCGCCCAGCCCAAGCTGCTCGCCGCGCCCGCACCGTCGGTGCCCGGCGTGCTGCCCAGCGAACTGCTCGGCCATCGCGCCGACGTGGTCGCCGCGCGCTGGCGCGTGGAAGCGGCCAACCGCGGCATCGACGCGCGCAAGGCCGCCTTCAAGCCCAGCGTGAACCTGTCGGCGATCGTCGGCCTGGCCTCGGGCAACCTGTCGGACCTGTTCGACAGCGACGCGGTGCTGGGCCTGGGCGGCCCGGCGATCAGCCTGCCGATCTTCGACGGCGGCCGCCTGCGCGCCAACCTGGACAACGCCGACGCCCAGTACGACCTGGCCGTGGCCGGCTACAACGACGCCCTGGTCGGGGCCATGCGCGAGGTCGCCGACGCGGTCCAGTCGGCGCGCTCGCTCGATGCGCAGGTCGCCTCGCTGACCGAGGCGCGCGATGCGGCGCAGAAGGCCTACGACCTGGCCTCCAGCCGCTACGACGCCGGCCTCGGCAGCCAGCTGGACGTGCTCGCCGCGCAGCGACCGCTGCTGCAGCTGGAACAGCAGCTGGCCGACCTCCACGCCCGCCGCTACGTCGCCGTGGTCGATCTCGACCAGGCCCTGGGCGGCGGCCTGCCGCTGACCGCGCCGACTCCCTCTTCCACCAATACCGCCGATACCTCCACGCCATGAACACACAGACTCCCACCGCCCAGGCGGACGCGCAGCCGCCGAAGAAGAGCAACCGCAAGCGCTCCCTGCTCATCCTGCTCCTGGTGATCGTCGTGGCCGGCGCGGGCTGGATCGCCTACGAGCTGCTGTACGGCCGCTGGCACCAGAGCACCGACGACGCCTACGTCGCCGGCAACATCGTCTCGATCGTGCCGCAGACCATGGGCACGGTGGTCAGCATCGACGCCGACAACGGCATGCGCGTCCAGGCCGGCCAGCCGCTGGTGCACCTGGATCCCAACGACGCCCAGGTCAGCTACGACCAGGCCGTGGCCAACCTCGCCGGTACGGTGCGCCAGGTGCGCGGTCTGTACAGCAGCGTGGAGTCCAGCGAATCGGACCTGCGCGCCCGCCAGGTCGCCGTCGATCAGGCGCGCGCCGACGTCAAGCGCCGCGAAGGCCTGGTCGCCACCGGCGCGGTCTCGCGCGAGGAGCTGGCCCACGCCCGCGACATCCTGGCCTCGGCCGAGGCCGCCCTGGGCGGCGCGCGTGGCAACCTGCAGCGCACCCGTGCGCTGGTCGATGCCACCACCGTGTCCAAGACCCCGCAGGTGCAGGCCGCGTCCTCGCAGCTGCGCCAGGCCTACCTCAACCTGCAGCGCACGGCGATCCTCGCGCCGGTCTCGGGCTACGTGGCCCAGCGCCGCGTGCAGCTGGGCCAGCAGGTCCAGCCCGGCACCACGCTGATGACGATCGTGCCGATCGACCAGGTGTGGATCGAAGCCAACTTCAAGGAGACCCAGCTGGGCAAGATGCGCATCGGCCAGCCGGTCGAGGTGCATGCCGACCTGTACGGCGACGACGTCACCTACCAGGGCAAGGTCGACAGCCTGGGCCTGGGCACCGGCAGCGCGTTCTCGCTGCTGCCGGCGCAGAACGCCAGCGGCAACTGGATCAAGATCGTCCAGCGCCTGCCGGTCAAGATCGTGCTCGATCCCAAGCAGCTGCAGTCCCACCCGCTGCGCATCGGCCTGAGCACGGACGTCAACGTGAGCCTGAAGGACCAGAACGGCCCGGTGCTGGCGCCCGCCCGCCAGGCCGACGCCAAGCCGCTGATGAGCACGGCCGCCTACGAGAAGCAGTTGGCCGACGCCAACCAGCTGATCACCTCGATCATCGAGCAGAACCTGCCCGAGTCGGCCAAGACCAACTGAGCACGCCCTGATGTCCACCATCGCCGAAGACGCGGGCGGCGGCGCGCCGGCTACTCCCCAGCCGGCGGCGCAGCCGTTCCGCCCGCCGAACATGGCGCTGACCACGATCGGCCTGGCCCTTGCATCGTTCATGCAGGTGCTGGACACGACCATCGCCAACGTCTCCCTGCCCACCATCTCCGGCAACCTGGGCGCCAGCGCCAACCAGGCCACCTGGGTCATCACCTCGTTCGCGGTGAGCAACGCCATCGCGCTGCCGCTGACCGGCTTCCTGACCCGCAAGTACGGCGAGGTGCGGCTGTTCACCCTGGCCACGCTCGCCTTCGTGGTGGCGTCGTTCCTGTGCGGCATCGCCAACTCGATGGGCCTGCTGGTGGTGGCGCGCGCGCTGCAGGGCTTCGTCGCCGGCCCGATGTACCCGGTGACCCAGGCGCTGCTGATCTCGATCTATCCACCGCACAAGCGCGGCCAGGCCATCGCCCTGCTGGCGATGGTCACGGTGGTCGCGCCGATCGCCGGACCGATCCTGGGCGGCTGGATCACCGACAACTACAGCTGGGAATGGATCTTCTTCATCAACATTCCCATCGGCGTCTTCGCCAGCTTCGTGGTGGGGCGGCAGATGAAGGGGCGGCCCGAACAGCTGCAGTCGCCGAAGATGGACTACATCGGCCTGGCCACGCTGATCCTGGGCGTGGGCGCACTGCAGATCATGCTGGACCTGGGCAACGACGAGGACTGGTTCAACTCCACCAAGATCGTGTGGCTGACCATCGTGGCGGTGATCGCCCTGGCGGTCTTCATCATCTGGGAGCTGACCGAGAAGGATCCGATCGTCAACCTGCGCCTGTTCCGCCATCGCAACTTCACCGCCGGCACGCTGGCGATGGTGCTGGGCTACGCGGCCTTCTTCGCCATCGGCCTGTTGGTGCCGCTGTGGCTGCAGCGCAACCTGGGCTACACCGCGCTGTGGGCGGGCCTGGCGTCCGCACCACTGGGCATCCTGCCCGTGCTGCTGACGCCGTTCGTGGGCAAGTACGCCTCGCGCTTCGACCTGCGGCTGCTGGCCAGCTTCGCGTTCTTCGTCATGGCCTCCACCAGCTTCCTGCGCTCGGGCTTCAACCTGGACGTCAACTTCGGCCGCGTGGCCGAGGTCCAGCTGATCCAGGGCCTGGGCGTGGCGCTGTTCTTCATGCCGGTGTTGACCATTCTGCTCTCGGACCTGGAGCCGCATGAGATCGCCGCGGGATCGGGCCTGGCCACCTTCGTGCGCACGCTGGGCGGCAGCTTCGCCGCCTCGCTGACCACCTGGGCCTGGAACCAGCGCACCACGGTGCACCATGCGCAGCTGACCGAGCACATCAACGCCTACGATCCGGCCATGCAGCAGACCGTGAACCAGCTCGGCCGCGGCGACCTGCAGACCGGCGCGGTGGCGCTGAACCAGATGATCGGCCAGCAGGCCGCGCAGATCGGCTTCAACGAGATCTTCCACCTGCTCGGCATCATCTTCCTGTCGATCATCGTGGTGGTGTGGTTCGCCAGGCCGCCGTTCACGGCCAAGGCCGGTGGCGCCGCCGCGGCCGGCGGCCACTGAGGCACCCACCTTCCGCGCCACAACAAAGGGCCGCAGCGATGCGGCCCTTTGCTTTTGACAGTACGAGCAGGCCCTCCGCCGTCGTTCCCGCGAACGCGGGAACCCAGCGACTTTCGCACGCAAGCAGCCAAGGCACTCGATCCCCGCGTGCGCGGGAATGACAGGCTGTTCTCAGCCGCCCCGCCCCGGGCTCACAGGATCCCGATCTCCTTCAGCCACTGCTCCAGCAGCACCGGCCACATCTTCACTACCGGATGTTGGGACGGGCGCAGCCCGAAGGCGTGCCCGCCCTTGGCGAACAGGTGGACCTCGGCCGGCACGCCGGCCTGCTCCAGCGCGCGCGCATACAGCGTGCTGTTGCAGATGTCGTCGACCGGATCGTCCCAGTCCTGCAGCAGGAAGGTCGGCGTGGTGCGCGCGGTCACCTTGAAGCCCGGGGCGAACTTGCCGTCGCGGCACAGGTGCCCGGGGTAGGCCGCGATCGCGAAATCCGGACGGCTGCTGAGCCTGTCGGCCGCGTCCACCGGCGCATAGCTGGAGGTGAAGATGTTGCTGGCCTGCGCCACCAGATAGCCGCCGGCGGAGAAGCCGATCACGCCGACCTTGGCCGGGTCGATCCGCCACTGCGCCGCATGCGCGCGCACCAGCCGGATGGTGCGCTGCGCGTCCTGCAGCGCGAACGGCGTCCTGGGCGTGACCGCGCAGTTGCAGTCCTTGTCGTAGTGGTGGTTGCCGCCCGGCACCCGGTACTTGGACAGGATGCAGGTCATGCCGCGGGAGGTGATCCAGTCGCAGATCTCGGTGCCTTCCAGGGTGATGGCCAGCATCACGAACCCGCCGCCGGGAAAGACGACCACGGCCGCGCCGGTGTTATGCCCCTTCGGCGGGTAGACCGTCATGGTGGGAACGCTGACGTCGAACACGCCCTGCGACACGTCGCCGCCGAGCGCATCCGGCGTGACGCTGGTCCGCACCCGCTCCGGCTTGCGCGTGGTCTCTTCCGGATCCGGCGCGGCGTGTGGCCAGATCGGCAGCTGCGTCTTGCCATCGGGTGCCTGCCACACCCCGACACGCTCGACGTCCGCCGGGAGCGGATTGGCCGGCGCCGCCAACGCCGCACGACCGGACAGGCCAAAGACAACCGCCGCACACACCACGCCATACAGGATTCGATGCATGTTCCGACGCCTTCCGACTGAGAAAAAGGTCGGCGCTATAGTCTGATCCGCCCTGTACGCGCGCAAAGGATGTTGTCTCTTGGCAGCTTCAAGAAGATCTCATGTGCCCGTGGGCCCATCGGTGTCGTTGAACGCGCTCAAGGCCTTCGAAAGCGCGGCCAGGCACCTGTCGTTCACCGTGGCCGCCGACGAACTCTCGGTCACGCCCGCGGCGATCAGCCATCAGGTCAAGTCGCTCGAGGACCGGCTGGGCGTGCGCCTGTTCCGGCGCACGTCCAGGGGCCTGGTCATCACCGACGAAGGGCTGGCCCTGGTGCCGACCCTGAGCGAGACGTTCGCGCGCCTGGGCCGGCTGCTGGAGCAGTTCGAGCACGGCCACCGACGCGAGGTGCTGACGGTCAGCGTCGTGGGCACCTTCGCCATGGGCTGGTTGCTGCCGCGCCTGCAGGCGTTCGAGGCGCGGCACCCGATGATCGACCTGCGTCTGCTCACCAACAACAACCGCGTGGACGTCGCGGGCGAAAGCCTGGATTTCGCGATCCGCTTCGGCGACGGCGCCTGGCACGGGCTGCAGGCCGAGCGCCTGCTGGACGCACCGCTTTCACCGCTGTGCTCACCGGCGATGGCCGCGCCGCTGCGCACGCCCGCCGACCTGAAGGACCTGCCGCTGCTGCGCTCGTATCGGCCGCAGGACTGGCCGGCCTGGTTCGAGGCCGCCGGTTGCGCGACCGTGCCGCTGCGCGGCCCGGTCTTCGACGCGTCGACACTGATGGCGCAGGCGGCGATCGACGGCCACGGCGTCGCCCTGGTGCCGCCTCGCATGTTCGCGCGTGAGATCGAAAGCGGGCGCCTGGTCCAGCCGTTTCCCATCGCCGTCAGCACCGGCGCGTACTGGCTGACGATGTTGAAGAGCCGTCCCATCGCACCGGCGATGTCGGCCTTCAGGCGATGGCTGCTGGCGGAAGGACCAGGGGCATAGCGCGCCGGGCGCGCTAGCGCAGCAGGACCACTTCCTCGGCGCTGGTGGGATGGATGGCGACGGTGTCGTGCAGATCGTCCAGGGTGGCGCCCAGCTTCACCGCGACCGCGAAGCCCTGCAGGATCTCGTCGGCGTTCTCGCCCATCAGGTGCACGCCGACCACGCGCCGTTCCGGGCCCGCGCACACCAGCCGGAACAGGCTGTGCTGCGGCGCGTCGGCCAACGCATAGAGCATCGGCCGGAAGGTGGTCGAGTAGACCTTGACCGCCTCCTCGCCGAACCTGGCCTGCGCTTCCTTCTCGCTCAGGCCCACGCTGCCCATCGGCGGGTGCGAGAACACCACGCTGGGAATGTTGTCGTAATCCAGCTTCGCCTTGGGCTTGCCACCGAACAGCCGGTCCATCAGCCGCCGCGCGGCGGCGATCGCCACCGGGGTCAGTTCGACGCCGACATCGGTGACATCGCCGATCGCATGGAGGCCCGCCACGTTGGTGTCCTGCCACGCATCGACCTGCACGTAGCCCTCGTCATCGGTGCGCACGCCGACCGCCTCCAGGCCCAGGTCATGGGTATTGGGCGTCCGGCCGGTGGCGAAGATCACGCAGTCGTACTCGCCCGGCATCGGGCCGGTGTCGGTGAGCACGCGCGTGGCCTGGCCGTGGCGTTCCAGCGCGGTCACCTGCATGTCGAAGAACAGGCGGATGCCACCCTGGCGCAGGTTCTCGGCCAACTGGTGGGTCAGGCCGCGGTCGAAGGTTTGCAGCAGGCACGGGCCGCGCACGAACAGTTCGACCTGGCTGCCCAGCGCCTGCAGCACCCCGGCCAGTTCGACGGCGATGTAACCGCCGCCGATGATCGCCACCCGCGGCGGCGCCGAGCACAGGTTGAAGAAGCCGTCCGAATCGATCGCCAGTTCCGCGCCTGGGATGTCCGGCCGCTTCGGATGGCCGCCGGTAGCGATCAGCACATGCCGCGCCTTGAACTCCAGCCCGTCCTCGCAGCGCACCCCGCCCGGCACCAGCCGGCCGCGCGAGGGAATGCGGCTGATGCCGGCCTTGTGCAGCCGGCGACGGTAGCTGTCGTGGATGCCGGCGATATAGCGCTGGCGATGGACCACGAACTCCTGCCAGTCCAGCGGCCCGTGCTCCACCTGGAAGCCCAGATCGCTGGCCATGTCCAGATGCCGGGCGATCTCGGCCGCCAGCCACATCGCCTTCTTCGGCACGCAGCCGACGTTGACGCAGGTGCCGCCCAGTTCGCCCGGTTCCAGCAACGCCACGCTGGCGCCGTACTCGGCCGCGCGGAAGGCGCCGGCCAGCCCCCCGGAGCCGCCGCCGATGACGATCAGATCGAAGGCGCTGTCAGCCGCTGCCTGCATGGATGTTCACTCCGCTCGCTTCTCAATGTGTCCTCGCAGCATGCCCGCGTCCCGGCCCACGAGGGGTGAGGACCGCGCGAGGGATCAATGCCTTGTCCGGCGCGGCGGGCGCGCATAGGTCAACGTGCGCAGCACCCATTCGGCAGGCCCGGCGCGGCCACGCGCGATCCACCATCGGCTCAGCGCCAGCTGCAGCGCGAAAATCACCAGCGCCAGCGGCAACTGCCAGCGCCGCGCCAACCCGAAGGCGCCCAGGCCATAGCCGTAGAAGAGCGCGGTGCACACCAGCGACTGCAGCAGATAGTTGCTCAGCGCCAGGCGGCCGGTCGCGGCCAGCGCCGCGCGCAGGCCGCCGGCCACGGGCCGCGCCTGCAGCCAGCGCAGCGTCCAGGCCACATACCCCAGGCAGATCGGCAGGCTCGCCGCCGAAGCCAGCGCGCTGCCGAGGCAGGTGCGCAGGTCAGCGTGGCCCGGCTCGATCCGTGGTGCCAGCCACACCGCCAGCGCCATCGCCCCAAGGCCCAGCGGCAATGCGACCCAGCGCATCGCCCACAGGGCACGTGCATGCCGCGACGGCGCGGCGATGACCCCGCCCAGCCAGCCGCCCACCAGAAACAGGCCGAAGACCTGCGTCGCGTTGATCGGCAGCGCCAACAGGGTGCTGACGAAGTCGTGCAGCCGTTGGCGCGTGGCGGCGAGGAAGTCGCCATGGGCGTAGGCGTTGACCTGCGCCTGCACATGGGTCTGAACGTTCACCGTCTGGTCGTGCAGGGTCTGCTGCCAGGCAGGATCCTGCGCCAGCGACGCGCCCATCGCCGCGACGCCCAGCAGTGCTCCCGCCGGTGCCAGGAACAGCACCACGCCGATCCACGCCAGCAGGCCACCGAGGGTCTCGCGAAACCCCAGCAGCACCAGCCCGCACAGCGCGTAGGTCACCAGGACGTCGCCGGACCAGACCAGCAGCGCGTGGGCAAGTCCGATCAGCAGCAGGCCCGCGCAGCGCCGCAGCCAGACCGGCGCCAGCGCCCAGCCCTCGCGCTCGGCGCGCGCGGCCAGGCCGGCGAAGCCGGCGCCGAACAGCAGCGAGAACAGCGCGATGAACTTGCCCTGCACCAGCACGTAGATCGCCGCATCCACCCAGCGGTCCGCACCGGACAGCGCGGGGTCCACGCCGGTGCCCATCATCGCCGGCGGGCCGGCGAAGCCCTCCAGGTTCATCAGCAGGATGCCCAGCAGCGCGATCCCGCGCAGCACGTCCATCGCCGGCAGGCGCGCGTCCTCGCCCAGCGGCGCGGGCCGCGTCAGCGCGGTCGGCTCAACGCGCATCGCGTCGATCCAAAACGACGACGGCCCGCATCACGCGGGCCGCCGCCAGGCTCGCCGAGGCAAGCGCATGCATCAGTGCTGGTGACCGCCATCGCCGTGCACGTGGCCGTGCTCGATCTCCTCCGGCGAGGCCTCGCGCACCTCGACGATCTCCACGTCGAAGTGCAGGTCCTTGCCGGCCATCGGGTGGTTGAGGTCGACGTCGACCACGCTCATGCCGACCTTCTGGATGGTCACCGCGCGCGGACCGAAGTTGGTCTGCAGCACGACCTGCTGGCCGGCGGCGAGCTTCTGGCCGCCGAAGTGCTTCTTGGGCACGCGCTGGCTCAGGCCATCGCGGCGCTCGCCGTAGGCATCGGCCGCGGCCACGTCCACGCCGAAGCTTTCGCCGGCTTCCTTGTCCATCATCGCGGCCTCCAGGCCGGGGATGATGTTGCCGTGGCCGACCAGGATGGCCAGCGGCTCGCGGTCCCTGGAGGACTCCAGCGGCTCGGCGCCGACTTCGGACACGGTGTAGTGGAAACGCACGACGCTGTCTTTGGCGATTTTCATTGCAAACTCTGGTGAAGGCCGCGGTGGCGCGGCTGGGGGCGCGGCTTGTCCGCCGCAGGGCGTGCGGACCACAATGGCCGCGATGAAGACCGTCCATTATCCGGGCTCGCCCCGGCGCATGCCAGCCGCCCTGCCCGGACGCGGCCTGGCCGTTGCCGGACTCGCACTGGTCCTGGCCCTGCTGGCCGGCTGCGGCAGCGAGCGCCCGGTGGTCCGGGCCAAGGCGCCGCCACCGCCCCGGGTCTGGTCGGTGCAGCCGGTGGCCGACCCGATGGCGGTCAATTCGGTGGTCATGCGGGCGCTGGGCCTGGTCGGCACGCCCTACCGCTACGGCGGCAACACGCCCGACTCGGGCTTCGACTGCAGCGGATTGGTCAACTACGTCTACCGCGACATGCTCGACCTGCGCCTGCCGCGCACGTCCCGGGAGCTGGCCCAGATCCAGGGTCCTCGGATCGAGGAGACCCGTCTGGCGCCGGCCGACCTGGTGTTCTTCGGCACGCCCGGCAGCGTCAGCCACGTCGGCATCTATGTCGGCGAGGGCCGCTTCGTGCACGCCCCCAGCAGCGGCGGAACGGTCCGCCTGGACTCGCTGGACGGGGTCTACTGGCGGGATCATTACAGTGGCGCGCGCCGGGTTGTTAATTAAGCGTGATTCTTAAAATGTGATGGGTGTCGCAACCACCTCCACGCTCCTGTAACGAACTTTGAACAATTTCACCGGCATCTAACGGCAAACTCCAGTCTCCGCCGCGAACCTTCACCAGCCCGTGACGAACGACGACCTGAAGTTGGGCCAGCCGCTCACCACCCGCAAACTGCGTCGTGGCCCGCTTCCCCTGCTGATCCTGGCTCTGCTTGGCACCGGTGCCGCGCCGCTGGCGATGGCCCAGGAAGCCACCTCTCCTCCCGCCGCGCCGTCCCCGGACGTGGCCACGGTCACCAGCCCGGTGGCCACCACGGTCGCCACCGGCGTACCGACTCCGATCAATACCAACGCCACCGCCGCCGTTCCGGCCGGGCAGCCGATCGCCGCTCCTGCGGCGCCGGCCGTGACCGTCCCGGTCGCGGCGCTGGCCCCGGCGGCCGCCGTGCCGGCCGTGGCCGCCAGCGGTTCGCTGCGCGACAAGGCCACCGAGGCCGCCGCCGCCACCCTCACCGCGCTGCTGCCGCGCCTGGCCGCCAGCGACACGGTGCCGGTCATGGACCGTTCCACCACGCTGGCCGGTGACCTGAGCCGCCTGCTGAGCCACTACAACCTGGCCGGTGCCGCGGCTGCGGCCGGCGGCCAGGCCGATGTCGGCAAGGTGCAGAGCGTCCTGCAGAGCGCCCTGGCCCTGCTCGGCACGCCCTACCGCTGGGGCGGCACCGACCCGGACAGCGGTCTGGATTGCAGCGGCCTGGTGAGCTACGTGTTCCGCACCGCCCTGGGCGTGGACCTGCCGCGCGTCTCGCGCGACATGGCCGCCGATGGCGAGGGCGAACTGATCAGGAACCGCGAGCAGCTGCGCCAGGGCGACCTGGTGTTCTTCGGTGCCCGTGGCCGCGTCAACCACGTCGGCATCTATGTCGGCGAGGGCCGCTTCCTGCATTCGCCCAGCACCGGCAAGGACGTGCGCGTGGATACGCTGACCTCCGGCTACTGGGGCGGTCGCTTCATGCAGGCGCGCCGCGTCTCGCTGTAAGCGCGGACTCAGGGCTGCAACCGAAAGCCGGCGCATGCGCCGGCTTTTTTGTTGTTCGCTCTGATCGAGGGACTTGGCGCGTGCCAGTGCTGCTTCGGACGGGCAACGGTCCGGCGGGCGGTGGCCGCCTATCCCTGAGGGTCTAGGCGTGGAACGCGGCCACGGTCTGCTCGATGTCCTTGCTCAGCTCCATCACCTTGATGGCGTAGTCGGCCAGGCGCTGGTCCGCCTCGCTGGTCGGCGTCCATGGCGGCACGGGGGTCGGCTTGCCCTCGGCCTGATCCATGGCCACGAACACGATCACGCAGTGCGTGCACAGGCGGCTGACCGCCTCGCCTTCGCCCGGCTCCAGGTCGCGCGCGCGCACGTCCACGGCGAAGTGCATGCTGCTGGTGCCGGTGTGGACCAGCTTGGCGGTGACCGTGACCAGGTCGCCGATGCGGATCGGGGCGACGAAGCGGATGCCGCCCACCGCGACGGTGACGCTGTAATGTCCGCTCCAGCCGACGGCCGCGGCATAGCCGACCTGGTCGATCCAGCGCATGACCACCCCGCCGTGGACCTTGCCGCCGTAGTTGACGTCCTTGGGTTCGGCCAGGAAGCGGAAAGTCAGTTCGCGTTGCTCGCCACGCATGGGGTCTCCTGAAGATCGGGCTGGGGCGCGCGCCGCGCCGGGCTGGTCGAGGGGCCGGCGCCGACGCCGGTCGGGCGAGGATAGTCGGTTGCGGGTCGGGCGACTTTCGCGCCATCCTGTTGGCTTCCCGCTCAATGGAATGAACACCGCATGCGCACCTCCCTCGGCCTGCTGTTGGGCATCGTCGTCGCCGCCGCCGTCGTGGCCGGCGGCGGCTATGGCTACCAGCACCTGTACCGCCTGCCCTCCGGCCCGGACTTCTATACGGTCTCCAACCTGGCCGAATACGCCATGGCGGCGCCGCGCGAGGCGCTGGCCTGCCTGATCGGCGGCTTCGCGCTGGCCGGGCTGTTCGGCGGCGCCGTCGCGGCCAAGATCTCCAGCGCCAACCGCAGCGCCCCGGCGATCACGGTGGGTGCGCTGGTGATGGTGGGCGTGATCGCGCTGGCGGTGTTCGTGCCCTTCCCGGCCTGGGTCACGGTGGTCGCGCTGCTGCTGCCGATCCCGATGGCCCTGTTCGCCACGCGCCTGGCCACGCCGCGCCACGAAGTCTGAGCGCAGCACGCGGGGCGCCTGATCGCCTCGATGCGGACGACCAGCGACGCGACGCCGCGAATGCCGAAGCGGCGCACGTGGCGAAAACGCAAAGGGCGCGCTGCCAGGCAGCGCGCCCTTTGCTTTGACGAGGCGTTGGACGGTCAGCGCTGCGGAGCCGACTCCACGCCGACGTTGGTCGGCGCCGCATCGTAGACCTGCTTGTCGAGCAGGCCGGTCTCGCGCGCCACCAGGGTCGGCACCAGCATCTGCCCGGTGACGTTGGTCAGGGTGCGCATCATGTCCAGGATGCGGTCGATGGCGTACAGATAGCCGATGGTCTCCAGCGGCAGGCCCGCGGCGGTCAGCACCACCGTGGCCATCACCACCGCCGTGCCCGGCACGCCGGCGGTGCCGAAGCTTCCGAGCACCGAGGCGATCAGCACGATGAAGTACTGGTTGGCGGACAGCGGCACGCCGGTGTACTGCGAGATGAAGAGCGCGCACAGCGCCGGGTAGATCGCCCCGCAGCCGTCCATCTTGATGCTCGCGCCCAGCGGCACGGCGAAGGCCGCGTAATCCTTGTTCACGCCCAGGTTGTGGGTGATCGAGCGCATCGACACCGGCATGGCGGCGAAACTGGACGAACTGACGAAGGCCACCTGCATGCCCGGCGCGGCGCCACGGAAGAATTTCAGCGGGTTGAGCCCGTGGATCAGCAGCAGGCCGCCGTAGACCACCACGATGTGCAGGATGCAGGCGATGTACAGGGCCAGCACGAAGTTGCCCAGCGGCAGCAGTTTCTCGAAGCCGTAGGCGCCCACCAGCGCGGCGATCAGGCCGAAGGTGCCGATCGGGGTGACCTCCAGCACGAAGCGCGTCACCTGGATCATGATCTCGCTCATCTGCGCGGTGACCTTGCGCGCCTCGGCCACGCGATCGCCCAGCTTGA
This sequence comes from Pseudoxanthomonas sp. X-1, assembly GCF_020042665.1. NCBI lineage: Bacteria > Pseudomonadati > Pseudomonadota > Gammaproteobacteria > Lysobacterales > Lysobacteraceae > Pseudoxanthomonas > Pseudoxanthomonas sp. X-1. The sequence continues at coordinate 2,953,686 of NZ_CP083376.1, forward strand.
CCATGGCGAAGCCGAGCAGCGCGGCGAAGAAGATCACGGGCAGGATGGAACCGCGGCCCGCCGCCAGCACCGTCTCACCGGCCGCGTTGGTCCGCGTGCCGATGCCGGTCAGGGCGAAGAACGGGTTGGACGGGACCACGTCCAGCAGCACCTTGATCGGGCTGGGCACGTCGCGCGGCTTCCACGCCGAATCGATGGCGATGCTCAGCGCGCCGCTGCCCGGCTGCATGACCGTGCCGACCAGCAGGCCCACGCCCACCGCCAGGCAGGCGGTGACGACGAACCAGCCGAAGGTGCGCGCGCCGAGCGCGGCGATGGACTTCTGCCCGCTCAGCGCCGAGATCGCGTTGATCACCGCGAAGAACACCAGCGGGATGGCGATCATCTTGATCAGGGTGACGTAGAGATCGCCCAGCGGGCCGAACCAGGTCTCCGCGCGCGGCCCGAGCGCCCAGCCGGCCAGCGCGCCGAGCACGAAACCGGCCACCACCCGCTGCCAGAACGGGATCTTCAGCCATGCCTGCACGAGTTTCACGAAAGGGCGCCCCGCCGTCGATGCAAGCACGCACCTTACCGCGCGCCGCCCGCGCATGGCGATGCCCGGCGTGGAACCCGGCGGGCCAGCAGCGGGACAGGTCGGGCCTGCGCCGCGCTGGGACGCCGGTCCGGATCGTCATCTGGCTGTTGTCTGGGCGAGGCAGACTTGGCGGTCGGTCCATTCCAACGTCCCCGCATGCGCCTGTCTCCCCGCCCCGCCCTCGCCCTGACCGCCTCCCTGGGCCTCACCCTGCTCACCGGCTGCGCCAGCAGCGGCGGCGCCAGGCCCGCGACCGCCGTCGCGGCCCCGGACGTGCCGCAGGTCGCCCACCCGCAGGGCGAGACGCCGCAGTGGTGGTATCGCAGCGGCGCCGCGCGCGCGGCGGGCAACGGCGCGATGGCCGGCAAGGCGCGCAACGTGATCCTGTTCCTGGGCGACGGCATGAGCCTGACCACCGTGGCGGCCGCGCGCATCCTGGAAGGCCAGCGCCGCGGCGCTTCCGGCGAGGAGAACGCCCTGAGCTGGGAGACCTTCCCCGCCACCGCCCTGAGCAAGACCTACAACACCGATTCGCAGACGCCCGATTCGGCCGGCACCATGACCGCGATCATGACCGGCGTGAAGTCGCACATGGGCGCCATCGGCGTCAGCGCCGGCACCCGCGGCGACTGCGCCGACAGCTTGAACAAGGGCCTGCTGACCTGGCTGCAGCTGGCCGACAGCGCCGGGCTGGCCACCGGCATCGTCACCACCACGCGCCTCACCCACGCGACCCCGGCGGCGACCTACGCGCACAGCCCCGAGCGCAACTGGGAGAACGACGCCGACCTGCCCGAGGCCGCGCGCCAGGCCGGCTGCACCGACATCGCCCAGCAGCTGCTGACCGACGCGCGCTTCGGCCGCGGTCCGCAGGTGGTGCTGGGCGGCGGACGCAGCCAGTTCCAGAGCGCCACCGAGCGCGACCCGGAGTACGACGACAAGGTTGGCCTGCGCCTGGACGGGCGCGATCTGGTCGATGAGTGGAAACAGGCCCATCCGGGCGGCGCCTACATGTGGAACGCGGGCCAGTTCGAGGCGGCCAAGGACGCGCCGGCCCTGCTTGGCCTGTTCGAGCCGGACCACATGCAGTTCGACCACGACCGCAACCGCGGCGCCCAAGGCGAGCCCAGCCTGGCGCAGATGACCACTGCGGCCATCCAGTCCCTGGCGCGCCAGCCGCAGGGCTTCGCGCTGATGGTCGAAGGCGGCCGCATCGATCACGCCAACCATTACGGCAACGCCTTCCGCGCGCTGGACGAGACCATCGCCCTGTCCGACGCGGTGCGCGCCGCGGTCAGGACCGCGCCGCCGGACACGCTGATCATCGTCACCGCCGACCATTCGCATGCGCTGAACTTCGTCGGCTATCCGGTGCGCGGCAACCCGATCCTGGGCAAGGTGCGCGGCGTCTCCGGCGAGGATGGCGACCGTTCGCAGTACGCGCGCGACGCCAACGGCCAGACCTACACCACGCTCAACTACGCCAACGGTCCGGGCTATCCCGGCGCGAGCAACGCCCAGCCGGCCGGCCCCAAGCGCTTCCCGCACGAGCCCTCGGAGTTCAAGGCCGCGCAGGGCCGCCCGGTGCTCGACGAGGTCAACACCGAGGATCCGGACTACCTGCAGGAAGGCATGATCCCGATGAAGTCCGAGAGCCACGGCGGCGACGATGTCGGCGTCTGGGCCATCGGACCGGGCAGCGAGGCGGTGCACGGCACGATCGAACAGAACACGCTCTACCACCTGATCGTGCAGGCCACGCCCGCGCTGCGTGCGCGCCTGTGCAAGGCGGGGACGTGCAATGCCGATGGCGTGCCGGTGGAACTGCCGGTGGTGGGGGCGTTCGAGGTGAAGTGAGGCGGCGTTTCTTGTTTCGTGGCGTCATGAAGCAAGAGCAGAGCAAGAGCGGAAGGAGCAAAGTCCCTGGATTCCCGCTTTCGCGGGAATGACGACCGGGGAGTGATGCTCTGCTCGCTGCTCCTGCTGCGATCGCGGTTGCTTTTACCAGGCGCCAAAAAGGAAAAGGCCGCTTTCGCGGCCTCTCCTCCGGCTTGGCGCCCGCACCACCCCGGGCGGACGCCAACCCCGGACTCAACGCGCCTCGAGCAGCTTGCTCAAGGTGTCGGTGGTGCCGGCCACGCGTTCCAGCGACGGGTACTGCAGCCCCCCGTGGTAATCGAGCTTGTAGGTGTCGTAACGGTCGAAGTTCTTCACCAGCAGCTCGATCGGCGCCTTGCCCGTCTTGGCCGCGGTCACCGCATCCTTGATCGCGTCGCCGGAATAGGCCTGGCCGTTGACCGCCACGATCGTCATGCCCGGGGCGATGCCGGCCTGGAACGCCGGGCTGTCCCACAGCACATCGCCCACGCCGCCGTCGCTGCCCACCGACAGGCCCAGCGAATAGGTCAGGTTGGTCGACTTGCTGCGGCCCTCGGCGGCCTTGATCGCGGCGCTGGGCTTGTCGCTGAACACCAGCTTCCAGCCGCTGGCCTCGATGCCGCCGGTCAGCGGCTTGCGGCCATCCAGGCGGTCGCGCAGGAACGTGGCCCAGTCGTAGGCCGCCACGCCGTTGAGCGTGGCCACGACCTCGTCGAAGTCGTACGGCTTGACCTGGTAGCTGCCGTTGTCCATGCCGAAGAAGGCCTTGGCGAAATCGTCGATCGACTTCTTGCCCCGGCTCAGCTCGCGCAGCTTGGCGTCGGCCTCCAGCCACACCATCTGGCCACCGGAGTAGTAGTCCTCGCTCAGCTGGTAGCTGCGATAGGCCTGCGGGCGGCGCATGTTGATGGTTGGATCGTTGGTGGTGTCCTGCAGCGGACGCCAGTCCAGGCCCGGCCGGCCGCGGGCGTAGGTCGCCGCGACGCTGGCCAGAGCGTCCATCGTCTGCTCCTTGGACCACAGGCCCGAGCGCGCGGCCAGCACATAGCCGTAAAACTGGGTCTGCCCCTCGTAGACCCACAGCAGGCTGTCGCCCATGGGCACGTTGAAGTTGGGCGTGGCCAGGTCCGCGCCGCGGCGGAACTTGCCGTTCCAGGAGTGGTTGAACTCGTGCGGCAGCAGATCGCGGCCGCCCCAGGTCTCGTCCCACTTGGTGAAGTAGTCCGGGCTGCCGCTGTTCTCGCTGGAGCGATGGTGCTCCAGGCCGATGCCGCCCATCTGGTTGGTCAGCGCCAGCAGGAAGTCGTAGTGGTCGTAATGGTGCGCGCCGTAGAGCTTGTAGGCCTGCTCGACCAGCGCCTTGTGCTTGGCGATCTGCTCGGGCTTGGCCTCAAGCGACTTGGGCGCATCGGCGAACACGTTGAGCTTGACCGGCGTCTCGCCCTGGCTCAGGTCGAACTGCTTGTAGTACTTGCCGGCGAACAGCGGCGAATCCTGCAGCACGTTCCACGGCAGGGTCTTGAACTGCACCGTGTCGCCGGCCTTGCTGGCGGTCTCAGCGGCGGTGGCGTAGGACCAGCCGGCCGGCAGCTTGACGCTGGCCTGCACCGGGATCTGGCGGCTGTAGTAGCCGGCCGGATACAGCACGGTGAGGTTCCACTGCAGGTTGAGCATGGCCGGGGTCATCACCACGCGGCCCTGGTCGCGGCTCAGCGGCGAGAGGTAGTCGAACTCCACCTGCAGCTCGCTCACGCCCTCGGGAATGTTCACCTTGTAGGCGAACACGTCGTACTGGTCGCGCGTCCAGGCCAGCTTCTGGCCGTTGGCGGTGAACTTCAGCCCGGCGACCTTGGCCACCTGCCCGGTCGGGCTGTGGTTGCCGGGGATCCATTCCGGATACAGCAGGGTCAGCTCGCCCGCCTTCACCGGCAGGGTCTCGCGCACCTTGAAGATGCGCCGGCCCAGATCGGTGGCATCCACGTCCACCCGCAGGGTGCCGGGATACGGGATGTCCTGCGGCGCAGGCGTGCTGGACTGCTGGGCCTGCGCGGCGCCGGCGAGCGCGCACAGGACGGCCAGGGCGACAGGCGAGAAAGCGATCTTCATGGAGTCTCCGGGACGGGGAAGGCCAACGCGGCAACCCTCGATGCTATCCCCTGTCGCCCGCCTGACGTTCCTGCCATTGGTCACGGTCGCCGCGTCGGGGCCCACGAAAAAGGCCGCCCGGAGGCGGCCTGTTCGTGACGCGGCGCGACCCGAAGGCCTTCAGTGCATCATGTTCGCGTTCATGTTGTGCAGCACCCACAGCGAACCGACGATCACGATGCCGATCACCACCACCGTGGAGATGAACACCATGGTGTTGCTGCGCTGGGCCGGGGTCAGGTCCATGTGCAGGAAGTACACCAGGTGCACGACGATCTGCGCCGCCGCGCACAGCGCGGCGATGGCGGCGGTGACGCCGGCGGGGAAGAACCCGCTCATCGCCAGGCCGAACGGAATGACCGTCAGGATCACCGCCCAGACGAAGCCGATCAGGTAGGACTTCACGCTGCCGTGGCCGGCCGCCTCGTGGGCGTGGTCGTGGGAAGAATGGACAGGACCGCTCATCACAGGGCTCCCAGCAGATAGACGACGGTGAACACACCGATCCAGATGATGTCCAGGAAGTGCCAGAACAGGCTCAGGCAGGACAGGCGGGTCATGACCCGCGGCGTCAGGCCCTTGGTCAGGACCTGGATCACCAGCACCGCCATCCACAGGATGCCCGCGGTCACGTGCAGACCGTGGGTGGCCACCAGGGTGAAGAACGCCGACAGGAACGCGCTGCGCCCCGGGCCCGCGCCCTCCTCGATCAGGTGGTGGAACTCATAGAGTTCCATCCCCAGGAAGCCGGCGCCGAACAGGAAGGTGATGAACAGCCAGCCCAGCAGCTGGCCCTTGCTGCCCTTGTGCGCGCCGATCATCGCCAGGCCGAAGGTCAGGCTGGAGAACAGCAGCAGGAAGGTCTCGACAAGGACGAACTTCAGGTCGAACAGCTCCTTGGCCGTGGGGCCATCGACCGTGGCGCCGGACAGGACCGCATAGGTGGCGAACAGGCCTGCGAAGATCAGGCAGTCGCTCATCAGGTAGATCCAGAAGCCGAACACCGAATTGGCGCCGGCATCGTGGTGCCCGTGGTCGTGGGCGTGCGCGTCGTGGTGCGCGTGGCTCATGGTGTTGCTCGCGGACATGTCAGAGGGCCCCCGTCTTGGCGGCACGCAGGCGGTCGAGCCGGTCATAGCGCGCGTTCTCGATGCGCGCCACCTCGGCGGCCGGCACGTAGTAGTCGATGTCGTCGTCGAAGGCACGCACCAGGAAGCTGCCGATCATGCCGACCAGGCCGATGATGGCCATCCACCAGATATGCCAGATCATGCCGAAGCCCAGCAGCACGCTGAAGGCACCCATCCACACGCCGATGGCGGTGTTGCGCGGCATGTGGATGTCCTCGAAGTGGGTCGGACGCTGGTAGGCGGTGCCGGCCTCCTTGTCGCGCCAGTGCTGGTCCAGGCCGTTGACCTTGGGCAGGTGGGCGAAGTTGTAGAACGGCGCCGGCGAGGAGGTGGCCCATTCCAGCGTGCGGCCATCCCACGGATCGCCGGTCAGGTCCGGATTTTCCTTGCGCTTGATGATGCTCCAGACGATCTGGACGATGTTCAGGAAGATGCCGCAGGCGATGATCAGCGCACCGCAGGCGGCCACCATCAGCCACGGGGTCCATTCCGGGTTGTTGTAGCTGTTGAGGCGACGGGTCATGCCCAGGAAGCCCAGCACGTACAGCGGCATGAACGCCACGAAGAAGCCCACGATCCAGCACCAGAACGAGGCCTTGCCCAGCTTGTCGATGAGCTTGAAGCCGAACGCCTTGGGGAACCAGTAGGTCAGGCCGCACAGGCAGCCGAACACCACGCCACCGATGATCACATTGTGGAAGTGCGCGATCAGGAACAGCGAGTTGTGCAGCACGAAGGACACCGCCGGGATCGCCATCATCACGCCGGTCATGCCGCCGATGGTGAAGGTGACCATGAAGCCCACCGTCCAGTACATCATCGAGGTCATCTGCAGACGACCGCGGAACATGGTGAACAGCCAGTTGAAGATCTTCACGCCCGTGGGCACCGCGATGATCATCGTGGTGATGCCGAAGAAGGCGTTGACGTTGGCGCCCGAACCCATCGTGAAGAAGTGGTGCAGCCACACGATGAAGGACAGCAGGCCGATGCAGCTGGTGGCCCACACCATCGAGGTGTAGCCGAACAGCGGCTTGCGCGAGAACGTGGACACCACCTCGGAGAACACGCCGAAGCACGGCAGGATCAGGATGTAGACCTCCGGGTGGCCCCAGATCCAGATCAGGTTGATGTACATCATGGCGTTGCCGCCACCGTCGTTGGTGAAGAAGTGCGTGCCCAGGTAGCGGTCGGCGGTGAGCAGCGCCAGGGAGACGGTGAGGAACGGGAACGCGGCGATCATCAGGATGTTGGTGATCAGCGCGGTCCAGGTGAAGATCGGCATGTGCATCATCTTCATGCCCGGCGCGCGCATCTTGAGGATGGTCACCAGGAAGTTGATGCCGGTCAGCGTCGTGCCCAGGCCCGAGATCTGCAGCGCCCAGATGTAGTAGTCGACCCCGACCCCGGGACTGTATTGCAGCCCCGACAGCGGCGGGAACGCCAGCCAGCCGGTCTGGGCGAACTCGCCCACGAACAGCGACAGCATGATCAGCACCACGCCGGCCACGAACAGCCAGAAGCTCAGCGAGTTCAGGAACGGGAATGCCACGTCGCGCGCGCCGATCTGCAGCGGCACCACCAGGTTCATCAGACCGGTGATGAACGGCATGGCCATGAAGAAGATCATGATCACGCCGTGCGCGGTGAAGATCTGATCGTAGTGGTGCGGGGGCAGGACGCCGGCGGCACCGTCATGGGCGAGCGCCTGCTGGGCACGCATCATGATCGCGTCGGAGAAGCCGCGCAGCAGCATGACCAGCGCCACGAAGATGTACATCACACCGATCTTCTTGTGGTCGACCGAGGTCAGCCACTCGCGCCACAACCAGCCCCACTTCTTGTAGTAGGTCATCAGCGCCAGCACGACCAGCCCGCCCAGCGCGACACCGGCGAAGGTCGCGATCAGGATCGGCTCGTGGTACGGGATCGCCTCGAGCGTCAGTTTGCCGAACAACATTAGTGCGTCTCCTGCGGATTCTGCGTCTCACCCGCCGGCGCCTTGGCGTCGTCGTGGTGCATGTGCTCCATGCCGGGCATGGCGTCCATGGACTGCATGTCGTGGCCGTCGTGCGCGTTGCCCGGCGGCGCCTGGTCGCCCGCGTGGGCTTCGGCCTGCTGCGCGGCCTCGGTGCCCGGCTCGGCCGGGTTGTCCATGCCGAGCATCTTGTGCCCGCCCTTGCCGTGCGAGCCCATCATGTACTTGGCGATGATGCCGTTGAACAGCTCCGGCTTGACCGACGCGTAGTAGATCGGCGCCACGTTCTCGCTGGGCTTGGCCAGCTCGGCGTAGCTGGCATCGTCCAGGGCCTTGCCCGAGGCCCTGGCCTTGGCGATCCAGGCCTCGAAGCCGGCCTGATCGGTGGAGATGGCCTTGAAGTGCATGCCCGAGAAGCCCTGGCCGCTGTAGTGCGAGGACAGGCCGCGCAGATCGCCCTGCTCGTTGGCGATCAGGTGCAGCTTGGTCTCCATGCCCGCCATCGAGTAGATCATCGTCCCCAGCTGGGGGATGAAGAACGCGTTCATCACCGAATCGGAGGTGATGCGGAAGTTGAGCGGGGTCTTCTCCGGGAAGGCCATCTCGTTGACGGCCGCCACGTTCTGCTCCGGATAGATGAACAGCCACTTCCAGTCCAGCGACACCGCCTGGATCGTCACCGGCGTCACGTCCGAATCCAGCGGGCGGTACGGATCCAGCGCATGCGAGGAGCGCCACACCAGCACGCCCAGCACCGTGATGATCACGCAAGGGATGGCCCACACCACGATCTCGATCGGCGTGGAGTGGTGCCACTCGGGCTCGTAGCGGTTCTGCTTGGAGGCCCGGTAGCGGTAGGCGAACACCAGCGCCATCACGATGACCGGCACCACCACCAGCAGCATCAGCACCGTGCAGGTGACGAGCAGGTTGCGCTCATCGATGCCGATCTGCCCCTTCGGGTTCAGGATGGCGGACTGGCACCCGCCGAGAAACAGCACACTTGCCAGCAAGACCCATGGACGCAGCCGTCCAGGAAGCTTCAGCAGGGACATGATCTATCCAGTTGCGAGAAGAAATCGGCTACCTAGACGGACGGCCGGAGGCCGGCCGTCCGCAGCGCAGGCCGCGCGTGGGCTGCCGCACAGGCGCCCGGACGCGGGCAGAGCCTGCGCTAGAACCGCACTATCTTATGCTGCCAAGCAACATCAAGGAATCCCTTGGCCGACGCGATCGCGTCAGTGAGCCGCGATCTCGCCGACCCACCTCGTGTGATCCATGTCCCAAGGCGAATGCGGGCTCGGCGCTGGCTTTCGCGACAGGAGCGATGCCACGCCCGTTGGCGTGTCGCGCTGTCGACACAGCGCACAAGAACGCCAAAAAAGAAAGGCCCCGCCAACGCTGCGGCGGGGCCTTGAGAATGACCTTGGTGCCGGAAACAGGAGTCGAACCTGCGACCTATCGCGCGGGGATGTTCCTCCGGATCACCTCATCCTGCCACTCATAGCCTGTTCAGCCGATCGATGTCTGAGGGAGCGCCGACGCAACTACTCATCGCCTCGCTACCGAACTCGTCGCAAGCTCCCGATCTGCGGCTCTGTAGAAGGGGCAAGGCCCAAGTTTACAGAGCCATTTTCGAAAGCGTTTTTTTGGCCTCTTTCCTTACCCACGCCTTGGGATGGCTTTTTAGTAGCTCCACGCGATCGCGAGCCTGCTCAAAGTTTCCACCATCAGTTTTGCTACCTAGGCAGATATACCGCCCATCCAGATCAGTAAACCGATATGGGTCATTGTTGGCTTAAGAGAGATTGCCACCGTTATAGACGGTGTTGCCGTTTTCCTGTAGCTAATAGGAAGAAGCGTTGCCGACAGCGCTCCACGAAACGGTGTAAGAACCCGTACTGCTCGAGCCCGGAGCACTGACGGCAGGCGCGCCCGATGGCGGCGTCGGTATCGTCAACGCGACCGGCGCGCCTGGATCGGATGCCAATCATGTCGCCGAAAAGAGGGGCTTGTTCAGAGGTTTCTTAGCTAACACTTGCGGGACCGTTACCCGGCAAGGGGCATCACTCACTCATGCACTCTTGCATGAACTTCAAAGCTAACTGCTCGCCCGTCACTATCTAGCAACAGGCGGCCTTCGAAGGTGCCTTGTATCTGAGCATAGGGCTGTCCTCTGTTGGCGTACGCAAGCTCTTCCAATAGCAGGGCAGTTGATCTTCTGTATTGAGGCAAGTCTGAGAATACTGCTGCCAACACGTCAGACCCGTCAGGTTCGTCTACTAGATAGGCGCCATGGCGGGTTGATATCAAGTAAGCGTTAATTTTGATGGAGCGGTTAGAACAAGTCTCTTTTCTCTCCTTGACATCTGATGCGGTTGAGCAAACTTCTTTGCCGGAATCAGCCGTCGCGTATCCCGGGAAAAGCGCGGCAAAAATCAATAGAGCTGTTGCCTTCATTCGCATGCTCCTGGCTCTTCGCAAACTGAATTCGTAGATCAGTCTGCGCCTATGAGTATCGCATCAGAGTTGATCTCGCCACCTGGGTTCAATAGCCCATATGGATTGATCCGCGCGCCCTGATAAAAATTCGCCTCAGCCGTATAAACTCTAATCTCACCAGTGTTGATCTCCTCACGCCTGTATGGATCTAGCCGTCACCACCCTTTCGACTCAGCTGCTGCACGCTCCTCGGGGGTACGCCTGTCCCGCGTCGTGAGGTGGCCAAAGGGGTCGGAACCTAAGCGCTCACTGGTCTTCTCGTCGGTCTCGGTGTCCATAGCAGCAGCCTACGGGCCATCGGCGCACTGCTTCATGAAGGCGCACCTCATCTTCATCTCAGAGAGGGTTGCGGCACGGCTTTTTAGGATGTCCGACTCTTATGCAGGACTCTGCATTTTTCACTTAGGATTACAAAAATTTATTTGCTGCAAGACATCCGCCGAAACTCTGCCAGTCAAAGCCTCGGAGCACGACACACATATCAGCTACCACACCTGATCGCTTATAGATTTCTCTTCTATACTTCGATAATTGCCAAGAATTTGGCGAAAGAAGTAAAAAACTGCCAAACCAAGCCCAGCCCCCCACGCCGAAACAATTCCAATGAATACTAACCACTGCAACACCCTGCTACCTGTCAGCAAAGTCAGTAAAACCCAAAACCGCCAAAGACCAGCGAGAGTAATGCTATAGATACGATCAACCAGAACAGTTTCGGCTTTTTTGTCTTACGATCAAAGAGAGTCTTCATTCCTTACTGCCCTCCCGAAGAGGCGGAGTGACCAAGGTCCATGTATATATTTTTCCACCACCGACCCTAGGTAACTACCCACTCCTGGCTTGAATCCAGCGGAAGCACTCCCCCCACTACTCCACTGTACAGCGCCACCAACGTCCAATGGAGTGCCGGTAGCCGTAACCGCTGTCGCCCGAGCGAAGGCCACATTTGACGTGGAAAATCCTGTTTCCAAGGGGCCGTTCTTCAAACCACCTTGAAAGTTCCCCGACGCAACAGCACCACCGCCTACAGACGGACCATCCCTAAGTTAGCTTGAAGATCAATCTGACCGGAGCTTAAATTCGCTACTACTCCCAAATCACCAAGAACAGTCAGTCCCAAAGGAGCTGTATTTGGCCCAATAGGTGTACCTAGCATGCCAGCTATGCCGACACTTACTACCACGTCATGTTGACTAACATAATTTCTCAGGTCCTGCTTGCCACTTTCGAACGCAGCCTTTCCTTCAGCACCAAGTGCCCTATCGAAAGCAACTGTTTTCTCCGCTACAAAGGTTAGCGCCTCAGCTTTTGCTACTTAAACGATTTTTTTGCAAGGCCCGCAGTGATGCAGAATGCCGTCGCCGGCACCTGCATTATCTACAACAGGCTCACCATTTTCCACAACTGCGCCCCGCATCACGACAGCTGGATGGAGGGGGTGACCAGGCAATTTATGTTGATAATTTGCGCGCGGCTGGCGCTCGCGCTGCATCTCTACGTGCCTATAGTGCCGTGTAGCCGCGCACCGCCAACGAAGTGATGGAAGCACAACAAGGCCCGCAGCGCGGCCTTGTGCTTTCGCTTCACAAGCAAGCTCTATGGCACATCTTCGTAGCTAATGTAAGCGCGCCTATTTTGTGCTCGCCCATCTTCTGTCTCGTTACTGCTAATAGGCCTTGCACTACCCAAACCCTTTGGTGCAGACAACCGAGACTTAGATACACCATGATTGAGCAACCAATCTTGCAAAGCTTGTGCTCTGCGTAGCGACAATTCAGAGCACGACAACCCGGAGCATTCTTCTGAGTCTGTAAATCCTAAAACTCTTAAGGGGACATCCGGCGGCATCCTTTTAAGGAGCGCAAGGTCATTCTCCAACGCTTCTTGATCGCGAGGGCCGGCCACCGCTTCCAGCAACGCCTTGCCAGAAGCTGGCTGGCCAGTCTTGAAGTTGACGCCCCAGAAGTCGCCAGGATCAGCAAAATAACCTTCCTTGCTAACGGTAGCAGTAGATTCAAGATGGGACGAGCTTGCGCAAGCCGAGATCGCGGCCACGGCTAGGCAAACAAAGAACGATCGACCTTTCATCGGCAACTCCCCTCGCTCGAACCCGCGCAGGATGACATGACAGAGAAATTCGCTCTCGCATCAACCGCGTTTTCATTTATGCCATCGCCGGGATTCCAAGGTGCCCAAAGATTATTGGCATTCTGAAGAAAGCCCGTTGCCTTCTGGAAATAGGCCTCGGAGCGATACGCCGCCTGCTCTCTTCCGAATCGTTCCAACTTCGATCCTGGAAAGCCTTCTTGTACAATTCGAACCCCATGATCTCCCTCGTGCAGTGCTCTCATAGCAAGCCCGCTTATCAACCCTGACTCTCCAGGACTCTTTTTCCCGATGGCTGTTAAATCAAACTTGACGGTTCCTTTTCCTTCTCTATTTGTATTGATCAGGCCGTAGTCTCCTTTCAAATCACCAAATGAAACTTTGATGTCTGAATTCCCCTTCTCCCCAAAAAAATTCACAGCTGCGCTGAGCTGACCCCTTTGCCCTTCCGTGAGCTTTGAGCTAGTAGAAGCTGCTTTAGCCGCGTCAATTGCTTTGTCAAAGTTCCCACAATCAGTTTTGCTGCCTGAGCAGACATACCGTCCATCTGGATCAGTAAACCGATATGGGTTATTGCTAGCATACCAGTACCGATTGAAGTTGACGCCGGGCTTCGCGTAAGCAGTAACCGGATCGACGGACAGGAACAGTCCGATCATCGGGTCGTAATAGCGCTGCTGCATGTAGTTCATGCCCGTGGCAGCATCCAGGACATGCCCGGTGTATCCAGGGCCATCTGTGTCGGGTCGGTTGAGTAAATCGCCATATGGGGCGTACTCGCTACGCTCAATCACCTGCTGGCTGGCATTCGTGACCGCGATAGGGCTTCCCAACGCATCGGTGTGGATGTACTCGACCGTCTGAGCGTATGCCGGCACTCCAACGCAGGCACACCACAGCGCGAACATGAACCAGAGCAGCCGATTCGCGCCCCAACGGATCCTTGCGAAACTGCCTGTCGAATTACTATTCATTAATACGGATCCTTGACAGCTCGAATTTGATTCAGAACACCGCAGACCATGCCGAGCACCCGGTCGCATTGCAAGCGCGCACGCGGTACGTGGGATTGTTGGAGGGAGGATTGACCCCAACCTTCACCGTGGACGCAGAGGTGTTCGGACCCGAGTAAGTGATGTAACCCTGAAGCTCATAGCTCGTGGCATTGGGAGCCGCATCCCACCAAGCCGTGTATTGCCAGCGTTTCCCGCCGGTATTAGTCAAATCCTGCTGCGTGTTGACAGGTGTTGGTGGGATCAACGCCACTGTGGTTGACGCGCTAGCGCTCCACGGGCCACACCCGACGTTATTGCATGCTCGAGCCGTGTAAGCGTAAGTGCCGTTGCCGCGCCCACCGATTGCTAGGGCGAGATTGCCACCGCTGTAGACGGTGTTGCTGTTTTCCTGCAGCTCATAGGAAGAAGCGTTGCCGACCGCACTCCACGAAACAGTGTAGGACCCGGTGCTGCTCGAGCCGGGAGCGCTGACAGTGGGCGCACCAGATGGCGGGGTCGGGATCGTCACCGCGACCGGCGCACCGGCGCTCCACGGTCCGCACCCGACGTTGTTGCATGCTCGGGCGGTGTAGGTGTAGTTGCCCGTCCCACGACCACTGATGCCAGCCGACAGGTTGCCCCCGCTGTAGACGGTACTCCCGTTCTCCTGTAGCTCATAGGAAGAAGCGTTGCCGACGGCGCTCCACGAAACGGTGTAAGAGCCTGTACTGCTTGAGCCCGGAGCACTGACGGCAGGCGCGCCCGACGGCGGCGTCGGGATCGTCACCGCCACGGTGGCCCCTGCGCTCCACGGCCCGCACCCGGCGCTATTACAGGCACGGGCGGTGTAGGTGTAGTTGCCCGTGCCACGCCCGCTGACCGAGGTCGATAGCCCGCCCCCGCTGTAAAGGCCGTTGCCGTTCTCTTTCACCTCATACGACGTGGCCGTATTCACCGACGTCCAGGAAATGGAATAGGCACCATTGCTGCTGTTCGCGGGCGCGCTGACGGCAGGAGCGGCCGAGGGCGCGCTGGGCAGCGTCACCGCAACGGTGGCTTCGTTGCTCCAGCCGCCGCAGGTACTGCCGGCGCATGCTTGCACCCGATAACTGTAGACACTGGTGCCCTTGCCGCTGGCGCCGTAGCTTGTGGCACTCCCGCTGTAGACCGTGGTCCATGCCCCGGTGCTACCGACCTTTTCCTGCAGGGTGTAGGTGATGGCGTCGGTGACCGCGGTCCAGCTGACCGTATAAACGCCGGTGCCATTCGAGGCGGGCACGCTGGTGGTCGCGGTGCCCACGCTCTGCACGTTAGTGATCCGCGCCACAAGGCTGCCGCCGAGATAGATGTATTCGTATCGGCGATTCGCGCGCTGGTTCTGCTGATAGCGCAGCACGCCGTCCTGGCCATAGAGCGAGTAGATGTTGCCATTTGAGGCGACCGATAACACGCGGCGCCCGCTGGCGTCGTAACGATAGGACTCCTTGTTCGGGACCGAGCGCAGACGATTACCGTAGTCGAAGGCGTAGGTCTGACCGTTCTTGTTGGCCAGGTTGCCTTGCGCGTCGTAGCCCAACCCGATCACCGCGCTGCCGCTTCCGGCGTTGCTGACCGTTTCCAGCTGCTGCCTGGCGTTGTACGCATAGACGTAGTTGGACACCGCCCCGACCTTGAAGGTCTTGAGGTTGTCCAGTGCGTCATAGGTGAACGCAGCCTGGTTGTCGCCGCCGAACATCACCGATTGGGTGGTGGCCAGGCGATCCAGTCCGTCGTAGGTCATGCTGCGGGTCTGGCGGCCGTCCACGTAGTCGGTGACCGCGCTGACGTTGCCGTTCGGGTCGAAACCGTAGGCCATGTCGATGACGGCGCCGCCGCCCGTGTCGGTGCTGCGCGCCGGCATCTGGCGAGCGTTCTGCGCCATGGTGTGGACCACACCATTGCCGTACGTGAACTGCTTGATCGCCCCGTTGGGGTAGTACGACACGCCCGTGGCGTAGGACCCCGCCTGCGTCGGCTGGCCCAGCGCGTTGGGGGCGTAGGACAGGGTCAGCCCGGAGGGATAGGTCTGGGTGGCAAGGTTGCCGTTGGCATCGTATCCGTACCCGATAGATAGCGCCGCGGCCTGGCCCGCCTGCGCCATACCTTCGCCGATGAGCTGGCGACGCGCGTTGTAGGTGTAGGTGTTGATGACACTTTCCGCCCCGCTTCCGGCATTGGCGGTGGTGACTTGGTAAGGCTTACCGTCCGGTGTATATGTCCAGGTCTGATTACCCCGTCCGTCCGGAAAACTCAACGTACTGAGCCGATTCCGAGCGTCGTAGGTACGCCCGACTTTTCGAGCGGAGACAGCCGTGCCGCTACCATCATCACAAGCCTGCGTCGCGGCCAAACCCGCGGCGGTCCAAGCCACGTTTCCAGCCAAGTCATAGCCGACCAGGGTTGCGCCGCTTTCCGGTTCCACGCTGCGACAAAGTTGCTGATAGCCGTTATAGATATAGCTGCGAGTGACGCTGACCGTATTTGAAACATCTCGCCGGGTAATTGCGGTGGGCTTGCCAAAGTCATCACGATTGATCTCAGTGATAGTGCCCTCGGCAGCCTCTATCTTTATAGGAAGATCGTAGCTCGGCTGATCGTAAGCCTTGAATGAGGTGATCTTCACTCCGCCGCGCGGATCGGTAGTGCGCGTCTTGAAACCGCTCAAGTATGCAGTGGTGGCCACCTGGACACTTGGCGTCAGTTCGGTGTCCTGACCTACCGACGTCTCACGTCCCAACGCATCATAAGAAGTCCAGGAGCCAGTGGCCAAGCTATCTGTCGTCCCCGGATAAGAGGCAAAGGTGGTCCTGCCTTCGTGATCGTATGCGAATCGCCGGAAACGCTTGGTGGCAGTCTCATTCCCATTGTCGTATTCCCGGGTCACGATCGGACGCCACAAGCTGTCGTAGTAAGCTACCTTCCGCGCGTTACCAGTCGAAACGGTCTGTCGCCAATGACCGGCCGCCAGTCCGAACTCGGCCATGCCAATCGGTTCAAACACCTGTGTCGTGGGATTCGCTGGTGCACCATCGCTTGGGTAACTGGTCGAGGCCAATCGCCCCGCCCCATCATAAGTAAAGATGTACTGGTAGCCGATTTCATCGGTATGACTGGTAATCCAGCCAGCGTCACTGACGACCGCCGAGCGTCCATTTCCATCAGCGTACCCGACACTTTGCGGGATACCGCGCTTCCAGTTGGAGTAAGTTGTCGTGCGATTATTCGGGTCGGTCACCGTGGAAAGCATTCCACCCGTCCCGTATCCATAGATGCCCGTCAGTCGGCCGAACGCATATGTCTTGGTCAACTGGCCCAGATTGTTGTACTCGCCAGCAGCGACAACCAGTCCGTTCCCCAGATTGGTGACCGAAGCTGGCTGGTCCATCACCCAGATGGAAGGAAGATCCGAATAGATCGTTTTCTCCGTCACAGCAGCGGAAGGGCCACTGCGAGTTACCTGCGAAGGCCGTGCCATCGCATCGAAGGTCGTGGACCACGAAAAAGTGACGCCGTCTTGTTGAATAACCCTTTGTTTGACAGGGTGGTGGCGGCTCGCATAGCCACCGTCGCCTCGAGGCTGGATACTGAAGCCGATGCTTGTCGGATACGGCCCTTCGTCTGGCGCGCCATAGGCCACTGTTTCCGTACGAAGCGCCGCAGTGCCGGATATCGCAGTCTGCGTGGACAGCAGCTGTCCTTCATCGACCTGCCACCGATTGCCATAGACATGCTTGTCCACACTTCCGTCAGGATTGGTGACAGTTGCTGTCCGGACCGATGGTGTCGATGAAGTGCACTTGGGAGCACCGCTGGCGTTGGCCTGTACAGTCGCCGGATCCCAGCAGCCTGCCGTTCCATCGTAGCTGTATGTCCAGTTGTATCCCGCGCTTGGCAAGCCTGGTCCGTTGATACTCTTGGACACCAAGGCCATGACGAACGACTCTTTGGGATAGTACGCACTCGTCGGCGCACCATCCACGTAGAAGCACTCACGCGGCACCCACGTGCGCGACATGCGTACTGCCTGTAGTCCGAACGTGACCACCGCACCACTGGGATGCGTGACGCTTCCGGTGGAAGTTCCACCGCCGTTCGTATTATCGCATTGCCCATTCTGCCCAGGCGTTCTGGAGACCAGGGATTGGAGATTGAACTTCCAGCTACTCTGATCGGGCAGAGTAACCTGACTCAGCGATATGGAAGAGGTATAGGTATAGGTCCATGTTCGCCCTGCACTGCTCGCCGACTGTATCTGATAGCCCGCACTGTCAACGTAGGTAAAGCTTATGGAACGACCATCACTGCTGGTGATGGACTGCAACTGGTTGGGATTGGAAGAATTCCAGTTGTAGGTGACAGAGTTGCCGAATCTATCCGTTACCTGAGTGGGATAAATAATGTACTCATCTCGATACAAAATATACCCATTGATAGCCTGCGGAGTCACTCCGGTTGCCAGCCTGGCAGAAGCGGCCTGCGGAGCCGGCAATGATTTCTTCAGGGCCGAATGGGCACGGGTGACCATGTGGTCAAACCTGTAGTGCGTGCCATCCCGGGTCACGACCTCGAACCCCTCACCCACGGAAGGGTTACTGCCAACGGCGAGGTTGGCGACGCAAGATACCGCCGAACCATCCGCCAAGGTCAAAGGATATGCGCGACCATCGGTCGGCATGGCGCTGGAGGGGTAACTTAAAAGTTCCTGGTCTCCTTTCCCGGGCAGGTAGACGAAAGTCCCCTGCCAGTACTCGGTTGCTGAAAAATCGCCCCCCTGCTGACCGACAGCATCCAAAGGAGCTTCATAGCTGGAACAACGCTTGCCATATACGGACGGAACACCGAACGCCCACTTGCTCCCCTGCGGAAACACTCCGTGAATACTGGGAATGGAGAGATCCCAGTCCCCGAAGAATCCCCGAAACCGTCGACTCCCTGACCCGCGCTCAGCCGGCGGGTAAGTTCGACCGCCAAGCCTGAATTCCCAGGCACTGAAACATCTGTCTGAGTTAGACCGAGCGAACCGCTGTAGAGATTGACCTCGTCACCCACCAGACCAGTGTTTAAGCCCTTTACCTGCGAGGTGGCTGTCACCAGCTTGCCGAACTCTTCAGGGACCGTGACGGTCTGGGCATCGGCTCGCGCCATGACCGCCAGCGCTATCACCCTAGGTAGGAAAGAAAACAACGCTCGAGCGCAACACGACCTGAGGCCGGCACTTTGATTCGCACGCATCGACATCCCCTGTGCTAGGGGCTGCAGCCCCATACCGCTTGTTCCCTAGCAGTTCGAGCCATTAGCCGGCAAAGATGTCAGCCTTGTCAAGTGCGGCCCTCGAAAGTAATGCCGCGGGAGGAGGGGCCATTGAGGCAACTGAGGCCCGTCTGTGAACTACCCCCCCCGGCGCACGCAGTTGTTCATGGCAAGCAGTATGGCCTGCGTCAGTTAGTAGAAGTGGGCATCGGGGGCGGGGGCAGACCGGCGAGCCTGCGTGTGACCGTAAGCGGCTGGGAAGCCGACTTAGGATTGACAGGCGAGCCATGCTCGGATGCGGGTCGTCCACGCCGGGCGTACACCAGAGCGTAAGCCCTTGAAAAGAAAGGCCCCGCCAACGCTGCGGCGGAGCCTTGAGAATGACCTTGGTGCCGGAAACAGGAGTCGAACCTGCGACCTACGCATTACGAATGCGCCGCTCTACCAACTGAGCTATTCCGGCGGGGAGGGCGAATTCTAGGGACCGTGCCGCCTCCGGTCAATTGAGCAGGCGGGCGCGATCCGTCCAGCGGCGCTGCCGGTGCGCGACGCGGCGTGCGGGACGCGGCATCATCGCGCTGGACGCGCCTCGGCGCCCTGCCCCGTCCTCGCCGCCGCAAGGAGCCCCCATGCCTGCCCGCACCACCGCCGCTTCGTCCGACGCCACGCCTGCCGGCGCCGAGCCGCAGGCCATCGACGCGCCGCTGTCCATCGCCGCGACGTTCCTGGTGCTCAACGTCAAGGACACGCCACAGGCGCAGGCGTCCGTGCGGTCCACGCTCGGTGCCACCGGCGACCTGGTCAAGACCATCACCAGCCGCGACCTCAGCCGTGGCTTCACCTGCAATGTCGGCATCGGGTCGCGGGTCTGGGAGGCGCTGACCGGGCTGTCCAAGCCACGCGAGCTGCATCCGTTCAGGGAGATCCGCGGCGCGACCCACACCGCTGTCTCCACGCCGGGCGATCTGCTCTTTCACCTGCGCGCGCCATCGATGGACCTGATCGTGGAGTTCGAAAAGCTGCTGCTGCAATCCTTCGGCGATGCGGTCGAGCCGGTCGATGAAGTCTGTGGTTTCCGTTATTTCGACGGGCGCGATCTGCTCGAGTTCGTCGACGGCACGGCCAACCCGGACGGACTGGCGCTGCCGCAGGCCACGCTGGTGGGCCAGGAGGATCCGGATCACGTCGGGGGCAGCTATGTGGTAATCCAGAAGTACCTGCACGATCTGGACGCCTGGCGCGCGCAGCAGGTGGAGGCGCAGGAGACGATCATCGGACGCAGGAAGTTCGACAACACCGAGTTGCCGGACGCCCCCGCGCCGGCGCAGAAATCGCACAAGACGCTGTGCACGATCAGCGATGACCAGGGCGAGCACGACATCCTGCGCGACAACATGCCCTTCGCCTCGCCGGCGCGCGGGGAGTACGGCACCTACTTCATCGGCTACACGCGTCACCTGTGGGTGATCGAGAAGATGCTCGAGCGCATGTTCATCGGCGACCCGGCGCCGCTGCACGACCGCATCCTGGACTTCTCCACTGCCAAGACCGGGGTGGTGTTCTTCGTGCCGGCACGCGCGGTGCTGGACGCGATGGGCGACTGAAGGCGCCGATCAGTCCACCAGCTGCAGGCGCAGCTCCTTGGGCAGGGCGAAGACCATGCTCTCCGGCTCGCCGGCCAGTTCGCTGACGTCGCTGGCGCCCAGCTCGCGCAGGCGCGCGATCACGCCGTCGATCAGCACGTCCGGCGCCGAGGCGCCGGCGGTCACGCCGACCCGGCGCTTGCCGTCGATCCAGCGCGGATCGATCTCCTGCGCGCCGTCGATCAGGTAGGCCTCCACGCCATCGCGCTGGGCCAGCTCGCGCAGGCGGTTGGAGTTGGAGCTGTTGGGCGAACCGACCACCAGCACCAGGTCGCATTCGCGCGCCAGGTCGCGCACGGCGTCCTGGCGGTTCTGCGTGGCGTAGCAGATGTCGTCGTTCTTCGGCCCCTGCATCGCCGGGAAGCGCGCGCGCAGGGCCTCGATGATGCCGACGGTGTCGTCCACCGACAGCGTGGTCTGGGTGGTATAGGCGAAATTGTCCGGCTGCGCGATCTGCAGCGTGGCGACATCGTCGATGTCCTCCACCAGATAGATGCGGCCGGTGCCGCGTTCGCGGTCCCACTGGCCCATGGTGCCCTCCACCTCGGGGTGGCCGGCGTGGCCGATCAGCACCACGTCGCGTCCGGCGCGGCAGTGGCGCGCCACTTCCAGGTGGACCTTGGTCACCAACGGGCAGGTCGCGTCGAACACCTTCAGCCCGCGCCGGTTCGCCTCGGCGCGGACGGCCTGCGACACGCCGTGGGCGCTGAAGATGACCGTGTTGTTGTCCGGCACCTCGTCGAGCTCCTCGACGAAGATCGCACCGCGACGCTTGAGGTCATCGACCACGAAGCGGTTGTGCACGACCTCATGGCGTACGTAGATCGGCGCGCCCAGGGTTTCGATGGCGCGCTTGACGATCTCGATGGCGCGGTCGACGCCGGCGCAGAAGCCGCGGGGATTGGCGAGCAGGACGTCCATGGGAGGCAGTGTAGAGGAGTGAGGGGGAAGGAAGGCGTAACAGCGGTCCCGTGGACCCTACGGCCTCTCCGTGGCCCGCGCCTCGGCCCCACCCTTCTTGCTCAGCCCGAACAGCGCGATCCCCACCGCCCCGCAGACGATGGCGGAGTCGGCGATGTTGAACGAGGGCCAGTAGTGGTCGCCCACGTACCACTGGATGAAATCGACCACATGGCCGTGCACCAGCCGGTCGATGACATTGCCCAGCGCGCCGCCGATGACCAGGGCGTACGGCAGGGCCATGCGCCAGTCGCTGCGCGGGGTGCGCGACAGCCACCAGCCCAGCAGGCCGCACACGCCCAGCGCCAGCGCGGTGAAGAACCAGATCTGCCAGCCGCCGGCGTTGCTGAGGAAGCTGAAGGCCGCGCCGGTATTGTAGGTGCGGTACCAGTTCCAGAAGCCATTGATCACCTTGACCGCCTGGAACTCCGGCAGGCTGGCCAGCACCCAGGCCTTGGACCACTGGTCCAGCCCGATGACCACGGCCGACAGCAGCAGCCAGATCAGTGCCGAAGGCTGCCGCGTCCCGGAGCCCGGATGCTGCGCTTGGTTCAGAACCATTGCCGGTCCTCCCCCGCGCCATCGACATTGTCTACGCAGCGCCCGCACAGTTCCGGGTGGGCCGCGTAGGCACCGACGTCGGCGCGGCGCTGCCAGCAGCGTACGCACTTGGGCTTGTCGGTCGGCTGGGCGCTGACGAAGAGTTCCTCGGCGCTGGCCTGGCGCACGTTGACATCGCCGCTGATGAACAAGAAGCGCAGCTCATCGGCCAGCGGCTGCCAGCGCGCGGCGGTGGCCGCGTCGGCGGCGATCGCGATCTCCGCATCCAGCGCCGCACCGATCGCGCCGCTGGCGCGCATCGGTTCGAGCACCTTGGCCACCTGCTCGCGCAGGGCCAGCAACGCGTCGAAGTCGGCCTCGCCGAGCTTCGCATCGGATGGCAGCGGCGCCAGGCCGTCGTACCAGGTGGCGAACAACACGTTGCCCAGGCGGTTGCCGGGCAGGTAGCCCCACATCTCGTCGGCGGTGAAGCTCAGGATCGGCGCGATCCAGCGCGCGAAGGCCTCGGCGATGCGGTACATGGCGCTCTGCGCGCTGCGGCGGCCGCGTGAGTCCTCCTGCATCGTGTACAGGCGGTCCTTGGTCACGTCGAGATACAGCGAGCCCAGGTCCACGCTGCAGAAGTTCAGCAGCGCCTGCACGATCGCGGCGAAGTCGTAGCGCGCATAGGCGGCCTTGATCTTCTCCTGCAGCTCGAATGCGCGGTGCACGATCCAGCGGTCCAGCGCGACCATGTCGTCCAGTTCGCGCAGGTGCACGGCCGGGTCGAAGCCATGCAGGTTGCCCAGCAGGAAGCGCGCGGTGTTGCGGATGCGGCGGTAGGCGTCGGCGTTGCGCTTGAGGATCTCCTGCGACAGCGACATCTCGTTGCTGTAGTCGGCGCTGGCGATCCACAGGCGCAGGATGTCCGCGCCCAGGGTCTTCATGATGTCCTGCGGCTCGATGCCGTTGCCCAGCGACTTGGACATCTTGCGGCCGTGCTCGTCCACGGTGAAGCCGTGGGTCAGGCACTGCCGGTACGGCGCGGCCTTGTCGATGGCCACGCCGGTCAGCAGCGAGGACTGGAACCAGCCGCGATGCTGGTCGCTGCCTTCCAGGTACAGGTCGGCCGGCTTGCCGAAGCCGCGCTCCAGCAGCACGCCCTCGTGGGTCACGCCGGAGTCGAACCAGACATCCAGGATGTCGGTGACCTTCTCATAGTCCGCGGCCGCATCGCCGAGCAGTTCTGCCGGATCAAGGTCGTACCAGGCGTCGACGCCGTCCTGCTCCACCTTCAGCGCCACCTGCTCCATCAGCGCGACGCTGTCCGGATGCGGCAGGCCGGTCTCGCGGTGCATGAACAAGGCGATCGGCACGCCCCAGGTGCGCTGGCGCGAGATCGTCCAGTCCGGGCGGCCTTCGACCATGCCGGCGATGCGCGCGCGGCCCCATTCGGGGTACCACTTCACCGTGTCGATGGCCTTCAGCGCGTCGCCACGCAGGTTGGCCTGCTCCATCGAGATGAACCACTGCGGCGTGGCGCGGAACACCACCGGCGTCTTGTGCCGCCAGCAGTGGGGGTAGCTGTGGGTCAGCGGGTGGAAGGCCAGCAGCGCGCCATTGCCGCGCAGGCCTTCGACGATGGCGTCGTTGGCCTTCCAGATGTGCTGGCCGGCCAGGGCCATCTCGCCGAACGGCGGCGTGGACGGCAGGTACACGCCACGGCCATCGACCGGGGTGATCTGCGCGGCGGTGTAGCGATCGATCAGACCGTACTTCAGGCAGACCGCGTAGTCCTCCTGGCCGTGGCCGGGCGCGGTGTGGACCGCGCCGGTGCCGTCCTCGGCCGAGACGTGCTCGCCCAGGATCAGCGGGATGTCGCGCTGGGCGTAGAACGGATGGCCCAGCAGCAGGCCTTCCAGCGCCGCGCCCTTGGCATGGCCGTGCACTACCACCTCGGGCACCCCATAGCGTGCCAGGGCACGCGCGGCCAGCGCCTCGGCCACCACCAGCCAGCGCGGCGCGCCGTCGCGGGCTGGGCCTTCGACCAGCACGTAGTCCAGCTCCGGGCCCAGGCTCACCGCCAGCGAGGCCGGCAGCGTCCACGGCGTGGTGGTCCAGATCGGCACGGCCACCTCGGTGCCGGCCGGCACCTGCGCGCCGAACGCCGCGGCCAGGGCCTGCGGATCGCGCGCGGCATAGGCCACGTCCACCGCCGGCGAGACCTTGTCCTGGTACTCGATCTCGGCCTCGGCCAGCGCCGAACCGCAGTCGAAGCACCAGTGCACCGGCTTGGCGCCGCGCACCAGATGGCCGTTGGCGACGATCTTGGCCAGCGCGCGGATCTCGTCGGCCTCGAAGCGGAAGTTCAGCGTTTTGTACGGGTTGTCCCAGTCGCCGATCACGCCCAGGCGCTTGAAGTCCTTGCGCTGCAGGTCGATCTGCTCCTCGGCGTACTCGCGGCACTTCTGCCGGAACGCGCGCGCGTCCAGCTTGGTGCCCACCTTGCCCCACTTCTTCTCCACCGCGATCTCGATCGGTAGGCCGTGGCAGTCCCAGCCCGGCACGTAGGGCGCATCGAAGCCGTCCAGGTAGCGCGACTTGACGATGATGTCCTTGAGGATCTTGTTGACCGCATGCCCCAGGTGGATCGCGCCATTGGCGTACGGCGGGCCGTCGTGCAGCACGAACAGCGGCCGGCCCTTGGCGTTGGCCCGCAGCTGCGCGTACAGGTCCTGCTCGTACCAGCGCTTGAGCGTGTCCGGCTCGCGCTTGGGCAGGTCCCCGCGCATGGGGAACTCCGTGGCCGGCAGGTGCAGGGTGGCTTTGTAGTCGGTGCTCAAGGGTGAAGAGTCTCTACGGCTGTACGGGTGAAGCCTGCGCGGGGCGGCGCGGGCCTGGATTCAAAACGGATGTCCTTCAGGCCGTGGCCCGCAGGCGTTCGGCGGACAGCAGCTGGCGTGCATGGGCGGCATCGCGCTGCATCTGCTCGGTCAGCGCCTCCAGCCCATCGAACTTTTCCTCGTCACGCAGCTTGGCGACGAATTCCACGCGCAGGTGGCGCCCGTAGAGGTCGCCGCTGAAGTCGAACAGGTGCGCCTCCAGCAGCGGCTCCACGCCCTCCACGGTGGGCCGGGTGCCGAAGCTGGACACCGACGGCCAGGGCCGCTCGGTCAGCCCATGCACCCAGGTCGCGTAGATGCCGCTGAGCGCCGGCGTCTTGGGAAAGCGCAGGTTGGCGGTCGGGAAGCCCAGCGTGCGACCCAGCTGCTTGCCGCGCACGACCCGCCCGCCGATGGCGTAAGGATGTCCGAGCAGGCGCTGTGCGTGGAGGAAATCGCCCTGGCGCAGCGCGGCGCGGATGCGGGTGGAGGACACGCGCTCGCCATCGGCGCAGTGCACCGGCTCGATCTGGCCGGCAGCGAACCCCAGTTCCGCGCCCATGGCCTGCAACAAGGCCACGTCGCCGCCGCGCTTGTGGCCGAAGCGGAACTCCGGCCCGATCCACACCTCGCGCGCGGCCAGGCGCCCGACCAACAGGGTGTGCACGAAATCCTGCGCCGACATCGCGGTCATGCGCCGGTTGAAGCGCAGCAGGCCAATGCGGTCGGCCCCGCCCTGCAGCAGGCCCTCGACCTTGGCCCGCGGCAGGCTCAGGCGCGGCGGCGGATCCTGGGGCTGGAAGAACTCGCGCGGCAGCGGTTCGAAACTCACCGCCACCAGCGGCAGCCCCAGCGCGCGGGCGCGCGCCTGGGCATGGCGCAGCAGCGCACGGTGGCCAAGGTGCAGGCCATCGAAGGCGCCGATGCACACCACGCTGCCACCCGGGGTCAGTACCCCGCCTTCGATGTCACGGAACAGCCTGCTCATCGGGTATCGGACGATCGGGCGGCCACGGGAGGCCGCCGCGGAAATCTCTGGGGAAACCCGTGAAGTATAGCCGCCGGGCGCAGGCGCAAGGCCTCGAAGCCCATCGCACGCGCTAGTGCCCACGCAGGTCGCGCGGGCGCAGGCCCAGCGCGACCTGCACCGCGCCGTAGGTGACCGCGCCGGCGGCGACCAGGCCCAGCAGACCGGCCACGCGCGTCGTCTTGGGCAGCACGGTGAAATCGGGCAGCCAGGACAGGCCGGCGCCGACCACGGCGGCCATCGCCGCGCAGGCCAACACCAGCCGCAGGACGAACCCGCCCCACCCCGCCTTGCGCTGGTACACGCCGGCGCGACGCAGCCAGATCCACAGCAGGCCCAGGTTGATGTAGCTGGCCACCGCGCTGGCGATGCCCAGGGCCAGGTGCAGGCCCGGCGTCCGCGCCAGCGCCTCGGTCACGCCCAGCGCACGCACCTCCGGCGTGACCATCAGCTGGTACAGCAGCGCCAGAAACAGCAGGTTCAGCACCATGTTGGACACCAGGGCCACGATGCCGGCGCGCACCGGCGTGGTCGTGTCCTGGCGCGCGTAGAAGGCCGGCAGCACGATCTTGAGCAGGGCGAAGGCCGGCAGGCCGAAGCTCAGCCCGAACACCGACATGGCCGCCATGTGGGTATCGAAGGCGGTGAACTTGCCGTACTGGAACAGCGTGGCCACCAGCGGCACGCTCAGCAGCATCAGCCCCACCGCCGCCGGCACGGCGATCAGCAGGGTCGTGCGCAGGCCCCAGTCCAGCGCCGCCGAGAACCCGGCGGCGTCGGTCTTGACGTGGTGGCGCGAGAGCGCGGGCAGGATCACCGTGCCCAGCGCCACGCCGAACACGCCCAGCGGCAGCTCCAGGAAGCGGTCGGCCTGGGAGAGCCAGCTCTGCGAGCCGGCGAACAGGAACGAGGCGATCACCGTATCGAGCAGCAGGTTGATCTGCGCCACCGAGGAGCCGAACAGGGTCGGCACCATCAGCCGCAGCACGCGGCGCACGTCCGGATGCGACCAGCCCCAGCGCGGCAGGGTCAGCAGGTCGATCCCGCGCAGCGCCGGCAGCTGGAACAGCAGCTGCAGCGCGCCGGCCGCCAGCACCGCCCAGCCCAGCGCCAGGATCGACATGCCCATCAGCGGCGCCAGCCACAGCGCGCCGGCGATCATGCACAGGTTGAGGATCACCGGCGTCAGCGCCGGGATCGCGAAGCGGTTGAAGCTGTTCAGCGCCCCGCCCGCCAGCGCGGTCAGCGAGACGAACAGCAGGAACGGGAAGGTCAGCCGCAGCAGGTCCACGATCAGGCCGAACTTGACCGCGTCGTCGGCCGAGCCGGGATTGAACACCAGCGCCACCTGCGGGGTGAAGATCAGCCCCAGCGCGGTGACCACCAGCAGCACCCCGCCCAGCGTGCCCGACACGCTGGCCATCAGCGCGCGCAGGTCGGCGTGCGGCCGGGTCTCCTTGACCTCGGTGAACACGGGCACGAAGGCCGTCGAGAACGAGCCTTCGGCGAACAGCCGGCGCAGGAAGTTGGGGATGCGGAACGCCACCCAGAACGCGTCGGTGACCGCATTGGCGCCGAAGCTGGCGGCGATGGCCTGGTCGCGCACAAGTCCCAGCACCCGCGAGATCATGGTCATGCTGCTGAACGACAGCAGCCCCTTCAGCATCTTCGGCGTGCTCACGCCCTACCCCAGCCGCCGTGGTTGACGCAAGTCTTTGAACAGCCCATAATTTCCCGTTCGTTTTTCCGCCCGCCGTCAACCCCAAGTCTTCTCAGGATCCCAACGTGGCCAATATCAAGTCCGCCAAGAAGCGCGCCAAGCAGACCGTCGTGCGCAATGCGCGCAACGTCGCTCAGCGCTCCATGCTGCGCACCGCCGTCAAGAAAGTCATCAAGGCGCTGGACGCCAACGACGCCGCCGGCGCCGAAGCCGCCTTCGCTACCGCCCAGCCGCTGCTGGACCGTTTCAGCTCGCGTGGCCTGATCCACAAGAACAAGGCCGCCCGTCACAAGAGCCGCCTCACCGCGCGCATCAAGGCCCTCAAGGCCGCTTGACGCTCCACTGACGGCAAGGGCAACAGGAAACCCGGCTCCGGCCGGGTTTTTTGTTGCCTGCGCTTGCGCCGTGGTGATCGCATGGACGGCGCGCCGCGCGCCGGCGATCGTCGCGCGGCCCGGCCTGCGGGCGGCAGTAAGCACCGCGCGGGCATCGCCGCCAGCGCGTGAAGCCCTACCGGGAAGGAAGACGCCCAAGGCGGCGCGGTCCGCGTCCGGACTCAGCCGGCGGCGTCGCGGTCTGCGGCCGCTTCCAGCGCCTCTTCGCGCTGACGGTCGAAGAAGGCCATGATCGCCTGCATGATCGGCCAGGTGCCCTCGCGCGAGATCGCCGAGGTCACATACCACGGGCCGGTCCAGCCGAGTTCGTCGATGACCGCCCTGGCGCGCTCGGCGGCCTCGTCCTCGAACATCAGGTCGGCCTTGTTGAGCACCAGCCAGCGCGGCTTTTCCAGCAGCTCCGGGTCGTGCTTGCGCAGCTCGCGCTCGATCGCGCGCACCTGCTCGGCCGGCGAGACGGTCACGCCGGTGTCGGCAAAGGCCTCGTCCACCGGCGCCATGTCCACCAAGTGCAGCAGCAGACGGGTGCGCTGCAGGTGGCGTAGGAACTGCGTGCCCAGCCCGGCGCCCTCGGCCGCGCCCTCGATCAGGCCCGGCACGTCGGCGATGACGAAGCTGCGGTGCGGCTCGACGCTGACCACGCCCAGATTTGGGTACAGCGTGGTGAACGGATAGTCGGCCACCTTCGGCGTGGCCGCCGACACCGCGCGGATCAGCGTGCTCTTGCCGGCATTGGGGAAGCCCAGCAGGCCCACGTCGGCCAGCAGCTTGAGCTCGAGCTTGAGCAGGCGCTCCTCGCCCTCCTCGCCCGGCGTCGCCCGGCGCGGGGCGCGGGTGATCGAGGACTTGAAGTGCATGTTGCCCAGCCCACCCTTGCCGCCGCGCGCCACCAGCAGGCGATCGCCGTGGGTGGTGAGGTCGCCGATGACTTCGTCGGTGCCCACGTTGACCACCATCGTGCCGACCGGCACGGTGATGGTCAGGTCCTCGCCGGCCTTGCCGTACATCTGCCGACCCATGCCGTTCTCGCCGCGCTGGGCGCGGAAGTTCTTCTGGTGGCGGAAGTCGACCAGCGTGTTGAGGTTCTCGTCGGCCTGCAGCCACACGCTGCCGCCATTGCCGCCGTCGCCACCGTCCGGGCCGCCCAGCGGGATGAACTTCTCGCGCCGGAAGCCGACGCAGCCATTGCCGCCATTGCCGGCGATGACCTGGATTTCCGCTTCGTCTACCAACTTCATGGGATTCGGGATTCGCGATTCGGGATTGGGAAGAACCACCGGACGCCGCAGTTTAGCGAGCCCGGCAAAGAACGGAGACAAGGAATCGAAGAACGCAAGGAATCCGCCTTTGCGAATCCCAAATCCCCAATCCCGACATCCCGGCTACAAACGAAAAACCCCGCCGAAGCGGGGCTTTCGCGACGCAGCGACGCGAAGGCTCAGCCCTCGGTCACCACGCTCACGGTGCGACGCTTGGCCGCGCCCTTGACCGAGAAATCGACCTTGCCGTCGACCAGCGCGAACAGCGTGTGGTCGCGGCCCAGGCCGACGCCCGGACCCGGGTGGAACTGCGTGCCGCGCTGGCGGACGATGATGTTGCCGGCTTCGATCGCCTGGCCACCATAGACCTTCACGCCCAGCATCTTCGGGTTGGAGTCGCGGCCGTTGCGCGAAGAACCTACGCCCTTTTTGTGTGCCATGACTTGCGCTCCTTACTTGTTGTCGCCGGAAGCGTTGATTCCGGTGATCTCGATTTCGGTGTAGTGCTGCCGGTGACCCTGGTGCTTCATGTGGTGCTTGCGGCGGCGGAACTTGATGATCTTCACCTTGTCGGCGCGGCCGTGCGACTTGACCGTCGCGGTGACCGTGGCGCCCTTCAGCGCGTCGCCCAGCTTGATGCCGTCGTCGCTGCCGAGCATCAGCAGGGTGTCGAAGGTGATGGCCTTGCCGGCTTCGGCGTCGAGCTTCTCCACGCGCAGGGTCTCGCCCTGCATGACGCGGTATTGCTTGCCGCCCGTGACCAGAACTGCGTACATGGGTGCTTCCTCTTGTGTTGGCTTTTCGTAGTTATTCTCATGCCTGCCGCCCATCGAGGGGCGGACAGAAGCGGAATGATAGCCGGATCAGTGACTTGGAGCAAGTCACCCCATGCCGTGACCGCCGGCGGTCCCCGCGGGTCGTCCGGCCGTCCCGGGCCCTTCCGAAATCCGTCAATTGCCCCCATACAGGGGACTCGCTAGGCTGACCGATTCGCGACGGATCGACACGCGCCGGCGCTCCCCCTCCTGCACAGGCCAGACCCCCCAGGCATGGACAGTATCCGCATCCGCGGCGCTCGCACGCACAACCTCAAGAACATCGATCTCGATCTGCCGCGCGACAAGCTGATCGTGATCACCGGCCTGTCCGGCTCGGGCAAGTCCTCGCTGGCCTTCGACACCATCTACGCCGAAGGCCAGCGCCGCTACGTCGAGTCGCTGTCGGCCTACGCGCGCCAGTTCCTGAGCGTGATGGAAAAGCCGGACGTGGACCACATCGAGGGGCTGTCGCCGGCCATCTCGATCGAGCAGAAGTCCACCTCGCACAACCCGCGCTCGACGGTCGGCACGATCACCGAGATCTACGACTACCTGCGCCTGCTCTACGCGCGCGTGGGCATCCCGCGCTGCCCCGACCACGGCTATCCGCTGGAGGCGCAGACGGTCAGCCAGATGGTCGACCAGGTGCTGACGCTGGATGGCGAGCAGCGCTACATGCTGCTGGCGCCGGTGATCCGCGAGCGCAAGGGCGAGCACGCCCAGGTGTTCGACCAGCTGCGCGCGCAGGGCTTCGTGCGCGTGCGCGTGGACGGCGAGCTGTACGAGATCGACGCGGTGCCGCCGCTGGCGCTGCGCGTCAAGCACACCATCGAGGCGGTGATCGACCGCTTCAAGCCGCGCGAGGACATCAAGCAGCGCCTGTCGGAGAGCTTCGAGACCGCGCTGAAGCTGGGCGACGGCATGGCGGCGGTGATGTCGCTGGATCAGCCGGACGCGCCACCGCAGCTGTTCTCCTCCAAGTACTCCTGCCCGGTGTGCGACTACTCGCTGCCCGAGCTGGAACCGCGCCTGTTCTCGTTCAACTCCCCGGTCGGCGCCTGCCCCAAGTGCGACGGCCTGGGCGTGGCCCAGTTCTTCGACCCGGCGCGGGTCGTGGTGCATCCGGAGCTGTCGCTGGCCGCCGGCGCGGTGCGCGGCTGGGACCGGCGCAACGCCTACTACTTCCAGCTGATCGCCTCGCTGGCCAAGCACTACAAGTTCGACGTCGACGCGCCGTGGATGATCCTGCCGGAGAAGGTCCAGCAGGCGGTGCTGTACGGCAGCGGCGATGAGCTGGTGACTTTCACCTACCTCACCGAGTCGGGCGGGCGCACCCAGCGCAAGCACAAGTTCGAAGGCATCGTGCCCAACCTGGAGCGCCGCTACCGCGAGACCGAATCGCCGGCCGTGCGCGAGGAGCTGGCCAAGTTCATTTCCGAGCAGCCCTGCCCCGAGTGCGGCGGCGCCCGCCTGAACCGCGCGGCGCGCAACGTGTTCGTGGCCGACCGTCCGCTGCCGGAGATCGCCGTGCTGCCGGTGGACCAGGCGCTGGCGTTCTTCCGCGAGCTCAAGCTGGCCGGCTGGCGCGGCGAGATCGCGGTCAAGATCATCAAGGAGATCGCCGAGCGGCTGGGCTTCCTGATCGACGTGGGCCTGGACTACCTGACCCTGGAACGCAAGGCCGACACGCTGTCCGGCGGCGAGGCCCAGCGCATCCGCCTGGCCAGCCAGATCGGCGCCGGCTTGGTCGGCGTGATGTACGTGCTGGACGAGCCGTCCATCGGCCTGCACCAGCGCGACAACGAGCGTCTGCTGGCCACGCTCACGCGGCTGCGCGACCTGGGCAATACGGTGATCGTGGTCGAGCACGACGAGGACGCGATCCGCGCGGCCGACCACGTGCTGGACATTGGTCCGGGCGCGGGCGTGCACGGCGGCGAGATCGTCGGCGAAGGCACGCTGGAGGACCTGCTCAAGGCGCCGCGTTCGCTGACCGGGCAATACCTGTCGGGCAAGCGCCGCATTGAGGTGCCCAAGGCGCGGCACAAGCCCAATCCGAAGATGACGCTCAAGCTCACCGGCGCGCGCGGCAACAACCTCAAGGGCGTGGACCTGGAAATCGCCGCGGGCCTGTTCACCTGCATCACCGGCGTGTCCGGCTCGGGCAAGTCGACGCTGATCAACGACACGCTGTTCACCCTGGCGGCCAACGAGATCAACGGTGCCTCGCACCAGGTCGCGCCCTACGACGAGGTCACCGGGCTGGATCTGTTCGACAAGGTGGTGGACATCGACCAGTCGCCGATCGGGCGCACGCCGCGCTCCAATCCGGCCACCTACACGGGCCTGTTCACGCCGCTGCGCGAACTGTTCGCGCAGGTGCCCGAGGCGCGTGCGCGCGGCTACTCGCCGGGGCGCTTCAGCTTCAACGTGCGCGGCGGGCGCTGCGAGGCCTGCCAGGGCGATGGCCTGATCAAGGTCGAGATGCACTTCCTGCCCGACGTCTACGTGCCTTGCGATGTCTGCCACGGCAAGCGCTACAACCGCGAGACGCTGGAGATCCTCTACAAGGGCTTCAACATCAACGACGTGCTGGAGATGACCGTCGAGGACGCGCTGAAGCTGTTCGAGCCGGTGCCGTCGATCGCGCGCAAGCTGGAGACGCTGATGGACGTGGGCCTGAGCTACGTCAAGCTGGGCCAGAGCGCGACCACCCTGTCCGGCGGCGAGGCGCAGCGCGTGAAGCTGTCCAAGGAACTCTCGCGCCGCGACACCGGACGCACGCTCTACATCCTGGATGAGCCGACCACCGGCCTGCACTTCCACGACATCGAGCACCTGCTGGCGGTGCTGCACAAGCTGCGCGACGACGGCAACACCATCGTGGTGATCGAGCACAACCTGGACGTGATCAAGACCGCCGACCAGATCGTCGACCTCGGCCCAGAGGGCGGCCACCGCGGCGGCACCATCATCGCCACCGGCACGCCGGAGGAAGTGGCGGCCAACCCGGCCTCGCACACCGGCCGCTTCCTGGCGCACCTGCTGCCGGACACCCGGGCCAAGGCCAGCAAGCCGGCGGCGACGGCCAAGGACGAGGTGCTGCCGCCGCGCATGGCCGCCAAGAAGGCGGCCAAGTCCGCGGCCAAGGCCGCCAGGATCCCGAGCAAGAAAAAGGCATCTTCCTGATGAACGAAGCGACCGATACCCCCATCCCGCGCAAGGTCCTGGCGCGCGTGCCGATCTCCGTGCGCTGGCGCGACATGGATGCCTACGGCCACGTCAACAACGCCAAGTACATCTCCTACCTGGAGGAAGCGCGCGTGCGCTGGCTGCACGGCGTCACCGGCGGCCAGACGATGGGCAGCGGCATCTCGCCGGTGGTGGCCAATACCGACGTCAACTATCGCCGCCCGATCGTGTGGCCCAACGACATCGTGGTCGAGCTGTTCGTCGAGCGCCTGGGCAATTCCAGCGTCACCATCGGCCATCGCATCGTGGCGGACAACGACGACACGGTGCTCTACTCCGATGGCCACGTGGTGGTGGTGTGGATCGACACGGCCACCGGCAAGAGCGCGCCGATCCCCGACGCGGTGCGCCAGGCCAGCGTCTGACGCCGAAGCCCTATCCATACCTCGCCGCACGGGCCGCTATCATGCGGGCCCGTTGCATTTCCAGGAGGCGCACGATGTCCGAGCTGGTCCAGGTCCTGTCCCATGGTGCCGTGCGCGAACTGCGGCTGGCGCGGCCGCCGGTCAACGCGCTCGACGATGCGCTGATGCGGGCGCTGCGGCGCGCGCTCGAGGACAGCTTCGCCGATGCCCGGGTCGCCGGCGTGGTGCTGTCGGGCAACGAGCGGGTGTTCAGCGGCGGATTGGACGTGCCGCACCTGATCTCGCACGGACAGGATCGCGACGCGCTGCGCGCGACATGGTCGGCCTTCCTCGGCTTGGCCGGCGTGATCGCCGCCGCGCCCGTGCCGGTCGCCACCGCGCTGACCGGCCACGCGCCGGCCGGCGGCTGCGTGCTGGCGCTGTGCAGCGACTACCGGGTGATGTGCCGCAGCGCTGATGCGGCGCGTCCGCTGCAGATCGGCCTCAACGAGACCCAGGTCGGCCTGGCGGTGCCCGACGGCATCCAGCACCTGATGCGCCGCGTGATCGGCGCCCACCAGGCGAGCCTGCTGGTCGTGCCCGGGGCCATGGTCAGCGCCGAGCATGCGCTGCGCATCGGCCTGGTCGACGCGCTCGCCGACGATGCGCAGGCCACGGTCGAACATGCGGTGCAGTGGCTGCACGGGCTGGCGCGCCTGCCGCAGACGCCGCTGCGCAGGACCCGCGCGATCGCCCGCGCCGACATCATCGCGGCGCTGGAGACGGTGGTGCTGGAGGAGTTCATCGAGCAGTGGTTCGGCCCGGACACCCAGGCCGCCCTGCAGGCGATGGCCGCGCGGCTCAGCAGGTCGCCACCGGCCGCGTAGGGTCGGCGATCCAGCCGCTCCAGGAGCCGGCATAGAGCTTCGGCCCGGGCAGGCCGGCGTGTTCGAACGCCAGCAGCAGATGGCAGGCGGTCACCCCCGAACCGCACATCAGCACCGCATCGCCGGGCGCGTGCGGGCCGAGCAGCGCGAGCAACTCCAGCCGCAGGGCCTGCGGATCGCGGAAGCGGCCGTCGACCAGGTTGTCCTGGAACGGGCGGTTGACCGCGCCGGGGACATGGCCGGCGACGCGATCGACCTGCTCCTGCTGGCCGCTGTAGCGCGCGAAGGCACGCGCGTCGATCAGCCAGCCCGGCGCCTCGGACAGGCGCGCGGCGACCTGGGCGGCATCGACGATGCGCGTGCGGTCGAAGTGGCCCGGATACGGCGGCAGCGATGCCGGCGCGGGCGCCACCTCGGTCTCCGGCAGGCCGGCGGTGCGCCACGCGGACAGGCCACCGTCGAGCACCGCCACCCGCGCATGGCCCAGCAGGCGCAACAGCCACCACAGGCGCGCGGCGGCCATGCCGCCGTCGCCGGCGTCGTAGACCACCACCTGATGCTGGGGCGCGATGCCCCAGCGCCCCAGCGCGGCCTTGAACGCCTCCTCGTCCGGCAGCGGATGCCGGCCCTGCCCGTCCGCGATGCGCGAGAGGTCGGACAGGTCTTCGTTGAGATCGGCGAAGACCGCGTGCGGCAGATGCGACTGCGCGTAGCCGGCGCGGCCGGCGGCCGGGTCGGTCAACACGAAGCGGGCATCGACCAGGCGCAGGTCCGGGTCGTGCAGATGCAGCAGCAGGAGCGTGGGGTCGACCAGGGTGGTCCAGTTCATGCCACTGCCTCCAGGCGTCGGCGCAGGTTGTAGAGGATGGCCGCGGTCGCGCCCCAGATGCGCTGCGCGGCCCAGTCGTATTCCAGCACGGTGCGTGCGCGTCCCTTGAACGACAGCTCCACGCTGCGCAGGTTGCCCGGCGCCATCAGATAGTCCAGCGGCACTTCGAACACCTCGGCGACCTCGCCGGGGTTGGGCACTGGCACGAACGCCGGATCCACCACCGCCACCACCGGCGTGACCAGGAAGCCGCTGACGGTAGCCAGTGGATCGAGCAGGCCCAGCGGCTGCACCTGGTGACGCGCCAAGGCGATCTCCTCCTGGCTCTCGCGCAGGGCGGCGTCGATGGCATCGGCATCGCCCGGGTCCACGCGACCGCCCGGGAAGCTCACCTGGCCGCCGTGGTGGCGCAGATCGTCATGGCGGCGGGTCAGCAGCACGGTCGTGCCGGCGGCGCGCGGCACCAGCCCGGCCAGCACCGCGGCGGCCGCGCTCGGAGCGGTCCTGGGCAGGTCGTCGAGTTCGGCCTGGTTCCAGCCGCGCGTGACCGGCGCCGCGTCCAGCGGATGCAGCGCGCGCTGCAGCTGCGGGTACTCGGGCAACAGCGCGGGAAGATCGGAAGGCATGCGACGCAGCGGCAGACGGTTCATCAAGGCCAGACGCGCATCATCGCCCATCCGCGCCCAGCCGGCGATTTCATCCAGCGTGCGCAGGCAGCCCGCGCACAGCCCGTCGGCGCGCATGCGGCACACGCCGATACACGGCGACAGCAGGCTGGGGGCGGAGGCGGCAGACATGGACGATCGAAGCGGAACGAAGTTTTGGGACGGTTGAAACGACGATGCGCCGGACTGGCCGGCGCATCGTCTGGTCACGCAGCGAATGCGCGAGGGCTTACTTGACGCCGACCAGCTTGACGTCGAACACCACGGCCTGGTTGGGGCCGATCGGCGACTGCGGCGTGTTGCCGTAGGCCTTCTCCGGCGGCAGCACCACTTCCCAGCGCGAGCCGGACGGCATCTGCACCAGCGCATCGCGCAGGCCCGCCAGCGGGATCTCGCTGACCTTCAGGCTGGCCGGCGGCGGCGGGGTGGTCTGGCCCTGCTGCGGGCTGAAGGTATCGACGAAGGTGCGGCCATCGGCCAGCGAACCCTTGTACTGGATGGTCACGGTGCTGGCCTGGGTCGGCTTGGCGCCGCTGCCGGCTTCGACCACGCGGTACTGCACGCCGCCCGGCAGGGACTGCACGCCGGCCTTGGCCTTGTTCTGCGCCAGGAAAGCGTCGGACTTGGTCTTGTTGGCGGCGGCGGCCTGATCGAACGCGGCCTTGGCCTTGGCCATCTGGCGCGCTTCCATCTGCTGCACGGCGGTGCGCAGCTGTTCGACCGGAACCGAGGGCTCCTTCTTGGCATAGCCTTCGTTCAAGGCCTTCTGCACGGTGGCCAGATCGACGGACTCGCCGCTTTCGATCAGGTTACGGCCCAGGTCGTAGCCCAGCGCGTAGCTCAGGGCATTGCGGTCGGGAGCCGGCGTGGAAGCCGGGGCAGTCGAGGTCTGTGCGGCGGCGGTGCCTGCGGCCAGAGTCATGGCCAGCACGCTGGCGGGAAGCAAACGCAACTTCATGTCTTACAAACCTCCGGGGTTCAAGGGTTGGGTCCAGCAAGCACTTGCGGCCCAAATGGACGCGCTAGGATAGCCCCCGCCGGACTTAACGGCCAGTGAGGCATGGGCGCGATTGACCGGCCTGCCCGCGGGAAAGTTCCCGCTTCACCAATTTTTCACGAACTAGGCGTTTTGCATGGCTGAGAACTCCGTTTTGGTCGCCGACGACGGCGCCGTGCGCCGCATCACCGTCCACCGCCCCGACAAGCTCAACGCGCTCGATGCCGCCACCATCGGCGCCCTGACCGAGGTCTTCCAGGCGGCCGATGCCGATCCTGGCGTGCGCGTGGTGGTGCTGACCGGGGCCGGGCCCAAGGCGTTCGTGGCCGGGGCCGACATCGCCGGCATGGCCACGATGGACGCGATGGCCGGGCGCGACTTCGGCCTGCGCGGACAGCGGCTGATGCGCACCATCGAGACCCTGACCAAGCCGGTGATCGCGCGGGTCAACGGCTTCGCCCTGGGGGGCGGGCTGGAGCTGGCGATGGCCTGCCACCTGCGCATCGCGGCCGAGACCGCCAAGGTCGGGCAGCCGGAAATCAACCTGGGCCTGATCCCCGGCTTCGGCGGCACCCAGCGCCTGCTGCGCCTGGCCGGGCGCGCGGCAACGCTGGAGCTGTGCCTGCTGGGCGCGCCGATCAGCGCCGTGCGCGCCCTGGAGCTGGGCATCGTCAACGAGGTGGTGTCGCCCGAGGCGTTGGATGCGCGCGTGGACGCGCTGGCCGCGCAGCTGGCCAACGCCGCGCCGCTGGCGCTGCGCGCGATCCTCGAATCGGTCATCCATGGTGGCGAGTGCGCGCTGGGCGAAGGCCTGCAGTTCGAAGGCGCGCAGTTCGGGCTGATGTTCGCCACCGCCGACATGCGCGAGGGCACCGCCGCCTTCGTGGAGAAGCGCAAGCCGCAGTTCTCGGGGCAGTGATGGGCACGGACGGACACGACTGCGCGCAGCTGCGGGCGCTGGCCGCGCTGTTGGCCGCGGACCGCGTCGATGCCGCGCTCGAGGCCGGACTGATGGAGGTCCATGCCGAGGCCGGCGCCTGCGCGCCGTGCGTCGAGGCGTGGGCGCAGGTGTCCGCGGCGCAGCAGCGTCTGCGCTTCGCCTGGGCCGCGCGGGAGCGCTACCGCGCGCGCGAAGCCCGCCTGGCCCGGCGCGCGGCCGAGCGCCAGGCGCGCCGGATCAAGCCCGCCGCCACCCCGAGCCCGCAGGCGCCCGCCCTGCCCCCCGCCGTAGCCGCCGCCCTGGCCCGGGCCAAGGCGCGCGCCGCCGGAACCCCGCGCACGTGAGCCCCGCCTCGTCACGCCGCTCCCGCACGCTCACGCGCGCGGAGATCGCCGAGCTGTTCTCGCGTCTGGCCGAGCTCAATCCCAACCCGACCACGGAGCTGGAATACACCACGCCGTTCGAGTTGCTGATCGCGGTGATCCTGTCCGCGCAGGCCACCGATGTGGGGGTCAACAAGGCCACGCGCCGGCTGTATCCGGTGGCCAACACGCCACAGGCGATCCTCGCGCTGGGCGAGGAAGGGCTGAAGCGCTACATCTCCACCATCGGCCTGTTCAACGCCAAGGCCAAGAACGTCATCGCCACCTGCCGGATCCTGGTCGAGCAATACGATGGGCAGGTGCCGCGCCAGCGCGAGGCGCTCGAGGCGCTGCCCGGCGTGGGTCGCAAGACGGCCAACGTGGTGCTCAACACGGCGTTCGGCGAATCGACGATGGCGGTGGACACGCATATCTTCCGCGTCGCCAACCGCACCGGCCTGGCGCCGGGCAGGAACGTGCGCGAAGTCGAGGACCGGCTGGTCAAGGTGATCCCGCCGCAGTACCTCTACAACGCGCACCACTGGCTGATCCTGCATGGCCGCTACGTGTGCAAGGCGCGCAAGCCGGACTGTCCGCAGTGCGTGATCCGGGATCTTTGCCGGTTTCCGGACAAGACGGTCGAGCGGCAGGAGTGATCGGCGGGATGAAGAAAGCGGCAGATCTGCCGCTCTCACGCACGCCTTTTTGCTCTTCTCAAAGAGGTTCTCTGCAACTGGCGGAGCGGACGGGACTCGAACCTGCGACCTGGTGCGGGCGTGCGACGCCTGCGCGTTTGGACGTCGGAAGGGCAGCGGGCCGGCGGGCGGCGTCCGCGCCTAGCGAGGCAGGAAGCCGAGCGCCCGAACCAGGGCCGGATGCCCTGATTGAGGGAAGCGCGGACGCCGCCCGCCGGCCCGCTGCCTCGCGCTTTGAGTAAGCAGGCTTCGGTTCGAAGAAGTCCTGATCTTTCTTCTCGCGGAGCGCCGACCCACTCCCCGTGGGAGCCGCCATGGCGGCGATGGGGCTTTCCCGGTAGAGCCCCATCGCCGCCACGGCGGCCCCTACCGGCGCATGAGGCGTGGTCAGGCGCTTCCCGTTCAAGTGCCAGCGATGAAGGAACAACCGAGCCGAGGAGACGCGCCCGGCCGGGTCGAGGCTGGTGAGCGAAGTATCGCTCGCTGCCCCTTGCTCCCTCGAAGGAACAAAAAAAGCGGCGGAGCCTTCGCTCCGCCGCCGGATGCCGTCGATCGAGGTGAAGTCGATCAGAACGACACGTCGCCCCACACGCCGAACTCGCTGGTCTTGGTGTCGATGTTGCGGTCGTTGTCGCGGTGCGTGTTCTTGTAGACGGTGGCCAGCTTGAAGCCCTTGGTCACCGGGAACTCGACGCCGAGGTTGTAGTAGGTCTCTTCCAGGTTCGGATCGACGTCCTTGCTCAGCTTGGCCTTGTCGTAGCGGGCGAACAGGTTGATGCCGCCGTCGGTCAGCGCCACGTTGGCCCAGCCCGAGTAGCCGTCGGCCTTGTCGTCGACCGTGTTGGTGACGGCCCAGTTCTTGGCCTGGAAGTACTCCACGCCGGCGCGGAACCTGGAACCGGCATAGGCGGCCATCGCATCGAAGCGCTTGGCGGTCTGCGGCGGGTCGAAGTTCTGCGTTTCCTTGGCGCGCTCGCCGGTGTAACCGCCGATGGCGATGATCGTCTCCGGCGTCGGCGCGAAGCCCAGGCGGCCTTCCCAGTCCATGCCCTTGCTGCGGCCCGGATTGCGGTAGCCACCGCCACTGACCACCGAGGCGGCGTAGTTGAAGCCGGCGCCCAGGTCGCCGAAGGCGTGCACGCCCCAGTCGGCCGAGGTGCCATAGGACAGGCGGTCGATCAGCGTGTTCTCGACGTAGCGGTAGCCGTAGTACTTCTCCACGAACGGCACCCACGGCATGTCGGCCGCACCGACGCGCACGGTGAAGGCGTCGTCGAACTTGCCCTGCACATAGGCCTTCTTGATGAAGACCTCGACGCTGTCGGCGCGCTTGCCGTCGCCGTTGGCGCTGCCCGGGCCCGGGGTCACCGAGAAGTACTGCGCGTCGGTGGTGATGTTGGCCGACCAGATGTCGTTGAACTTGTGGTCGAAGCTCAGGTAGAAGCGCTTGACGTCGAAGCCGGTACCGGTCGAGTTGGTCTTCACGCCATTGCTCTTCTGGTCGACGCTGGTCAGGTCGAAGAAGATGCGGCCGCCGATCTTGTTGTCGTTGACCAGCTTGGACAGGCTGTCCACCTTGGTGGTGGTGGCGGCCGAGGCCTCGATGGCCTGCGCCTGGACGACGTTGACCTCGGACTGGGCGTCGGACTGCGCTTCCTGCTGGGCGACCTGGGTCTGCAGCTGCTGGATCTGCGACTGCATCGCGGCCAGCTGCGCCTTCAGCGCCTCGATCTCGGTCGCGGTCGAGGACGTCGCGGCGGCGGGCTTGGCCTTCTTGCTCGACTGGGCGTGGGCATAGGGGCTCGACGCCAGGCCGAGGCCGGCGATGACGGCCACGGCAAGGATATGGGAACGCATGGTTCTCTCCGGGTGGTGGGATGCGAGGTCTGTGCCCCTGGTGCTCCCCCGGGGCGACGGCGTGAAGATTCCGCTAAGCCGATGACGCTCACGCGTCACTTCGATGACAGTCGCAAGACACCGCGGCGGATCCCTGTCACGGCAGGGACGTCATCCAGCTGTCACGAATATTTCTTCAAAGCATCATCGAATCGTCCTGCAATGGCGCCCATCGCCGGCAATGCCGCCGGTGCACCACCCGCCAGGAGCTTCCTTCGTGACCCACCTTTCCAAGATCCGCGTACTCGCGGGTGCCGTCGTCGCCACCCTGGCGCTGACCGCCAATCCGGCCTCGGCTGCCGACATCACCGGCGCCGGCGCCTCCTTCATCTATCCGGTGGTGACCAAGTGGTCGGCCGACTACGCCACCGCCACCGGCAACAAGGTCAACTACCAGTCGATCGGTTCGGGCGGCGGCATTGCCCAGATCAAGGCCAACACGGTGGACTTCGGCTCGTCGGACAAGCCGCTGGATCCGGCCGAGCTGTCGGCCTCGGGCCTGGTGCAGTTCCCGTCGGTGATCGGCGGCGTGGTGCCGGTGCTCAACGTGGCCGGCGTCGCCCCGGGCGCGCTGAAGCTGGACGGCGCCACCCTGGCCAACATCTTCCTGGGCAAGATCGCCAAGTGGAACGATCCGGCGATCGCCGCGCTGAACCCGGGCCTGACCCTGCCCGACCAGAAGATCACCATCGTCCACCGCTCCGACGGTTCGGGCACCAGCTTCAACTTCACCAACTACCTGTCAAAGGTCAGCCCCGAGTGGAAGTCCAAGATCGGCGAAGGCACCACCGTGCAGTGGCCGGCCGGCATCGGCGGCAAGGGCAACGAGGGCGTCGCCGCCTACGTCAAGCAGATCAAGGGCGGCGTGGGCTACGTCGAGTACGCCTATGCGCTGCAGAACAAGCTGGCCTACGCGTCGATGCGCAACTCGGCCGGCAAGTTCGTGCTGCCCAGCGATGAGACCTTCTCGGCCGCCGCCTCCAGCGCCGACTGGTCCAAGTCCAAGGACTTCAACCTGGTCATCACCAACGCCCCGGGCGCCGAGGCGTGGCCGATCACCGCGACCAACTTCATCCTGATGCGCAAGTCGCCCAAGAGCGCCGCCAGCGCCAAGGGCGCCAAGGAGTTCTTCAAGTGGGTCTACGCCTCCGGCGACGCCCAGGCCAAGGCACTGGACTATGTGCCGCTGCCCGACGCGCTGGTGCAGCAGATCGAGACCTACTGGTCGACCAACCTGAAGTACTGAGCGGACGCGCGGCCTCCTGCGGCCGCACGACGTTCGATGACGCGGCCCTTTGTGGGCCGCGTTTTTTTGTGCGGGGAGGCACATAACCTCGCCGCAGACGAAGGGGCGCTCGAAGTCACGACCTAGCGACTGAAGGGCGGTGTGCTTTTGCTACTCGCTTCGGTGGCCGGCCCGGGAAAGCCCCGACCCCTCCCCATCCCTCCCTGCGCTGCGCGCAAGGGAAGGGGCACAAACCG
Source organism: Pseudoxanthomonas sp. X-1 (assembly GCF_020042665.1). Lineage (NCBI taxonomy): Bacteria > Pseudomonadati > Pseudomonadota > Gammaproteobacteria > Lysobacterales > Lysobacteraceae > Pseudoxanthomonas > Pseudoxanthomonas sp. X-1. The sequence goes on from NZ_CP083376.1 coordinate 2,995,879, forward strand.
AAGCCCTGTGGCCTGGCGCGCGAGGCAGCGGTCCGGCGGGCGGGGGCCGCGCCGAGCGAGGCAGGAAGCCGAGCGCCTTCAGGCAGGGCAGGATGCCCCGATCAAGGGATAAGCGGCTCCCGCCCGCCGGACCGCTGCCCCTCCGAAGCCGGAAAACGTGCCCCGGCCACGGCGTCATGACCCTGTAACAAAAGCATCATCCAATAGCGCCAAGCAGGCCGGATGTTCGTCTGCGCCCTCTTCGCTTCCCTGGAGTTGCCCATGCGTTTCAAGCCGGCCCGCGCGGCCCTGCTGTCCCTGTCCGTTGCCCTGGCCGTCGCGGCCTGCAGCAAGCCCGCCGACCAGGCCAACACCGCCGCCACACCGGGCGCCGACGGCGCTCCCCAGCCGGCCGCGGCCGCGAAGAACCCCAACGCCGCGCAGATCTCCGGCGCCGGCGCGTCCTTCATCTATCCGCTGGTGTCCAAGTGGTCGTCCGACTACGCCGCCAGCACCGGCAACCAGGTCAACTACCAGTCCATCGGCTCCGGCGGCGGCATCGCCCAGATCAAGGCCAAGACCGTGGACTTCGGTTCTTCGGACAAGCCGCTGTCCAGCGAGGAACTGGCGCAGTCGGGCCTGGGGCAGTTCCCCTCCGCCATCGGAGGCGTGGTGCCGGTGGTCAACCTGGACGGCGTGGACGCCGGCAAGCTGCGCCTGACCGGCGAACTGCTGGCCAACATCTTCCTGGGCAAGATCGCCAAGTGGAACGACCCGGCGCTGGTGGCCGTCAATCCGGACCTGAAGCTGCCGGACGCCAAGATCAACCTGGTGCACCGCTCCGATGGTTCGGGCACCAGCTTCAACTTCACCAACTACCTGTCCAAGGTCAGCCCGGAGTGGAAGTCCAAGGTCGGCGAAGGCACCTCGGTGCAGTGGCCCGACGGCGTGGGCGGCAAGGGCAACGAAGGCGTGGCCTCGTACGTGAAGCAGATCAAGAACTCGATCGGCTACGTCGAGCTGGCCTATGCCCTGCAGAGCAACATGCCCTACACCGCCATGCAGAATGCGGCCGGCCAGTGGGTGCAGCCGGATGCGGCCTCCTTCGCCGCCGCGGCCGAGAGCGCGGACTGGGCCAACGCCAAGGACTTCAACCTGGTGATCACCAACGCGCCCGGCGAGAAGGCATGGCCGATCACCGCCACCAACTTCATGCTGATGCACAAGCAGTCGGCCGACGCCAAGCGCAACGCCGACACGCTGGCGTTCTTCAAGTGGGCCTTCGAGCACGGCCAGAAGCAGGCCGAAGACCTCCACTACGTGCCGCTGCCGGCGCCGCTGGTGCAGCAGATCGAGGCGTACTGGACGGCGGAGTTCAAGTGACGCAGCGGCGCGGCTGGGCCATAGGCCCGGCCGCCTTTGCCGCTGCCGGAGGCGGCATGCCGCCTCCATCCACGCGAAAGCGGGAATGACCAGTTGAGAGACGGCTTTCCGCTTCCGCGGCAATGAAGAGTTGAAAGAACACTTGCCCGCTTTCGCGGCAATTGAAGAATTGAAAAGCCGCTTTCCCGCCTCCGCGGCAATCACGAACTGAAAGATTGTGCGTTCACGCTTTCGCGGCAACAACGCCGCGTCGCGTCTCCCGCCCCCCTCCGAGCCCTCATCCTGCATGAACGCAGCAACGCTCCCCCTTCCCGACGGCAACTCGCGCGACGCGCGCGATGCGCGTGCCGACCGCCTGTTCCGCTGGGTGCTGGTCGGCACCGTGGTCTTCGTGCTGGTCGCGCTGGCCAGCGCCGCCCTGTCCATGCTCTGGGGCGGGCGCCACGTGCTGCTCGACCAGGGCTGGCACTTCATCACCTCCACCGACTGGAATCCGGTGGAGAACAAGTACGGCGCACTGGCGCCGATCTACGGCACGCTGGTCACCGCCGTCATCGCCATGATCATCGCCGTGCCGGTGAGCTTCGGCATCGCCTTCTTCCTCACCGAAGTAGCGCCGCGCTGGCTGCGCGGCCCGATCGGTACGGCCATCGAACTGCTGGCCGGCATTCCCTCGATCATCTACGGCATGTGGGGCCTGTTCGTGCTGGTGCCGGTCATGACCGAATACGTCACGCCCTGGCTCAACGACAGCCTCGGCACCCTGCCGGTGGTCGGCGTCCTGTTCCAGGGACCGCCGCTGGGCATCGGCATCCTGACCGCCGGCTTCGTGCTGGCGATCATGGTCATCCCCTTCATCTCCTCGGTGATGCGCGAGGTGTTCCTGACCGTGCCCACGCGCCTGAAGGAATCGGCCTACGCGCTGGGCGCGACCAAGTGGGAGGTGAGCTGGGACATCGTCCTGCCCTACACCCGCTCGGCGGTGATCGGCGGCATTTTCCTGGGATTGGGCCGTGCGCTGGGCGAGACCATGGCCGTGGCCTTCGTGGTCGGCAACAGCGTCAGCCTGTCGGCCTCGCTGCTGATGCCGGGCACCACCATCGCCGCGCTGATCGCCAACGACTTCGGCGAGGCCACCGAGACCTACCGCTCGGCGCTGCTGCTGCTGGGCTTCATCCTGTTCATCGTGACCTTCGCGGTGCTGGCCGCCGCGCGCTTCATGCTGATGCAGCTGTCCCGCCGGGAGGGCAACTGATGTCCAGCGCCGCCATCTATGCGCGCCGCCGCGTGGTCAACGTGCTGGCGATCTTCATCTCCTGCATCACCGCGCTGTTCGGCCTGGCGTTCCTGGCCTGGATCCTGTGGACGCTGGTGGCCAAGGGCATCGCCGGGATCAACCTGGACCTGTTCGTCCAGAACACGCCGCCGCCGATGCAGGAAGGCGGCCTGCGCAACGCCTTCTTCGGCAGCGCGGTGATGTGCGTGCTGGCGATCGTGATCGGCGCGCCGCTGGGCGTGCTGGCCGGCACCTGGCTGGCCGAGTACGGCAACGCGCGCAAGGCCGGCACGGTGGTGCGCTTCGTCAACGACATCCTGCTGTCGGCGCCCTCGATCGTGCTGGGCCTGTTCGTATACGCGATGGTGGTCTCGGTGATCGGCTTCTCGGCGCTGGCCGGTGCGATTTCGCTGGCCTTCATCGTGCTGCCGGTGGTGGTGCGCACCACCGACGAGATGCTGCGCCTGGTGCCGGCGCAGATGCGCGAGGCCGCGCTGTCGCTGGGCATCCCGCAGTGGAAGGTGATCATGCAGGTGCTCTACCGCAGCGCCTCTGCGGGCATCGTCACCGGCATCCTGCTGGCGCTGGCGCGCATTTCCGGCGAGACCGCGCCGCTGCTGTTCACCGCCTTCGGCAACCAGTTCTGGAGCAGCAACATCTTCCGCCCGATGGCCTCGGTGCCGGTGGTGATGAACCAGTTCGCCGGCAGCCCCTACGAAACCTGGCAGACCCTGGCCTGGGCCGGCGCGCTGGTCCTGACCGTGTTCGTCCTGCTTGTCAGCCTCGGCGCGCGCTTCTTCCTGCTGCGCAACCGGATCTCCAATGACTGATCTCTCGATGGATCCCACCATGAACGATGTGCAGCACGCCTCGCCCGCCCCGCGCCTGACCCCGGTCACCACCGAGCGCGGCGCGCTGCCGCCGGCCGAGGTCAAGCTCGAAGCCCGCGGCCTGGACTTCTACTACGGCAACTTCCACGCGCTCAAGGGCATCAACCTGCAGATCCCGGAGAAGCGCGTGACCGCGCTGATCGGTCCCTCGGGCTGCGGCAAGTCCACGCTGCTGCGCATCTTCAACCGCATCTACGCGCTCTATCCCAAGCTGCGCGCCACCGGCGAGGTGCTGCTGGACGGCGAGGACATCCTCTCGCCCAGGTATCCGATGAACCGCCTGCGCAGCAAGGTCGGCATGGTGTTCCAGAAGCCGGTGCCGTTCCCGATGACCATCTTCGAGAACGTCGCCTACGGCATCCGCCACCACGAGAAGCTGTCCAAGGCCGACATGAACGATCGCGTCGAGCAGGCCCTGCGCCAGGGTGCGCTGTGGGACGAGGTGAAGGACAAGCTGGGCCAGAGCGCGCTCGGGCTGTCCGGTGGCCAGCAGCAGCGCCTGTGCATCGCCCGCGCCGTGGCGCTGCGTCCCAGCGTGCTGCTGCTGGACGAGCCGACCTCGGCGCTGGACCCGATCTCCACCAGCCGCATCGAGCAGCTGGTCGAAGAGCTCAAGCAGGACTACACCATCGCCATCGTCACCCACAACATGCAGCAGGCCGCGCGCGTGAGCGACTACACCGCCTTCATGTACCTGGGCGATCTGATCGAACACGATGCCACCTCGATCATCTTCTCGCGTCCGTCCAAGCAGCAGACCGAGGACTACATCACCGGGCGGTTCGGTTGAAGCCAGGAGCGAGACGCGAGGAACGGGTCGACGCGGGGATGTGCCGCCCTCCCGCTGATCCACACGCCCCGTCGCGCTCGCCCCTTCGTCGCGCCCCTCGTTTCTCGTTTTCCGCCGCCCGTTCCTGGCTCCCCACACTCTCCCCTCACTTCCCGCGCCCATGAACAACTTCCCGCACGACCACATCGTCAAGAGCTACGACGAAGAGCAGCGCCGCATCGCGGCCGAGATCCTGCACATGGGCGAGATCGCCGTGGCCCAGCTGGAAGCGGCGCTGGACGTGGTCGAGCGCCGCGACGACCGCGCCGCCGAGCGCATCATCGCCAACGACGAGGCCATCGACACGCTGGAGGACAAGGTCAGCCACGACGTGATGCAGCTGGCCCTGCGCGGTCCGATGGCGCGCGATCTGCGCGTGATCCTGGCCGCGCTGCGCATCCCCAACGACATCGAGCGCATCGGCGACTACGCCTCCAACGTGGCCAAGCGCTCGATGGCGCTGAACATGCTGCCGCCGGTGCCGCACGCCACCGGCCTGCGCTCGCTGGGCCAGCTGGCCGCCGAACTGGTGCGCGATGCCATGGCCGCCTACCGCGACCAGGACGCGCAGCTGGCGCTGGACGTGCGCGACCGCGACGCCGAACTGGACGCGATGTACACCTCGCTGTTCCGCGAACTGCTGACCTACATGATGGAAGACCCGCGCAACATCACCTCGTGCACGCATCTGCTGTTCATGGCCAAGAACCTCGAGCGCATCGGCGACCATGCGACCAACATCGCCGAGAACGTGTGGTTCCTGGTGCAGGGCGATCATCCGCTGCCGCCGCGCGACAAGCGCGACGAGACCTCGACGACCAATATCCCGTCCGGCGGGTTTTCGCAATCCTGACTCCCGAGTGCGGGGCGTAACGAAAATTTTTAGCGTGTTCATATTCGCCAGCGCAGGCTGCACGCGAGCCCGGAGACCCGGGCCCCCCTGCAGAGGAGAACGCCATGAAACGCTTGTCCACCCTCTTCCTGGCCCTGTCGCTGGCGGCGAGCGGCACCGCGATGGCCGCTCCGCAGCATCATGGCGATCGCCATGACGACCGCCGCGGCCCGCCGCCGCCGGCGCACCGTCGTGATGGTCCGCATCACTGGAGCCGTGGCGAGCATCTGCGCCACGATCACCGCGGCGTCTACGTCCGCGACTACCGCATCCACCACCTGCCTCCGCCGCCGCGCGGTCACCAGTGGCGCCGCGTCGACAACGACTATGTGCTGGTGGCCGTGGCCACGGGCATCATCACCAGCGTGATCGCGGCCAGTCACTGACCCGCTGGCCTCATGCGGCGATCGAAACGGACGCGCCGGCGACGGCGCGTCCTTTTTCATGGTCGCGAGCGCCGGGCGCGGGCGGACGCGCGAGGCCGGTCTGCTAGGCTTTCGCGATGCAAGACGCCCCCGTTCCCCCTTCCCCCGCCCCGTCCGCCGCTTCGTTCACGCCCATGGCGCGCCGCTTCCGCGGCTTCCTGCCGGTGGTGGTGGACGTGGAGACCGGCGGCTTCGACTGGAACCGCCACGCGCTGCTGGAAATCGCCGCCGTGCCGCTGGACCTGGACGAGACCGGCCGCTTCGTCCTGGGCGAGACCGCCTGCGTGCACCTGGAGCCGGCGCCGGGGCTGGAGATCGACCCCAAGTCGCTGGAGATCACCGGCATCGTGCTCGACCATCCCTTCCGCCTGGCCAAGCCGGAGAAGGAGGCGCTGGACCACATCTTCGCGCCCGTGCGCGCGGCGGTGAAGAAGCACAACTGCCAGCGCGCGATCCTGGTCGGGCACAACGCGCATTTCGACCTGCATTTCCTCAACGCCGCGGTGGCGCGCACCCAGCACAAGCGCAATCCGTTCCATCCCTTCAGCGTGTTCGACACGGTGACCCTGGGCGGGCTGGCCTACGGGCAGACGGTGCTGGCGCGCGCGGTGCAGGCGGCCGGCATGCACTGGAACGCCGAGGAGGCGCATTCGGCTGTCTACGACGTCGAGCAGACCGCGCGGCTGTTCTGCAACATCGCCAACCAGTGGCCGCGGACGCAAGCCGCGTCCGAATCATGACGCGCGAAGTCCCGCCGCCGGCTGACGCCTCGCTGCAGCCGATCATCGATGTGCTGGACGCCTTGATCCAGGTGCTGGAACAGGACGGCGATACCCACTGGAGCGCGTGGATGCGGCGCGCGAAATCCCGCCTGGCGCAAGGCGACGATCGCGGCGCGGACGACCTGCTTGGTGCCTACGGCGGCATGGGATCGTTCAACGACCTGATCCTCGGCCAGTCGTACCAGGACGGACGCTTTGCCTGGAAACCGGGCTACGCCGACCTCAATGAGCGCTTCGACGCGTTGCGCGGCCGCGCCTGGGAACTGGCGCAAGGGATCCGGCGGCGTCGCGCCTGAGTGCCTAGTCCGGCAGCCGCGCCGCCGGTGGCGGGGTCCGGGCGCCCAGCGTGGCGCCGGCCGAGGCCACGATCACCGCGGCGATCGCCAGCCACTGCAGGCCCGACAGGCGCTCGTGCAGGAAAGCCAGGCCGCACAGCGCGCCGACGGCCGGTTCCAGGCTCATCAGCATGCCGAAGGTGCGCGTGGGCAGACGGGTGAGCGCCATCATCTCCAGCGAATACGGCAGCGCCATCGACAGCAGCGCCACGCCCAGCGCCGCCGGCAGCAGCGCCGGCGCCAGCAGCCCGCTGCCGGCGTGGATCACGCCCCAGGGCACGGCCACCACCGCGGCGATGGACGACCCCAATGCGACCATGCGCGGGCCATGCCCGGCGCCGGCCTTCTGACCGAAGACGATGTACAGCGCCCAGCACACGCCGGCGCCGACCGCGCAAGCCACGCCGAACGGGTCCAGCGCCGCGTCGCGGCCCGGCCACGGCACCAGCAGCGCCAGGCCGAGCGCGGCCAACAGCGCCCACAGCAGATCCAGCGCGCGGCGCGAGCCCAGCAGCGCCAGCGCCAGCGGCCCGGTGAACTCCAGCGCCACCGCCAGGCCCAGCGGCACGGTCTGCAGGGCGAGATAGAACAGGGTGTTCATCGTGCCCAGCGACACGCCGTAGCCGACCAGCATCTTCCACGGCAGCGCGCGCCAGGGCAGCGTCCAGGGCCGGAAGGCGATCCACAGCAGCACCGTGCCGAAGCCGAGCCGCAGCGCGGTCGCGCCGGTGGCGCCGACCGCCGGGAACAGCGTCTTGGCCAGGCTCGCGCCGGCCTGGATGGACACCATCGAGGCCAGCAACAGCAGCACCGGGAACAGCACCGAGGACTTCAGCGAGGGGGACGAGGTGGACACGAAGAGCCTGTAGTGGATGAGCGCGAGCCTGCGCACTATATTGCGCAGGATGGTCAGTCTAATGACGCGCAATATAGTGCGCAACCGGACGGAGTCACGATGAGCGTGCTCGAACATGTGGCCGGCAATCTGCGCCGACTGCGCCAGCAGGCCGGCCTGAGCCAGCAGGCCCTGGCCGAGGCCGCCCAGGTCAGCCGGCGCATGCTGGTGGCGATCGAATCGGGCGATGCCAACGTCAGCCTCAACACCCTGGACCGCTTGGCCGCGTCGCTGGGGGTGCAGTTCGCCGACCTGCTCAAATCCGCGGCGATCGACGACCCGACGCGTGTGGATGCGCTGGCCTGGCGCGGACGCGACCCCGCCTCGCGCGGCGTGATGCTGTCCAGCGTGCCGGCGGGCCATCAGGTCGAACTGTGGCAATGGACGCTGATGCCGGGCGAGCGCTATGCCTCGCAGGCCGATCCGGCCGGCTGGCGCGAGCTGCTGCTGGTGATCGAAGGCACGCTGACGCTGGAGAGCGTCCACGGCCTGCGCCAGTTCGCCGCTGGCGAACACCTGGTGTTCGCCAGCGATGCCGGCGACTACGCCTACCGCAACGACGGCGACGCACCGCTGCGGCTGGTGCGCAACGTGGTGTACTGACGGCCGTCTTCGCATCCAGGCCACGCGCGCCGTGGCAGGCTGCTCCCATGCCCGCTCAACTCCGTGCCCTGCGCGCCGACATCACCACGCTCCAGGTCGATGCCATCGTCAATGCCGCCAACAGCAGCCTGCTCGGCGGTGGCGGTGTCGATGGCGCCATCCATCGCGCCGCCGGGCCGGAACTGGTGGCAGAGTGCCGGCTGCTCGGCGGCTGCCAGACCGGGCAGGCGCGCATCACCGCCGGCTATCGCCTGCCGGCGCGCTACGTGATCCACACCGTCGGGCCGGTCTGGCGCGGCGGCGAGCACGGCGAGGCGGCGCTGCTGGCCGACTGCTACCGCAACAGCCTGCGCCTGGCTGGCGAACGCGGCGTGGCCAGTCTCGCCTTTCCCTGCATCAGCACCGGCATCTACGGCTTCCCGCCGGCGCCTGCGGCGAAGATCGCCGTGGAGACCGTGCGCGCCGAGGCGGTCGCGTATCCAGGCCTGCGCGAGGTGCTGTTCTGCTGCTTCTCGCAGGAGGACCTGGCGCTGTACGAAGCGCTGCTGCGCTGACGCCTGTCACGGCGCGGGCCTGGCACCAGACCGGCAAGACCTGAGCTCGCCAAGCTCGACCCTGAAAGGCATCCACTGCCCTGCGGCCTCGGACCCACACGCCCGACAAGATCTCGTCATTCCCGCGCAAACGGGAATCCAGGGACTTTCGCGCGAGGAGCCCCAGGTCGCTGGGTTCCCGCCTTCGCGGGAATGCCGAGCGCACGCGCCCCCCAGCGCTCAATCGTGCTCGATCCGGTCGCGGCCATTGCGCTTGGCGCGGTACAGCAGGCGGTCGGCGCGCTGGTACAGCGCGGCCGGCGCGGCGTCGCCCGGCTCCAGCATCACCAGGCCGGCGCTGAAGGTGATGGCCAGGCCGGCGACCCCGCCCCAGTCGCGGCGCGCGTGGAACAACCCGCGCAGCCGCTCGCAGGCGCGCGCGGCCTGTTCCAGCGTGGTGTCCGTGAACAGCAGGCAGAACTCCTCGCCGCCGCTGCGCGCGGCCATGTCGGCCTCGCGCTGCTGCGCGGCCAGCAGCCGCCCGACTTCGCGCAGGACCGCATCGCCGACCGTATGCGAGTGCTGGTCGTTGACGCGCTTGAAGTGGTCCACGTCGAGCATCGCCAGGCACAGCGGCTGCCCGCTGCGCCGGGCACGGGCCATTTCCTGCGCCAGCCGCTCCTCGAACGCGCGGCGGTTGGGCAGGCCGGTCAGCATGTCCTCGCGCGCCTGGCGCTCGAAGGCCTCGGCCTGCACGCGCATCTGCTGCAGCAGGTCGGTCTTTTCCTCGTCGGCCTGGCGCAGGCGCTGCGCCTGGGCCTGCAGGTCGCGCGTGCGCGCATCGACCAGCCCGGCCAGGCGCGCGGTGCGATGCCGGTAGCGGTGCATGCGATAGCGGTACAGACCGAACAGGGCCAGCACCAGCAGCGCCGTCGCCGCGAACTGCACATCGTGGCGCTGCCACAGGAGGGGATCGACGGTGAAGCGCAGCACCGCGGGCGGATCGCTCCAGGCGCCGTCCGGATGCGCGGCCGAGACGCGCAAGGTGTAGTCGCCAGGCGGCAGCCGCGCCAGTTCGATGCTGCGCTGGTGGCCGCGGCGCACCCAGTCGCTGTCCAGGCCGTCGAGGCGGGTGCGGTACTCGGTGCGCTCGGGCATCAGATAGCTCAGGCCGACGTAGCTGACCGTCAGGCGCTGGTCGCCGTTGAGCCGCAGCGGCCGCTCGGTGCGCCAGGCCAGGGGCGCGCCGTCGCGCTGGACATCGTCGATCACCACCGGCGGCGCGGGCCGGTCGCGGAACCACTGCATGCGCGCGGGATCGACGATGCTCACGCCGCCGGCCGTGGCGATCCACACCGTGCCGTCGCCGCGCACCACCTCGGTCGGCCCCGAGCTGCCGTTGGCCTGCGAATTGGCCATCCCGTCCATCTCGTTGAAGCTGGTCATCAGCACGCGCGGCTGCAGGCCGTCGGCGACGCGGTCCAGGCTCGCCAGGCTGGTGTACAGCACGCCGCGGTTGCTGGTGATCCACAGGCGACCGGCGTGGTCGGGCTTCAGTTCGAACACCGTGTCCACCGGCACGCCCTGCTCGCGGCCCACGCGCGCCAGGGCGCCGTTGCGCTCGCGATACAGGCCGCGGTCGGTGGCGATCCACATCGCATCGCCCAGGCGGGTGAAGCCGAACACCGTGCGCGCGCCGCCCATGGCGCCCACCGGCAGCGCCCGCACCTGCGTGCCGCGCAGCACCAGCGCGCCTTCCAGCGTGCCCATCCAGACCGCCCCGGGCTCGCTGTGGACCGCGGTGATCAGGCCGCTGGGCAGGCCGGCCACCTGCGGGCGCACCGCGCGTGCGCCGTCGATGTAGGCCAGGCCGCGCTGGGTGGCCAGCCACACCACATCGTCCGCGCCCACGCTGATCGCCCGCACCGTGCCCTGCGGCACGCCCTGCTCGGTGCCGTAGCGCGCGATCGCGCCGTGGACCGGCACGCGGTACACCCCGTCGCTGGCCGTGCCCACCCACAGCGTGCCGTCGCGCTGGCGCGCCAGGCTCAGCACCGAGGGCGGCTTGCCGGTCTGCGTGGGCAGGGCCACGGAGGTCACACGGCGATCGGCCTCGATCCGCTGCAGCCCCAGCGGATGGCCCACCCACATCGCGCCCTCGCCGTCCTCCAGCAGCGCGCGCACGTAGTCCGAGTCCAGGCCGTGGCGCTTGGTGATGTTGGAGAACAGGGTCTCGTGCAGGCGGAACAGGCCGCCGTTGGCGCCGATCCAGAGGCTGCCCTCGGCGTCCTCCTTCAGGCTGGTGATGCGCCCGCCCGGCAGCGGCCAGGCCGAGGTCAGGGTCTCCACGCCGTTGCGGCCGATGCGCAGCACCTCGCCGCTCTCGGTGCCGAGCCACAGCTCGCCGCGCCGGTCCTGCACCATCGAACTGGGGCGCCCGACGCGGGGCAAGACATGGCGCAGCACCAGGCGCTGGCCTTCCATCCGGTACAGATGGTCCTGCGCGACCACCCACAGCGCGCCGTCCGGCGCCAGGTAGGGCCAGGCCGCGCCGGCCGGCAGGCCGGCCTCGCGGGACACGTTGTGCAGGGTGCCGTCCTGATCGCGGCGCAGCAGGCCCTCGGTGCTGCCCACCAGGACGCGGTCCTGGGCATCGATGGCCAGGTGCGCGTAAGCCGTGCGCAGCGGCGAATCCGGCCCCGGCGTCTCATAGCGATAGCGGCCGTCCGGTTCCAGGCAGGCCAGGCCGCGGCCCTCGAACAGCATCCACAGCCGGCCGTGGCGGTCCATGGTCATCGCCGGCAGCAGCACCTCGGGCGCGTCGGCCGGACGCGGCCAGATCTTGAAGGTGCCATCGCTGCCGTAGCGGCTGATGTTGCCGCGCGAATCGCTCAGCCACAGCGCGCCGTCCGGGGCCACGTACAGGGCGCCGATGCCGTTGTCGGCCAGCGCCGGCCGGGTGCCGCGGTCGAAGGTGGTGAAGTCCAGGCCGTTGTAGCGGGTCAGGCCTTCCCAGGTGCCGAACCACAGGTAGCCATCGGGCGTCTGGGCGATGTCGCGGATCGAGTTGTGCGGTAGCCCCTCGCGCGAGGTCCACAGGTCGATGGCGTAGTCGCGCAGCGGCGGCGCCGGTGCGATCGGCGCGGCGGCCGGCACCGGCCCGGCCAGCGCCGAGAGCAGGAGGCCCAGCACGAGCAGCGCCCACGCCCGTGGCCAGCCGGCGCCATGCCGATGCGTCCGCCTCATGCGCCCCCCGCCCGCACGTGGTCCCCCTTGTCCGCCTCAGGCGCCGCGCTGGCGCACGGCCTCGAACAGGGTCACGCCGGTGGCGACCGAGACGTTGAGGCTTTCGATGTCGCCCGGCATCGGGATCTTCACCAGCCCGTCGCAGTGCTCGCGCGTGAGCCGGCGCATGCCGTCGCCCTCGCCGCCGAGCACCAGCGCGACATTGCCGGTCAGGTCCAGTGCGTACAGCGAGTTCTCCGCCTCGCCGGCCAGGCCGTAGATCCACACGCCGGCCTTCTGGATCTCGCGCAGCGTGCGCGCCAGGTTGGTCACGGCGATCACCGGGATGCGGTCGGCGGCACCGGCCGAGGTCTTGCGCACGGTGGCGTTCAGGCCGACCGACTTGTCCTTGGGGATGACCACCGCCGTGACCCCGGCCGCGGCCGCGCTGCGCAGGCAGGCGCCGAGGTTGTGGGGGTCCTGCACGCCGTCGAGCACCAGCAGCAGCGCGCGGCCCTGAGCCCCCTCGATCAGGCCGGGCAGCTCGCCCTCGTCCCAGGTGCGCGCGGCGGCGTAACGCGCGGCCACGCCCTGGTGGCGCACCTGGCCGCCGACGCCGTCCAGCGCCTGGGTGGTGACCCGGCGCACGTCGATGCCCTTGCGGCGCGCGTTCTCCTCGATTTCGATCAGGCGCGCGTTCTTGCTGCCGCCATCGATCAGCACTTCGCGCACGTGGTCGGCGTCGTTGTCGATGGCCGAGGCGACGGCGTTGACGCCGACGATCCATTGGTTCTGTTTGCTCATGGGGGGAACGTCTTGAGGAATCGGCTTGCTTGGGACGGGACGCGGGGCTTGCGGCTCTGGAACGGGGCGATGCGGTGGCGCGATGCAGGGAGGCCATCAGCCCCCGCGTGTACTCCTGGATCCGGATCCCTGGCCCGTCAGGTCAGAGATCGCGGTCAGGATGCTGGAACGAGACGATGCGCGACAGGAACTCCAGCGACTCGGCGTCCTGTTCGGTGCGACGCGTCGGCAGTCCATGCAGCGCATCGACGAACGGCAGCCGACCTTCCACGCCGTACTGGATGCGCGGCGGGAATAGCGCCGGGGTGTCGAACGCGCCGGCCGCCAGCGCCACGCCATCGGGCGCCTCGTAGGTCAGCGGCGTGCCGCACTGGTTGCAGAAGCCGCGTTCCACCAGGTTGGAGGAGGCAAAGCGCGTGGGCTGCCCCCGCGTCCAGGTCAGGGTGGCGCCGCGCGTGGACACCAGCGGCGCGTAATACGCACCGAAGGCCTTCTGGCACATGCGGCAGTGGCAGATCGAGGCGTCCTCCAGCGTGCCGCTGACGTGGAAGCGCACCGCACCGCACTGACACCCGCCGCTGTACTCGCCCATCGCCCGCCGCCCCCGCTCAGTACTTCTGCTTCTTGCGCTTGGCCGGGAACGCGCGCGGCGGCTGCTCGTCCGCGGCGGCCCCGTCCTGGCGCTGCTCCACCAGCCGGAAGTCGATCTTGCGCTCCTCCATGCTGGCCTTCATGACCTGCACCTGGACCGCATCGCCCAGGCGGAACTCCATGCCGCGGCGCTCGCCGGAGAGCGTCTTGCGGATCGGATCGAAGTGGTAATAGTCGTGCGGCAGCTGGGTCACGTGCACCAGGCCGTTGACCTTGGACTGGTTGAGCTCGACGAACAGGCCGAAGCTGGTCACCCCGCTGATCACGCCGTCGAAAATGCCGCCGACGTGCTGTTCCATCCACGCGGCGCGGTAGCGCTCGTCGACCTCGCGCTCGGCCTCGTCGGCGCGGCGCGCGCGTTCGGAGCACTGCAGCGACAGCGCGGCCATCTCGCGCGGGCTGTACTGGAACTTCTCCACCGGCTTGCCGCTGAGCGCGTGCTTGATCGCCCGGTGCACCAGCAGATCCGGGTAGCGGCGGATGGGCGAGGTGAAATGCGCGTACGCATCCAGCGCCAGGCCGAAGTGGCCGGCGTTGTCCGGCGTGTACACCGCCAGGCTCTGGCTGCGCAGCACCACCGACTCCAGCAGCGCCACGTCCGGGCGCTGGCGGATCTTGTGCAGCAGCGCGGTGAAATCGCGCGGCTCGACCTTGCTCCACGGCGGCATGGACAGCTTGAACTCCTTGAGGAACTCCAGCAGGTCGGCGTACTTGGACTCCGGCGGACGCTCGTGCACGCGGTACGGCGCCGGCACGCCCTTGGCCAGCAGATAGCGCGCGGCCTGCACGTTGGCCGCGATCATGCATTCCTCGATCAGCTTGTGCGCGTCGTTGCGCACCTGCATGCCGGCCTGGGTGACCTCGCCCTTGTTGTCCAGGACGAAGCGCACTTCGCTGGTCTCGAACTCGATCGCGCCGCGCTTCTGCCGCGCCTTGGCCAGCAGGCCGTACAGCGCGTGCAGGCGCTGCACGTGCGGCAGGATGGCTGGGCCGATCTGGGCCTGCGCCTCAGCATCGTCCTCGCCCACCGCCTTCCACACCTGGTCGTAGGTCAGGCGCGCGTGCGAGCGCATCACCGCCTCGTAGAACTTCGACTCGGTGACCTCGCCCTCCTTGTTGACCTGCATGTCGCACACGAAGCACATGCGGTCCACGTTGGGATTGAGCGAGCAGATGCCGTTGGACAGGGTCTCCGGCAGCATCGGCACCACGAACCCGGGGAAGTACACCGAGGTCGCGCGCAGCTGCGCCTCCTCGTCCAGCGGCGTGCCGGGACGCACGTAGTGCGACACGTCGGCGATGGCCACCACCAGCCGGTAGCCAGAGCGGTTGCTGATGCGAAGGCCCTTGCGGTTGGACTCGCAGTAGACCGCGTCGTCGAAGTCCTTGGCGTCGGCGCCGTCGATGGTCACCAGCGGCATGTCGCGCAGGTCCACGCGCCCGCCGATCATCGACGGCTCGACCTTCAGCGGCACCGCGGCGGCCTCGTCCAGCACCGCCTGCGGGAATTCGTAGGGCAGCTCGTGGCCGTGGATGGCGGTCTCCACCACCAGCGAGGGGGTGAGCTTGTCGCCGAGCACGGCGATGATCCTGCCGATCGGTTCGCGGCGTCCGTCCGGCGCGTGGGTCAGCTCGCACACCACCAGCTGGCCGTCGCGTGCCTCGCCGCGCGCGTCCGGCGGGATCAGCACGTTGCGCTGCATGCGTTTGTCGTCGGGCACCACGAAGCTCACGCCCGCCTCCAGCGCGAAGCGGCCGATCAGCCGGTTCACCCGGCGCTCGAGCACTTCCACGATCGCACCCTCGCGGCGGCCGCGGCGGTCCATGCCGGTGACGCTGGCCAGGACACGGTCGCCGTGCATGACCTTGCGCATCTCAAACGGGGGCAGGAACAGGTCGTCGCCGCCCGCCTCGGGCCGCAGGAAGCCGAATCCTTCCGGATTGGCGATCACCACGCCCGGCACCAGGTCCATCTGCTCGGCCGGGGCATAGCCGCCACGGCGGTTGAGCAGCAGCTGGCCGTCGCGGACCATCGCATTGAGCCGCTTGCCCAGCGCCTCGAAGCGGTCCGGCGCGGTCAGGTCGAGCTTGGCGGCCACTTCCTCGGCGGTCAGCGGGCCTTCGCTGGCGGCCAGCGTGCCCAGGATCACTTCGCGGCTGGCGATGGGCTGGGCGTAGCGCTCGGCCTCGCGCGCGGCGTGCGGGTCGACGAAGCCGGCCTGGCCCGCGCCCTGCGCGGGCACCACCACGCGCGGACCGCGCGGGCGACGTTCGAAGGGACGCGGGCCGGCATCGCGCTGGCGCTCATCGCCGCCGCCGCGCCGGCCGCCGGACGCGCCCTTGCCCGAGCGCGCCGGGGCGGGCGCGTCTGGCAGTTGTGGCATCCAGGGGGGGAGCGACTTGCCGGCGGGCTTCTTTCCGCCGCCGGAGGCGGTGCGTGATTTGGAAGGCGGAGCCTTGCCCGATGGGGGGTTGCGTCCGCCCGATCCAGTTTTTTTGGTCATGGGTGCATGGTACACCGCCGGCCCGCGCCCACCGGCGCGGTGTGGGCCGTTGCGTTGACAATCCTCGCCGTTCACCGCACCATACGCGCCCCGTTGCCCAGGTGGCGGAATTGGTAGACGCACTAGTTTCAGGTACTAGCGGGTAAAACCGTGGAGGTTCGAGTCCTCTCCTGGGCACCAACGGATCGGCAGGCCACTGCCACACATCAAACCCCGCCAACGCGGGGTTTTTTGTTGCGCTTCTCCTGGGCGGCGAGGGAGCGTGGTGCACTGGCCTTCTGGCTTCGTGGGCAGCGGTCGGGCAGGCGGGCGCGCGTAGTGCTCGCCGAACCCGGTGGAAGCCGGTCAATCGGCCCTACCCTAGAGTCAACCCTGGGTGGCGGACCGAGCCGAGGAGTTGCGCCTGCCCGGGCCCAGGCCGGCTGGCGAAGTGCGCTCACCCGCCCCGCACGCTCATCAAAGCGTCTGCGCTCACGGACTTCGGCGAAGCGACTTTCCGATCTTCCTGCCCACGCGCGTGGCGTGATGCGCCGAACCTGTTGACGCGCCCCCCGCCCTGACCGCAGAATGCGCGCCCCGTTGCCCAGGTGGCGGAATTGGTAGACGCACTAGTTTCAGGTACTAGCGGGTAAAACCGTGGAGGTTCGAGTCCTCTCCTGGGCACCAACGGATCGGCAGGCCACTGCCACACATCAAACCCCGCCAACGCGGGGTTTTTTGTTGCCGTCGCGGCGCGCCGCTTCAGGTCCAGGCGCATACACCGTGCGCATGGAGCCCCGGCTTAAGCTGGCGCGCGCCTTCCTCCCGGAGCCATCGCGTGCCACTGGAACCTCAGCAGCTGCTCTTCCTGGTCATCCTGGCGGTGACGCTGGCGCTGTTCGTCAGCGAGAAGCTGCGCGTGGACCTGGTGGCCATGCTGGCCATGCTGGCCCTGACCCTGACCGGCATCCTCAACCCGCGCGAGGCGCTGTCGGGCTTCTCCAGCGAGCCGGCGATCATCGTGGCGGCGGTCTTCGTGCTCTCGGCGGGCCTGGCCGCGACCGGGATCACCGACCGCATCGGCCAGGCGATCGGCCGGGCCGCCGGCGGCAGCGAGTGGCGCACCATCGCGGTGGTGATGCCGGCCACCGCGGCGCTGGCCGCGTTCTCGCACCATCTGATGGTCACCGCGATGATGCTGCCGATCCTGATGCGGCTGGCGCGCGAGCAGAAGCTGGCGGCGTCGCGCCTGCTGATGCCGATGTCGCTGGCCGCCTCGCTGGGCACCACGCTGACCCTGATCAGCGCGCCGGCCTTCCTGCTGGCCAACGACCTGCTCAAGCGCTCGGGCCAGGACGGGCTGGGGTTCTTCGCCATCACCCCGATCGGCGCGGTGCTGGTGCTGCTGGGCACCGTCTACATGCTGCTGGGCCGCTGGCTGGTGCCCAAGCGCAGCGGCGAGTCCGGCAGCGACAGCTACATGCGCCTGGAGCGCTATTACACCGAGCTGGTGGTGGACGAGGACTCGCCGTGGATCGGCCAGTCCTACGAGGCGTTCCGCACGCACTTCGGCGAGCGCCTGCAGGTGGTGAACTGGCTGCGCCACGGCGTGCGCCGGCCCCGGCAGCGCGCCGACAGCCCGCTGCAGCGCGGCGACGTGCTGCTGGTGCGCGCCTCGCCCGACGAGATCGCCTCGATCAAGGACGAGCCCGGCCTGTCGCTGCATGCGGTGGTCAAGTACGGGGAGCAGCCGCGCGACGATGCGCGCAAGACCGAGCTGCTGGGCGAGGAGCAGCTGGTGCAGGCGGTGGTGGCGCCGCATTCGGAGTTCGTCGGTCGCAGCGTGGCCAGCATCGACTTCCTGCACACCCTGGGCGTGGTGGTGGTCGGCCTGTGGCGCAAGGAGGGCTGGCTGCACGGCGAGCTGTCCGAGGTGGCGCTCGAGGAAGGCGACCTGCTGGTGCTGTGGGGCCGCCAGAACACCTTCGGCAAGCTGGCCCAGCACCATGGCTTCCTGATGCTGATGCCGTTCGAGGCGCACCAGCGCAGCCGCCGGCGCGCGCCGCTGGCCCTGGCGATCATGGTGGCCTCGGTGGCCGCCGCGGCCAGCGGCTGGCTCAGCCCGCAGATCGCCTTCCTGGCCGGCGCGGTGGCCATGGTCGTCACCCGCTGCGTGGGCGTGGACCGCGCCTACGAGGAAATCGATGTGCGCATCTACGTGATGATCGCCGGCGTGATTCCGCTGGGGATGGCGATGGAGAAGACCGGCACGGCCGCCTGGTTCGCCGACATCCTCGGCCGCCATGCCGCGCACTGGAGCGCGCTGACCCTGCTGCTGGTGATGTTCGCCGGCGCCGCGCTGCTGACCCAGATCCTCTCCGACGCGGCCACCACCGTGCTGCTCACGCCCATCGCCCTGGCGATGGCCCAGGCGCTGGGCGAGCCGCAGACGCCGTTCGTGATCTGCATCGCCATGGGCGCGGTGGCCTCGTTCCTGACCCCGATCGGCCACCACGGCAACCTGCTGATCCTCAACCCGGGCCAGTACACCTTCGGCGACTTCCTGCGCGTGGGCGCGCCCCTGACCGCGCTGATCGCCCTGGCCACGGCCTGGATGGCGCGCTGGATGTGGCTGGGCGGGCCGCTGCTGCCGTTCGGCTGGGGTGGCTGAAGGCCGGCGCGCCGTGTCGCGGGCGTTGCGACGGGCGGGGGGCTAAAATCGGCGGGTTCACCTCAACCGCAGTGCCGCATGACCGACGACGCCATCCGCCCCACCTTCCACGGATTCGAACAGATCCCGCTGCGCGAGTACGCCGAGCGCGCCTACCTGGACTACTCGATGTACGTGGTCCTGGACCGTGCCCTGCCCTTCATCGGCGACGGGCTCAAGCCGGTCCAGCGCCGCATCATCTATTCGATGAGCGAGCTCGGCCTGGGCGCCGCCGCCAAGCCGAAGAAGTCGGCGCGCACCGTCGGCGATGTCATCGGCAAGTACCACCCGCACGGCGATTCGGCCTGCTACGAGGCGCTGGTGCTGATGGCCCAGCCGTTCTCCTACCGCTATCCGCTGATCGACGGCCAGGGCAACTTCGGCTCGTCCGACGATCCCAAGTCGTTCGCGGCCATGCGCTACACCGAGTCCAAGCTCACCCCGATCGCCGAGGTGCTGCTGGGCGAGCTGGGCCAGGGCACCACCGACTGGTCGCCCAACTTCGACGGCACCCTGGAGGAACCGACCTGGCTGCCGGCGCGCCTGCCGCACCTGCTGCTCAACGGCACCACCGGCATCGCCGTGGGCATGGCCACCGACGTGCCGCCGCACAACCTCAACGAGATCGTCAGCGCGCTGATCCGCCTGATCGACGACCCCGACGCGACCGTGGCCGACCTGTGCGAGCACGTGCGCGGCCCGGACTACCCGACGACCGCCGAGATCATCACCGCCCCGGCCGACCTGCGCGCGATGTACGAGACCGGCAACGGCAGCGTGCGCGCCCGGGCGACCTTCACCCGCGAGCACGCCAACATCGTGGTGACCGCCCTGCCCTACCAGGTCTCCCCGTCCAAGGTGATCGAGCAGATCGCCGCGCAGATGCGCGCCAAGAAGCTGCCCTGGCTGGAGGACATCCGCGACGAGTCCGACCACGAGAACCCGGTGCGCGTGGTGCTGATCCCGCGCTCCAACCGCGTCGACGCCGACCAGCTGATGGGTCATCTGTTCGCCACCACCGACCTGGAGAAGAGCTACCGGGTCAACCTCAACATCATCGGCCTGGACGGCCGCCCGCAGGTCAAGAACCTCAAGTCGCTGCTGGGCGAATGGCTGGGTTTCCGCTACGACACGGTCACCCGCCGCCTCAAGCACCGCCTGGAGAAGGTCGAGCGCCGCCTGCACCTGCTGGAAGGCCTGCTGATCGCCTTCCTCAACCTGGATGAGGTCATCCGCATCATCCGCAGCGAGGACGAGCCCAAGCCGGCGCTGATCGCGCGCTTCAAGCTGTCCGAGGAACAGGCCGACTACATCCTGGAAACCCGCCTGCGCCAGCTGGCCCGCCTGGAAGAGATGAAGATCCGCGGCGAGCAGGACGAGCTGGCCAAGGAGCGCGAGAAGCTGATGGCCACGCTGGATTCCAAGACCAGGCTCAGGAAGCTGGTCAAGGACGAGCTGCTGGCCGACGCCAAGAAGTTCGGCGACGAGCGCCGCTCGCCGCTGATCGCCCGCCAGGCCGCGCAGGCGCTGGACGAGACCGAGCTGGTCGCCAGCGAGGCGATGACGGTGGTGGTCTCGGAGAAGGGCTGGGTGCGTGCGGCCAAGGGCGGCGACATCGACACCGCCAAGCTGTCCTACCGCGATGGCGACGGCCTGCTGGCGGCGGTGCGCGCGCGCAGCAACCACCAGGTGGCGTTCCTGGATTCGACCGGGCGCGCCTACTCGACCGCGGTGCACACCCTGCCCTCGGCGCGCGGCAACGGCGAACCGCTGACCGGGCGCTTCTCGCCGGCGGCGGGCGCCTCGTTCCAGGCGCTGGCCTCCGGCGAGAACGACACCCGCTTCGTGCTGGCCTCCTCGCACGGCTACGGCTTCGTCACCCGCTTCGAGAACCTCACCAGCCGCAACAAGGCCGGCAAGGCGATGTTCAACCTCACGCCCAACGCCAAGGTGCTGCAGCCGGCGCTGGTGGCCAACCCGGCCACCGACCGCATCGTCGCGGTGACCAGCGCCGGCAACCTGCTGGCGATCGCCGCCAGCGACCTGCCCGAGCTGGACAAGGGCAAGGGCAACAAGCTGATCGACATCCCCAAGGCCAAGCTGGCCACCGAGCGCGTGGTCGCCATCGCCGCCATCGGCCCCGGCGGCACGCTGGCCGTGCACAGCGGCGCGCGCACCATGACCCTGTCGTTCAAGGACCTGGATCTGTACACCGGGACGCGCGCCACGCGCGGGATGCTGCTGCCGCGCGGCTGGCAGAAGGTCGATGGGCTAGATGTCCAGTAGCTCACCGTTCTGGCGCGCAGCGGCGCGTTCCTCGTCGCTGCGACTGACCCTGTTCGCGGCGCGGCAGAAGGGTGATGGGCTGGATGTTCGGTAGCACCCGGTGATGACGCCAGACGCCGCCGTCCTGATGGCCGCCTACAACCGCTGGATGAACCGGCGAATGTACGAAGCCGCAGCGCAGCTGCCGGAGGCGGCGCTGCGCCAGGATCGCGGCGCCTTCTTTGGCTCCATCCAGGCCACGTTCAATCACATCGCCGTGGGCGACACCGTCTGGCTGCACCGCTTCGCGCAGCCGGAGGCGGCTTCGATGCTGCGCGAAGCGCTGCAGCCCTTTCCGCTGCCGACCTCGCTCCGGCAGGAGCTGGCGGATTCCTTCGCCGGGCTGCAGCGCTACCGTGCCGCGCTGGATGCCGTCATCGTGCGGTGGGCCGGCGCGCTCACCAATGCGCAGCTGGAAGGCGAGCTGGTCTATCGCAATACGACCGGCAAGACGTTCAGGCGCTCCTGGCAGCAGCTGGTCCTGCATTTCTTCAACCACCAGACGCATCATCGCGGCCAGGCCAGCACGCTGCTGTTCCAGGCGGGCGTCGACGTGGGCGTGACCGACCTGATCGCGCTGCCGACCGAGGAGCTTTGAATGCAGCCGGACTTCTGGCTTCAGAAATGGCGGGACCACCAGATCGGCTTTCACCAGGACAAGGTGATGCCGCTGCTAGAGAAGCACTGGCCGTCACTGCAGCTGCCTGCCGGCAGCCAGGTGTTCGTGCCGCTGTGCGGCAAGTCGCTGGACCTGGCCTGGCTGGCCGCGCAGGGCCACCGCGTGCTGGGCCTCGAGCTGTCGCCGCTGGCGGTCGCGCAGTTCTTCGCCGAGCACGGGCTGACGCCGCACACGCGCGTCACCCGCTACGGCACCCACTACACCGCCGGCGACATCGAGCTGATCTGTGGCGACGTGTTCGACGTCGATGCCGGGCTGCTGGCCGACTGCGCCGGCGTCTACGACCGCGCCGCGCTGATCGCCCTGCCCGAACCGCTGCGGGCGCGCTACGTGGAGGAGGTCTACGGGCGCCTGCCGGCGCGCTGCCAGGGTCTGCTGATCACCCTGGAATACGCGCAGCACGAGAAGGCCGGTCCGCCGTTCTCGGTCGATGCGGACGAGGTGCAGGCGCGCTATGGCGCGCACTGGACGATCGTTTCGCTGGCGCGGCGCGAGATCCTGGCCTACGAGCCGCGCTTCGCCGCCGAGGGCGTCACTTCGCTGCAGACCGCGGTCTATCAGCTGCGGCGGCGCTGATCGGCCAACCGCTCGTGCCCGCAGGCGCGAGCGGTGCCACTCCGAGGGTCTCAGCCCAGCAGCATCTCCAGCACCGCCATGCGGATGGCCACGCCGTTGCCGACCTGACGCAGGACCAGCGACTGCGGGCCGTCGGCCACCTCGTCGGTGATCTCCACGCCGCGGTTGATCGGGCCCGGATGCAGCACCACCGCCTCGGGCGCGGCCCGCTTCAGGCGCGCGGCGGTCAGGCCGTAGTCGCGGTGGTAGTCCTCCAGCGAGGTCACCAGCCCTTCCTCCATGCGCTCGCGCTGCAGACGCAGCATCATCAGCACATCGGCGCCCTCCAGCGCGGCATCGAAGTCGCCGGTGGTCCCGCAGCCGGCGCACACCTCGCCGCCGGGCAGCAGCGTGTCCGGCGCGCACAGGGTGATGTCGGTGGCGCCGAGCGTGCGCAGCGCATGCAGGTCCGAGCGCGCCACGCGCGAATGCTTGATGTCGCCGACCATCACGATCTTGAGTTTGGAGAAGTCCGGGCCCTTGGCCTGGCGGATGGTCAGCACGTCCAGCAGGCCCTGGGTGGGATGCGCGGCGCGGCCGTCGCCGGCGTTGATCACGGTGGTGCCCTCGTGCGCGTGCGCGGCCAGCATCTGCGCGGCGCCGTCGTCGGGATGACGCACCACGAAGCCACGCACGCCCATCGCCTCCAGGTTGCGTAGGGTGTCCAGCGCGGTCTCGCCCTTGCGCGCCGAGGAGGTCGAGGCGTCGAAGTTCACCACGTCCGCGCCCAGGCGCTGGGCGGCGATCTGGAACGAGCTGCGCGTGCGCGTGGAGGGCTCGAAGAACAGCGTGCACACCGTGCGCCCGACCAGTGTGTCGCGCTTGTGCGTGCGGCCCAGCGCGGTGTCGCGGATCATGCCGGCGCGGTCGAGGATGCGGCACAGCGTGTCCTTCGGCAGGCCCTCCAGGGTCAGCAGGTGCAGCAGGCGTCCGTTGGAATCCAGTTGGCTCATGGTGTGCTCGTGGTGAGGCGAGGGAGCCGCGCGCGCGGCGCGCGGCGGGAAGGAATCAGGCGATCGGCGCCGCGCACGCGCTCAGGGCACATGCGTGGCGTCCTGCGGCGCGGCCAGCCAGCGCTCGACGATGACCGCGGCCGCCACCGCGTCCAGCGCCGCGGCGTCGCGCTTGCGCTTGCGCCCCTGCGCGCGGTCGACCGCGAAGCGTTGCGCGGCCTCGACCGAACTGGAGCGTTCGTCCACCAGCACCACCGGCAGCTGGTAGCGCTGGCGCAGCTCGCGGGCGAAGGCATGGGCACGCTTGCGGATCGGCTGGTCGCCGCCGTCCAGGGTCATCGGGTCGCCGACCACGAAGCCGTCCGGGCGCCATTCACCGCGCAGCTTGTCGATGGCGGGCCAGTCCGGCCCGCCCGGATGCACATCGACCACGGCCAGCGCGCGCGCGCCGGTGCCGAAGGCGCTGCCCACCGCCACGCCGATGCGGCGCGCGCCCACGTCGAAGCCCAGGACCGTGCCGTCGAGCCTCATCGACACACCGGAACGAAGGGGAAAGGCGACACCGCCGGAATCGCGCGGCGCCCTGCGGCACGGTGTCCGGCCGCCGTCTTCATGCGTGTCCGCTGTAATCCGTCATGCGGGTCATGTCCACGCCGATGCGGCCCCCGGCGGCCTGCCAGCGCTGGTCCAGCGGCAGGTCGAACAGCAGCTCGCCATCGGCCGGCGCGGTCAGCCAGCTGTTCTCGCCCAGCTCGAACTCCAGCTGCCCGGCGCCCCAGCCGGCGCAGCCCAGCGCGACCACGGCGTGGGCCGGGCCGGCGCCGCGCGCCATGGCTTCCAGGATGTCGCGCGAGGTGGTCAGGTACAGGCCGGCGCCGATCTGCATGGTCGACTCCCACGCCTCGCCGCCATCATGCAGGACGAAGCCGCGCTCGGGATGCACCGGGCCGCCGTACAGCACCACGCGGTTGCGCAGCGCCTCGTCGGTGGTCTCCAGGTTCATCTGCTGCAGCACCTCGCCCAGCGTGTACTCCGAGGCCCGGTTGACGACCACGCCCATCGCGCCATCGCCGTCGTGCTGGCAGATCAGCGCCACGCTGCGCGCGAAATGCGGATCGTCCAACGCCGGGAGCGCGATCAGCAGCTGGTTGGCCAGGTTGTCGGTCAGCAGGGACATGGCGGTCATTCTAGGGCATCGCCTGTCGGCAGGACGTCCCCGGCGCTGTCACTTGCGCGCCCGCACACGCCTGCCACACTCGGCCCCCAATCCTTTGACGGAGCACGGGCGGCAATGGGCACGATCGCGGTGGTGATGGTCGATGGCGTGGCGGACTGGGAGATCGGCGTGGTCCTGCCGGCGGCGCGGGCCTGGTTCGGCGATACCGTGCTCAGCGCCAGCATCGACGGCAAGCCGGTGACCAGCATCGGCGGCCTGCAGATCGTGCCCCAGTTCGCCCTGTCCGACCTGGCGCCGCTGGAGGCGGACCTGTGGATCCTGCCCGGTTCGGACCAGTGGCAGGCCGGCGAGATCCCCGGCCTGAGCGGCCTGCTGCGCGAGCGCGTGGCCGCCCAGCGACCGGTCGCGGCGATCTGCGGGGCCACCCTGGCCCTGGCCTACGCCGGGCTGCTGGACACGCGGCCGCATACCAGCAATGCGCTGGCCTTCCTGACCGAGCGCCTGGGCCCGGTCTATGCCGGGCAGGCCCACTACCGCGAGGAGAAGGTGGTCAGCGCCGACGGCGTGGTCACTGCGCCAGGCACCAGCCCGGTCAGCTTCGCTACGGCCTGCCTGCGCCTGCTGCATCCCGAGCGCGAGGACGACATCGCCGGCGTGGAGGCGATGTTCGCCGCGGAGTTCGCCGACTGACCTGATCGACAGGCTCAGCGCGGCCCCAAATCAACCGACCACGAAGGTCAGCGCGTGGTCCAGCATGAACATCGCCAGGACCACGAGAAACGGGCTGCGCAGCAACGGCCGCCCATAGGCGAAGCGGGCATGCAGCCAGAAGACGATGATCGCCAGATACAGCGCGATCATCGTGTAGATCACGCCCGCGAAGCCGCCGGCCAGGTGGATCCCCAGCCGCGCCAGACCAGGCTGGGCCACCATCAGCGCGGCAGCGACCACGAAGGCGACGTGCCGGAAGAAGCGGCGCCGGTACAGCAGCGCGAGCGCGTAGAACGCCACGAAGAACGCCGGATCGAACAGGAGGCCCGGTGAAAATCGTCGCCACTGCAGCCAGCCGACGCTGCCCGCGAACAGGACCACCAGCGCGATGGAAGCCCAGCCCAGCCAACGGTGCACGCGCGGCCTGCCCGCCTCGATCAGGAAGGGCTGCACGATCAGCAGCGCAAACCAGGCGACGCAGACGAGCGCGTGGAAGTGGACCGCGGCCGGCACGCCCGCGAAGTCCGGCGCGCGACCGAGATAGCCGAAGAACGGCGTGCCCGGGATACGCGGCGTGAAGCCGGCCAGGACCAGTGCCAGCAAGCCCAGGAAGAAGAAGCCGAGGTGGCGGTACGGGCGGCGCGCGGTCATGACGGAGAACTCGAGGGCTCGATGACACCAACGCCGCCTCGAGGCGGCGCAGGTCAGCCCCGGTTGAGCCGCGTCACCGGCATGGGCGGCCGATGACGCGCACGCGATCCGGCCAGCGGACCGATCAGGCCTCCAGGCCGATCGGGCAGCTCACGCCGGTGCCTCCCAGTCCGCAATAGCCGGCCGGGTTCTTGGCCAGGTACTGCTGGTGGTAGTCCTCGGCGTAGTAGAACGGCGGCGCCGGGTAGACGATCTCGGTGGTGATCTGGCCGTAGCCGGCCTCGCCCAGGCGCTGCTGGTAGGCGTCGCGGCTGGCCAGCGCGGCGTCGTACTGGGCCTGGGTCTCGCAGTAGATCGCCGAGCGGTATTCGGTGCCGCGGTCATTGCCCTGGCGCATGCCCTGGGTGGGATCGTGGTTTTCCCAGAAGGTGCGCAGCACCTCGTCCAGCGACACCTTGGCCGGGTCGAACACCACCCGCACCACCTCGGCGTGGCCGGTCATGCCGGTGCAGCTTTCCTCGTAGGTCGGGTTCGGCGTGAAACCGCCCTGGTAGCCCACCGCGGTGGTGACCACGCCCGGCAGCTGCCAGAACTTGCGTTCGGCGCCCCAGAAGCAGCCCATGCCGAAGCCGATGGTCTCCATGCCCGGGAACTCGCCCTTGAGCGGCTGGCCGTTGACGAAATGCACGTTGCGCAGCGGCAGCGGCGTCTGACGGCCGGGCAGCGCTTCTTCCGCGCGCGGCAGGCGCTGCTTGAACGCACCGATGCCGAGACGGCTGGTGAGGGACTCGAGCATGGGAAACCTCCTTCCAACGGATGGGTGGGGCGCCGCCGCGGCTTGTCATCGCGCCCCGGCGGAGCGCGTCGAAGCAGGATGGGGGGACTGGCCCTAAGCCGGCGACAGGCCCGGATCGGCGAACTCCCCAAAGATGGGGTCGACCGGGGGATCGAGCAAGCCCGCCGCCGCCAGCGCATCGCGCGCCTGCGGCAGGGCCACGTCCGGCACGCAGACGCGCAGCACGCCGAACAGCGGCAGTTCGCCGCCGGCGCCCAGCAGCGATTCGCCGAAGACGAAGGCCGGGATGCCCGCGTCTTCCAGCGCATGCCGCGCCAGGTGGGCATCGAACAGGTTGTTGGCGCGATAGGCCACTTGCATGCGGACCTCCAGCAGGGCTGCGGACTGGCGGCGAGCATACGTCCGGCGCGGCGGTTGGCCCGTCGATGCATCCGCCGCCCGGTGGGAGCCGCCATGGCGGCAATGGGCTTTACCGAAAGTCCTGCCAATCTTCTAGGTAGAGCCTCACCGCCGCCATGGCGGCTCCCACCGGGCCTCCACCCAGCTCACCCAGGGCTCAGACAACGCTTCGCATGGGCGCCCGCAGCGCACGCAGCGCGAGACTTCAGGCAGAGGGCCCGCGGCCGCTTGGGCTAGACTTGGCGTTTGAATCACGTCCTGCCTCCCATGTCCGATACGCCTGCCGCTTCCGCCGATTCCGCGCCCGAAACCCGCGCCCCCGACGCCCAGGCGCCGGCGGAGAAACGCGATTTCATCCGCCAGATCGTGCGCGAGGACCTGGCCCAGGGCCGCCACCAGGGCGTGCGCACGCGCTTCCCGCCCGAACCCAACGGCTATCTGCATATCGGCCACGCCAAGGCCATCTGCCTGGATTTCGGCGTGGCGGCCGAGTTCGGCGGGGTCTGCAACCTGCGCCTGGACGACACCAATCCGGCCAAGGAAGACCCCGAGTTCGTCGCCGCCATCCAGGACGATGTGCGCTGGCTGGGCTTCGACTGGGCCAACCTGCGCCATGCCTCGGACTACTTCGACGTGCTCTACCTGGCCGCCGAGAAGCTGGTCCAGCAGGGCGACGCGTTCGTCTGCGACCTCAGCGCCGAGCAGGTGCGCGAGTACCGCGGCACCCTGACCGAGCCGGGCCGCAACTCGCCCTGGCGCGAGCGCAGCGTGGAGGAGAACCTGGACCTGCTGCGCCGCATGCGCGCCGGCGAGTTCCCCGATGGCGCGCGCACGCTGCGCGCCAAGATCGACATGGCCAGCGGCAACATCAACCTGCGCGACCCGGCGCTGTACCGGATCAAGCACGTCGAGCACCAGAACACCGGCAACGCCTGGCCGATCTACCCCATGTACGACTTCGCCCACTCGCTCAGCGATGCGGTGGAAGGCATCACCCATTCGCTGTGCACGCTGGAGTTCGAGGACCACCGCCCGCTGTACGACTGGTGCGTGGAGAAGGTCGACCTGATCGGCCACCCCGAGCTGCTGCAGCCGCTGCTGGACAAGGGCTTTCCCAAGGAAGCCGACAAGCCGCGCCAGATCGAGTTCTCGCGCCTGAACATCAACTACACGGTGATGAGCAAGCGCAAGCTGACCACGCTGGTCACCGAGGGCCTGGTCGAGGGCTGGGACGATCCACGCATGTACACCCTGCAGGGCCTGCGCCGCCGCGGCTACACCCCGGCGAGCCTGCGCCTGCTGGTCGATCGGGTCGGCATCTCCAAGCAGAACTCGGTGATCGATTTCTCGGTGCTGGAGGGCTGCCTGCGCGACGACCTGGACGCCAGCGCGCCGCGGCGCATGGCGGTGATCGACCCGCTCAGGCTGGTGCTGACCAACCTGCCCGAGGACCACGCCGAGTCGCTGACCTTCGCCAACCACCCCAAGGACGAGGCGGCCGGCACGCGCCTGGTGCCGTTCTCGCGCGAGCTGTGGATCGAGCGCGAGGATTTCGCCGAGGTGCCGCCCAAGGGCTGGAAGCGCCTGGTGCCCGGCGGCGAAGTGCGCCTGCGCGGCGCCGGCATCATCAAGTGCGAGGAGGTCATCAAGGACGGCGAGGGCCGTATCGTCGCGCTGCACGGCACGCTCGATCCCGAGTCGCGTCCGGGCATGGAGGGCGCCAACCGCAAGATCAAGGGCACGATCCACTGGGTCGACGCCAGGGCGGGCGTGGCGGCGGAGATCCGGCTGTTCGATCGCCTGTTCTCGGTGGCCAAGCCGGACGATGAGAGCGAAGGCAAGACCTACCGCGACTACCTCAACCCCGAGTCCAAGCGCGTGGTCGCCGGCTTCGTCGAGCCGGCCGCGGCCCAGGCCGCGCCGGAGCAGTCGTTCCAGTTCGAGCGCACCGGCTACTTCGTCGCCGACCGCCGCGACCACACCCCGGACAAGCCGGTGTTCAACCGCAGCGTGACGCTGCGCGACACCTGGGCGGCGCAGGCCTGATGCGCCCCTGGCGCGCCCTGCTCGCCCCGCTGCTGGCCGCCGTGCTGCTGGCCGGCTGCGCCGCGCCGGCCAATACCCAGGGCGTGCAGCCGTCGCCCGCGACCGACCCGGCGCCTGCGCCGGCCCCCGGTGCGCAGACCGGCTCGAACGCCACGCCCGCGCCTTCGCGCCCCCCCAGCACGCCGGCCAAGGTCCAGACCCAGTGCACGAGCGACGCGCAGTGCGTGGTCAAGAACATCGGCAGCTGCTGCGGCGAACTGCCCGCCTGCGTCAACGTGGACAGCCCCACCGACCCGGCCGCGGTCCAGGCGCAGTGCCAGGCCAGCGGCCGCATGGGCATCTGCGGCTTCCGCCCGATCAGCGCCTGCCAGTGCCAGGCCGGCACCTGCCAGCCGGCGGGCGACGGCGCCGGCAGCCTGACCCCCGCTTCTTCCGCACCGCTGCAGATCCGCTGATGCTTTACGCCCAGGTCCATCTCACCCTGCCCGCCTGGGTCCACGACGCCGTGGACCTGGGTCGCGCCTACGCCGGCGATGCCGACAAGGTGGCGCTGGCCATCACCCTGTCGCGGCTGAACGTCGAGCACGCCAGCGGCGGGCCGTTCGGCGCGGTGGTGTTCGACGGCGACCGCATCGTCGCGGCCGGCGTCAACCGCGTGGTGCCGCACAACACCTCGCTGGCCCATGCCGAGAACATGGCCTACATGCTGGCCCAGCAGCGCACGCAGAGCTTCCGCCTCAATGCGGTCCTGTCCGGCCCGGTCACGCTGGCCACCTCGGCCCAGCCCTGCTGCCAGTGCTTCGGCGCCACGGTGTGGGCCGGCATCGACCGGCTGCTGATCGGCGCGCGCGCCGAGGACGTCGAATCGCTGACCGACTTCGACGAAGGCCCGCTGCCGGCCGACTGGGTCGGCGAGCTGGGCAAGCGCGGCATCGAGGTCGTGCGCGACCTGCACCGCGACGACGCCCGCGCGGTGCTGGCCCACTACGGCCAGCACGGCCCGCAGTACTGAAGACCCCCGCTTCGATGCCCGCGAACGCAGCCGCCCGCGTCCTTTCGGCCGTGACGATCCGCCCCCTGACCGTGGCCGACGCGTCCGCGCTGAAAGCGTGCCGCGTGGCCGGGCTGCAGGAAACACCCGAGGCCTTCCTGTCCACGGCGGCCGAGATCCAGGCCACGCCGCTGGCGCAGTTCGAATCCGAACTGGCCGACGCGGATATCCGCTATGCCGGCGCCTTCGACGGCGAGCGGCTGGTGGGCTTCATGCGCACGGTGCGTTTCTCGCGGCGGGCGCGGCGCCACGTCGCCGAGGTCCGCAGCGTGGTGGTGCGCGCGTCGCATCGCCGCCAGGGCATCGCCGGCCGCCTGCTCTCGCACCTGATCGCACAGGCGCGCGACAGCGGCATCGAGGCGCTGCTGCTGACCGTGGTCGCCGACAACCTGCCGGCCCGCCGCCTGTACGAGCAGGCCGGCTTCGCTGTCTACGGGATCGAACCGTGCGCCGTGCGCCGGGACGGTGTGGATGAGGACCAGCTGCTGATGCGGCTGGCGCTGCAGGCGCCGGGCCCATGAGCGGCCACGCAGCGGTCGGTTCGCAGCCGCGCGCACGCCGGAGGCAGGCATGAAGGCCATCGGCCTGCTGTGCTATTGCCGCCAGGGCTTCGAGCCGGAGCTGGCGGCCGAGCTGACCCAGCGTGCGGCCGAGGCCGGGCTGGCCGGCTATGCCCGTACCCAGCGCAACGAGGGCTATGCGGTCTTCGCCTGCGAGGACGCGGGGCTGGGCCAGGCCCTGCCCTGGCGCACGCTGGTGTTCGCACGCCAGAAGCTGGCGCTGATCGCCGAACTGCGCGGGCTGGACCCGGCCGACCGCATCACGCCGATGCTGGCCGCGCTGGACGGCCTGCCGCGGCTCGGCGATGTGTGGGTCGAGCACCCGGATTCGGACACGGCCAAGCCGCTGGCCGGGCTGGCGCGCAGCTTCGGCAATGCGCTGCGTCCGGCGCTGCGCAAGGCCGGCCTGCTCAGCCCCAGGGAAGACCCGCGGCTGCCGCGCCTGCACGTGCTGTTCGTCGCCGGCGACCACGCGCTGCTGGGCCTGGCCCAGCCCGGCGACGCCGCGCCCTGGCCGCTGGGCATCCCGCGCCTGCGACTGCTGCCCGAGGCGCCGTCGCGCTCGGCGCTGAAGCTGGAGGAAGCCTTCCTGGCCCTGCTCGATGCCGACGAGCGCGCGGCGCTGCTGCGCGCCGGCATGCGCGCGGCCGACCTGGGCGCCGCCCCGGGCGGCTGGACCTGGGTGCTGACCCGCCAGCAGCTGCAGGTCACCAGCATCGACAACGGCCCGCTGCGCCAGCACGTGCTCGAGACCGGCCTGGTCACCCACCTGCGCGCCGACGGCTTCCACTGGAAGCCCGCCCAGCCGCTGGACTGGATGGTCTGCGACATGGTCGAGCAGCCGCGCCGCGTGGCCGAGCGCATGGCCACCTGGCTGCGCGAGGGCTGGTGCCGGCACAGCGTGTTCAACCTCAAGCTGCCGATGAAGAAGCGCTGGGACGAGACGGTGCTGTGCCTGGAGATCCTGCGCACGCAGTCCGGCGGCCTGCGCACCCTGCGCGCCAAGCAGCTGTATCACGACCGTGAGGAGATCACGGTGTTCGCCTCCAAGGGCGAGAAGTGAGCCCAGTCGGGTAGCGGCGGGCGACCTCGCCCGGTCGCGTGGCTTGACGCATTGCCCATTTCGCCCGGCGCCCCATCGCCGGCCGTGACGGTCTCAGCCCCTGCAATCGCCCCATGCGATGCTGGCATCCGTCAAAGGGAGGGCCGCGCCATGCAACCGATCCAGCTCAAGGACCCGGCCGGGTTCGCCGAGGAATTCCTGCGCCTGTCGCTGATGCAGGGCTTCGGCTCGCTGAACAAGCGCGACCTGGAACTGCTGACCTTCGTGCTGCTCGAGCGCGATGGCGCGATCCCGCGCGACAGTTCCAACGCCGCGGCCGCCTTGCAGCTGCGCATCACCGCCACCCGGGTCAAGAGTCTGCGCCGCGACGGCTATGCGCGCTGGCGGGCGCTGGTGCCCGAAGAACCCGACGCGGCCCTGCAGCGGATCGTGGCCACCGTGCTGACCGAGGACAACCTGCGTTCGGGCGCCAAGCACGTCAGCGAACGCGCCAAGAAGGACGGCTTCCTCGCCATCCGCGTCGAGCATCCCGACGATGCGCAGCAGTTCGAGCAGGCGATCCTCGAGGTCGGCGCGCTGCCGGTGTACGAGCGCAACCGCGAGGTGGTGGCGGTGCGCTTCGACACGCTGCTGAAGATCGCCGAGAAGTGGGGCTACCTGCAGCCCGACCCGGCCGCCGTTGCCCGCGAACTGAAGAAGCTGCAGCCGGCCTCGGCCGAGGTGGCCGACCTGCTGCAGAAGGACGTGACCAAGCTGCGCTGGGTCGACGCCCGCAACGCGCTCAACAGCCTGGGCGCCAAGGCCATCGCCTCCACCGCCGAGGGCGGGCTGAAGGGACTGCTGAAGCTGGTGTTCCCGTTCCTGCCGTAAGCACAGCGACGGCGGACGCCAGCGCCTGTGGAGCGGAGCTGGCTCCGCTGCGGCTTTCCATGACCTGGCCGAAGAACAGCGGAGCAAGCTCCGCTCTACAGACCGCGACGCCGCGTTAGAGCCCCGCGGCGCGACGCCACAGCAGATCGGTCAGCGGCGGCAGCCTGCCGGTCAGGCCGAGCAGCGGGCCGCGCGCCAGGGTGGTGTGCAGCTCGTCGGTGGAGAACAGACGGTTGATGCCGTCGAAGGTGTAGGCGGCCACGGTGTTCTCGCTCAGGCGCGTGCGCGCCCAGCGCTGCAGCCGGTGCGCGCCGTCCCACGGCGCCTGGCGCGCCTGCGCCTGGGCCACGCTGTCCAGCAGCCCCGCCACGTCGCGCAGGCCCAGGTTGACGCCCTGCCCGGCCAGCGGATGCACCGCGTGCGCGGCGTCGCCGAGCAGCAGCACGCGGCCCTCGACATACTCGCGCGCCAGCTGCAGGCGCAGCGGGAACGCCGCGCGCGGCGAGTCGACGACCAGCTCGCCCAGGCGCCCGCCGAAGGCCAGGGTCAGCTCGCGCGAGAACGCGGCCTCCTCCAGCGCCAGCACGCGCGCGGCCTCGGCCTGCGGCAATGTCCACACGATCGAACTGCGTCCCTGGGTGCAGGGCAGCACGGCCAGCGGACCGGTCGGCAGGAAGCGCTGCCAGGCGGTGTCCTCGTGCGGGCGTTCGGAGCGGATGTAGCCGACCACGCCCTGCTGGCCATAGTCGTGCCCCTGCGTGCCCAGCCCGGCCAGCTGGCGCAGCGTGGAGGCCGCGCCGTCGGCGGCGATCGCCAGCCGGGCCTCCAGCCGCGCACCGTCGTCCAGCGTCAGGCGCACGCCGGTCGCGTCCTGTTCCATCGCCTCCACCCGCGCCGGGCAGCGCAGCTGCACGCCGGCCGCCGGCAGCGCGGCCCACAGGCGATCG
The DNA here is from genome assembly GCF_020042665.1 of Pseudoxanthomonas sp. X-1. Taxonomy (NCBI): domain Bacteria; kingdom Pseudomonadati; phylum Pseudomonadota; class Gammaproteobacteria; order Lysobacterales; family Lysobacteraceae; genus Pseudoxanthomonas; species Pseudoxanthomonas sp. X-1. The sequence goes on from NZ_CP083376.1 coordinate 3,029,417, forward strand.
GCCAGCAGGCCGTGTTCGATCAGCCAGCCCAGTTCGCGCCGGCCCAGGCGATCGGCGTCGAACACCAGCTCGCCGCCGCCGGCCGCGTCCCACACGCGCATGCGGCGGTACGGCTGGGCACGCGCCCCACGCACCGCGTCCCACACGCCCAGGCGCTGCAACAGCGCGGCATTGTCCGGGGCGAAGGCGTAGACGCGCAGGTCCGGCGTTTGCGCCGACCACGGCGTCGGCGCCTGGCCCTCGACCAGCACCACGTCCAGCCCGCGCCGGGCCAGACCCAGCGCGCAGGCGGCGCCGACCACGCCGCCGCCGACCACGATCACATCGCTGCGCGCGCGCCGGCTCATGCGCTCGCCTCCCGGCACAGCGCCGGCACGTCGCCGGCGAAGCCCATCGCGCCGCCGACCAGCATCGACTGCACGCCCGGCAGCCGATCGATGGCCAGCAATCCGGCGCTGCGCAGCGGCCGCAGCAGCGGCGCCGCGTTGCTGGTCAGCCGCGCCAGGCCATCGGAGAAGCGCAGCGTGCGCTCGCGATCCGGGCCACGCCGCGCTGCATGGCCGGCCAGCAGCGCCTCCTCGCCCGGGTCGTCGCCTGCGGCGATCAGTTCGGCCAGGGTCAACGCATCGCGCAGGCCCAGGTTGAAGCCCTGCGCGCCCAGCGGATGGATGGTCTGGGCGGCATTGCCCAGCAGCACCGCGCGCGGCGCGACCGTGCGCTGCGCCAGCACGCGCACGATCCGGTAATCGCTGCGCGGCCCGCTGGCGACGAAACGCCCGGCGCGCCAGCCGAACACCGCCTGCACCCGCGCCAGCCACGCCGCCTCGTCCAGCGCGGCCACCGCATCGGCGTCGTCCTCGCGCACGGCATGGATCAGCCCGTAATGGCGATCGCCGCGCGGCAGCAGCGCGGTCGGGCCGTCGTCGGTCAGCCGCTCCCAGGCGCTGCCGTCCGGCGCGCGGCTGGTGCGCACGCGCGCCACGAACAGGCGCTGGCAGTAATCGTGCCGCTGCGCCTCGATGCCCAGTGCCTCGCGCACGCTGCTGGCGCTGCCGTCGGCGCCGACCAGCAGCGGGGTTTCCAGCGCCTGTTCGCCCGCGTCGGTGGCGATGCGCAGCCGGCGCACGCCGTCGGCCATGCCCGCCAGCGCCACGAAGCGCGCCGGCCGGTAGCGGGTCACGTGCGTGCACGCACCCAGGGCCTCTTCCAGGGCCTGGCCGAAATCGCGCGCCACCACCACCTGGCCGAAGGCCTCGCGGCCGTAGTCGGCCGCCTCCAGCAGCACCCGGCCGAAATCGCCGCGGCGGCTGACATGGATGCGGCGGATCGCGCCGGTGGGCGCGTGCAGCCGCGCCATCACGCCCAGCGCGGTCAACGCATTGACCGTGGCGGCGGCGAAGCTGAGATTGCGCTCGTCGAACACCGCCGGCATCTGCCCCGCCGGGGTCGCCTCGATCAGGGCGACATCGCGCCCCAGCCGGTCCAGCGCGATCGCCAGGCTGGCCCCGACCAGGCCGCCGCCGACGATCACCACATCATGTCGTGCACTCATGCGGCCATGATACGGCCCGGTCCGTCACGGACGCTGCAGGCCCGCGCACGCATCCGCGCAGGCCCCATGCGGCGCGAACGCGCGATAGAATCAGCGTTCATGCACCAGACCGCCCCCATGACCCCGCTCCCCACCCGCACCGGCCCGCGCGCGGCCATCCTGGCCGTGCTGGCCGCCGTGATGATCGCCACCCGCCTGCACCTGCCGGCGCTCTCCACCCACATCGGCGCGCTGCCGGACGCCTCCTGGGCGGTGTTCTTCATGGCCGGGTTCTACCTGCGCGGCTGGTCGCGCTGGGCCTTCCCGCTGTTCATGGCCCTGGCCGTGGGCGTGGACTATGCGGTCATCACCGGCCTGGGCCTGGATTTCTGGAAGCACTACTGCGTCTCTGCGGCGTACTGGTGCCTGGTGCCGGCCTACCTGGCGCTGTGGCTCGGCGGCAGCCTGACCGCGCGCGCCGCCGCGCACCTGCGCCAGGAGCGCGCCCTGGGCCTGGCCGTGGTCGCGCTGGTGGCCGCGGTGGCGCTGTGCCACCTGATCAGCCAGGGCAGCTTCTACTGGATCAGCGACAGCGTGCCGCAGCCGACGACGCTGGCCGGCTGGTGGAAGAACTACAGCGACTGGTTCTGGCCCTTCCTGCGCAGCACCGCCATCTACGTGGGCCTGGGCGTGATCGTCCATGCCGGCGTGCAGCAGGTCGTGCGCCTGGCCCGCCCGCGGGACCGCACCGCCGGCTGAGGGCCGGCGTGCCGCGCATGGGACACCGCCTGTCGCGCATCTATACGCGCACCGGGGACGACGGCACCACCGGCCTGGGCGACGGCAGCCGCACCGGCAAGGATTCGGCCCGGGTCACTGCCTACGGCACCGTGGACGAGGCCAATTCGGCCATCGGCGTGGTGCTGGCGGCCCCCGGCGTGGCGCCCGACATCCAGGCGCTGCTGACCACGGTCCAGCATCAGCTGTTCGACCTGGGCGGCGAGCTGTGCATCCCCGGCCATGCCGCCATCGCCGCGGCCGACGTGGACGCGCTGGAGCGGCAGCTGGACCGCTACAACGAGGCGCTGCCGCCGCTGAAGGACTTCATCCTGCCGGCGGGCGGCGAGGCGGCCGCGCGCTGCCACCTGGCCCGCACCATCGTGCGCCGGGCCGAGCGCGAGACCGTGGCGCTGTCGCGCCTGGAGCCGGTGCGGCCCGAGGCGATCGGCTACCTCAACCGGCTCTCGGACCTGTTGTTCGTGCTGGCCCGCGTGCTGGCGCGGGCCGACGGTGCCGGCGAGGTGCTGTGGGACCACCGGCGCCGGCTGCCGGCGCCGTGATCATCCTCACCCACCCGGCCTGCCTGGGCCACGACACCGGCCCGGAGCATCCCGAGCGCCAGGCGCGGCTGGAGGCGGTGCTTGCGGCGCTGCGCCGCGATCACGGCGACCTGGACTGGCGCGAGGCGCCCGCGGCCAAGCTCGGCGACCTGCGCCGGGTGCACACCCCCGAGCACATCCATGCGGTGATGGAACACGACTTCAGCGGGCATGTGATGCTCGACCCGGATACGGTGGTCGGCCCCGGCTCGCGCGCCGCGGCGCTGCGCGCGGCCGGGGCGGTGATCGCCGCGGTCGATGCGGTGATGGACGGCCGCGACCCGGTCGCCTTCTGCCCCGTGCGCCCGCCCGGGCACCACGCCACGGCCAGCGCGGCGATGGGGTTCTGCCTGCTCAACAACATCGCCATCGGCGCGGCCCATGCCTGCGAGCACCACCGGCTGGAGCGGGTGGCGGTGGTGGATTTCGACGTGCATCACGGCAACGGCACCCAGGCCATCTTCCAGGACGACCCGCGCGTGGCCTACTTCAGCAGCCATGAGTCGGGCCTGTTCCCCTACAGCGGGGCGCCATCCGAGCGCGGCGTCGGCAACGTGCTCAACGCCCTGCTGCCGCCGGGCAGCGGCAGCTTCGCCTTCCGCAACCTGTGGGAGGACCGGATGCTGCCGGCGATCGAGGCCTTCCGCCCGCAGCTGCTGATGATCTCGGCCGGCTTCGACGCGCACATGCGCGACCCGCTGGCCGACCTGATGCTGGACACCGAGGATTTCGACTGGATTACCGGGCGCCTGCGCCGGATCGCGGACACCCACGCGTCGGGCCGGATCGTCTCGGCGCTGGAGGGCGGCTACGACCTGGAGGCGCTGGCCGAGTGCGCCAGCGCGCACGTGGCGGCGCTGCGCTGAGGCCCCTGCGGGCCGCCCTGAACCCGAGCCGGACGTTGCCGGCGCGTCTTCATTGCCCCGTCCATCCCGATACGGCAAGCTAACGGCCGTTTTTCGTCCCGGATTCCCCAACGCGTGCGCCGAGCCTTCCGCCTGCTGCCCATTCCGTTCAGCATTGCCTTGGCCCTGCCGGCCATGGCCGCCGACGAAAAACCCGTCAGCTACGCGCTGTGTCCGGTCCAGGATGCGATCCCCGCCTTCGATGGCGCGCCGGCCGCAGTCGCGCCCCAGGACCAGGCCGCCCAGCGCCAGCAGAGCCAGCTGCTGCCCACCGATGTGACCGGCGACACCCTCAACGGCAACAACATCGACGGCACCGCCAACTACCAGGGCAACGTGCGCCTGATCCGCGGCGACCAGTTCCTCAATGCCGACAACCTGTTCCTCAACCAGGACAACGGCACCTACACCGCCGACGGCAACGTGCGCTACCAGGACGCGGGCATCCGCGTCATCGCCAAGCGCGCCAGCGGCAACCAGAACGACGACTCGCACCACATCGAGGACGTGCAGTACCAGCTGATCTCCCGCCGCGGCAACGGCGTGGCGGACACCATCAACATGGTCGGCCCGCAGGGCGAGCTGATCGGCTCGACCTACACCACCTGCGACCCGGAAGACCCGGCGTGGCAGCGCTGGTACCTGCGGTCGCGCGAGATCGACGTCAATACCGACGAGGGCTTCGCCACCGCCCACCACGCGGTGGTGCGCATCGGCAACGTGCCGATCCTGTACGCGCCCTGGTTCAAGTTCCCGATCGACGATCGCCGCCAGACCGGCCTGCTGTTCCCGCGCGTGGGCCTGTCGGGCAAGAACGGCCTGAGCTACGAGCAGCCGATCTACCTCAACCTGGCGCCCAACTACGACTCCACCCTGTACCCGCGCTACATGAGCGACCGCGGCGTGGTGTTCGGCGGCGAGTTCCGCTACATCTACCACGGCGGCGAAGGCAAGCTGGAAGGCGCATGGATGCCCAGCGACGACCTGGTGCGCCGCCGCGAACGCGACTACGCCAACGCCCTGCCCGGCAGCGGCGACGAGAATATCTACAACGATCCGCTGCAGGACAAGAACCGCGGCTTCTTCCGTTTCCGCGGCCATCACGACCTCAACAGCACCTGGCAGGCGCGCGCCGACTTCTCCTGGATCAGCGACTCGCGCTACCTGGAGGACAACGGCGGCATCTCCAACGGCACCAACGGCGGCTACGGCTATGCCACCTCGGCGCTGACCAGCACGGTCGGCGTCTACGGGCGCTCGCAGTACTGGAACGCCGGCGCCGAGACCATCACCTACACCTCGGCCGACTACACGGTCGACAAGTCCACCCTGCCCTACAACAGCCTGCCGCGCCTGTTCTTCAACTACGACCGGCCGGTGCTGGACTGGCTGACGGTGGGCCTGAAGAGCGACCTGAGCCGCTTCGACCACAGCGACAAGGACGGCGGCAGCCGGCTGGACCTCAAGCCTTACCTGTCGGTGCCGTTGCGCGGCGCCTCCTGGTTCATCGAACCGGGCCTGGCCTACCGCTACACCGCCTATCGCCTGGAGCAGGGCCTGGCCGACCAGCTCGGTGGCGACCGCACGCCGACCCGCTCCACGCCGATCACCACGGTGGACGCCGGGCTGTTCTTCGATCGCGACACGCACTGGGGCGACACGCCGTATCTGCAGACGCTGGAGCCGCGGCTGTACTACCTCAACGTGCCCTACCGCAACCAGAACAACCTGCCGCTGTTCGACACCGGCGACATGACCTACAGCTGGGGCCAGCTGTTCCGCGACAACCGCTTCTCCGGCGCCGACCGCCAGACCGACGCCAACCAGCTGACGCTGGCGTTGACCAGCCGCAGCATCCGCCAGACCGACGGCCTGGAGAAGTTCAACATCAGCCTGGGCCAGATCCTCTATTTCGAGGATTCCAACGTGGTGTTGAACCAGAACTCGCAGCCGATCGAGAAGGGCAAGTCGGCCTGGATCGTCGACTCCAACTACATGCCCACCGATCGCTGGACCCTGGGCGCGTCCTACCAGTACGACGCCAAGAACAGCCGCGCGGACCTGATCAGCTTCCGTTCGCGCTACCTGATCGGCAACGACGGCGTGGTCAACCTGTCCTACCGCTATCGCCGCGACCTGCTCAAGCAGGCCGACCTGTCCTTCCTCTACCCGATCAACCCGGTGTGGAGCGTGGTCGGGCGCTACTACTACTCCTTCCAGGACAACAAGTTGCTGGAAGCCATCGGCGGCGTGCAGTGGGACAGCTGCTGCCTGGCCGTGCGCCTGCTGGGCCGCCACTACGTGCGCAATCTGCAGGGCGAGTCCGACAACCAGATCCAGGTGGAGTTCGTGCTCAAGGGCCTGTCCTCGCTGGGCCAGAACACGGACAAGACCTTGCGCCGTGGTATTCTCGGCTATTACCGCGACGACCTTTACCTGGTTCCTCCCAGCGTCGCCGCCCCGGATCTCGACGACAACGACGACACCGGCTCCGATCCGTTCTGAAGACATCCATGACCATTCGATCCCTTTTCGTTGCCGGCCTGCTGGCCGTGACCGTCATCGCGCCGGTGCGCGCTCAGGAATCCCAGCCGCTGGACGGCATCGCCGCCGTGGTCAACGAGGACGTGGTGCTGAAGAGCGAGCTGGACCGCGCCGTGGCCAACGTCCAGGCCCAGTACGCCAGCAATCCCGGCCAGCTGCCGCCGCCTGACGTGCTGCGCCGGCAGGTGCTCGAGCGCCTGGTGCTGGTCAAGCTGCAGGTCGCCCGCGCCCAGGAAAACGGCATCAGCGTCAGCGACGAGGAAGTCAACAGCGCGGTGGCCAGCGTGGCCCAGCAGAACAACACCACGGTCGATGGCCTGCGCCAGCGCCTGGCGGCCGAAGGCCTTTCCTTCGACGAGTTCCGCAGCTCGCTGCGCGACGAGATCACCGTCCAGCGCCTGCGCCAGAGCTACGGCCAGAGCCGCATCCGCGTCAGCGAGGCCGAGGTCGACGCCGCGCTCAAGGCCCAGGCCAACGGCGGCGTGCAGTACCACCTGGCGCACATCCTGATCGGCCTGCCCGAGGGCGCCACCGCCGAGCAGATCGCCACCGGCCAGAAGAAGGCCGAGGGCGTCAAGAGCCTGCTGGACCGCAACGAGATGGACTTCTCGGCCGCGGCCGTGCGCTATTCCGACAGCCCCAACGCGCTGGAAGGCGGCGACCTGGGCTGGCGCAGCCTGGACGAGATCCCGGTGGCCTTCGTCGACACGCTCAAGAACATGCAGGCCGGCCAGGTGGTGGGCCCGATCCGCGGCCCGTCGGGCTTCCAGCTGCTCAAGCTGGTGGAGACCCGCGACGCTTCGCAGGCGCCCAGCCAGATGACCACCGAGTACCACGCCCGCCACATCCTGGTGCGCGTCACGCCGGTGCAGGACGCCGCGGCGGCCAAGGCCAAGATCGACACCCTGCGCGCCCGCATCGCCGGCGGCGCGGACTTCGCCGAGCTGGCCAAGGCCGACTCGGAGGACGCCAACACCAAGAACGACGGCGGCGACCTGGGCTGGTTCACCGCCGACCAGTTCGGCCCCGACTTCGGTCAGCGCCTGACCGCGCTGAAGGACGGCGAGGTCAGCGAACCGTTCCGCACCGAGGCCGGCTGGCACATCGTCCAGCGCGAAGGCACCCGCCAGACCGACGTGACCGATCAGAACCGCCGGGCCCAGGTGCGCGACACCATCGGCCGGCGCAAGCTGGAAGAGGAGTACAACCGCTACCTGCTGGAGCTGCGCGGCGAGGCCTACGTCAGCTTCCGCACCGGCGATGCGGCCATCGACAGCGCCACGCCGGACACGGCGATGAGCGCGCCTGGCGCGGCCGAGGAAGCGGCCAAGGCCGGCAAGAAGCAGCGCGGCGGCGACAACAACGACATGCCCGGCTCGGCCTCGTCCAACCAGATGCCGTAAGGCGTTGACGCGATGATGCGGCCCGACCTGGCGCTCGTCCCCGGCGAGCCGGCCGGGATCGGGCCGGAACTGTGTATCCGGCTGGTCCAGCAGCCGCGCCAGGACTGCCGGCTGGTGGCCTTCGGCGATGCCGACACCCTGCACGCGGCGGCCCGTGCGCTGGCGCTGCCGCTGAAGCTGCTGCCTGCCGACGCGCAGCCCGAGGCGCCCGGTGACCTGGCCTTCGTGCCGGTGCCCAATGCCGTGCCCAGCGCGTTTGGCGCGCCGGATCCGCGCAACGCGGCGGCAGTGATCGATGCCCTGCTCGCCGCGGCCGATGGCTGCATCGCCGGCCGCTTCGCCGGCGTGGTCACCGGCCCGGTGCACAAGGCGGTGATCAACGACGGCGGCATCGCCTACACCGGCACCACCGAGCTGCTCGCCCGCCACGCCGGCCGCGAGGTGGTGATGATGCTCGCCAACCAGATCGTGCGCGTGGCGCTGGTGACCACTCACCTGCCGCTGCGCGCGGTGCCCGATGCGATTACCGAGGCCGCGTTGCGCCACGCCGTGCATACCACCGCGCAGGCGCTGCGCGAGGACTTCGGCATCGCCCGTCCGCGCCTGTGCGTGCTCGGCCTGAACCCGCATGCCGGTGAGGACGGCCACCTCGGCCGCGAGGAACTGGACCTGATCATCCCCACGCTGGAGGCACTGCGTGGCGATGGACTCGACCTCATCGGCCCGCTGCCCGCCGACACGGCGTTCCTGCCCGACAAGCTGACCGGCTTCGACGCGGTGCTGGCGATGTATCACGACCAGGGCCTGCCGGTACTCAAGTACAGCGGCTTCGAGCACGCCGTGAATCTCACCCTGGGCCTGCCCTACCCGCGCGTGGCGGTCGACCACGGCACCGCGCTGCCGCTGGCCGGCAAGGGGGTGGCCGACCCGTCCAGCCTGTTTGCCGCGGTGCGCACCTGCGCGGCCATGGCCGCGCACAGGCGTACACGGTGAGGCCGGCGGCAAGCCCCGGGGAGGAAGCAACTGCCCCCCTGCGGAACGGAGCTTGCTCCGCTGAGGCTTTCCCGACGATCCGACGGATGTAGAGCGGAGCTTGCTCCGCTGGGGCTTTCCCGATGATCGGGCCGGAGCGCAGCGGGGCGAACTTCGCTCTACAGGGATGCCGGAACGTATGCGGCTCCCATGACGAAGAGGATGGCCCGCGTAGGCCGGGTAAACTGTCGCAATGACCGCTACCCCCCACTTCAGTGCACCGGCCAAGAAGTCGCTCGGCCAGCACTTCCTGCACGAGCGGCACTACATCGACCGCATCGTGCAGGCGGTCGACCCCAAGCCCGGCGATACCCTGGTGGAGATCGGCCCGGGCCAGGGCGCGATCACCTTCCCGCTGCTGCGCCGGCATGGCGCGCTGACCGCGATCGAGTTCGACCGCGACCTCATCGCCCCGCTCACCGCCGCCGCGCAGGGCGTGGGCGAACTGACCATCATCCACCGCGATGTCCTGTCGGTCGACTTCACCGAGCTGGCCGCCGGACGCACGCTGCGCCTGGTCGGCAACCTGCCCTACAACCTGTCCTCGCCGATCCTGTTCCATGCGCTGGACCACGCCGCCTCGATCGCCGACATGCACTTCATGCTGCAGAAGGAAGTCGTCGACCGCATGGCGGCGGGCCCCGGCAGCAAGGTCTACGGTCGACTGAGCGTGATGCTGCAGGCCTACTGCGAGGTGACGCCGCTGTTCGTGGTGCCGCCGGGCGCGTTCAGCCCGCCGCCGAAGGTCGACTCGGCGGTGGTGCGCCTCGTGCCCAGGGACCCGGTGCGCATCGAGGTGCGCGACCCCAAGCGCCTGGAAGCGGTCGTCCGCGCGGCCTTCGGCCAGCGCCGCAAGACCTTGCGCAACGCGCTGTCGGGCGTGTGCGAGGTGACGCAGATCGAGGCCGCCGGCATCCGCCCCGATGCGCGCGCCGAACAGGTGGCCGTGCGCGATTTCATCGCGCTGGCCAACCTGCCGCACGGCGAGGCGGCCGAACCGGGCTGAGGCTTGAGTACACTGTGCGCATGAGCAGCAACGATTACGCCATCGATGTCGATGTGGCCACGCGGTTCCTGGAAGAACGCTCGGAGCCTGACAGCGGCCATTACGTCTTCGCCTACACCATCGTGATCCGCAACCGCGGCACGCAGGCGGCGCGCCTGCTCGCGCGCCATTGGGAGATCACCGACGGCAACGGCAGGATCGAACGCGTCGATGGCGAGGGCGTGGTCGGCGAGCAGCCGCGCCTGCGTCCCGGCGAGCTGTTCCAGTACACCTCCGGCGCGGTGCTGGAGACCGACCACGGCACCATGCGCGGTCGCTACGACATGGTGGCCGACGACGGCACGCACTTCGATGCCCCGATCGCGCCGTTCGCGCTGTCGGTGCCGCGTACGCTGCACTAAGCGCCATGGCGGTCTGGGCGATTGGCGACCTGCAGGGCTGTTACGACGCCACGGCACGGCTGCTGGAAAAACTCGACTTCGATCCCGCGCGCGACCGCATCTGGTTCTGCGGTGACCTGGTCAACCGCGGCGGACAGTCGCTGGAGACCCTGCGCCTGGTGTATTCGCTGCGCGACCACTGCGAGGTGGTGCTGGGCAACCACGACCTGTCGCTGCTGGCGATCGGCGCGCGCACCGAAGAGGAACAGCGCAAGGTCAATCCGGACCTGGGCCGGATCGTGCAGGCGCACGACCGCGACACGCTGCTGGAGTGGCTGCGCCACCGCGAGCTGGTGCATGTGGACCGCGAACTGGGCTGGATGATGCTGCACGCCGGCCTGGCCCCGCGCTGGAGCTGCGCCGCGGCCGAGGGCTATGCGCGCGAGGTGGAAAGAGAGCTGCGCGGCCCGGGCTTCCGCAAGCTGATGCGCAGCATGTACGGCGACAAGCCCAACTGGTCCACCGGCCTGGCCGGTCCGGACCGCTGGCGCGCGATCATCAACGTGCTCACCCGCATGCGCTACTGCACGCCGCGCGGGCGCATCGCGATGGAGGAAAAAGGCATGCCGGGCACGCAGGCGCAGGGCCTGTATCCGTGGTTCGACGTGCCGGGCCGCGAGGCCCGCGACCTGAAGATCGTCTGCGGCCACTGGTCGACGCTGGGACTGATGCTCGGCCTGGGCGTGCACGCCATCGATACCGGCGCGGTCTGGGGCGGCAGGCTCACCGCGCTACAGCTGGACACCGACGAACTGCGCGTGGTGCAGGTGCCGGGGCGCGATGTCGATCCGGGCACGGCCCGGCGCGATTAGCGCCGAAGCGTTGTTCCCGCGAAAGCGGAAATCATGGACGTTGACTCGGGAAAGCCGCCAACAGGCGCTGGGTTCCCGCGCGTGCGGGAACGCCGGTAGAGGGTTCTTTGCAGCGGCTTTCGGGTCTGCCGCGACGGCAGAGACTAGGCCTGCCTGACGTAATCCACGAACTCGAACGCCAGCGCGTGGCGCTCGTCGGCCGCATGCGGCTGGCGCGCCGTGACGCGCCACTGCGCTGGATCGAAACGCGGGAAGAACGCCTCGGCGCCCTGCACTTGGGTGTCCACGTGGGTCAGATACAGCGCGTCGGCCAGCGGCAAGGCCAGCGCATACACCTGGCCACCGCCGATCACGCACAGCTCCGCGGCGCCGCGTTCGCGCGCCAGCTCGATCGCCGCTTCCAGCGACTCGACCGCGACCATGCCCGCGAACGGCACCTGCACGCTGCGCGTCAGCACCAGGTTCAACCGCCCCGGCAACGCACGCCCCAGCGACTGCGCGGTCTTGCGCCCCATCAGCACCGGCTTGCCCAGGGTCAGCGCCTTGAAGCGCTTGAGGTCGTCGGGCAGGCGCCACGGCAGATCGTTGTCGCGGCCGATGGCGTTGTGGCGGTCGAGCGCGGCGACGAGCGAGATGCGGGGCCCGGAGGACGCGGGCGCCCCGGACGAGGCCTGCGTCATACCGCCACCGGCGCCTTGATCGCCGGATGCGGGTCGTAGCCGAGGATCTCGATGTCCTCGAAGGTGAAGCCGAACAGATCGGTCACCTCCGGATTCAGATGCAGCCTGGGCAAGGCACGCGGCGTGCGCGTGAGCTGCTCGCGCGCCTGCTCGAAGTGGTTCGAATACAGATGCGCATCGCCCAGCGTGTGTACGAAATCGCCCACGCCCAGGCCGGTGGCCTGGGCCACCATGTGGGTCAGCAGCGCGTAGCTGGCGATGTTGAACGGCACGCCCAGGAAGATGTCGCCGCTGCGCTGGTAGAGCTGGCAGCTGAGCTTGCCGTCGACCACGTAGAACTGGAACAGGCTGTGGCACGGCATCAGCGCCATCTGCGGCAGCTGCGCCACGTTCCAGGCGCTGATCACCAGCCGGCGCGAATCCGGGTTGCGCTTGATCTCCTGCACCAGCCACTGCATCTGGTCGATGGTCTGGCCGTCGGCGCCTTCCCAGCTGCGCCATTGCTTGCCGTAGACCGGGCCGAGGTTGCCATCCTCGTCGGCCCACTCGTCCCAGATGCTGACCTTGTTGTCCTTGAGATAGGCGATGTTGGTGTCGCCCTGCAGGAACCACAGCAGTTCATGGATGATCGAGCGCAGGTGCAGCTTCTTGGTCGTGACCAGCGGGAAGCCTTCGTTCAGATCGAAGCGCATCTGCCAGCCGAACACGCTGCGCGTGCCGGTGCCGGTGCGGTCGGACTTCTCCGCGCCGTGTTCCAGGACGTGGCGCAGCAGGTCGAGGTACTGGCGCATCAGCGGGCCTCCGCGGGCGTGGCCTGCGCCGGCGGGAGCGGCTGCAGCACCGGCGCGCGCCGCGAGCGCCACAGCAGGAACAGGCCCAGCGCCACCAGCGGCAGGCTCAGCAGCTGGCCCATCGTCACCCAGCCGAACGCCAGATAGCCCAGCTGCGCGTCGGGCACGCGCACCAGTTCGACCAGGAAGCGCGAGAGGCCGTAGAGCAGCGCGAACAGCCCGGACACCGCATAGCGATGGCGCGGCCGCATCGAGAACACCCACAGCACCGCGAACATCAGCACGCCTTCGAGCAGCGCCTCGTACAGCTGGGAAGGATGGCGCGCGTAGCGGTCGAGCGCGCCGGCGGCGTACTGCGCCTGCAGCTGCGCCTGGCTCAGATGCTGCTCGTAGAGGGCCGGGTCGGTGGTCGGGAAGATCACGCCCCAGTGCGTGCCGGTGTACTTGCCCCACAGCTCGCCGTTGACGAAGTTGGCCAGGCGCCCCAGGCCCAGGCCCGCCGGCACCAGCGGCGCCAGGAAATCCATGGTGTCGAAGAAGTGCAGCCGGTGCCGGCGCGACCACAGCCAGGCGGCGGTGAGCACGCCGAGCAGGCCGCCGTGGAAGCTCATGCCGCCTTCCCAGACCTTGAAGACCTTCAGCGGGTTGTCCAGGTAGACCGGCAGGTCGTAGAACAGGATGTAGCCCAGTCGCCCGCCCAGCACCACGCCGAGCATCGCGTAGAACATCAGGTCGGAAAAATGCTCCAGGTTCACGCCCGGCAGGCGCCCGGCCTGGACGCGGCGGCGGCCCAGGTACCAGGCGGCGAAGAAGGACAACGCGTAGGCGATGCCGTACCAATGCACATCGACCGGGCCGATGGAGAAGGCGATGGGGTCGAGGTGGTGCAGGAAGATCATGCGTGGCCGACGGCAGACGAAACAGCCGTCATTCTGACCTACACGGCTGGCGCGCGCATGCGGCGCACCGCAACGCGACGATCCGCCGCCAGGCGCGACGGCGGTGGATCAGGGCGCCGAGCTTTCCCCGACCGCCGGCGTCGGCGGGCGCACGCGGAACAGGCGAAGGCCCGCGGCCTGCAGCGCGGCACGGGCCGGTTCGGCCAAGTCCTCCTGGCCCGCCAGCCAGGATTCGACCAGCGTCCGGTCGCTGCGGCAGGCCAGCAGCAGCTCGTGCGCCGGCACCGTGGGGCTGGCCTGGGCGACATCGCGCAGGAAGGCCTGGCGCAACCGCAGCGAGCCACGCAGCGCCAGCACGGTCTGCACCAGCAGGAAGGCGCCGATCCCCCAGGCGGCATCCCCCACCCCGCGCGCCGTGGTCAGCCAGGCGAAGGCCACGCAGGCCAGCGCCCGGACCAGGGTGGCGCGGGTGTTTTCGCCCGGCATCGCCCAGCGCTGGTGGTGCAGGTACTCGAACCAGGTCAGCACCAGCGCGAACGCCGCCAGCGCGTTGCAGCCGGCCAGGACCAGCGCGCTGGACGCCGCCACGGCGATGGCCAGGTCGCGGCGACGCGGCCGCATCGCGGCGGTGTACAGCCTGGGCAGGCGGGCCAACGTGTCGGTCAGAGCTGGGTGCATGGAAACATCCTGGCGCGGCGGGCGGGGCGGCGGACGAGGCCGGCGGCGCGCACGGCGCCTGCCTGGACTTCGCTGCACGGCGCGTGCCGGGAGACGAAGCAGGTCCCTGGATGATGCCGCAGTGCGGCAGTGTCGTGAAGGGCGCGTGATGAATATCGGCGAGCGGCGGGCGTTCCTGTGGTTCGCGTCACAGGATGCTGCTGCGCGGTCCGGGTGGGCCCTTCAAGATCTGCTCCTGCGGGAGCCGCCACGGCGGCGAGCGGCGCTACCGGGAATGCCTCATCGCCGCCATGGTGGCTCCCACCGGGCCAGCGTCACCCTGCAGCCGATCAGAGGATCCGAGGCAGATCCGGCAGTTCGTTGTCGCCGCGCTGCCCGGGCACCGCCGGGAACGCGCGGGCCAGCAGCGCGGAGGCGGCCTGCACCCCGGCAACGACTGCCGCCTCGGGATCGCCCTGGCGCATGCCGGCTTCGATCTGCGCGCAGACCTGGCGCCATTCCTCTGCGCTGACGCGCCCTTCCAGGCCGCGGTCGGCGACGATCTCGATGTGGTGGTCGGCCAGCAGCAGGTAGATCAGCACGCCGTTGTTGGCGGCCGTATCCCAGGTGCGCAGGCGGGCGAAGGCGGCGTGCGCGGCCGCGCGTGCGTCCACGTCTGCCAGCACTGCGCGCAGGTGCAGGCCGGATTCGACGGCGAACATCACCTCGCCACTGTGCAGGCGCTCGCCCTCGGCGATGGCCTGGGCGATGCGCTGCAGGCGCTCGGCCGGGAACAGCCGGTGCGAGGACGGGGGAAACAGGTGCCGGAACCAGCGCATCACCAACTCCCCGAGGCGCCACCGCCTCCGGACGAACCGCCGCCGCCGCTCCAGCCACCGCCGCCGCCGAAGCCGCCCCCTCCACCGAATCCGCCGCCGCCCCAGCCGCCGCCGCCGAGGCCACCGCCCCAACCGCCGAAACCGCCCGGCCCGGCGAAGCGCCCGCCCGAGCCGCCCAGCAGCCCCATCAGCAGGCCGATCACGCCCGCCAGGCCACCGATCAGGACCGACGCCAGCAGCCAGGCCACCGCGCCACCGGCCGCGCCGCCGGCCAGCGCGCGCAGCGGTCGCGGCAGCGCGCGCAGCACGGTGCGGGTGAAGCCGGCCACGATCAGGCCGGCGACCAACGCGAACAGCCAGTCGCCGCCGCCCCGGCGCTCCGCGGCCGGGTGCGAGCTTTCCGGAGCCGGCAGCGGCTCACCGTCGATCAGCTTGACCAGCACCGCGGTGGCGTCGGCCAGGCCGCCGGCGTAGTCGCCCTGGCGGAACTTCGGCGCCAGGTATTCCTGGATGACGCGGTTGGCGATGGCGTCGGGGATGGCGCCCTCCAGGCCGTATCCGGGCTGGATGCGCACGCGCCGATCGTCCTTGGCCACCACCACCAGCACCGCGTCGTCCACGCCCTTGCGGCCCAGCTTCCACTGGTCGAAGACCCGCTGGGTGTACTGCTCGATCGCTTCGGGCTGGGTGGTCGGCACCATCAGCACCTGCAGCTGGGCGCCCTTGCGCTGCTGCAGGTCCAGCGCCTGTTGGCGCAGCGC
The DNA here is from genome assembly GCF_020042665.1 of Pseudoxanthomonas sp. X-1. NCBI lineage: Bacteria > Pseudomonadati > Pseudomonadota > Gammaproteobacteria > Lysobacterales > Lysobacteraceae > Pseudoxanthomonas > Pseudoxanthomonas sp. X-1. Next base: position 3,045,096 of record NZ_CP083376.1, read on the forward strand.
GCCGGCCTGCTCGGCCGAGAGCGTGCCGGTGGTGTCGATGACCGGCGAATCCAGGGTCGGAATCGCCGCCTCCTGCGCCAGCGCCATCGGCGCCAGCAGCAGGACCAGCAGCAGCGCGGCCAGGCGCGGCAGCGGTTTCATCGCGGAGGGCGGCGGCAGCTTACTGAGCCGGGGTCGTGGCCGGCGGTGGGGTCTGCTGCGGTGCCTGCGACTGGACCGGCGTGCTCGGCGGCGGCTGGCTGAAGTCCACCGTCGGGGCCTGCGAGATCTGCGCCTCGTTGGCGACCGAGAAGTTGGGCTTCTCCTTGGCCCCGGTCACCTTGGCCGTCAGCGCCTGCGGGAACTGGCGGATGTAGGTGTTGTAGTCCTGCACGGCCTGGATGTAGCGGCCGCGGGCCACGGTGATGCGGTTCTCGGTGCCTTCCAGCTGCGCCTGCAGATCGCGGAAGTTCTGGTCGGACTGCAGGGTCGGATAGTTCTCGCTGACCACCAGCAGGCGGCTCAGCGCGCTGCCCAGCTCGCCTTGGGCCTGGGAGAACTGCTGCAGCGAGTTCGCGTCATCGGCGTTGACCTGGATCTGGCCGACCCGGGCGCGGGCGTTGGTGACCTCGGTCAGCACCTGGCGCTCCTGCTGGGCGTAGCCCTGCACGGTGCGCACCAGGTTAGGGATCAGGTCGGCGCGACGCTGGTACTGGTTCAGCACCTCGGACCAGCCGGCCTTCACCGCCTGATCCTTCTGCTGGATGGTGTTGTAGCCGCAGCCGGCCAGCAGCGTCAGGGCCGCGAGCATCAGCAGGGATCGGAAGACGTGGCGCATGGCGTGACTCTCCTGAAGGGTCGACCGGCGGCGCGAGGTGCGCACGCCGCGCATCATGAACAGGCTTTCATTAAAACGCCGTGGCCGGCCGCCGTCAGGCATCGACCCCGTGCGCCTGGGCGCGGCGGCGCATCAGCAGGTTCAGCACCTCGACCAGCGCCGAGAAGCCCATGGCGAAGTACACGTAGGCCTTGGGCACGTGCACGTCCAGGCCGTCCAGCACCAGCACCACGCCGACCAGCACGATGAAGGCCAGCGCCAGCATCTTCACCGTCGGGTTGGCGTCGATGAAGCGGCCCAGCGGATTGGCCGCCAGCAGCATCACCAGCACCGCCAGCACCACCGCCGCCACCATCACCGGGATGTGGCTGGCGAAGCCGACCGCGGTGATCACCGAGTCCAGCGAGAACACGATGTCGATGATCGCGATCTGCGCGATCACCATGCCGAACACCGCCGAGGCCTTGGTGGTGTTGGGGTCGCCATCGTCGCCGCCGGTGATCAGCTCGCGGATCTCGCCGATGCCCTTCACCACCAGGAACACGCCGCCCACGATCAGCACCAGGTCGCGGATGGAGATGCCCATGCCGCCCACCTGGAACAGGTCGCTGCTCATGCGCGACAGGTAGGCCAGCGACACCAGCAGCGCGATGCGCGTGATGCAGGCCACCGCGATGCCCAGCTTGCGCGCCTTCGAGCGCTGGCTCTCCGGCAGGCGGCTGACCGCGATCGAGATGAAGACCAGGTTGTCGATCCCCAGCACGATCTCCAGCGTGCTGAGCGTCAGCAGCGTCAGCCAGGTATTGGGGTCGGCGAGGAAGTCCAAGTTCATGCGCGGGGGAAGCCTTCTAGAGCGAGGGGGAGAACAGCAGCAGCCACAGGCGCGGGCCGGCGATCAGCCCCCAGCACAGCAGCACGTTGAGCATCGTCATCAGCACCGCGGCCGAGCCCATGTCCTTGGCGCGGCCGGCCAGTTCGTGGAACTCGGCGCCGTAGCGCTCGATCACCGCCTCCACGGCGGAATTGAGCAGCTCCACGGCCAGCACCAGCAGCAGCGAGCCGACCAGCAGCGCGCGCTGCACGCCGTCGCCGCCCAGCCACAGCCCCAGCGGGGCCAGCACCACGAACAGCACCACTTCCAGGCGGAAGGAGGACTCGTGCAGCCAGGCCGCGCACAGCCCCTGCCAGGACCAGCGCGCCGCCTTGAGCAGGCGCGCGGGGCCGCGCGGGGTGTGGCCGTACAGGTCGGCCATGGTCAACGCGCGTCCCGCGGGCGGATCGGGGACGACGGAAGCGGCTGGAGCATGGGCCGGATCGGGAGGCAGCGGCGGAAAGTGGCGATTTTGCCATAGCCGGCACACAGGCCGGGGTCGCCCTACGCTGGCGCGCCCGTCGCCCGTTTCCCGGCAAGCCATGCCGATGCTGCAAGGGCGATGCGAGCTGCCGGGGTGGACGGCAGGCCTCGGGCTGGTTCACTGTGCGCCGCTGTTCCGAGTTCCGTGGAGGGTTCTACCGTGTCGATCAAGTCGAGTGCTTCCCTTGTGTTGGCCGCCTGCGTGGCCCTGCTGAGCGCCTGTGCGCAGACGCCGGTCGCCACCGCGCCCGCCCCGGCCGCCGTCGTCGCGCCGGCCGTAGCGCCGGAAGTGGCCAGCGGCGCGGTGTCCAACCCGGCGTGGGCCAAGGACATGGACGCCTTCGCCGCGCAGGACGCGGCCAACCCGCCGCCCAGGCATGCGGTGCTGTTCATCGGCAGTTCCTCGATCCGCATGTGGAGCACGCTGGCCCAGGACTTCGCCGGCACGCCGGTGATCAACCGCGGCTTCGGCGGCTCGGAGGTGCGCGACAGCACCTACTACGCCGACCGCATCGTGGTGCCCTACCAGCCGCGCGAGATCGTGTTCTACGCCGGCGACAACGACCTGGCCGCCGGCCGCAGCGTGCAGCAGGTGGTGCAGGACACCTTCGCCTTCATCGCCCGCGTCCGCCGCGACCTGCCCGGCGTGCCGGTGGTGTACCTGTCGATTAAGCCCAGCCCCTCGCGCGCGCAGCTGCTGCCGCAGATCCGCCAGGCCAACGCGCAGATCGCCGCGCGCGCCGCGCAGCTGCAGGACGTGCACTTCGTCGACGTGTTCACGCCGATGCTCGGCGCCGACGGCCAGCCGCGCCGGGCGCTGTTCCGCGAGGACATGCTGCACATGACGCCCGAGGGATACGCCATCTGGACCCGCGCGCTGAAGCCCTACGTGGAAGGCGGCGCGCGCTAGGCGTCGAAGATCGCCGTGCCGCGCCGGCCGTCGCGATCGATCCAGCCGCGGTACATGCCGCCGGTGTTGAACAGCAACGCCAGCCGGCCCTGCGCATCGACGGCGATCACGCCGCCATCGCCGCCCAGCGCCGGCAACGTGCCGAAGACCACCGCTTCGGCGGCTTCGCCCAGGCTGGCGCCGCCGTGGGCCACGCGCGCCGCGATGTCGTGCGCGGCCGCGCAGCGGATGAAGGCCTCGCCCCAGCCGGTGGCCGAGACCGCGACCCGCTGATCGGCCCAGGTGCCGGCGCCGATCAGCGGCGAATCGCCCACGCGCCCCCAGCGCTTGTTGGTCATCCCGCCGGTGGACGTGGCCGCGGCCAGATGGCCCTGCCGGTCCAGTGCCACCGCGCCGACCGTGCCGAAGTAGCGGCCCGCCGCCGACGCGCCCTCGCCCGCCTCCGCCTGCGCGCGGTGCAGCTGCGCCAGCCGCGATGGTGTGTCGAACCAGGCGTTGTCCACGCGCGCGATCGCGGGCTGGGTGTCGGCGAACTGTTCGGCGCCCTGCCCGGCCAGCAGCACGTGCGGGCTGTGGTCCATCACCGCGCGCGCCAGCCGGACCGGATTGCGCACCGTGCGCACGCCGGCCACCGCGCCGGCGCGGCGGGTGTGGCCTTCCATCAGCGCCGCGTCGAGCTCGTGCTCACCCCGTGCGGTGTAGACCGCGCCATAGCCGGCGTTGAACCACGGCGCCTCCTCCAGCGCGACCACCGCCGCCTGCACGGCGTCCAGCGCGGCGCCGCCGCGTTCGAGCACCGCGGCGCCGGCGTCGAGCGCCTGCTCCAGGGCCGCATGGATGGCCTGCCGCTGCACCGGCGCCATCGCCTCGATCACGCCCGCGCCGCCGTGCACGGCCAGGGCGATGGGCGGATCGTCGGTCACGGCGGCGCGCCCTCTAGAGGAAGCGCACCGTGGCGGTAGTGCCCTGCCCCAGCACGCTGTCCAGCTCGATCTTCCAGCCGAAGCGCTGGCACAGCCGCGAGACGATCGACAGCCCCAGCCCGGCGCTGTGCTGGCGCGCATCGTCGGCGCGGTAGAACGGTTCGAACGCGCGCTGCATCGCGTCGGAGGTCATGCCGATGCCGGTATCGCGCACCACGAAGTGATCGCTCTCCAAGCGCACCTCGATCTGGCCTTCGTCGGTATAGCTGCAGGCGTTGCGCAGCAGGTTGCTGACCACCACGTGCATGACCCGCGGCGGCGCATGCAGGCGCGGCCTGGCGTTGCACACCACGGTCAGGTCGACCGGCTTGCCGATCAGCAGGTCGCGCGCGCTCTCGGCTTCGTCCAGCACCACGTCGACCAGCTCGAAATCCTCGCTCTGCGGCTCGACGTCCGCCTCGCGCGCCAGGATCAGGAAGGCGTCGATCACCGCCTCCATCTCCCGCGCCGAGCGCTGGATCCGCTGCAGCGAGCGCACCGCGCGCGGCGGCAGTTCGCCGGCCAGGGCCAGGTCGGTCGCCACCCGGATCACGGTCAGCGGCGTGCGCAGCTCGTGGCTGGCGTCGCGGGTGAAGTCGCGCTCGCGCGCGACGTGGGCCTCCACGCGCTGGGACAGGCCGTGCAGCGCCTCGGCCAGGCTGCGCGCTTCGCCCTGCACCTCGCGCGGCAGCTTGTCCGAGGCCAGCGCCGAGGTGTCCGGCGCGCGCGGGTCCCATTGCGAGACCTGGCGCGCGAGCCAGGAGGTCGGCGACACCAGCGGCCGGAAGAAGCGGTAGGTCAGATAAGACGCGCCATACAGCGCGCCCAGGCACAGCAGCAGCGGCAGCGCGCCGGACCAGAAGAACAGGCGCTCGGCATCGGTCCCCAGCCAGGCCAGGTAGAGCCGCCCTTGCGGGCGCTCGTCGACCAGCACGACCTCGCTGCCGACGGTGTGCACGCCGGGCGCAAGTTCGCGCAGGGGTTCTGGCAGGGTGAGCTCGGACTGCCCCGGCTGGACCAGGTAGCCGCGCAGGTCATGCGTATTCGGCGGCGGCTGCACCTTGGAGGTGGCGTACAGGTCCCAGTAGTGCGTAGCCTCCTCGTGCAGCATGGTCCGCACCAGGCTGCGCTTGATGACCGCCGAGACGATCAGCACCGACGCGATCACCGCCAGGCTGGCCAGGGCCACCCTGAGGATGAAGGCGATGCGGATGCTATGGGGAAGTTCCTGAGGCACGGCGTGCGTTACGTATCAGGAGAACTGCACACCACCGCGCCGGACGGCGCCTGTGCGCATCAGGCGATGTCGGCGACGCGATAGCCGGCGCTCTGCACGGTGTGCAGCAGCGGCTTGTCGAACGGCTTGTCGATCACCTTGCGCAGGTTGTAGAGGTGGCTGCGCAGGGTGTCCGAATCGGGCAGCCCGTTGCCCCAGATCTCGCGCTCGATTTCCTGGCGGGTCACCACGCGCGGCGACTCGCGCATCAGGATGGTCAGCAGGCGCAGGCCGATCGGCGAGAGCATCAGCTCGGTGCCGCCGCGGGTGACCCGCATGCTGACCGGGTCCAGCACCAGGTCGGCGACCTTGAGCACTTCAGAACCGACTTGGCGGCGCTCGCGGCGGATCAGCGCGCGCAGGCGCGCTTCCAGTTCCTGGATGGCGAAGGGCTTGGTCAGGTAGTCGTCGGCGCCGGTGCCCAGGCCGCTGAGCTTGTCGTCCAGGGTGTCGCGCGCGGTCAGCATCAGCACCGGGGTGGACTTGCGCGCCTCGCTGCGCAGGCGGCGACAGACTTCCAGGCCATCCATGCGCGGCAGCATCAGATCCAGCACCAGCACGTCATAGCTGTTCTCGGTGGCGAGGCGGTAACCGTCCAGGCCGTCGGAGGCGTAGTCGACCTCGAAGCCCTTGCCCTCCAGATACTCGCCGATCATCTCGGAGATGTTGCGGTTGTCCTCGACGACCAGAACCAGGCCCGAGGTTTCCTGTGCGTGACGCATGACGTGATCTCCGAAAAAAGTGCCCAAACTTTCAGGTTTGTGAAGCTATCGGGCGTGGAGTCGACAATGCGTGAAGACGACACGGCGATCACGCGGCGGAACGTGATCGGATGCGGATGCGGTGTCGGGCCACCTCGCGACAGGCGGCAGGCCGCGCGTGCGCCACGAAGACTCAAGCCCTGCCGGCGCGTCAGAGACGCACCCTGCCACGCAGGATATCCACGAACATCACCCAGTCGCCGGCCAGCGAGTAGAACGGGTGGCGGAAGGTCGCAGGCCGATTCTTCTCGAAAAAGAAGTGCCCGATCCAGGCGAACCCGTAGCCGCAGACCAGCGCGCCCAGCGCAAAGCCCCAGCGCCCGGTGCCCAGCGCAAGCGCCAGCAAGGCCAGCACGCCGCAGCTGCCCAGGAAGTGCAGCCGCCGCGAGGTGCGGTTGGCATGCTCGCTCAGATAGAACGGATAGAACTCGCGGAACGAAGCGAAGCGGCGCATGCGGGCGAAGCCTGGGCGTTGGACCTGCAGCAGTGTGCCGCCACGCCGCCGACGCGGTCATGCTGCGCTGCGGCCGTCGCGCTGGGCGGCGGCCTCAGCCCGCGTCGCCGCGCTCGGCGCGCTTGACCTGTTGCCACAGCGCCTCCTGCGCGGCCAGGTCCAGGTCGGCGAAGGCGGCGCCCTGCCCGACGGCGGCCGCCTCCATCGCGCGGAAGCGGCGCTCGAACTTGGCATTGGCGTGGCGCAGCGCGCCGCCGGCGTCCACGCCGGCCTTGCGTGCCAGGGTGAGGCATACGAACAGCACATCGCCGATCTCGTCCTGCAGGCGCGCGACGCGCTGCGGGTCGTCGTCGGCGCGCGCCAGTTCGGCCCGCACCTCGTCGATCTCCTCGTGCAGCTTGTCCAGCACCGGCGCCGGGTCCGGCCAGTCGAAGCCGGTCCGCGCCGCGCGCGCCTGCAGCTTGGTCGCGCGCTGCCACTCGGGCAGGCCGCGCGCGATCCCGGCCAGCGCGGAGGAGTCGGCCTGGCCCTTGGCCGCGCGCTCCTGGCGCTTGATGTCCTCCCAGCGGGCGCTGACCGCCGCGCTGCCGTCCACCTGCGCCTGCGCGAACACGTGCGGGTGGCGCCGCACCAGCTTGTCGCAGATCGTGCGCGCCACGTCCTCGAAGGCGAATGCGCCCTGTTCGTCCGCCATCCGCGCATGGAACACCACCTGCAGCAGCAGGTCGCCCAGTTCGTCCTTCAGATCGTCCAGGTCGCCGCGGTCGATCGCGTCGGCGACCTCGTAGGCCTCCTCGATCGTGTACGGCGCGATGCTGGAGAAGTCCTGCTCCAGGTCCCACGGGCAACCGCCGTCGGGATCGCGCAGCTGCGCCATGATCGACAGCAGGCGTGCGATCTGCGTGCCCGGCTCGGCCATGGGGTCATCTCCTGCGATGTGGGGAAGATCGGCGGCGCGTCAGAGCCAGTCGCGCCACGGCAGCGTGGGGTCGCCCAGCGCCATGAAGTCGCCGTTGAGCAGGCTCTCGCGCCGGTTGTAGCGGAAGGCGCGGCCATCGGGCGCCAGCAGCGCGCCGCCGGCCGCTTCCAGGATGCATTGCCCGGCCGCGGTATCCCATTCGCAGGTCGGGCCGAAGCGCGGGTACACGTCCAGCGCGCCTTCCGCGAGACGGCAGAACTTCAGCGACGAGCCCAGCGGCACCGGTTCGGCGCCCGGCAGCTGGTCGAGCACCGCCTGGGTGCGCGGATCGCGGTGCGAACGGCTGGCGGCCACCCGCAGCGGCGCGCGGGCCGGCTGGCGCGTGCGCAGCTCGCGGTCGGTCTGCCCATCGCGGCGCAGCGCCACCTGCCCGGCCTGCGCGTGCCACAGCGTGCCGGTGACCGGCGCCATGATCACGCCGAACACCGGTTGGTGCGCCTCGATCAGCGCGATGTTGACGGTGAACTCGCCGTTGCGCTTGACGAACTCGCGCGTGCCGTCGAGCGGATCGACCAGCCAGTAGGCGTGCCAGTCCTGGCGCGCGGCCCACGGCGCCTTGGCGCCTTCCTCGCTCAGCAGCGGCAGGTCCGGCGTCAGCCGCGCCAGCCCGTCGGCGATGATCCGGTGCGCGGCCAGGTCGGCGCGCGTCAGCGGGCTGTTGTCGGCCTTGTGCTCGACGGCGAAGTCCTCGGCATAGACCCGCATGATCGCGTCGGAGGCGTCGCGGGCGATGGACAGCACCGCCTCGTGCAGGTCCGCGGTGATGCGGCTCATGCCTGGGTCGCCAGCCACTCGCGGGCGATGAACAGCGCCGCCAGTGATCGGCCTTCGGAAAAGTCCTCACGCAGCATCAGCTGGTCCAGCGCATCGAGCTTCCACGGCACCACTTCAAGTTCCTCGGGTTCATCGCCCGGCAATCGCTCGGGATACAGATCGCGCGCCACCACCAGCCAGGACTGGTGGCTCATGTAGGTTGGAGCCAGGGTCAGGGCGCGCAGCACGTCCAGTTGGCGCGCGCCGTAGCCGGCCTCTTCCTTGAGCTCGCGGTCGGCGGCCTGCAGCGGCGTCTCGCCGGCGTCGATGCGGCCCTTGACCAGCCCCAGTTCGTAACGGTGCATGCCGGCGGCGTACTCGCGCACCAGCAGCACGGTGTCCTTGTCGATCAGCGGCACCACCACCACCGCGCCATGGCCGCGGCTGACCTGGCGGTCGAACACGCGCCGCTCGCCGTTGGAGAACTCCAGGTCCAGCTTTTCCAGGCGCAGCGGGCCGGCCTGGTGCTCGGTCACGCCATGGATCACGGGCAACTTGCGGCTCATGCGGACAGCCTGCTGCCGCGCGCGGCAGCGGTCGATATCATGGGCGCATGCGAGTCGATCATCAGCCGCGAATGCTAGCAGAGCAGGCCTGCGGTGCGCCTGCTGCCAGGGCCACCCCATGCGTTTGACGCGCGTGCATGTCGACGCGGCGCTGGCGCCGGGGCAGGAGGTCGCACTGCCGGAGGACGTCGCTGCGCACCTGGGGCGCGTGCTGCGCCTGCGCGAAGGCGATGCCTGCGTGCTCTTCAACGGCGATGGCCACGACTATCCGGCGCGCCTGGTCGCGCTGGACAAACGCCAGGTGCGGGCCCGCATCGAGGCCGCACAGCCGCTGCGGAACGAATCGCCGCTGCGCATCGTGCTGCTGCAGGGCGTGGCCCGCGGCGAGAAGATGGACCTGATCCTGCAGAAGGCCACCGAACTAGGTGTGGCGCAGATCCTGCCGGTCGACTCCGAGCGCTCGGAGGTCAAGCTTTCCGGCGAACGTCTGCACAAGCGACTGGCGCACTGGCAGGGCGTGGTCGTGGCCGCCTGCGAACAGTCCGGGCGTGCCCGCGTGCCGGAGGTCGCCGCCCCGCAGCCGCTGATCGCCGCCGCCGCGGCCTTGCCCGACGACGCCCTGCGCCTGCTGCTCGATCCGCAGAGCGCACACGTCCTGAGCACGCTGCAGGCCCCGGCCTCGCAGCGGGTGGTGATCGCCATCGGCCCCGAGGGCGGCTGGTCGCCGCGCGACCGCCAGGCGCTGGAGGCCGCCGGCTTCCAGGGTCTGCGTCTGGGCCCGCGCGTGCTGCGCACCGAGACCGCCGGCCTGGCCGCCATCGCCGCGCTGCAGGCGCGGCTGGGGGATTTGTAACGGCAGCCCCATTTGCACGGTCACTTCGAAAGGCCAGGCAAAGCCTGCTGGCCCATCGAAACGGCGAGCCACTGTTTTGTGCGCTTCGACTTTTGCAGCGCTTCGACGGATGCGCGACCGGGGACCACGCCTCGCGCACCCACTTCGAACCGAAGCCCGCGAGCCTGACGCGCGGCAGCGGTCCGGCGGCCGGTGTCCGCTCCAAGCGAGGCAGGAGCCGAGCGCCCGAGTCAGGGCGGGATGCCCTGATCGAGGGATAAGCGGATACCGGCCGCCGGACCGCCGCCCCTCCGAAGCCCAGACGCGCTACGCATGAGGCCCACGCCAGGGATCACCCTCCTCTCTTGCGCTCCGCGCGAAAGTTCCTGGGTTCCCGCGTTCGCGGGAGCGACGGTAAAGATAGTTCAGCGGCTTTACGCTGAGGACGACTTCAGCGGTGTGTTGCGGAGAGACGCCGATCGCGCGCGGTGATGCGAGGAGACGCGCTGGCTCAGGCCGTCAGTGCCACTGCGCCAATTCCTGCGCGGTGATCTTGCCGTCGTGGTTCTTGTCGACCAGGCGGAACTCGCTGTGCAGCGCGTGGTTCTCCGGCACCTCGTCCAGGGTGATGACCCCGTCGCCGTTCTTGTCCAGCTGCTCGATGGTCGCCTGGTAGTCGGCGGCGTTGGCCAGCGTGCTGGACTGGCCCCAGTTGACCGTCACCGGACCCTGCGGGGTCTGCATGGTCATCGTGCGGAACCCCTGCGGCGGCAGTTCGGCGGTGAGCGTATTGGGTGCCGAAGCCGGCGGCGGCGCGACGGTCTGGGCCGGTGTCGCCTCCGGACGGGTCTGCGCCTGGGCGCCCGCGGCCAACAGCGCGAGCGCACCGCTCGAGAGGACGCAGCGCAACGGAGTCTTCATGGACAGCCCCTGTAGGTTCGAACGTGCCAGGCGCACGCTCGCATCGGGCTCGCGAATGAGGCGTGAATCCCGCAGCGCCGGGCCTCAGGCCGGCTCGGCCAGCACCTGCGCCAGCATCGCCTCGATCGCCTCCAGGTCCGGCAGCAGCGCGGCCTCGTCGCCCAGCAGCACACGCATGTGCACGCCATGCGGCAGCGCCTCCTCGCTGGCGTCGGCCAGCAGCCCGTCGCGCGGCACCGAGATCAGGCGCGGGAAGGACTGGGTCAGCAGGCCGATGTAGGGCATCGTCTCGCCGCCGGTCAGCGTCTTGAGCACCACGAACTTGCTGGTGGCGTCCACGCGCTCGCGGCCCAACCCGCCCAGGGCGACCATCGAGAACAGCGGCACCTGCCAGCCGTGCCAGTCGATGGTGCCGGGCAGCCAGTGCGGGGCATCGGCGACCGGCCGCACAGGCACGCGCGCCAGCACCTCGGCCACCGTGGCGTTGGGCAGCAGCACGCGTTCGTCGCCGGTCTGCACCAGGACGCCGCGGATTTCGTCATTGGCTCGTGCCATGGCGTCAGACTCCCAGATGTTGTGCGACGCGGTGGGCCAGTTCCTCCGGGGCCGCGGTCTCGCCGCCTCCGGCTTCCAGTGCGCGCGAGGCCGCCCAGTCGTAGCAGCCCTGCAGCGACTGGCCACCGACTAGGCCCCCGCGCGCTGCCAGCATCAGCGCGGGCTCGGCGTGGGCCGGGGCCGCGCCGCTGAGCAGCAGCACGGCGGTGCGATGCGGCGGCAGGCCGCCCAGCAGCGCCGTGACATCGGTCGGCTCGGCGACGAACTCCACCTTGCCGCCGCGCGCCCGCGCCGACAGGTCGTCGGGGACCACGTAGACCACGCCGGCGCGGGCGACCGCGCCGGCCACCGGCAGGGTCACCGGCAGCGGCGACACCCGCTCGATCTGCCGCAGCAGGTTGTCGTAGCGGCCGCCGTCCAGGCGCAGGTGCACCAGCACCGGCTGCTCCAGGGTGGGCGGCAGTTCGGCCAGCACCCGACGTACCGCATCGGGCCCGCCGATGCCGGCGAACAGCAGCACCGCGCCGGGCACCGCCTCGCTGCCCGGCAGCGAATCGGCCGCGACGCCGTGCGCGGGGTCCAGCGCCTCGAGTTCCAGGTTGAGATCGCCGAAACCCGGGGGCAGCGGTGGCGGCTCGGAGGGCGCGCGCTTGTCCGGCACCGTGACCTGGAAATCCTCGACCAGCGACAGCGTGCCGAACGAAGGCCGCGGCCGCGGCGGCGGCGCCGGCGGTTCGTGCGCGACCGGTGGCGCTTCTACGGCGGGTGCGGCCGGGGCCTGCGGCTCGAGCACGGGCGTGTCCACCAGCGCCTGGCGCTCGGGCGCTTCAGGCGGTGCCCAGTTTTCCAGGTCGATGACGAAGGCGTCGGCCGGCTGCGCGCTGGCGCCTTCGTCCTCGAATTCCAGCGGCGGCAGCGTGGCCTCGCTCGGCACGGCGGGCGGCTGCACGGGCTCGGGCGCGTCCTCCAGGGTCAGGGGCGCGGACCACCGTGGCGAGCTCGCCGTATCCAGACTGTCGTGTGCGTCGCCGCCGGTCTCGAGCGCGGGCGCCGGCGCGTCGAAGCCGGCATCGACCGGCAGCGAGACGGCCTGCCCGGCCGCCTCGTCCAAGTGCGGGTCCAGCGGCGCGTCCTCGTGCAGCTGCGCCGGCGCCGGCGGCCGCCCGGGTTCGGGCGCCTGCGGCGGCTCGATCTCGGCACCAGGCGGCAGCACGTCGCGGTGCCCGTGCAGTTTCGCGTTCAGGTGCCGGGCCCAGCGCTGCGCGTCCCAGCCCTCGCGGGCGCTGGCCAGCGCGGCCTCGTCGTAGATCACGGTCAGGTCCGGATCGGACAGCACCGGGTCCAGCCGCGCCAGCGCGTCCTCGATGGCCGGCTCCAGCGCCACCAGCACCGCCTGCGGGCGGCTGGCGGCCAGGGTGTCGGCATCCAGGCTGTTGGGATCGTCTTCCAGCGCGATCTGCGCGCCGGCGCCGAGCAGCGCGCCGCGCAGCTGCTCGCGGGCGGCGCCCGGACGCGCCAGCAGCACCACGCGCGGCGCGGGCAAGGCGGGCTCAGTCGCGGACACGGGCGATCCCCAGCAGGTCGTAGACGTTGCGCATCAGATCCAGCTCCTGGTACGGCTTGCCCATGTAGCGCTGCACGCCGATCTCCAGCGCGCGCTGGCGGTGCTTGTCGCCGGTACGCGAGGTGATCATCACGATCGGCACGCCGGCGAAGCGCGGGTCGGCGCGCATGGCGGTGGCCAGCTCGTAGCCGTCCATGCGCGGCATCTCGATGTCCAGCAGCATCAGATCGGGCACGCGCTCCTCCAGCCGCTCCAGCGCCTCGATGCCGTCGCGCGCGGTGGCGACCTCGAAGTTGTGCCGCTCCAGCACGCGCCCGGTGACCTTGCGCATGGTCAGCGAATCGTCGACCACCATCACCAGCGGCACGTGGCGCTGCTCGACCTGGGCCGAGGCCGGCACGGCCGAGACCGGCTGGGCGATGTAACGGCGCACCAGCGGCGCGGCGTCCAGGATCACCACCACGCTGCCGTCGCCGGTGATGGTGGCGCCGTAGATGCCCGGGATCGACCCGATCTGCGGGCCCACCGGCTTGACCACGATCTCGCGGTTGCCCAGCACCTGGTCCACCGCCACGGCGGCGCGCAGTTCGCCGGCGCGCACCAGCAGCAGCGGCACCTGCGGCTGGCCCTCGGCCCGGGCCGGGGCCTGGCCGACCAGCGTGCCCAGATCGTGCAGGGCGTACTCCTCGCCACCGTAGACGTAGCTGCCGCTGCCCGATTCGTAGCGATCGCGGCTGATCCGGCCCACGCCGCCCACCGCCGCGACCGGCACGGCGAACTGGGTCTCGCCGATCTGCACGAACACCGCCTGGGTCACCGCCAGGGTCTGCGGCAGGCGCAGGGTGAAGCGCGTGCCCTGGCCACGGGTCGAGTCGATCTCCAGCGAGCCGCCGAGCTGGCGCACCTCGTTGTGGACCACGTCCATGCCCACGCCGCGCCCGGCCAGCTGGCTGACTTCCTCGGCGGTGGAGAAGCCCGGTTCCAGGATCAGCCGCTCCAGATCCACATCGGCGATCTCGGCCCCGGGCTGCAGCATCCCGCGCAGTTCGGCGCGACGGCGGATCGCGGCATGGTCGATGCCGGCGCCGTCGTCGGCCACCTGCAGCACCATTTCCGAACCCTCGCGGCGCAGCACCACGCGCACCGTGCCTTCCTCCGGCTTGCCCGCCGCGCGGCGCGCCTGCGGCGACTCCAGGCCGTGGGCCACGGCGTTGCGCAGCAGGTGTTCCAGCGGCGCGGTCATGCGTTCGAGCACGTTGCGGTCCAGCTCGCCGTGCGCGCCCTCCAGCTGCAGCTGGGCCTGCTTGCCGGTGTCGGCCGCGGCCTGGCGCAGCACCCGGCGCAGGCGCGGCACGCTGCCTTCGAAAGGCACCATGCGTGCGCGCATCAGGCCGTCCTGCAGCTCCGAGCTCACCCGCGACTGCTGGCCGAGCAGGCTGTCGTTCTGCCGCGCCAGTTCGTCCAACACGCTCTGCAGGCCGCTGATGTCGGCGGCCGATTCGGCCAGCGCGCGCGACAGCTGCTGCAGGGTGGAGAAGCGGTCCAGCTCCAGCGGGTCGAACGCGGTTTCGCGCGTGTCCTGCTCGCGCTGGTAGCGGGCGACGATCTGCGCCTCGGTCTCCAGGTCCAGGCGGCGCAGCTGGTCGTGCAGACGGGTATTGGTGCGGTCCAGCTCGGCCATGGCCGCGCGGAAGGCGCCCATCTGCTGTTCCAGGCGGGCGCGGTAGATCGCGACCTCGCCGGCGTGGTTGACGAGCTGGTCGAGCAGGTCGGCGCGCACCCGCACCTGCTCCTGGCCGCTGCCCGGCGAGGTCTGTTCGTCCTCGCCCTGGCCATGCAGGTCCAGCGGCGCCGACAGCGGCGGCAGCTCTGGAATCGGCTGCGGCAGCAGCGCCGGCATGGCCGCCGGCGCCGGCGATTCGGCGACCGGTTCGGTGGAAGCAGGCGGCGGCTCGGGCGCGGCATCGGCCGGCGCCGCCGCGAACGGGGCGGCATCGACGAAGGCCGCGTCACTGGCCGGTTCAGTCGAAGGACTCGCCGCACGCTCGGCCTGCGCCTGACGGATGGCGTTGGCGTAGGACGTGCCCAGCGCCACATCCAGCGCGGCCAGCAGGTCGGCGTCCAGGTAATCGGACGTGGGCGCAGGCGACGGCTCTGCGGGCGCCTCGTCCTTTGCCGGGGGCGGCGTTTCGGCTTCGCTCTCGCGCGCCCGGACCGGCGGCGGCGCGTCGTCGGAACGGACGCTGGTCGCTGCCGGATCCTGTGGCGCCTGGCCGGCATCGTCCTCGAGCGCGAACCCGAAGGCCTCGGCATCCTGGCTGTCCGGCAGCGCTTCGTCGGCCGCCTCCAGCATCTCGGCCGGCTCGGCCGGCAGCGCGCCTTGGTCCTCGGGCGCGAGGCCGAACCCGAACGCCTCGCCTTCCCGATCGGCCGCCGATTCGCCGGCGCCGTCGTCCTGGTGCTGCGCGCGCGCCGCCTCGGCGTCGGCGGCAGGCGTCGCGTCGATCGGAAGCGGCGCATGATCGGGCGCGGTTGCTTCGGGCGTCGCGGCCTGGAGCGGTGCGACGTCGTCGAAGGACACGTCCTCGATCCGCGGTTCTCCGCCCACCGGCGACTCGAATGGCGCGACCTCGGCCGCGCGCGCATCCGTGACCACCTCGCCACGAGCACGGGCGTCGAACTCGGCCACCAACTCCGGCTGCGCGGCGGCGATGCGGTAGGCGGCGGTGCGTTCGAGCATGCCGTGCAGCGCATCGAAACCACGCTCCAGCAGCCCGATCACGCCGCGGTCCACGTCGGCGCGGTGTTCGGCGACCTGCTCCAGCAGCGATTCGATCGCGTGGCCAAGGTCGCCGATCGGCTCGATGCCGGCCATGCGCGCGCCGCCCTTGATGGTGTGCAGGTCGCGCTGCAGTCCGATCACCAGGCTGCGGTCGTCCGGCGCCTGGCGCAGGCGCGCCAGCAGCCCGTCGGAATGGTCGAGCAGGTCGTTGCCTTCCTCGACGAAGATGTCGACCAGATCGCGGTCGAGCACGCTGAAATCCAGCGACTGCGCGGCATCGTCAGCCGCGGATGCCGCCGTCGCAGGCGCATGGGCGACGTCGTGCGACGCGCCGTGTCCGGCGGCGCCGTCCAGGGCCTCGATGTCCTCGGCCTGGCCTTCGGCGAACAGGGCCTCGGGCGCGTAGTCGTCCTGCGCAGCGGTCTCAGCCGGCGACTCGGGCTGCACGTCCACGGGCGCGATCTCCAGCGGCGCGTCTTCGGCGGTCTCGGCCGCGGCTTCCAGCGCCACCGGCCCAGCCTGCACCACCTCGCTGACCTCGGCGACCGGCGGCTCGCCGGCATCGGGTTCCACCGACGCCGCCGGTTCCGACGCCTGCGCGTGTTCGTACCAGGCCATGGCCTCGCTCGCCGCTTCCGGCTCGGTCAGCGCGACATCGCCATCGGCCGGTACGTGGTCGAGGGCCTCCAGCTCTGCCCGCTCCTCCTCGCTTAGGTCGTCCGCGTCGGCCAGCGCCTGCACATCGGCATCGTCGGCGGTGTCCGGCAGATCCTCGAGGGTGAGCAGGTCCGGATCGATCCCCACGTCGCGCTCGGCATGGGCCTCCAGCGAGACGTCGTCGGCCTCGCCTTCGGCCGGCGGCGCGCCGGTGTCGAAGGCGGCCAGCTCCGGCGGCAGCGGCGCTTCGAACGTCGGTACCGGCGGCTCGGCCATCGCCCTGACCGGACGCTCGGCCTGGTAGTCCAGGCGCAGGTCGAACCAGGTCGCATGCCCATCGTCGACCGGCGGCGCGTGCGGCGCCGGCGGTTCGAAGGCGTCCAGCGTCGGCACGAATTCCACGTGCCCGTCGACGAAGCGCGACAGGTCCATGGCGCCGGTGAGTTCGAGATCGCCCGGCACCTCCGGCTTGAGGACGCCGGCGGGCGCCAGCGTCGCATAGGTGGACTGGCCGTGGTCCTCCACCGCGGTCGAGGACAGGCGCTGGGCCGCGGGCAGGCCATCGCGCAGCTCTTCGAGCAGCGCACGCAGCACCATGAACTGCGGGATGCGCGGTTGCGGGCCCTGCAACGCGACGATGGTGGCACGCACGGCCGCGGCGGCCGAGGCCAGGCCTTCCACGCCGGCCGGATCGGCCTGGACCTGGTTGGCCAGCAGGCGCTTGATGTACTGCTCGGCGCGGCCGGTGACCTCGATGATCTCCGGCACATCGGCCATCGCGAAGGCGCCGTTGATGGTGTGGAAGGCGCGCAGCAGCGGCTCGCTCGCCGCGGCGGACTGGGCGTTGCGCGCCTGCGCCAGCCAGGCATCGACCACCTGCAGGTGGTTGGCGACCTCGGTCTCCAGGATCTCGCGCAGCACGCTGTCCACGGTGGCGGGCGTGCCGTCGCTCGAGGCCGCGGGCGGGGCCGCTTCGCTCTCGTCCTGCGCGGCGACTGCCACGGGGGTTTCGCTGGCGGGGGCGGCGGCGTACCAGGCCTCCTCGCCGGCGGCCAGTCGCTCGGCGATCGCCTCGATCCCGGCCAGGTCGGCCTGCACGCCGGCGCGGCCGCGCAGGGCCTCATCCAGCTGGGGCAGCGTGTCGGTCGCCTGCTGCAGCAGCGTCTGCACGGCCGGACTGGGGGGGCGCGAGCCGTCCAGCACGCGGTTGAGCATGTTCTCGATCTTCCACGAGAACTCGCCGAGCAGGCGCGCGCCGACCAGGCGACCGCTGCCCTTGAGCGTATGGAACACGCGCCGGATCGGGCGCAGGCGCTCCAGGTCCTCGGGCTTGGCCAGCCACAGCGGCAGCAGCTGGCGCAGGTTGCCGATCTCCTCGTCGAATTCCTCCAGGAACACGTCGCGGATCTCGTCGTCGATGTCGTGGCCGGACACCTCGAAGCCGGCGGCCAGCGCGGGCGCGTCCGCGGACTGCGCGGGGGCGTGCTGCTGGAGCGCGGAGGCCGGAGACGCGGCGGGCTGTTCGGGCGCAGGCGTCACTGGCGATTGGGCGGACGCGGCCGTATCGGGTTCGTAGGCGAACGCCGGCTGGCTGACCGAGGGCAGCTGCGCTTCCAGCTCCGGATCGGGCCGCAGCGACTCGACCGCCGTGTGATCGTGTTCGAGCAAGCGCTCGTCGGCTTGTCCGGCGCGCTCCGCGGCAAAGGCGTCATCGTCGGAATCGAACGCCGACGCGTCGAGGTCGGCCCCGGCAGGCGCGCGATCGTCGCGTGCCTCCGTCTCCAGTTCCCCATCGGACGGCGGGAACCGCACCTCCTCGTCCGTCGCATCGGTGGGTGCGATGTCGAATTCGCTGGCCACCGGATCGAACGCCGAGGCATCGCTGGCCTGCGGCTCGAACGCCGGCAGCGCGTCGGGGCGCTCGAGCGCCTGGTGCAGTTCCGTATCGATGACTTCCACAGGCGTGGCCTGGTGGCCCTCGAACTCGCTGGCCACCGGGTCGAATGCGGAGGCGTCGCTGGCCTGAGGCTCGAAGTCCGGCAGCGTCGGCGCGCGCTCGATCTCCAGCGGCGCGCCCGCGAACCCTGCTTCGACCACACCCTGCGTCAGGTCATCCGCCTGGCCGGACGGCGTTTGCGCGAGCGGAGCGGCGGCGCCCTGCGCGCCTGCCCCTTCCTGCGCTGGCATGGCCTCCTGTGCCGGGCCCACTGCGGCCGCGGGCGCCGGCAGCGGCCAGTAGCGCAGCGCTTCCAGGCTGGAGCGGGTGATGCCGAGGATCTCCTCGCGGTTGGGGCGATGCTCGCGCAGCGCTTCCAGGTAGTACTCCAGGCTGGCCATCGCGTCGGCCAGCGTGTCCAGCTGCGCCCCGCCCGGCACGCGCCGGCGCTGGATCAGTTCGGTGCCTATGTAGCGGCGCACGCCTTCGACGTAATCGGACGGTTCGTCCAGCTCGAGCATGCGCAGCGCGCCGGCGACCTCGGCCAGCAGGCGCGGCATCGCGTCCAGCTGCGCATGGTCCCACCCGGTCTCGATGAAGGCCACGAACTGCTGCCGCGCCTCGGCGAAATTGCGCATCGCCTCGCCGGCCAGCGCCTCGACCGTGCGTCGCGATTCGGCCGCCTGCGCGTCCGGCGCGCCGCCGGCGTCGCCCAGGTGCGCGACCTGGTCGTCCAAGGAGGCGTCGACGTACAGCAGCGCGCCGGCGATATCCAGCAGCGCGCTCTCGTCCGGCGTGCGCCGGCCCTGGACCAGTTCGGCCAGCGAGTCGCGCTGCTGCAGCACCACGTTGCGCGCCAGGCCCAGGCCCATCATGCCCAGCGTGTCGCCGACGCTGCCCAGCTGCGCCACCTGCGGCGCCAGGTCGGCGATGTCCGCGCCGGTGCGCAGCTGCAGGTCCAGCGCGTCCTTGACCCGCATCAGCTCTTCCTTGACCACGCCGCCGACGGTGTCCAGCAGCGCGCGGTTGCGCCCGCTCAGGCTGCTGCGGGCGTGTTCGATCTCGGCCTGGCTGGGCGAGGCGGCGGACAGGTCGAAGGCGCGGCGCAGGTCTTCCAGCGCCGGATGGCGCGCGTCGGTCTGCGCGACCTGGTAGAGCAGCAGGCGCGTGGGCTCCTGCCCCGGCGCCGCCCCGGGTACCAGGCCCTGGCGCAGCTGCCGCACCGCGCGCAGGACCGCGGCGAAGCCCTGGTGCAGGGCCGGGCTCGGGCGCAGCGCGCCGTCGCGCAGGGCCTCGGCCACGCTGCTGGCCACCCACAGCATGCGTCGGGCCGCGGTGTGCTCGGCCAGACGCTGCAGCGGCATCAGGGCCGCGGCCAGGGCGCTGGCGTCGGTCGGCGCGGCGTCCTGCGGCCAGCCGGCGAAGATGCGTTCGAGATGCTCGCCCGCCTGGGCGAAGCGGGCCTCGCGGGTGCCGGACGGCAGCGGCTCGGTGGCCGGCACGTCCTGCGGCAGCGGGCGGCTGAGATCCGGGGCGAACAGCACGCTCTCGCTCAGGCCGGGCTCGCCGCGCGCGGCGCGGATCTCGTTCAGCAGAGGCAGTAGCACGATCGGAATGTCGCGATGGCCGCTCTGCAGGCGTTCCAGGTAATCGGGCAGCAGCACGGTGCCGCGCATCAGGGTCGCGCAGCCCTCGGCCGGATCGGCGACCTGGCCGTCCTGCAGGGCCTGGGCGAGCTTCTCCAGCTCCTCGGCGACCATCGCCGGCGCATACAGTTCGACCATGTGCAGGGTGCCCTGCACCTGGTGCAGATAGCCCACGCACACGTGCATGCGCGAGACATCCTCCGGATGCTCGGCGAAGGACTCGATCTCCCCGCGCACCAGACGCAGGGTCTGATCCAGCTCGGGCTTGACCCAGCCGAGCACGGCGTGGCTCATCGCCTCCCGCAGCGCGCTCATCGCAGGCCCCGCATGCCGGGGTTGGCCGGGTTGTGGACGATGCTGCTCATGCGTTCAATGTCCTCAGCCCGGCAGCTTGAAGTCGGCCACGGAGCGACGCAAATCGGATGCCAGCTGGGTCAGGTGTCCGATCGATTCGGCGGTCTGCCCGGCGCCCTGCGAGGTCTGCAGGGTGATGCGGCGGATCACGCCCATGGTCTGGGTGATGTCCAGGGCCGCGGTCGACTGCTGCTGGGCGGCGGCGGAGATGTTCTTGATCAGCTCGTTCAGGTCGCTGGACACGCGCTCGATCTCGCCCAGCGCGGTGCCGGCGTCCTCGGCCAGACGCGCGCCGGAGACCACTTCGGAGGTCGTCTGCTCCATCGAGCTGACCGCCTCGTTGGTGTCGGCCTGGATCGCCTGGACCAGCGACTCGATGCGCTTGGTCGCGCCCGAGGTGCGTTCGGCCAGGCGCTGCACTTCGTCGGCCACCACCGCGAAACCGCGTCCGGCCTCGCCGGCGGAGGCCGCCTGCACCGCCGCGTTGAGCGCCAGGATGTTGGTCTGCTCGGAGATGTCGTTGATCAGTTCCACCACCGAGCCGATCTCCTGCGAGGACTCGCCCAGGCGCTTGATGCGCTTGGAGGTCTCCTGGATCTGGTCGCGGATCTGGTCCATGCCGCGGATGGTCTCGCGCACCACGCCCGCGCCCTCGGTGGCGATCAGCACCGAGCGCTGCGCCACCTCGGCCGAATCGGAGGAGTTGCGCGAGACCTCCTCGATGCTCACGGCGATCTCGTTGATGCGGTCCGAGGCGGTGGTGATCTGCTCGGCCTGGTGGTTGGCCGCTTCGGCCAGCTGCAGCGCGGTGGCCTGGGTTTCCTGGGTCGAGGCGGCTACCTGCACCGAGGTGTCGTTGATCGTGGTCACCAGGTTGCGCAGCTCGTCGACCGCATAGTTGATCGCGTCGGCGATGGCGCCGGTCATGTCCTCGGTGACCGAGGCCTTGACCGTCAGGTCGCCCTCGCCCAGCGAGGAGATTTCGTCCAGCAGCCGCATGATCGCCTGCTGGTTGCGGCTGTTGTACTCGACCTGGGTCTGGTAGCGGAGTTCCTGTTCGCGCTGGCGCCCGGCGTAGAGGCTGTAGAGCAGCGCGATCAGCGACAGCACCAGGATCGCGCCGCCGACGATGGTGTACCAGAGATTGGGGAACACGCGCGTGTCGCGCACCGAGCCGAACGCGGAGAACGCGTCGAACAGCTTCTTGCTGTCCTCCAGCATCTTGCCCGAGCCGTCGGTGATCGCCGCGGCCGAGGACTGCGCGGCGAACAGGCTGCGCGCGCTGCCCAGGATCGCGTCCAGGTCGCGCTTCATGCCGGTCCACAGTGTCTGCGACTGCTCCAGCGCCTGCACCGCCGCCGGCACGCGCAGCGGCGCGATGCCCAGTTCCTCGTTGCCGTTGCGCAGGCCCTCGATCACCTGGCCGAACAGCAGCGCATCGCGCGCCAGCGCGTCGCCGGCCATGGTCGCGGTGCTGCCGCCGGCGCGCATTTCGGTGACGTTGCGGGCCATGCGGCCGGCCACCACCACCTGCTGCAGCGCGCTGTAGACCTGCGAGGACGGCGCGCCGCTGGCGGACATGGCGCGCACCACCTCGTTGAGCTGCGCCTGCAGCTGCGGCACCTGCGCGCCGAAGCGGTTGGCGTTGCCGGCCAGCGCCAGCACCGCCGGCTCGGCATTGACGATCTGGCCGGCGCTGGCGTCCAGCGGCTTCCAGGTCGTCAGCAGCTGCTGCAGCGCGCCCTGCACGCCCGGCTCCTGGCCGAAGCGCTCCTGCAGCCCGGCCAGCGTCTTGTTGATCTGGGCGCGGGTGTTCTTGAACGCGGCGTAGGCCGGCGCGTTGCCGCCGACCGCCTCGTTGGCCTGGTTGGCCAGCTGCTGGGACAGCACCTGCAGGTCGGCCGCGCCCGTGGCGGCGCCGGACAGGCGGCTGCCCTGGTAGGTCGACATGGCCGTGTTGGCCGTCACCACCAGGAACGACAGCACCAGCAGGATCGCCCAGAACGTGGTTCCCATGCCGCCCAGCCTGGCCTTGGGCGCTTCCGCGGCAGTACTCATTGCTTCATCCCCGAAAAAACATCAGTGAATGCGCGCACGCCGCCACCCCGGCGACGCCCGCGCCCGGTGCCCCGCTATTGCGCGGCGTGCCGGAACTCCGGCGTCCGCGCCAGCAGCGACAGCGCGAACACCCCCCAATCCTGGCCGTCGCTGGAAAACGCCTGCGAGACGAAATGCCCGAACCGGCCGTCGGCCAGCGCCCCCGGCGCGGTCACTTGGTCGCGGCCGAAGCTGCGCTGCCCGTACAGCTCGTCGATGGTCAAGGCCACGTCGCCGCCGGCCTGGCGCATCACCAGCACGCGCTGGCCCTCATGCAGCACGGTGCGTTCGCCCTGCAGGAACTGCTTCAGGTCGATCACCGGGAACAGGTTGCCGCGCAGATTGCCCACGCCCAGCAGCCACGGCTGCGCGCCGGGCACCGGCGTCACCGGGGGAATCGGCACGATCTCCACCACCTCGTCGAAGCTGGACACCAGCCGGCGCGAGCCGATCCGGTAGGCCACCCCGCGCCACTGGTCCTCCTCGGCACGCGCCTGCGGCAGGGCCACCGCATGGGCCAGGCTGCGGCGCTCGTAGTCGGCCAGGATGTCGAACGGCGTGCGGATCATGCCGGCACCCGCGACAGTGCGACGCCGGAGGCGCGGGCGGCGGGGCGATGGGAAACGGCGTCCATGGCGTTCCCTGCGGCTCAGGCGGCGACGTGGGTGCGGATGGCCTCGAGCAGCTCCTCCCGCGTGAACGGTTTGGTGAGGTACTGCTCGGAGCCGACGATGCGGCCGCGCGCCTTGTCGAACAGGCCGTCCTTGGAGGACAGCATGATCACCGGCGTGCTCTTGAAGACCTGGTTGTTCTTGATAAGCGCGCAGGTCTGATAGCCGTCCAGGCGCGGCATCATGATGTCCACGAAGATGATCTGCGGCTGCTGGTCGGCGATCTTGGCCAGCGCCTCGAAGCCGTCGGTGGCGGTCACCACCTCGCAGCCCTCGCGCTTGAGCAGGGTCTCGGCCGTGCGCCGGATGGTTTTCGAATCGTCGATCACCATCACCCGCAGGCCGTCCAATCCACCGGCCTGGCTATCGTTGTCTGTCATGGCGGAGCATTCCCCTGGCGCGCGACGCTTCATCGGCGGCATCGCTGCGAAGCGCCTTATATCCCACCCGTCCACGCGACCTGTCAAGACGGCGCAGCCGGTGGCGCGCGCTCTGTGACGCCCATTGCAGAACCATGGGCCGCGGCCGGCGCCTGCTACCATCAAGACCCTGTCGCACCCCCTTCCTGTACGCCCCATGCCTCTCGACGTCATCGTGGTGATGGACCCCATCGGGTCGATCAAGATCGCCAAGGACACCACCTTCGCCATGCTGCTCGAGGCCCAGCGGCGCGGCCACCGGCTGCATTACGTCATTCCGGGCGGGCTGTCGCTGCGCGGCGGGGCGGCGCTGGCGCGCACCGCGCCGCTGACCGTGGCCGACGACAAGGCCGGCTGGTTCAGCCTGGGCGCCGAGACCGAGACCGTGTTCGGCCCGGGCCAGGTCGTGCTGATGCGCAAGGACCCGCCGGTCGATCCGGAATACGTCTACGACACCCAGGTGCTGGAGATCGCCCAGCGTGCCGGCGCGCTGGTGGTCAACAACCCGCAGGGCCTGCGCGACTACAACGAGAAGCTGGCCGCCCTGCTGTTCCCGCAGTGCTGCCCGCCCACGCGCGTCAGCCGCAGCGCCGCCGAGCTCAAGGCCTTTGTCCACGAACACGGCCAGGCGGTGCTCAAGCCGCTGGACGGCATGGGCGGGCGCTCGATCTTCCGCACCGGCACCGGCGATCCCAACCTCAACGTGATCCTGGAAACGCTGACCGACGGCGGCCGCAAGCTGGCGCTGGCGCAGCGGTTCATCCCGGACATCAGCGCGGGCGACAAGCGCGTGCTGCTGGTCGACGGCGAGGTCATCGACTACTGCCTGGCGCGCATCCCGCAGGGCGATGAGTTCCGCGGCAACCTGGCCGCCGGCGGCCGCGGCGAGGGCCGCCCGATCAGCGAGCGCGACCGCTGGATCGCCAGCCAGGTCGGCCCGGCGATGAAGGCGCACGGCATGCTGTTCGTCGGCCTGGACGTGATCGGCGACTATCTGACCGAAGTCAACGTCACCAGCCCGACCTGCGTGCGCGAGCTGGACGCCCAGTTCGGCCTGAACATCGCCGGCCAGCTGTTCGACGCGATCGAGCGCAGGCTCGCCGCCTGACCCGCGTCATGCCGTCCGCCGCGCTGCCCGCGCCCCCGCTCGACGAGAACGCCCGGCTCGGCGCCACCCTGGCGCTGTCGGTGCTGATCCACGGCATCGTGCTGCTGGGGCTGGGCTTCGCGCTGGACGACAACGCGCCGGTGGTGCCGACCCTGGACGTGATCCTCAGCCAGACCAGCACGCCGCTGACGCCCAGGCAGGCGGATTTCCTGGCCGCGGCCAGCCAGCAGGGCGGCGGCGATGCGGAGAAGTCGCGGCGGCCGCGGGAAAGCCAGGCCGGCGTGGTGCCGCAGGCCGAGGCCGGCGTCTCGCCGGTGCCGCTGCGCGCGCAGTCCCCGGATGCCGCGCCACCGCCACAGACCCGGGTGGTCACCACCGCCGATTCGGCGCTCACCGTCCCGCCGCAGGAGGCGCATCCGCGCCCGGACCGGCCGGACCTGCCACCGGGCGAGCAGAAGATCGAGCACGACATGGAGATGGCGCGCCTGGCCGCCGAGATCCACCTGCGCTCGGACCTGTACGCCAAGCGGCCCAAGCGCAAGTTCGTCTCGGCCAGCACCCAGGAGTACGCCTGGGCCAACTACCTGCGCGCCTGGGTCGACCGCGCCGAGCGCGTGGGCAACCTCAATTATCCCGACGAGGCGCGCCGCAAGCGCCTGTCCGGGCAGGTGGTGATCTCGGTGGCGGTGCGCCGCAACGGCACCGTCGAGCAGAGCCGGATCATCCAGTCCAGCGGCGTGCCGCTGCTGGATTCGGCCGCCCTGCGCGTGGTCACGCTGGCCGCGCCCTTCCCGCCGCTGCCGGACACCGACGAGCACGTGGACATCCTGCACGTCACCCGGACCTGGGTGTTCCTGCCGGCGGGCGAGCTGCGCGATCAGTAAGCAGCGGAAGACGGGGCCGATGTCGCGGTGCCTGTCGAGGGCACGTGGACTGGCCGGGCGCGGCCCTCCCGAACGTCTGGCGCTGCGACGTCGGCTTGCAAGCCGTCCACCGCAATGGCCGCTCCAAGCGTCGTCATCGCGGCAATCAGGCCTCACCGTTGCCGTAACGCCTCACTCGCGGCGTGGGCACCCGCTCATTTCGCGGCGCCAGCCGCCTTCGCCGCGCGCAGCGCCTGCTGTTCCTCCAGCGTGAGCGCCACGTTGTTGCGCAGATACGCCGGTTCGACCGATTCGGGAGACGGGCGCTCGCCGCGCGCCCAGGCCTGCAGCGCCAGGGTGGCCACGTCGGCGGCATGCGGCAGCGCGCCGGCGTCCACGGCGATGAGCTGGCCCTGCAGGCGCGCGGCAAGCGCGCCGTCGACCGCCGCGAACCCGGTGCCGACGGCCTGCCAACCGCCCTCACCATCGGCCAGGGCCACCCCCTCGGGCGCGCCCACGGTCTCGGCGCCCAGCGCCTCCAACATCTCGCCCTGGCGGCGATAGCAGGCGGCGTAGACCTCGCCCATGCGCGCGTCGATCGCCGCCACTACACGCGTGGCGTCGACGGGGGCGCGCAGCGCCAGGGCCTGCAGCGTCGAGACCGGCAACAGGGGCCGGTCCAGCGCCAGCGCCAGCCCCTGGCCCAGCGCGATCGCCAGGCGCACGCCGGTGAACGCGCCGGGCCCGCGCCCGACGGCGATCGCGTCGAGCTGCGACTTGGCCACCCCCGCCTGGTCCAGCAGCGCCTGCGCCCACGGCAAGGCGAGCTCGGCATGGCGACGCGGCGCGACCTCGAAGCGCTCGATCACCTGCCCGTCGATGGACAGGGCGACCGAACAGGCTTCGGTGGAGGTTTCAAGGGCGAGCAGGCGCATGCGGCGGATCGGAAGCGAAGAGGCAGTGCGCCATTCTGCGCCCTCGAACCGGCTCGGCCAAACGCGCCAGGGTTGACTGCGCCCACGGCCGCTCCCTTCGCTGTCCTGCACGTGCGCGGGCACAGCCCGCGCTTGCTGGGAGAAGTGCGCATTACCGCCGCTCCCGCCAAAGCAGGAACCCAGCGACTTTCGCGCGCAGGAGCCAGAGGCACCGGGTTCCCGCTTTTGCGGGAACGACGATAGAAGGCTTGTCGGCGGCTCCTCGTCTTCTGCAGTGAAGGACGAAGCTAAGCGCCTGATTCAGCAATAGATCCGTCACTTCGAGCCGCCTTTCGCCGCACGAAGGCGCCAAAAACAAAACGGGCCGCCCGAAGGCGACCCGTCGTGTACAGCGCACCGTTGGCGGCGCGGCTTACTTCACCAGCGCGGCAATCGCGGCACCCAGGTCGCCCGGCGAGCGGACGGTCTTGACGCCCGCGGCTTCCATCGCCGCGAACTTGCCTTCGGCCGTGCCCTTGCCGCCGGAGGCGATCGCGCCGGCGTGGCCCATGCGCTTGCCGGCCGGGGCCGAGGCGCCGGCGATGAAGCCCACGACCGGCTTCTTGACGTGCTTGGCGATGTACTCGGCACCGGCCTCCTCGGCGTCGCCGCCGATCTCGCCGACCATGATGATGCCCTCGGTCTGCGGGTCCTCGTTGAACAGCTTGAGGCAGTCGACGAAGTTCAGGCCGTTGATCGGATCGCCGCCGATGCCGATGCAGGTGCTCTGGCCGAGGCCGACCTCGGTGGTCTGCTTGACCGCTTCATAGGTCAGCGTGCCCGAACGCGAGACGATGCCGATCTTGCCCGGCTTGTGGATGTGGCCCGGCATGATGCCGATCTTGCACTCGCCCGGCGTGATGACGCCCGGGCAGTTCGGCCCGATCAGCACGGTGTCCGGGTGCGCGCGGTTGAGCACGTTCTTGACGCGCAGCATGTCCAGCACCGGGATGCCTTCGGTGATGCACACGATGACCTTGATGCCGGCCGCGGCCGCTTCCAGGATCGCGTCGGCCGCGAACGGCGGCGGCACGTAGATCACCGAGGCGTCGGCGCCGGTGGCCTGCACCGCGTCGGCCACGGTGTTGAACACCGGCAGCTCGAGGTGGGTGGTGCCGCCCTTGCCGGGGGTCACGCCGCCGACCACCTGGGTGCCGTAATCGAGCATCTGGGTGGCGTGGAAGGTGCCCTGCTGGCCGGTGAAGCCCTGCACGATCACCTTGGTGTTCTTGTTGATGAGGACAGACATTGGATTTCCTTCGGTGTCGTGGATCAGGCGGCGTTCTTGACGGCTTCAACGACCTTCTTGGCGCCGTCGTTGATGTTGTCGGCCGGGATGATGGCCATGCCGCTGTCGCGCAGCAGCTGCTTGCCTTCCTCCACGTTGGTGCCTTCCAGGCGCACGACCACGGGCACCTTGACGCCCACTTCCTTGACCGCGGCGATGATGCCTTCGGCGATCATGTCGCAGCGCACGATGCCGCCGAAGATGTTGACGAAGATGCCCTGCACCTTGTCCGAGGACAGGATCAGCTTGAAGGCCTCGATCACGCGCTGCTTGTTGGCACCGCCGCCCACGTCGAGGAAGTTGGCCGGCTCGCCGCCGTTGAGCTTGATCACGTCCATGGTGGCCATGGCCAGGCCGGCGCCGTTGACCATGCAGCCGATGTTGCCGTCCATGGTCACGTAGTTGATGTCCAGCTCCGAGGCGATCACCTCGGTCGGGTCTTCCTGGGTCTTGTCGCGCATGGCGACCAGATCCTTGTGGCGGAAGTTGGCGTTGTCGTCGCTATTGAACTTGCCGTCCAGCGCGTACAGGTTGCCATCGTCCAGGATCGCCAGCGGGTTGATCTCGACCAGCGCCAGGTCCTTGTCGTTGAAGATGCGGTACAGGTTGACCATGATGCTGGCCAGCTGGCCGGCCTGCTTGGCGCTCAGGCCCAGCTTGAAGCCGATGTCGCGGCCGTGGTAGCCCTGCACGCCTTCGACGAAGTCGACGTTGAGCGTATGGATCTTGTCCGGCGTCTCCGCCGCGACCTGCTCGATTTCCATGCCGCCTTCGGAGGAGGCGATGTAGGTGATGGTCTTGGTGCCACGGTCGACCAGGACCGACAGGTACAGCTCCTTGACGATCTCGCCGGCGGTGGTCACCAGCACCAGGCCGATCGGCAGCTCGACGCCGGCGGTCTGGTAGGTCGCCATCTTGGTGCCGAGCATCTTGGCCGCGGCCGCCTTCACGTCGTCGGTCGTCTTGCAGAACTTGACGCCACCCGCCTTGCCGCGGCCACCGGCGTGGATCTGGGCCTTGACCATCCAAGGGCCCTGCCCCAGCGACTTGGCCACTTCAACCGCTTCGTCCGGGGTCGCGGCGACCTTGCCGGCCGGGACCGGGATGCCGTATTCGGCAAGCAGTTGTTTTGCCTGGTATTCGTGGAAATTCATGCGTCACCGTATTGATAAGGTCAGTACGCATCGCGCGCGTCGGCGCGCCCCGCGAGAGGGGGCAGCCGGGGCGCCGATGGGCCGCACATTGTCGCCCATGGCCCTGTTGCGACGCAAAAGCGGCGGTTTTGGCGCCGGGCTCCTATACTCGGGTTCGTTCCATCCAGTGGAAGGATTCCTCCAACTTGAGTATCGGGCCCGCCAAGACGCCGACCCTTCCCCTGGCCTCGGTCCCGCGGCGCGAACTCTATTCCCTGGCGCTTTACCGGGTGCTCGAGGCCGGCATCCTGGCCGGCCTCCTGTTCAGCCCGCTCTCGGACATCCTGAGCGGGGACGACATCCAGTCGCCCCTGCTGGTCACCTGCGTCACGGTGTTCTACCTGGCGTTCTCGGTGGCGATGCTGATCTTCGGGCGCAACGAGAAGCACCTGCTGCCGATCGTCACGCTCGGCGTCGGCGTCGACATCACCGTGGCCTGCGTGGTGACCTCCGCCCTGCCCCAGTCCACGCAGGGCGTGGCGATGCTGCTGCTGTTCAATGTCGCCGCCGCCTGCGCCCTGCTGCCCCTGCGCTGGGGCATCGGCGTGGCGGTGGCGGCGACGGCGGCGCACTTCGGCCAGTACTTGGTGGCGGCCTTCGCATTGAATGCGCCGCCGCGACCGGTCGCCGAAGTGGTGATGTTCTGCGTCAGCTACCTCGCCGTGGGCCTGCTGTCGGTCCAGGTCGGCCTGCGCGCGCGCCGCAGCCAGCAGCTGGCCGACGAGCGCGGGGCCGAGGTCGCCAACCTGGTGGAGGTCAATGAACTGATCATCCGCCGCATGCGCACCGGCGTGCTGGTGGTCGACGGCGGCGGGCGCATCCGCCTGTCCAACGAGGCGGCCACCGCGCTGCTCGGCGCGGTGGCCGAGGTGCCCGAGGCCAGCGAAGGCAATCTGCTGCAGAACGTGTCCCCGGAACTGGCCCGGCGCATGCAGCGCTGGCGCAACGGCTGGCAGCAGGAGGAGACGCCGCTGGCGCTGTCGCCCGATCAGCCCGACATCCAGCCCCGCTTCGCCCGCCTGCTGGCCGGCAGCGACCTCTCGCTGGTGTTCCTGGACGACGCCACCGTGGTCTCACGCCGGGCCGAATCGCTGACCCTGGCGGCGCTGGGCCGCTTCTCGGCCAGCCTCGCCCACGAGATCCGCAATCCGCTGGCGGCAATCAACTATGCGGTGCAGCTGCTGGAGGAGTCGCACGAGTTCAACGCCAGCGATCGCCACCTGCTGGGCATCATCCACCAGCAGTGCCAGCGCACCAACGGCATCGTCGAGAGCGTGCTGGGCCTGGCCCGGCGCGAGCGCGCCATCCCCGAACATACCGACCTCAACCTCTTCGCCCGCCAGTTCGTCGACGAGTACCAGCAGTCGATGGCGATCGAGACCGACAGCCTGGAGGCGGTCACCGGCAGGCATCACGTGACCGCCTTGGTCGACCCGCGCCACCTGCACCAGGTCTGCACGGTGCTGGTCCACAACGCCTTCAACTACGGGCGCCTGCCGGGCGAGCCGGCGCGCGTGCGCCTGCGCGTGTTCCAGCTCGACAAGCGCGCCATGATCGACGTGCTCGATCGCGGTCCGGGCATCCCGCCTTCGGTGGCGGCGCAGCTGTTCCGCCCGTTCTTCACCACCTCCGAGCATGGCACCGGGCTGGGCCTGTACATCGCCCAGGAGCTGTGCCGGGCCAACCAGGCGACGCTGGACTATGTTTCGGTACCCGGAGGCGGCAGCTGTTTCCGCATCGCCATGCCCGGCCCCAACGCGTTGCTGGCGAGCTAGAAGGTGAGGTCACTGCGACCTCCCGCCGCGGGCGTCTCGCCCAGCGGCCCGTTCAGCCGGTAGACTGGCAGCGAACCACGCGAGACCACGATGAGCGACCCCCGAAGCGCATTGATCGTCGACGACGAACGCGACATCCGCGAACTGCTGACCCTGACCCTGGGCCGCATGGGCATTCGCATCGACACCGCCGCCAACCTGGGCGAAGCGCGCGAGCTGCTGGCCCGCAACGCCTACGACCTGTGCTTCACCGACATGCGCCTGCCCGATGGCAACGGCATCGAGCTGGTCGGCGAGATCTCGCGGCAGTTCCCCAAGACGCCGGTGGCGATGATCACCGCGTTCGGCAACGTCGAACTGGCGGTGGAGGCGCTCAAGGCGGGTGCCTTCGACTTCGTCAGCAAGCCCGTGGACATCAACGTCCTGCGCGGCCTGGTCAAGCACGCGCTGGAACTCAACAATGCCGAGCGCCCCGCGCCCGCTCCCGCGCCGGCCCAGCACGCCATGCGCCTGCTCGGGCAATCGCCGGCCATGGCCGAGCTGCGCGATACCATCGCCAAGGTCGCGCGCAGCCAGGCGCCGGTCTACATCCTCGGCGAGTCGGGCGTGGGCAAGGAACTGGTGGCCCGCACCATCCACGAGCAGGGCGCGCGCGCGTCCGGACCGTTCGTGCCGGTCAACTGCGGCGCGATTCCAGCCGAACTGATGGAAAGCGAGTTCTTCGGCCACAAGAAAGGCAGCTTCACCGGGGCGCACGCCGACAAGCAGGGCCTGTTCCAGGCGGCCAGCGGTGGCACGCTGTTCCTGGACGAGGTGGCCGAGTTGCCGCTGCCCATGCAGGTCAAGCTGTTGCGCGCCATCCAGGAGAAGGCCGTGCGCCCGGTCGGCGCATCGGGCGAGATCCAGGTCGACGTGCGCATCCTGTCCGCCACGCACAAGGACCTGGGCGAACTGGCCCACGACGGCCGCTTCCGTCATGACCTCTACTACCGCATCAACGTCATCGAACTGCGCGTGCCCCCGCTGCGCGAGCGTACCGGCGACCTGCCGCAACTCACCGGTGCCATCCTCAACCGGCTGGCGGGAAGCCAGGGGCGCCCGGCCCCGCGCCTGACCGCCGCCGCGGCCGATGCGCTGTCGCATTACGCCTTCCCCGGCAATGTCCGCGAGCTGGAGAACATCCTCGAGCGCGCCATGGCCATGGCCGATGAGGACGCCATCGACGCCAGCGACCTGCGCCTGCCCCAGGGCGAGCGCCGGCCGGCCGCGGCAGCGCAGCCTCCCGCGCCATCCGCTGCCCCGCCCCAGGACCACGACCCGTTCCGCCCAGCGCCCGCGCCCCAGTTCGGCCAGGGCCTGCCGCCGCAGCCGGGCGCACCGGCCTCGCACTCACCCAGCGATGCCGAAGGCCCGCTGCCCTCCTACATCGAGCAGATGGAGCGCGCCGCCATCCACAAGGCGCTGGAGGACAACCGCTGGAACAAGACCAAGGCGGCGGCGCAGCTCGGCATCACTTTCCGCGCGCTGCGCTACAAGCTCAAGAAGCTCGGCATCGAATGAGTCGCACGCCTGCCGGCATGGAAGTGAGACTCAGTGTGCGACTTGGACTGAGACTTCACCCAAGTTTTACTCGAAATCCTTTCTCACCCGCCCGGCAAAGTGACGCAGCGCGTCACTTTCCGACGCAACAAGGCACAACCGGATCGAGACTTCCCGGTGAGCTAAGCCGAATCCCGTGTAACTCGCTCGTTTTGCTGGCATAAGGCGGCGGCGAGGTTGGCACGCTTCCTGCTGCAGTCCCCCGGCACGTGGGAATCCACGGCGCCCACGGTCCGCGACATACCAGGGACACGGGGAGACAGTGTCCCTAACCAGTTCCACCACCCTTCGAAGGAATTGCTCATGAAGAAGAACATGCAGGGCTTCACCCTCATCGAACTGATGATCGTGGTCGCCATCATCGCCATCCTGGCCGCCATCGCGCTGCCGGCGTACTCCGATTACACCAAGAAGGCCAAGGTCTCCGAAGTCATTCTCGCGGCTTCCTCTGCTCGTACTGCAGTTGCCGAGTACGCCGCTGGAAACAACACTCTGCCCCCGACCACTTGGGCGCCGGAAGTTCAGTCGTCCAAGTATGTCTCCGGACTTGCATGGAGTGGCGGCAAGATCGTTGCCACCAGTACTGTGCCGGGCGCGACCGGCAACATCACGCTCACCCCGACTCTTAACACGGCAAATTCTCAAGTCACCTGGGTCTGTGATGGCTCTGTTTCTTCCAAGTATCGCCCGGGCACCTGCCAAGGCTGATATGAACTAAGCAAGTTCATAATGCTTCTACAAAAGAGCGGAGGGTTCCTCCGCTCTTTCTTTTTTGGACAACCGATGCGAAGAATATTCAGTAGCAGGAATCTTGTTTTGTCGCTTCTAGCGGCCCTTGCTGCCCTTGCCTGCATTCCGAGAATCGATATCGGAATTTCCACGTTGGATGACGGCTTTTATGCATACGCGGCCGAGTCCATCTTGGATGGAAAACTCATTCACAGGGATTTCTTTTCGCAGTACGTTGGCTATCAGCACTATATTCATGCCCTTTTTTTTCGTCTGTATGGCGAAAATTATCTGACGCTGAGATATCCGTTAATTATCAGCCAGTTCATCTCTTGCCTCGCTGCGGCTCTTATATTCAGACAAAAGCCATTTATAGTTCAGTTGGCAGCCATCACAATCGCGTTGGGATTTGGGGTTCTTTTATTCAAAAACCCAAGTACAAGCTGGAGCTGTGTTGCTCTCGTACTGGTCATCACTGCATTACTTTCTTCGTCTAAGCCCGGCAATCCTTCGCGAAGTAAATTACTTGCATTGGGCTTGCTGCTAGGGCTGGTCTTCGGCATTAGGCATCCTACCGCTATTTTTCTGGGAATGGGCGTGCTGTGCCATCAAACAATATTAACGACGCGTAGCGAGGCTACATTTAAATCAAGTCGAGCAAGCAATGTCGTGCTTACTCTTGGGCTTCTTCTCGCGCTGACTTCACTTTTGGCTTACATGCTTAAAGCCAGCACTGTCGTCGATCTCGCGCCGTGGTTTGTAGCTCCAGTTTCATACATGGTTTATTCCTTAAGTAATGTCAAACGTACTGATTCACACCAAACCCTCGCCAATCTAACGTGGATTGGTGTTGGGTTCATCGCTGCGATCTCACCTTGGCTGATCTCCACCACGGCGCACAACAACTGGAAAGCGACATGGATTGATCTGAGCACAATGCCCACCGACTATTCGTCAATGTTGACCTTCACCACTGCCGATTTCGCCGGTAACATCTTGTTTATCGTCAGCCATCCCCCTAACGCACAAGCCATACTTGGCGCAGCCGTCTCAGCAGTAGGCCTACTTTTTCCTCTCCTGCTAGCGGCATCAATCTGGAGATTGCACAAAAATCCCCGCATCCAAGCTTGGGCACTCTCGCCAGTAAGCATAATGGCTGCCTTCCACACACTGGTGCTAGTCGCATTGGTCTCAAGCCTCTACTTGTCCTACGTTCTTTGCCTCCAATTCTTATCAATCCTAGCGTTGGCCACCCAGATCAAGAATCATAGGGCGCGGAACGCTGCAATTAGCGCATTGATTGCAACTAGTGCCGGCTCATTTGTTTTTCTAACACCACAGTTTGAGCCAGCCGGAAACGTGAGCTACCTTGGCAGTATGCCGAGAACACTATCAAAATGCTGGCTACCACGCTGCGATCTTCGGACTATCGCTGACAATAACATTATTTCCAAAGAAGCTTATGATGCTCTGGAAAAAATCAAACGCCCTGATTCCACGGTCACCGTATTGCCATGGGGATATCACTATGAATTCTCCTACCCCTCTAATTATCGCCCCAAATACCCTGATATAAGACTCCCTCTTTATCGACATGTTCCTGCTGAAATCGCCTTTCAGGACATTCTTAATGAAAGAGATCCTGTAATTTTGATTGAGAAGGTTGCCATGAGGGACGAATCAGTTTATCCGGAGTTCTTGAACTATTTTGCAATCTATTTTGCGAAAGCGTATGACGGGCCAATTTTCATGATTCTGGTCAAGAAAAATCGTTCCCAGCGGGCTAGTCACCAGTCTTAAAAGTATCTGTCATCATTCAAGTTGCTTATTGCTGAAAGTATTCAAAATCTCCGGAGAGACGAAGATGACTCTTGCTCCAGCTCCCAATCTTGTCGGTGTAACGGGCATCGCACGGCGTCTAGTGATGGATGGCGCGATGGATGAAGCAACCGCACGCTCGGTCATGACCGATGCATTCCAAGCGAAGATCCCCTTGTCACAATGGATCCACGAGAAGAAGCTTGTCACTCCATCGCAATTAGCAGCGGCCAACGCCATCGAGTTCGGCATTCCCCTAATCGACGCGTCGTCATTTGACCCCAGCCAGAACGCCTTGAAACTGGTAAGTGAAGAACTGTTGCAAAAGCACCAGGTTCTTCCGATGTTCAAACGCGGCAACAAGCTTTATGTAGGCGTTTCGGACCCTACACGCATGGAGGGGCTGGACGAAATCAAGTTCCACACTAATTTGGTCGTGGAGCC
Organism: Pseudoxanthomonas sp. X-1; assembly: GCF_020042665.1. Lineage (NCBI taxonomy): Bacteria > Pseudomonadati > Pseudomonadota > Gammaproteobacteria > Lysobacterales > Lysobacteraceae > Pseudoxanthomonas > Pseudoxanthomonas sp. X-1. The sequence continues at coordinate 3,080,153 of NZ_CP083376.1, forward strand.
TATCTTGGTAGCCGAGGACCAACTCCGCCGCACTTTAGAGACGTGGACTAATGCTTCCGACTCACTCGCTGGCATGGGTGGCGACGAAGAGGATTTTGGCAGCCTAGACACTGCGGGCGGGGATGAAGAGAGCAGCGACACCGGGATCGACGCCAAAGGCGAGGACACGCCGGTCGTGAAGTTCGTGAACAAGATGTTGGTCGACGCGATTCGCCGCGGCGCCTCGGATATTCATTTCGAGCCTTACGAGACGGACTATCGCGTCCGTCTGCGCATCGACGGCATCCTCAAGACCGTCGCGCGCGCGCCACAGAAGCTTAACCAGCGCATCGCCGCGCGCCTGAAGGTCATGTCGCAGTTGGATATCGCTGAAAAGCGCGTACCGCAGGACGGCCGCATCAAACTCAATCTGTCCAAAACACGTCAGATCGACTTCCGCGTCAGCACCTTGCCGACGCTGTTCGGCGAAAAGGTCGTGCTGCGTATCCTGGATGGCAGCGCAGCCAAACTGGGCATCGACAAGCTGGGCTATGAGCCGGACCAACAAAAGCTGTTCCTCGACGCGATCCACAAGCCGTACGGCATGGTGCTGGTCACCGGTCCGACCGGTTCGGGCAAGACCGTATCGCTGTATACGGCCCTGGGGATCCTCAACGACGACACCCGCAACATCTCCACGGCGGAGGACCCGGTCGAAATCCGCCTGCCCGGCGTCAACCAAGTGCAACAGAACAACAAGCGCGGAATGACATTTGCCGCGGCGCTGCGCTCGTTCCTGCGTCAGGATCCGGATATCATCATGGTCGGCGAAATCCGCGACTTGGAGACGGCCGAGATCGCGGTCAAGGCCGCCCAGACCGGTCACATGGTGCTTTCTACCCTGCATACCAACGACGCGCCGCAGACCATCGCCCGTTTGATGAACATGGGCATCGCCCCGTACAACATCACCTCGTCGGTGACGCTGGTAATAGCCCAGCGCCTGGCACGCCGCCTTTGCCCACGCTGCAAGCGCCCTCACGACATCCCGCCACATGCCCTGCTGTCGGAAGGCTTTACCCAAGCCGATCTTGACGCGGGCCTGACCCTTTACCAGGCGGTTGGCTGCGACGAGTGCACGGAAGGCTACAAGGGGCGCGTAGGTGTCTACCAAGTCATGCCGATGACGGACGAGATTGCCGCGATCGTGCTGGAGGGCGGCGGCGCAATCCAGATCGCCGAGGCCGCCCAGCGTTCCGGCATCCGCGACCTGCGCCAGTCGGCGCTCTGGAAGGCCAAGCAGGGATTGACCAGCCTGGCCGAGATCAATCGCGTCACCAAGGATTGATACTCCTCCTACAGGGGCGCACCGCAAGAGAGCGCGATGAGGCTTTTCAGGCAAAGCCCTCGCATCCACCCTCCGGTGCGCCCCTACCCGAGTGCTTTTCCAAGGGAATCTGACACTTGCACGTTGTTTTGCCAGCGGAACCCGCTAACATGCGAGTCGAGCTACCCGGCATGGGGATGCCGGCAACTGGGGAACCAAGATGGCCGTAAGCCGTTCAGCCGCCAAGAAATCCGTCCCGGTCGCGCGCGATACCAAGCAGCTGGCTGTCTTCGTCTGGGAAGGCACCGACAAGCGCGGCGTGAAGATGAAGGGCGAGCAGGAGGCTCGCAATGCCAATCTGCTCCGTGCGGAGCTGAGAAGTAAGGGCATCTCTCCCACTACGCTCAAGCCAAAGCCCAAGCCGCTCTTCGGGGGGGCCGGCAAGCCAATCAAGCCGTCCGACATCGCTTTTTTCAGCCGCCAGATGGCTACGATGATGAAATCCGGCGTGCCAATTGTGACGTCGTTGGAGATTATTGGCGGCGGACACAAGAATCCGCGCATGAAGAAGATGTTGGATTCGCTGCGCGCCGATATCGAAGGCGGCTCGTCTCTTTCCGAGGCGATCAGCAAGTTTCCTGTACAGTTCGACGAGCTGTATCGCAATCTGGTGCGCGCCGGCGAGGGCGCGGGCGTTCTGGAAACCGTGCTGGACACGGTGGCGAGCTACAAGGAGAACATCGAGGCGTTAAAGGGCAAGATCAAGAAGGCGTTGTTTTATCCCGCGATGACCATCGCGGTCGCGGTTCTGGTGAGCGCAATTCTTTTGATCTTCGTTGTGCCCACCTTTGAAAAGGTCTTCGCCGATTTCGGCGCAGAACTGCCCGCCTTCACAAAGATGATCATCGCCGCCTCGCACATCGCCGTGGACTATTGGTGGCTGGCGATGATCGTAATCGTCGGCGGCGGCATCGCGGCAGTGATGGCCTTCAAGCGTTCACCCAAGTTCCAACACTTCATGGATCGAGTGGTGCTGAAACTACCCGTTATCGGCGCCATCATGCATAACAGCGCGATCGCACGTTTTTCGCGGACGCTAGCGGTCACTTTCCGTGCTGGCGTTCCTCTGGTGGAAGCGCTCGACACGATCGCTGGCGCAACAGGAAACACGGTGTACGAGCACGCGGTTCATCGGATCAAGGACGATGTTTCCGTGGGCTACCCGGTCAATATGGCCATGAAGCAAGTCAATCTCTTTCCTCACATGGTCATCCAGATGACCGCCATTGGCGAGGAGGCGGGAGCGCTCGACACCATGCTGTACAAGGTTGCCGAGTACTACGAGCAAGAAGTCAACAACGCCGTGGATGCGCTCAGCAGCCTGATTGAGCCGATGATCATGGTGGTGTTGGGTATCCTTGTCGGCGGCATGGTCATCGGCATGTACCTGCCCATCTTCAAGCTCGGCGCGGTGGTCGGCTGATCCATGGCGTTTCTTGATCAACACCCCGAGCTGGGGTATCCGGTGGTGGGCGCGCTTGGCCTGATGGTCGGCAGCTTCCTCAATGTGGTGATCCTGCGGCTGCCGCGGCGGCTGGAGTGGCAGTGGCGGCGCGATGCCACCGAGATCCTGGAGCAGCCTGACCTGTACGATCCACCGCCGCCGGGGATCGTGGTCGAGCCTTCGCATTGCCCGCACTGCAAGCACAAGCTGGCGTGGTTCGAGAACATTCCGCTGTTCAGCTGGCTGGCGCTGAGGGGCAAGTGTCGTTACTGCCACGCGCCGATTTCCGTGCAGTATCCGGCGGTCGAGCTGCTGGTCGGGCTGCTGGCGGTCACCTGCGTATGGCGCTTCGGCTTCGGCTGGCAGGGATTCGGGGCGGCGGTGTTGAGCTGCTTCCTGGTCGCGCTGTCGGGGATCGACCTGCGCACACGGCTGCTGCCCGATACGTTGACCTTGCCGCTGATGTGGCTGGGGCTGGTCGCCAGCCTGGAACATCTCTACATCCAGCCCAAGCCCGCGCTGTTGGGCGCGATGGCGGGCTACGTGTCGCTGTGGTCGGTCTGGTGGCTGTTCAAGCAGCTCACCGGCAAGGAGGGCATGGGCCACGGCGACTTCAAGCTGCTGGCGGCGATCGGGGCCTGGGTCGGGTTGCGCGGGATCCTGCCGGTGATCCTGTTCTCGTCGCTGATTGGCGCGGTGGTGGGTGCGGCTTGGCTGGCGACCAAGGGCCGCGATCGTTCGACCCAGATCCCGTTCGGACCTTACCTGGCCGTGGCCGGGTGGGTGGTGTTCTTTTGGGGCGACCAGATCATCGACGGGTATCTGCGGTTGTCGGGGATGCGATAGCGCGACTTGTCCACGTCTTCGATACGAAAACGCCGGCTTGACGCCGGCGTTTTTGTTTGGCGAAGGCTGATGTGCCAGTGACGATGTCAGGGGAGCCATTGGATCCCCACCTGCACGGCGATGATGCCCTGAAGGGAGCAGAGCGCGGCCCGCCTCTGACCACCAGTTTTTGCAGGACGCGGCAGCGAGAGCGCAGTTACCGGCTAACCCAGGAATGGCGATTGTCGCCGCAAGTCACCGCCATGCCCTACCCCTTCCACTTCCCTAGCGCCGCCAGCCCATTCTCCTTCGCGCGCTCCAGCACGATGGCCTGGGCGGCGGAGAAGTTGCCGGTTGGATCCTGGGCCCAGTGGGCCAGCGCGGCCTGTTGCATGGCGCGGCCGTAGGAGAAGCTCAAGGGCCACGGCAGGTTGCCAAGGCGGTTCATCGCGTCCAGATGCGCGGTGGCGTCCTCGTCGGACTGGCCGCCGGAGAGGAAGACGATGCCGGGCAGGATCGCCGGCACGGTGCTCTTCAGGCACATCACGGTCGAGTCGGCGACTTCCTCGACGTCGGCCCGCTCCTCGCAGTCCTGTCCCGGCACGACCATCGAGGCCTTGAGCAGCGTGCCCTCCAGCAGCACGCCCTGATCGTGCAGCGCACCGAACAGCGAGCGCAGCATCGCCTCGGTGACCTCGTAGCAGACCTGAATGTCGTGGTCGCCGTCCATCAGCACTTCCGGCTCGACGATGGCGACCAGGCCCTGCTCCTGGCACAGCGCCGCGTAGCGGGCCAGGGCGTGGGCGTTGACCTCGATGCAGGTGCCGGAGGGGATGTCCTCGCCGATGGTGATCACCGCGCGCCACTTGGCGAAGCGCGCGCCCAGGGCGTAGTAGGCCTTGAGCCGGTCGCGCAGGCCGTCTAGGCCCTCGGTCACCAGTTCACCCGGGCAGCCGGCCAGGGGCGAGGTGCCCTTGTCGACCTTGATGCCGGGGATGAGGCCGTGGCTGGCCATGTACTTGGGGAACGGGGTGCCGTCCTCGGTGCTCTGGCGCAGGGTCTCCTCGAACAGGATCGCGCCGGCGATGTGATCGCTCAGCCGGGGCGTGGTCAGCAGCAGCTCGCGATAGCGGCGGCGGCGCGCCTCGGTGTTCTCGATGCCGACCGCGGCGAAACGCTTGCCGATGGTGGCCGTGGATTCGTCGATGGCGAGGATGCCCTTGCCGGGGGCGACCAGCGCCTGCGCGGTTTCGGCGAGCGATTCGATGCTCATTGGAGCTCCTGGGGAACGCACTGCGAGGGGGCCGCAGTATAGCGGCGCCCCCTCGCCGCCCAGGGGCGGCTTACAGCTCGCCCAGGCCGCTGGCGCGGCCGTCCTCGCCCACTTCCAGCAGGCGCAGGGTATTGGTGGCGCCGTGGGTCTCCATGTGCTCGCCACTGGTGAACACCACGCGGTCGCCCGGCCCCAGGGCGCCGGCCTTGACCAGCATCTGGATGCTCGCGCGGGCGGCCTCGCGCGGCACCATGCCGCGGCTGTCGAAGGCGATGGGATGGACGCCGCGCATCAGCGCCATGCGCCGCCGCGCGCCGCCGTGACGCGAGAAGGCGTACACCGGCACGGTGGAACGGAACCGCGACAGGAAGCCCGCGGTACCGCCGGATTCACTCAGGGCCACCACGCCGCCCAGCTTGATGTGCTCGGACAGGAACATCGTGGCCATCGCGATGGCGTGGTCGGCGCGCTGCAGGTTGCGCTGGGCCGCCTCGAAATCGGTATCCATCGAGAACGAGCGTTCGGCGCCCACGCAGATGCGCGCCATCGCCTCCACCGCGCGCACCGGATAGGTGCCGGCGGCGGTCTCGGCCGAGAGCATCACCGCGTCGGTGCCGTCGATGACCGCATTGGCCACGTCCATGACCTCCGCGCGCGTGGGCAGCGGGCTCTCCACCATCGACTGCAGCATCTGGGTCGCGGTGATGACGACCTTGTTCTGTTCGATCGACTCGCGAATGATCTGCTTCTGCAGCCCCGGCAGCTCGGCGTCGCCGATCTCCACGCCCAGATCGCCGCGCGCGACCATCACCACGTCGCTGGCGCCGACGATCTCCTTCAGGTTCTCGATGGCCTCGGTGCGCTCGATCTTGGACACCAGGAAGGCGTCGCTGCCGTGCTTGCGCGCCAGGCTCCGCGCTTCCTCCATGTCGGCCGCGTTGCGGCAGAAGGAGACGGCGATGAAGTCCACGCCGATGTCGGCGACGATGGCGATCAGCTCGCGGTCGCGGTCGCTCAGCGCGCCCAGCGACAGGCCGCCGCCCTGCTTGTTCAGGCCCTTGCGGTCGGACAGCACGCCGTCGTTGAGCACCTGGGTGACGATGCGCTCGCCTTCCACGGCGGTGACGCGCAGCTGCATCATGCCGTCGTCGAGCAGCAGCACATCGCCGGGCGCCACGTCGCCTGGCAGGCCGAGGTAGCTCACGCCGACCTGGGTCTCGTCGCCGGCCGGCACGCCCTCGCGCGCGACCAGGTCGAAGCGCGCGCCGGTCTTCAGCTGCACCTTGCCCTGCGCGAAGCGCTCGATGCGGATCTTCGGACCCGGCAGATCGGCCAGGATGCCCACCTCCAGGCCCAGCTTGCTGGCGGCGCTGCGCACGGCTTCGGCGCGGTCGCGCTGGGCCGACGGGTCGCCATGGGAAAAGTTGAGACGCACCACGTTCACGCCGGCGCGCAGCAGATCCTCCAGCACGCCGGGCGGATCGGTGGCAGGGCCGAGCGTGGCCAGGATCTTGGTGCGGCGGGCGTTGGATTGGCTCATGTCATAGGTCTCCGTCTTCGCCGTAAACGCTACCACAGGACTGGTGGTGGTCCGCTTCTGCGCTGCAGCAAACATCCACGCCGTCTCGCCCTGCTGCACCGGCGTTGCGCCAACTCCTTGATGCAAAAAGGGCTTTGGATCGGACCGCCAAGAACGCTTGGGACCGAAATGGATTTGTAATGGTATTCAACCGCGCGGCAGCACGACGCCGAGCACGTCAGCCAGCGCCGACGGCGTCCCGACCACCTGCCCGGCGCCGGCCGCGAGCAGTTCGTCGCGTTCGCCGAAGCCCCACAGCACGCCGATGCTGCGCATCGCGTGGGCCGCGGCGCCTTCGATGTCCATGCGGCGGTCGCCGATCATCACGCACTCGCCGGCCTGCCCCTGCAGCCGCGCCAGCGCCTCGGCGATCAGGTCGGGCTTGAAGCGGCGCGTCCCGTCGTCGCTGGCGCCGACGATTTCCTCGAAGGCCGCGCCGAACGGCAATGCACCCAGGATGCGCCGCGCCGCGCGCTCGTTCTTCGAGGTCACCACCGCCAGTCGATGGCCGGCCTGCGCCAGTGCCTCGATCAGCTCAGGAATGCCGGGATATACCGTCAGCTCAGTCCAGCCCAGCGTGTCGTAACGCTGCCGGTAGAGCGCAAGCGCCTGCGTCACCCGCGTCTCGTCGCCGAAGGCGGCCTGGAAGCTGTCGCGCATCGGCGGGCCGATCCATGCGCGCAGCGCCTCGCGCGGCGGCACGGGCTGGCGCAGCGCCTCGAACACATGCGCGATGCCGTTGACGATGCCGGGCTCGGAATCGACCAGCGTGCCGTCCAGGTCGAAGAACAGGGTAGGAAGAAATGCCATGCGGACCTCGTGATGCAAACCAAAGAAGCCCGGCTTTTCAGGGCCGGGCTTTGCAGGAACGGCGCGAACGCGGCGAGGCGATCAGCGGCCGCGCGCTTCCAGCGCCGCGACCGCCGGCAGCGTCTTGCCTTCCAGGAACTCCAGGAACGCGCCGCCGCCGGTGGAGATGTAGGACACGTCCTTGGCGATGCCGTACTTGTCCACGGCCGCGAGCGTGTCGCCGCCGCCGGCGATGGAGAAGGCCGGCGAGGCGGCGATCGCGCGCGCCAGGGTCTCGGTGCCCTTGCCGAAGGCGTCGAACTCGAACACGCCGACCGGGCCGTTCCACACCACGGTGCCGGCCTTGGCGATCAGCGCGGCGTAGGCCTGGGCGGTGTCCGGGCCGATGTCCAGGATCAGGTCATCGGCCTCGACCTTGTCGACCGGCTTCACCGTGGCGGCGGCGTCGGGCAGGAACTGCTTGGCCACCACCACGTCAGTCGGCAGCGGGATCTCGGCGCCGCGCGCCTTGGCGTCGGCGACGATCTGCTTGGCCGTGCCGATCAGGTCCGGCTCGCACAGCGACTTGCCGACGCTGTCGCCCGCCGCGGCGATGAAGGTGTTGGCGATGCCGCCGCCGACGATGAGCTGGTCGACCTTGCCGACCAGGTTGGACAGCAGCTCGAGCTTGGTCGAGACCTTGCTGCCGGCGACGATGGCCAGCAGCGGCTTGGCCGGGTTGTCCAGCGCCTTGCCCAGCGCGTCCAGCTCGGCCATCAGCAGCGGGCCGCCGGCGGCGACCGGCGCGTACTTGATCACGCCATGGGTGGAGGCCTGCGCGCGATGCGCGGTACCGAAGGCATCCATGACGAACACGTCGCACAGCGCGGCGTACTTCTTCGACAGCGCCTCGTCGTCCTTGGCCTCGCCCACGTTCATGCGGCAGTTCTCCAGCAGCACGACCTGGCCGGGCTGGACCTCCACGCCGTCGACCCAGTCGCGCACCAGTTCGACCTTGACGCCCAGCAGGGCGGTCAGGCGCTCGGCCACCGGCGCCAGCGAATCCTCCTCGCTCCAGGTGCCTTCTTTCGGCCGACCCAGGTGCGAGGTGACCATCACCGCGGCACCCTGCTCCAGCGCGGCCTTGAGGGTCGGCACCGAAGCGGTGATGCGCTGCTCGGAGGTGATCTGGCCGTTCTCGATCGGGACGTTGAGATCCTGCCGGATCAGCACGCGCTTGCCGGACAGGTCGAGGTCGCTCATGCGGACGATGGTCATGCTTGGGTCCTGTACAGGGGGAAGATCAGACCCCCATTGTCCGCGCTGTGGGACGGAGCGGCAAACCTGGCGCTCGAATTCCGGAGCGTATCGGGAAGATCGCGTTGGCGATCACCAGGCCCCAGATCGCGAACCAATACTGCGAGGCTTGCTGGACTTGCGCGCCCGTTCAATGGTGGTCAACAACCTGCCCTTGATTCCCGAAGGGACCAGAGATCGATCGACGGACTTCGCCCATCAGGCTCGACCTGGCCGAGCGCGTCTCTTCGGATCGTCGATCCAAACGAAGAACCCCGCGCTTTTGGCGCGGGGCTCGGAGTGCAAGCTGCGGGAGGCCCCGCCTTACTCCATGTCGAACGAGGTCACCACGCCGCCCTGCAGCTGGATGGTCAGCCGCGAGGCACCATCGGACTCGGCCGACGCATCGGCGTCGGTGCCCGCGCGCGCGGACAGCCGGTCGGCGGCGTTGGCGCTGCGCTGCGCGCGATAGCTGTTGGACGCCACCTCGCCGCCGACATTCTTGCCGGTCAGGTCGGAGACATCGCCCAGCACACCACGCAGCGAGCCCACCATCTTGCCGAAGCCCGATCCGGCCGAGGCCGCCGGCTTCTTGGCCGCGCCCTTGACGTAGACGTAGGTCTCCGAGGCACCGCCGGAAGAACTCAGCTTGGCCTTCTTCGAGGTCGGCTCGCCGAAACTCTCCAGGACCTGGGCCTTGGTTGTCTTGCCGGCCACCAGGTGCCCCTGCACGTAATCGATGTCGAAGATGTTCGCCGTCTGCGCCCAGGCGCCCGGAGCCATCAACGCCGCGGCCACCACCACCAGACCGCACCCAAACCACTGCTTGATCTTCATGAAACGCCTACCCCTTGAGTGAAATACGCTTCCCTGCCCCACGGCTTGGACCGCTGGACGATCAGCGGGAGATTCATACCACGACATTCTTTCCGAAAAAAGAGACCCGCACCACCACTTGCGCCCGCCCCCGCGCAGATGGCCCTGGCCGATGGGACGCCATGTCCTCATGACGGCACCAAAACAAAGAAGGCCCGATGGTGCCCTTGCGCTTTTGACGGGCTCGGACTGGAACGACGGACCGAACCCGCCGCTCCCGCCGAGGGCGGGAGCGGCGACATGGGTCTTGAGGCGCTTACTTGCCCGCGACGACCTTGACCATCTCCAGGCACTTGTTGGAATAGCCCCACTCGTTGTCGTACCAGGACACCAGCTTGACGAAGGTGGAGTCCAGGGCGATGCCGGCCTCGGCATCGAACACCGAGGTCCGGGTCTCGCCGCGGAAATCGGTCGCCACCACCTTGTCCTCGGTGTAACCCAGCACGCCCTTCAGCGCGCCCTCGCTCTGGGCCTTCATCTCGGCGCAGATCTCGGCGTAGGTGGCCGGCTTCTCCAGCTCGCAGGTCAGGTCCACCACCGACACGTCGGAGGTCGGCACGCGGAAGCTCATGCCGGTCAGCTTCTTGTTGAGCTCGGGGATCACCACGCCCACGGCCTTGGCCGCGCCGGTGGACGAGGGAATGATGTTCTCCAGGATGCCGCGGCCGCCGCGCCAATCCTTGTTGGACGGGCCGTCGACGGTCTTCTGCGTGGCGGTGGCGGCGTGCACGGTGGTCATCAGGCCGCGCTTGATGCCCCACTTGTCGTTGATCACCTTGGCCAGCGGCGCCAGGCAGTTGGTGGTGCACGAGGCGTTGGAGATGATCGCCTGGCCGGCGTAGGTCTTGTCGTTGACGCCGAAGACGAACATCGGCGTGTCGTCCTTGGACGGCGCGGACAGGATGACCTTCTTGGCGCCGGCGTCCAGGTGCTTCTGCGCACCTTCCTTGGTCAGGAAGATACCGGTGGATTCGATCACCACCTCGGCGCCCACTTCGTCCCACTTCAGCGCGGCCGGGTCACGCTCGGCGGTCAGGCGGATCTTCTTGCCGTTGACGATCAGCGTGGTGCCCTCGACCGAGATGGTGCCCTCGAAGCGGCCGTGCACCGAGTCGTACTGCAGCATGTACGCCAGGTAGTCGGGTTCGAGCAGGTCGTTGATGGCGACGATCTCGATCTCGCCTTCGAAATTCTGCACGGCCGAACGCAGCACATTGCGGCCGATGCGGCCGAAGCCGTTGATGCCTACCTTGATGCTCATTGCTGGAGGACTCCTGTAAGCGGCACGCGGGGGCGCGACGCGGCGGTGAAGGGGTCAGCATTCTAGCAGCGCGCCCCGTTGCCGCCGGGTCGTGGTGTACCGGGCATTTGGAATCGATTCCAAGGCGGCATCGCCCCGCGATTCGCCTTGATCCGGATCAAGGCGCGCGCCCGGACCGGGGCCGAGCATGTGCGCCACACACACCGGAGAGTCATCGTCATGCGCAAGTCCCTCACCCCCTGCCTGATCGCCCTGGCCCTGGGCGGCATCTCGGTCCAGGCCGCCGCCCAGTCGCGCGGCGACTTCACCGTCGGCGTCGGCATCCACCAGGTCAATCCGAAGTCGGACAACGGCAAGCTGGCCGGCGGCGCGCTGCCGGTCAGCGTGGACAGCAGCACCCGCCCCAGCGTCACCGGCGAGTATTTCGTGGCCGACAACCTGGGCATCGAGGTACTGGCCGCCTGGCCGTTCCAGCACGACATCAACATCAAGGGCCTGGGCAAGGTCGGCACCACCAAGCAGCTGCCGCCGGTGGTGTCGCTGCAGTACCACTTCAACCACGCCGGCAAGGTGTCGCCCTTCGTGGGCCTCGGCGTGAACTACACCAAGTTCTTCAGCACCGACGCCAAGGGCGCCCTGGCCGGCAGCGACCTGGACCTGGGCGACTCCTGGGGTCTGGCCGCGCACGCCGGCCTGGACTTCGCGCTGAGCGCGCGCAGCGCCCTGCGCGTGGACGTGCGCTGGGCCGACATCGACACCAAGGTCAAGCTCAACGGGGCCAAGCTGGGCACGGCCAACATCGATCCGATGGTCTACGGCGCCGCCTGGGTCTATCGCTTCTGAGCAGACGCGACGCGCGCGCCCGCGATGGACGTGCGCGCATGCCGGATGGGGACCGGCCGGGATGGCCGGGTGTCCTGCCGCCACGGAAGGCGGTTCTCGGCGCATGACGCGCGGCGACGCTGGCCGTCAGTGCGCGACGCCACGGCGCACGCGTGACATCGAGCCGGCGCCGGCACGCGGGTATCATCCGCGGCTCGTGTGTCGAAAGCCGGATGTCGCGTGTTGAAGATTCCGTTCGTGCGGCCGGTGGCCGCGTTGCTGTCCCTGAGCCTGCTGGCCTGCCCATCCTCCGCCTTCGCCTGGGGCCGCACCGGCCACCGGCTGGTGGCCGAACTGGCAGCGCCCGACCTCACCGCGCAGGCACGCGCGCAGATCGACGCCCTGCTGGCGCTGGAACCCGGCGCGACGCTGCCCGGCATCGCCAGCTGGCCCGACGAACTGCGCGAATCCGACCCGGACCTGGGCAAGCGCACCGCCGCTTGGCACTACGTCAACCTGGGCGAGGACGACTGCCATTACGACCCGCCGCGCGACTGCCGCGACGGCAACTGCTCGGTCGCCGCGCTCACCGTGCAGACCAAGGTACTGGCCGACCGCAACGCGCCGGCGGCCGCGCGCCTGCAGGCGCTGAAGTTCGTCGTGCATCTGGTCGGCGACGCCCACCAGCCGCTGCATGCCGGCTTCGCCCGCGACAAGGGCGGCAATACCGTGCAGGTCAACGTGGATGGCCAGGGCAGCAACCTGCATTCGCTGTGGGACAGCGGCCTGCTGCGCCACACCGGCCTGGACGAGGACGCGCTGCTGGCGCAGATCCGTGCCCTGCCCCGGCCCGCGCCGGGTGCGGGCGCCGGCTTCCCGCCGGACGCGAGCTCATGGGCCGAAGCGTCCTGCCGCATCGTCCGTTCGCCAGGGTTCTACCCGGCCCGGGCCAAGCTGGACCCGGCTTACTTCGCCACCTGGACGCCGGTGGCCGAGCAGCAGCTGCGCCTGGCCGGCGTGCGCCTGGCGGCCGTGCTGAATGCGGCGCTGGGGCAGACCCAGGGCGGCTGACGAAGGCCACCTGTCGCGGCCTGCGACGCGCTGGGCCCTGGACGCAACGGGTGAGGGTTGCTCTCTGCCTCAGCCACTCGGCGCTTCCCGATGATCCCCACCTCCCTCGCGCAGCGCTGGAAGTGGAGGAATGCTTTTCGCGGCGCTCACGGCAACGGCAACAACCAACCCCTCCCCCTCAGTCGCTAGCCGCGACTTCGAGCTCCCCTGCTTCGCCAGAGAGGGGGCAGACCTTGTGGTCGGAGGCGCTGCTGCCCGAACCCCCAATCCCCAATCCCCAATCCCCAATCCCCAATCCCCAATCCGGGGCACCCGTGCCAAAGGCGGAGACGGCGCTGAGCAGCACACCTCGAGCGTTAGCCTGCGGCAGCGAACGCGGCCTATCCCGGCCTGCGCCCCCTGGCCTGGCCCAGGCCTGGCCGAGCGGCCTGCTAAAATTGCCGATCCTGCCGCGCTCCCCCGCCCGCGGCACCTCGCATTCGAACACGGAGCTTCCATGTCTGCTGACCTGCTCAAGGCCCTGGGCCTTGGCCCGACCAATCCCGGCACCTACCTCGGCAACGGCCAGTGGTCCGACACCACCGACGCCGGAGTGCTGGAGTCGGTCAACCCGACTACCAATGCCGTCATCGCCACGGTCCATGCCAGCAGCCAGTCCGATTACGACACCGTGATCGAACGCGCGCAGGCGGCCTTCAAGACCTGGCGCACCACGCCGGCGCCGCGTCGCGGCGAGGCCGTGCGCCTGTGCGGCGAGGCGCTGCGCAAGCACAAGGACCTGCTCGGCTCGCTGGTGGCGCTGGAGATGGGCAAGTCCAAGCCGGAAGGCGATGGCGAGGTGCAGGAGATGATCGACATCGCCGACTTCGCCGTGGGCCAGAGCCGCATGCTCTATGGCTACACCATGCATTCGGAGCGCCCGGGCCATCGGATGTACGAGCAGTACCACCCGATCGGGCTGGTCGGCATCATCAGCGCGTTCAACTTCCCGGTCGCGGTGTGGTCGTGGAACGCCTTCCTGGCCGCCATCTGCGGCGACATCTGCATCTGGAAGCCGTCCAACAAGACTCCGCTGACCGCACTGGCCACGCAGAAGATCTGCAACGACGCGCTGAAGGACGCCGGCTTCCCCGACCTGTTCTTCCTGATCAACGATGCCGGCATCGAACTGTCGCAGCAGCTGGTGGACGACAAGCGCGTGCCGCTGATCAGCTTCACCGGCTCGACCGAGGTCGGCCGCATCGTCGGCGAGCGCGTGGCCCGTCGCATGGGCCGCAGCCTGCTGGAGCTGGGTGGCAACAACGCCATCATCCTGGACGAGACGGCCGACCTGAAGCTGGCCGTGCCGGGCATCGTGTTCGGCGCGGTGGGCACCGCCGGCCAGCGCTGCACCACCACCCGCCGCCTGATCGTGCACGCCTCGATCTACGACACCGTGCTGGCCACGCTGGTCAAGGCGTACAAGCAGGTCGAAGGCAAGATCGGCGATCCGCTGGACGCGGCCAACCTGATGGGCCCGCTCAACAGCAAGGCCGCGGTCGATGCCTTCCTGAAGTCCATCGAGCAGGCCAAGGCCGCCGGCGGCACGGTGGAGACCGGCGGCAAGGCGCTGGAGCGCGAGGGCAACTTCGTCCTGCCGACCATCATCTCGGGCCTGAAGAACTCCGATGCCATCGTCCAGCACGAGACCTTCGCCCCGATCCTGTACGTGATGAAGTACGAGACGCTGGAGGAGGCCATCGACATGCAGAACGGCGTGCCGCAGGGCCTGTCGTCCTCGATCTTCACCAACAGCCTCAAGTCGGCCGAGAAGTTCCTGTCGGCCGCCGGCAGCGACTGCGGCATCGCCAACGTCAACATCGGCACCTCCGGTGCGGAGATCGGCGGCGCGTTCGGCGGCGAGAAGGACACCGGCGGCGGGCGCGAGTCCGGTTCGGATGCGTGGAAGGCCTACATGCGCCGCCAGACCAACACGATCAACTACTCCGATTCGCTGCCGCTGGCGCAGGGCATCAAGTTCGATCTTTAAGGGGCCAACAGTGCACGGAACGGCCTTGGGGCCGATCCGTGCCTGATCTCGCCGTCGCCGTACGGCCGGCGACGGCGCATCTCAGGTCGCGCGCGCCTAGGCAGGCGCGACCAGGACTTCCAGCTCCAGCACCGCACCCCGCAAGCCGGGCGCGCTGGCCTGCAGCCGCAGCCGGCCCGGCGCACGCGCACTCTGCACGATCGCCTGGCACAGGCCGTTGAAGGCGCGGCGCCGCGCGGCCTTGTCGGCCTCGTGGCTGGCCGGGTCGCCGTTGCCGACGCCGATCAGCGCCCCCGCCCCGCTGACCTGGAAACGAACCTCGTCGCTCGCGGTCGGCACCTGCCGGCCCTGCGCGTCGACGATGGCCACTTCGATCATGCCCACGTCCTGGCCGTCGGCCAGCAGGCTGGCGCGCTCGCAGCGCAGCGCGATGGCGGCCTGCGCGCCGGTGGTCTCGCGCCGCTGCACCAGCACCTGCTCGCCGCCGCGATAGCCGCGCGCCTCGATCGCGCCAGGTGCATAGCGCACGCGCCACTCCACGTGGCCGTAGCGCGGCACGCGGCGCCGGCCTTGGCTAACGCCGTTGACCCACAGCTCGACCTCGTCCAGGTTGCTGTGGCACCACACGTCCACCATGCCATTGGCCAAGGCCGGCAGCGCGTCCCAGTTCCAGTGCGGGAACAGGTGCAGCACCGGCGCCTGCGTCCACTGCGCGCGGTAGTACCAGGCGTTGTCCTTGGGGAAGCCGCAGCTGTCGAGCACGCCGAACTGCGAGCCCACGTTGGGCCAGCGGTTGTAGGGCGTCGGCTCGCCGCGATAGTCGAACCCGGTCCAGACGAAGCCGCCGGCGATCCACGGCCGTTCGGCCACGAACGCCCACCACGACTCGGACGTGGACGCCCACCACGGGTGGTCGACGTCGTAGGCGCGCGTATAGCCACGGGCATCGTCGACGAAGTAGTTGCCGCGCACCGACACCGTGCTGGCGGTCTCGCTGCCGTACACCGGCCGCTGCGGATCGCGCGCGTGGAAGGCGTCCATCTGGTTGGTGCGATAGTTGAAGCCGACCACGTCCACCACCTGCCCCACGCCCTCGCCGAAGCCCTTGTCCATGGCGAAGGTAGTCGGCCGGGTCGGATCGAGCCGGCGTACCAGCGCCTGCATCGTGCCGACGATGCGCGCACCGCGCGCGGTGACCATCTGCGGCTCTTCGTTACCCAGCGACCAGGCGATCACGCTGGGCCGGTTGCGGTCGCGCAGCAACAGGCGCTGCAGCTCGTGCATCGCCTCCGGGTCGGAGGACATGCGCCGGGTCTCGGCGATCACCAGCATGCCCAAGCGGTCGCACAGGTCCATCAGCGCCGGGCTGGCCGGGTTGTGCGCCATGCGCCAGGCGTTGCATCCCAGGGCCTTGAGCTGCTGCAGGCGCCAGGCGTGCAAGGCGTCGGGGATGGCCGTGCCCACGCCGGCATGATCGTGGTGGTTGCAGGTGCCCTTGAGCTTGTACGGCGCGCCATTGAGCAGGAAGCCGCGCTGGGCGTCGAAGGCGATGCTGCGCACGCCGAACGCGACCTGGACCGCATCGCGCGCGACGCCCTCCACGCGCAGTTCGGCCAGCAGTTGGTACAGCACCGGCGTCTCGGGCGACCACAGCTGCGGCGCGTCGAAGGCCAGCGCGTGGCGGACCGTGGCCGAATCGCCCGGCGCCACCTGCGCCGCCGGCAGCCGCGCGTTGGCGACCACGCGCCCGTCGGGGGCCAGGACCTGCAGCACCAGCATGCAGGCCTCAGCCTGGTCGCCCGCGTTGTGCAGGGTCGCCTCGACCGCGCAGGCGGCCTGCCCGGCGCGGGGCGTGGCGCGCACCACGATCCCGCCGGCGGGGATGTGCAGCGGATCGGTCCTGCGCAGCCAGACATGGCGGTAGATCCCGGCGCCTTCGTAGAACCAGCCTTCGCCCAGCGTGGCATCCACGCGCACGGCGATCACGTTGCGGGCGCCGTAGTCGACCACATCGGTGATGTCCACCTCGAAGCCGCTATAGCCGCTGGCGTTGGTGCCGACGATATGGCCGTTGCAGAACACGACGCAGTCGCGGAACACCCCGTCGAATTCCAGCACCAGGCGCCGACCCGCATCGCCGGCGGGAATGTCCAGTTCGCGCCGGTACCAGCCGACGCTGGTCTCGGGGTGGTCGCGGCCCACGGGACGATAGCCGTGCGCGGCGGCCGGATCGTCGACGCCGGCGGGCGGTCGGGGATTGGGCACGAAGGGCAGTTCCACCGCCCAGTCGTGCGGCAGCGACAGCGCGCGCCAGCCCGCATCGTCGTAAGCGATCTGCGCCGCATCGGCGGTGTCCTTGCCGGCCTTGGCGTAGGTGCGCTGGTAGGTGCCGAAGTTGAAGTCGCGCGCCGGGTCATCGGCGTGGCCGAAGGCGAAGCGCCAGTCGGCATCCAGGCGGTCGCGCTGACGCGCGCCAGGCGTTGGACGCCCGGCCGGCGCCCGCGGCAATGCGAGTGCCGAGGATGCCTGCGCGACGGCCGCGTCACCGGCGGCGCTCGGTGTCGCCGCCGCGCGGCCCGCCGGCACGGCGACCGCCACGCCACCAGCCATCAGCGCGCGCAGCAGTTCGCGTCGGCTCAACTCGCTCATCGCGGCAGGCGGTAGTCGTGGCGCATGAAGTCGATGCCCGGCAGCAGCGCGTTGCCGTGCCGGAAGTCGAAGAACGTGGCGTTCTCCCAGGACGAGCCGGTGCCCCAGCGCGTCTTGCAGCGGCTGGTGGTCCACTCCGGCGCCCAATAGACCACGCCGCTGCCGTCGTTGTCGGCCACCAGTTGGGTCAGGTCGGTGAGATAACGCAGCTGCCCATCGGGCGTGGCCGGATAGCCTGGGATCAGCGAGTCCTCACCGAGCAGGTTGTGCGATGCGTCGCCCGCTTCCAGCGTCCACGGGTACGCCGTCTCCACCACCACCACGTCCCTGTCCGGATAGGTCTTGCGCAGGCGCGCGATGGTCTGGCCCAGCTGCGCCATCGTCTGCGTGGACCACTTGCGGTAATAGCTGATGCCGATCAGCTCGAAACCGCGCACCCCGGCGCGCTCGGCTGCCGCGAACCAGGGCTCCACGTTCTCCGGCTGGGCAATATGCAGCATCACCCGCGGCCGGATCCTGGAGTGGGCGCCGGCATCGTGGACCGCGCGGATGCCGGCGTTGAACAGGGCCGCGTTGCGCGTCCAGTCGATGCGGTCCTTCTGCTTGTCCCAGACCCGGGAGCTCATCAGCTCGGGATTGGTCTCGTTGCCGACCTGGATCAGCTCGGGCATCAGCCCCTCGCGGTCCAGCGCCATCAGCGTGTCGTAGGTGAAGTTGTAGAGCGTGCGCGCCAGGTCGTCGGTATCGGCGATGTCGGCCCAGGCCTTGGGGATGTACTGCTTGTCGCCGTCGGCCCAGTCGTCGGAGTAGTGCAGGTCCAGCAGCACCTGCATGCCCTGGGCGCGGGCCCGGCGCACGGTCTTCTTCACGTCCGACAGGTCGCTGTAGCGCGTCCAGCGCGCGTCGTTCCACAGCCGCACGCGCACCAGGTTGGCGCCATGGGCGCGGAAGAGCGAGAACACGTCCTCGACCTTGCCGCCCTCGCGGTACTGCACGCCGCAGTCCTCCATCTCGTTGGCGAAGGACAGGTCCGCGCCGAGATAGAACGGGCGCCCGGGCTCATCGGCCCAGCCCGGCAGCGCCACCAGCGACGCGGCCAGCAACGCGGCGCGCAGCCATCCTCTGCTCCGATTGGTCACAGGCGCAGCTCCTTCAGAACCGGAACGTGGCTTCCAGCGAGAAACGCCGGCCGAACAACTGGTAGCCGCCGTCGTCCATGTTGGCCAGGCGATACGGCAGGTTGTCGGTATAGGCGCGCATGGCCTCGTTGGTGAGGTTGCTGACCTGCAGCTTCACGCCCCAGCGCGGATTGAACTGCCAGCCCACGCTGGCATCCCAGGTGCCCATGCTGTCCAGGCGCACCAGGTGGGCGGCGTTCCAGCCGTACACCGTGGTGTAGGGGCTGTGGTAGCTGTAGCCCGCGCGCGCCTCCAGCGTGCCGTTGCTGTACCACAGGTCGGCCGAACCGGTGCGCCGCGCCAGCCCGCTCAGCGGCAGCGGATTGTTGGCCGGCGAGAACTCGTGCAGGTTGGAATCGACGTAGGAGAGGTTGGAATAGATGCCGAAGTTCTCCATCCCCGGGATGAACCAGAACGGCGTCTGGAAGGTCAGCTCGACGCCGTCGATGTAACCGCCGCCGCCGTTGAACGGGCCACTGATCAGGTAGTCGCGGCCGTCAATGGTCTCGTGCTCGGTCTTGTAGCCGATGCTCGAATCGACCCACTTGCGATACACCGCCAGCGCGGCCAGCGCCTCCTTGTGGAAATACCACTCGTAGGACAGGTCGAGCTGGGTGGCGCGGAACGGGTCCAGCCGCGGGTTGCCGCCGCTGCCGGTGAGCTGGCCGCTGACCGTGGCCGGATTGTCCAGGTAACGACCGGTGCGCAGCTCGTCCAGCGGCGGCCGAGCGACCACCTTGGCGGCGGACAGGCGCAGGATCTTGTCGTCGGCGATGAGGAAGTTGACCGTCGCGCTGGGCAGCACGTCGGTGTAGTCCTTGCTCGCGCTGCTGGGCGCGTAGGTGTTGCCATCGACGGTGTCGTAGCCGTCGCTGCGGGTGCGCGTGGCGACCACGCGCACGCCGACATTGCCGGTCACGTCCACGCCCAGCCAGTTGGAGCTGAAGTTGGCCTTGGCGAAGGCTTCCTTGACCCGCTCGCGCACGTTCCAGTGATCCAGCATCTGCTCGGCCAGCGCGGAAGGAGCGAAGCCGCCGAAGCCCAGCCCGGCGATGTCGTCCACGTTGCCGGCATAGACCGGCGGCACGTTCAGGCCGGGAATCTCCAGGGGATGGATCAGACCGGCATAGGCCGAGATCGGCTGGTCGTAGTCCGAGTAGTTGGCCAGCTCGTGGCGGTTGCGCTTGACCCGGTCGGAAACGCGCGCGCCGAACGAGAGCCGGTTGAACGCGCCATCCAGCGGACGGCTGGCATCCAGCGCCAGCGCGACGATGCGGTCGCGCAGGGTCTGCGGCTCGTCGCTGCCGGCGATGCCCCAGGCCGGCGTGGCGCTGCTGGTCGAGATCCAGGGCGCGTGGCCCGGCGCGAAGTCGAAGGACACGCTGTCCGGATTGAGCCCGAACTGCACCGAGCGCCAGCGGTTCTCGCGCTTGGCCTGCGAGGCCGACAGATCGGCGCCGAGGGTCCACACCTCGCCGGTCCACTTGCCGTTGAGGCCGCCGGCGGTGAGCGTCTTGACCTCGTTGTACTTGGCCAGCACCTGGTCCATCTCCAGCGGCGTGCCCCACTGCGAGTTGATCAGCGTGCCGCCGACCACGTTGTGGTCGATCATGTGGATCGACGAGCCCGGCTGGCCGTACGGGTTCCACCACGACCAGATGCTGTCGTCCCAGTTGCGGTACCAGGTCTGCGACTGGTCCTCGTCGATGCGCACCTTGGAATAGAGCGCGTCGGCCTTGAGTTCGAAGTTGCCGCTGCGCCACTGCAGCGCGGCCATCGCGCCGGTGCGTGTCTGGTCGATCAGCTTGAGCTGGTCGGCCGCGCCCCAGGGGGTGTAGTCGCGCGTGCCGTCGCCGTCCACGTCCACCGCGCTGGCGTCGTCGGTATAGCCCCAGCTGCCGATCAGCGCGTTGGCGTTCTTCTGCTTCTGGTAGGTCGCGCCCACGGCGATGGCCAGGTCGTCGTTGATCCGGCGCACCCAGCTGGCGCCGAAGCGGCTGCCCCAGGGGCTGTAGCCGTCCACGTCCTTGCCCTGGTCGTAGAACACCGGCCCAGCGCTGGCCACGAACTGCGGGCCGGTGTAGGTGAGCGGATCGATCGTGGCGATGTCCACGGTGGCGGCGATGCCGCCGGCGATCAGGTCGGCCGAGGGCGTCTTGTAGACCTTGACCGAGGACACGATCTCGGTGGGAAAGATCTCCCAGCGCACCGCGCGGTCCGGCTCGGACGAGGCGATCTCGCGGCCATTGACGGTGCCCATGGTCATCCGCGGGCCCAGGCCGCGCACGGTGGCCAGGCTGGCGTTGCCGCGGTCCAGCGTGGCCGTCACGCCCGGCAGGCGCGCCAGCGCCTCGGCCACGGTGACGTTGGGCATCTGGCCCATGTTGTCGGCCGAGACCACCTCGACCACGTGATCCTCCATCTGCTTGACCGAGACCGCCTTGTCCAGCGCAGCGCGCTGGCCGGTGACGGTCACGGTGTCCAGGCGGGTGATGGCGTCACTGTCCTGGCCGGCGTCCGGCTTGCCGGACGCGTCCTGGGCCAGCGCCTGGCCGCCCAGGATGCCGAGCACGGCGACGGACAGCAGACTGAGGACGAAACGTCCCGACGCGCCGCGATGCAGGGCGCGCATGTGGTGCACTGGCATGATTTGTTCCCTCCCAAGGACAAATTGGCCGAACGAGTTGTGAGCTGGCACGGGGCGCAACTGGCCAGGCCGGCACCGAGCCGCGAGGGCGGTACCGCCGTGCCGATCAGCCGGACCTCAGGTCCGAGGCCTTGCCTGCCACGATCGGCAGGGTCGGTTGGACCCGGCAGGGCCACGATGTGTCTGCGGGGCGGCAGCATAGGAATGGCAGACATGCCGCACAAATGAAATATTCACAGGGAGCTATCTCACCCAGGAATACGTGCGACCCTCACGCCGGCGTGTCGTAAAGCCCCCGCGCCGTTTCGCGCAGCGCCTCAAGGACGCTGGACGCGGCGGGCGAAAGCTGGTGGCCGCGGCGGCGGACGATGCCGAAGTCCTCCATCTGCACATCCATGTCGATCGGCAGCACCGCCAGCTGCCCGGCCTGGACGTGGGCCGCCACCGAGCGCGCCGGCAGCACGGTCAGGAAGTCGCTCTCGGCCAGCAGCGCGGTGATCACCGGCAGGGCCGAGGTCTCGATGACGTTGTCCGGCCAGGGCATGCCGTACTGCATGAACGCCGTGCCCAGCCGCGCGCGCAGCACGCTCTCGCGCGGCGGGACGATCCAGCCGCATCCGGCCAGGTCGGCGTGCGACAGCGGGCGCCCGCTCAGCGGATGGCCGGCGCGGGCGATCACCGCGTGCGGCTCGTCGGCCAGGCGCTCGAACTCCAGCTCATCGCGCAGCTCGGCATCCATGATCCGCCCCACCACGATGTCCAGCTGGCCATCGAGCAGGCGCGAGACCAGCGGCCGGCTGTAGTCCATCTCCACCCGGACCAGGATGCCGGGGAAGGCGCGCTTGACCCGCGCCACCGCCAGCGGCACCAGGTTGGTGCCCGGGTTGACGACCGTGCCCAGCGCCGCCTGCCCCAGCCGCCCCTCGCGCAGCGCGGCGATCTCATCGCCGGCATGGGCCAGCTCGGACAGCGCCGCCCGTGCATGGCGCGCCAGCACCTCGCCGTAGCGGGTCGGTTCGACGCCGCGCGCGTGGCGCTCGAACAGCGGCACGCCCAGCAGGCTCTCCATCTCGGTCAGCAGCTTGGAGGCGGCCGGCTGGGTCATCCGCGTCGCCTCGGCGGCGCGCAGGACCGAGCGTTGCTCGTGCAGATGCTGCAAAAGCAGAAGGTGGCGCGTCTTCAGCAGCATGGTCCAGTCCCCTTTCTCAACCGGCGTCGATGACGCGGACGGTGGCGGACCGTAACGTATTCCGTGGCGAAATAGAACTCTCGAAAAATTTCATTTGCCAGGCATAGCTTGGCTTCCAATAATCAGCGCCGCTCCCACCCCGCGGTCGCGGTGGGAGCGACCATTCCGGTAGCGTCGCGTGAAGACGGCCGCACCGGACCATTCCGTCACGGATCGTGATGAACCGAGGAGGGGTTCCATGACGCATTCGCAGACAGACGCCGGCCCGTTGCCGGCGCCTTGCGCATGAGCGGCCGGCTGTCCGGCAAGCTCGCGCTGGTCACCGGCGCGGCCAGCGGCATCGGCGCGGCCACGGCCGCGCTGTTCGCCGAGCACGGCGCCACGGTGATCGGCCTGGATCGCAACGCGCCGGCCGCGGCCGATGCGCGCCTGGCGCTGGTGCAGGGCGACATCACCGACGGCGCAAGCGTGCAGGCACTCGTCGCCGACGTGCTGGCACGCCACGGCCGCGTCGATGTGCTGGTGAACAACGCGGGCGCGGACGTGTTCTCCGATCCGCTTCAACTGGGCGATGCCGACTGGCAGCGCTGCCTGGACCTCAACCTCAAGGGCGCCTGGAACCTGTGCAAGGCAGTGCTGCCGGCGATGGTCGCCGCCGGCGCCGGCAGCATCGTCAACATCGCCTCGGTGCACGGCCACAAGATCATCCCGCACGCCTTCCCCTACCCGGTCGCCAAGCACGGCCTGATCGGGCTGACCAAGGCGTTGGGCATCGAGTACGCCGCGCGCGGCATCCGGGTGAACTCGATCTCGCCCGGCCTGATCCTGGTGCCGCGCATCGAGGCCTGGTTCGCCCGCGAACCGGGCGCGCGCGAACGCCAGACCGCGCTGCTGCCCCCGGGCCGCATCGGCACGCCGCAGGAGGTGGCCTACACCGCCCTGTTCCTGGCCAGCGACGAGGCCCGCTTCATCAACGCCACCGACATCCTGATCGATGGCGGCCGCTCCCAGCTCTATCACGAGTAAGTCCATGTCCCACGACACGCGCCTGTTCAAGCTGCCGCTGGTCGCGATCCTGCGCGGCATCACGCCGGAAGAGACCGCGACGCATGTCGATGCCCTGGTCGGCGCCGGCTTTGACGCCATCGAGATCCCGCTCAATTCGCCGCGCTGGCAGGACAGCATCGCGCTGGCCCATCGCGAGTACGGCGCGCACGCGCGGATCGGCGCCGGCACCGTGCTGCACAACGAGCAGGTCGATGCGCTGGCCGAGATCGGCGCGCGCTTCATCGTCACGCCCAACACGCGGCCCTCGCTGATCCGCCATGCGGTCGAGTGCGGCATGACGGTGGTGGCCGGCTTCGCCACGGCCAGCGAGGCGTTCGATGCGATCGATGCCGGCGCGCAGATCCTCAAGCTGTTCCCCGCCGCCACCTACGGCGCCGGCCATGTGCGCGCGCTGCGCTCGGTGCTGCCGGCGGCGGTGCCGGTGTACGTGGTCGGCGGCGTCACCCCCGACACGCTGGCCGGCTTCCTCGCCCAGGGCGCGGCCGGGGCCGGCATCGGCGGCGAGCTGTACCGGCCGGGCCAGACGCCCGAGACCACCGCCGCGCACGCGCATGCCTTCGTGCAGGCCTACCAGGACGCTCAGGGATGAAGATCACCCGCTTGACCACCTACCACGCCGCGCCGCGCTGGCTGTTCCTCAAGGTCGAGACCGACGAGGGCATCACCGGCTGGGGCGAACCGGTCATCGAAGGCAAGGCGCGCAGCGTCGAAGCAGCGGTGCACGAGCTGTCGCAGTACGTGGTCGGCCAGGACCCGGCGCGCATCAACGACCTCTGGCAGACCCTGTACCGTGGCGGCTTCTACCGTGGCGGCGCGATCCTAATGAGCGCCATCGCCGGCATCGACCAGGCGCTGTGGGACATCAAGGGCAAGGCGCTGGGCGTGCCGGTGTACCAGCTGCTCGGCGGCCTGGTGCGCGACCGGATGAAGACCTATCGCTGGGTCGGCGGCGACCGCCCGGGCGACATCGTGGCGCAGATGCAGGCCCATCAGGCGCTGGGCTACGACACCTTCAAGCTCAACGGCACCGAGGAGATGCGCCTGATCGACAGCCCGCGCGCGGTCGATGCGGCGGTGGCCAAGATCGCCGGCATCCGCGCGGCGCTGGGCGACACGGTGGACTTCGGCATCGACTTCCACGGCCGCGTCGGCGTGCCGATGGCCAGGACGCTGCTGCGCGAGCTGGAACCCTACCGGCCGCTGTTCGTGGAGGAACCGGTGCTGGCCGAACACTACGAGCACTACGCGCGCCTGGCCGATGCCACCAGCATCCCGCTGGCCGCCGGCGAGCGCATGTACTCGCGCTTCGAGTTCAAGCACGTGCTGGCCCAGGGCGGCCTGGCGATGCTGCAGCCGGACTTGTCGCATGCCGGCGGCATCACCGAATGCCTGAAGATCGCGGCGATGGCCGAGGCCCACGACGTGGCGCTGGCGCCGCACTGCCCGCTCGGCCCGGTCGCGCTGGCCGCGTGCCTGCAGGTGGATCTGGTCTCGCACAACGCGGTGCTGCAGGAACAGAGCATCGGCATCCACTACAACCAGGGCGCCGACCTGCTGGACTATCTGGTCAACAAGGAAGATTTCGCCTGCGTGGACGGCTACATCGCCGCGCTGCCCAGGCCGGGCCTGGGCGTGGAGATCGACGAGGAGCGGCTGGTCCACGCCAACCGCACGCCGCCGGACTGGGCCAACCCGCTGTGGCGCCATGCCGATGGCAGCGTGGCCGAATGGTGAGCCGATGAGCGCCGCGGCCAGCGTCGCCCTGGCGGTGGACAGCCGCTGCACGCACGGCGAAGGCGTGCTGTGGTGCGAACAACGGCAGGCCGTGTTCTGGGTGGACATCAGCGGGCAGCGCCTGTGGCGCCACGACCCGGCCGACGCCCTCACCCGATCCTGGTCGTTGCCCGACCGTCCGGCCTGCCTGGGACTGATGGAAGACGGCCGGCTGCTGGTGGTGATGGCCAAGTCGATCGCCCTGGCCGACCCGGACGCGCCCGCCGGCGCGCTGCCGCTTCAGACGGTGTGCGCGGTCGAGGCCGATCAGCCGCATACGCGCAGCAACGATGGCCGCGCCGACCGCCACGGGAATTTCGTGTTCGGCACCATGGACGAGCATCCCGACAAGGCCGCGCGCGGCGCCTTCTACCAGTTCTCCTTCGCCCATGGCCTGCGCCGGCTGCCGCTGGGCGGGGTCTCGATTCCCAACTCGATCTGCTTCAGCCGCGACGGCCGCACGCTGTACTACTGCGACTCGTTGCAGCCGCGCATCCTGTGCTGCGACTACGATCCGGACCGCGCCTGGACCGGCAGTCCGCGCGTGTTCGCGCAGGTCGATGCCGAGGGGGCCGAACCGGATGGCTCGGTCATCGATGCCGAAGGCCATCTCTGGAACGCGCAGTGGCGCGCCTGGCGCGTGGTGCGCTATGCGCCCGATGGCCGGATCGAACGGATCGTGCCGATGCCGGTCAAGCATCCCACCTGCCCGGCCTTCGGCGGGCCTGATCTGCGGCATCTGTTCGTGATCAGCTCGCGCCTGGACCACACCGCCGAGGAACTGGCGCGCACGCCGCAGGCCGGCGGGCTGTTCGCCTGCGCACCCGGCATCGCGGGCCTGCCCGAAGGCCGGGTGCGCGCATGATCGCCATCGACTGGGGCAGCAGCAGCCTGCGCGCCTGGCGGCTCGACGCGAACGGCGCGATCGTGGACACACGGCGCGCGGATCTGGGCGCGCTCGGCCATGGCGCGGCGACGCCGGCACTGCTGGCCGATGCGCTGCAGGGCTGGGACGACACCGAGCTGCTGCTGTGCGGGATGGTCGGCGCGCGCGGCGGCTGGTCCGAGGCGCCCTACCTGCCCTGCCCGGCCACGCCGGCCGCGCTGGCGCAGGCGCTGCAGGAGATCCCGACCAGGCACACCGTCCTGGAAGGCCGACGCGTGCGCGTGGTGCCAGGCGTGTGCGACGGCGCCGATGCCGTGCCCGACGTCATGCGCGGTGAGGAAACGCAGATCGTGGGCCTGCTGCGACGACAGCCCGACGCGACCCTGGCCTGCCTGCCAGGGACGCACAGCAAGTGGGTGTCGCTGGAAGCCGGTGCGATCGCCGCCGTGCGCACCGCGATGACCGGCGAGTCCTACGCCCTGTACCGCCAGCACAGCATGCTGGCGCGCAGCATGCCGCCAGCGCGGGACCAGGACGCCTTCGATGGCGAGGCGTTCGCCGCCGGCGTGCGCCGCAGCGGCGAGCCGGGCGGGCTGCTGCAGCATCTGTTCGGGCTGCGCACCCTGGGCCTGTTCGACCGGCTGGCGCCGGCACAGGCGCCGTCCTATCTGTCCGGCCTGCTGATCGGCCACGAGGTCCGCGCGCGCATGCCGCTGCCGGCGCCGGTGCACCTGATCGGCAGCCCGGCGCTCGGCGCGCGCTACCGGCGGGCCTTCGACTTGTTGGGAATCGACAGCGTCCCGCACGACGAGGATCTTGCCGCCAGCGGGCTGTACCAGCTGTCCCGATGAAACGTCCCTCCGCCCTGCCTCGCACCGTCCGTCCCGCGCGGGCGGAGGCGCGGCCGGGCGATCCTGCCAGGAACCCCTGAACCATGCGCCTGTCCCCGCTCGACACCTGCATCGTCGTCCTCTATGCGATCTTCATCTTCGCCCTGGCCCAGTGGGTCTCGCGCGAGAAGCGCGGCGGGCAGCGCAGTGCGCAGGACTATTTCCTGGCCAGCCGTGCGCTGCCGTGGTGGGCCATCGGCACCTCGCTGATCGCGGCCAACATCTCGGCCGAGCAGATCATCGGTATGTCCGGCTCGGGCTATGTGATCGGCCTGGGCATCGCCTCCTACGAGTGGATGGCGGCGCTGACGCTGATCATCGTCGGCAAGTTCTTCCTGCCGATCTTCCTGAAGAACGGCATCTACACGATGCCCGAGTTCCTGGAGAAGCGGTACAGCCCGACGGTGCGCACGGTGATGGCGCTGTTCTGGCTGGGCGTGTACGTGTTCGTCAACCTGACCTCGATCCTGTGGCTCGGCGCCACCGCAGTGCATACCGTGGCCGGGGTGGACGTGGACGTGGCGCTGGTGGCGCTGGGCCTGTTCGCCGGCGCGTACGCGCTGTACGGCGGGCTGAAGGCGGTGGCGCTGACGGACTTCGTGCAGGTCTCGCTGCTGGTGCTGGGCGGTCTGCTCATCACCTGGATCGCGCTGGACAAGGTGGCCGACGGAGCGGGCGTGGTCGCCGGCTTCCAAGTCCTGCTGCAGCGGGCGCCGGAGAAGTTCCACATGATCCTGGACCGCTCCAATCCGCACTACAAGGATCTGCCGGGGCTGTCGGTGCTGCTGGGCGGCATGTGGGTGATGAACGTGTCCTACTGGGGCTTCAACCAGTACATCATCCAGCGCGCGCTGGCCGCCAAGAGCCTGGGCGAGGCACAGAAGGGCATCGTGCTGGCGGCGTTCCTGAAGCTGATGATGCCGCTCATCATCGTGGTACCGGGCATCGCGGCGGTGCTGCTGGCGCCGGGCCTGGAGCGTCCGGACGCGGCCTATCCGCATCTGATGAGCCTGCTGCCCAACGGGATCCTCGGCGTGGTGTTCGCGGCGCTGATGGCGGCGGTGATCGCGTCGCTGGGCTCCAAGATCAATTCCATCGCGACCATCTTCACCATGGACGTCTATCGGCCGCTGCGGCGTGGGGCCTCCGAGAAGCAGCTGGTGCGGGTGGGTCGCATCGCCGCGGCGCTGGCGCTGGTGCTGGCCATCTTCTCGGCGCGTCCGCTGCTGGGCAGCTTCGATCAGGCGTTCCAGTACATCCAGGAGTTCACGGGCTTCTTCACCCCTGGCATCTGCGTGATCTTCCTGCTGGGCATGTTCTGGAAGCGCACCACGGCCACGGCGGCCTTGGTGGCCGCGGTGGCCTCGGCGGTGCTGTCGCTGGCGTTGAAGCTGTGGCTGCCTTCGGTGGCCTTCATGGACCGCGTCGGCCTGGTGTTCCTGGCCTGCATCGCGCTGGCGGTGGTGATCTCGCTGGTGCAGCGCGGTGGCCAGAGCCGCTACAACGTGGAATTGGACGACATCGACTACACCACCAGCAAGGGCTTCAATCTGGCCGCGCTGCTGGTGGTGGTGATTCTGATCAGTCTGTACGCCGTGTTCTGGTGAGTCTGCAGCCGAGTGGCTAACGCTTAGACGACGTGCTGGTGTCCGTTCGTCCTGACTGTTGGCATGTGAAGCAGGCCCGGAAGCGGTCCTTCTCCCGGTGGGGATTGCGGCGCCTGAGCTTTTTTGACTTCGGAGGGGCAGCGGTCCGGCGGGCGGCCGCTTGTCCCTCGATCAGGGCAGCCTGCCCTGCCTTAAGGCGCTCGGCTTCCTGCCTCGCTAGGCGCGGCCACCGCCCGCCGGCCCGCTGCCTCGCGAGTTGAGATAGAGGATTTCGGGTCGTAAGCACCCCTGACCGTGTGCGTCAGAACCTGAATCTTCCCGGCTCGAACCCAGTGGGCGAAGTGCAGCCGCCCAGCCCCGCGCCGGCGAAGGGCCTAAAATCTGCGGACCGATCGCAGTCCGGACGTCTCCCGGGCCGGTTACCGGGAGTTCCGCATGTCGCTGGATTCAACCCAACGTTTCACCTCGCGCGTGGCCGACTATGTGCGCTATCGGCCCGATTACCCACCCGCGCTGATCGAGTGGCTGCAGGGGCCGATGGGCGTGGCGCGCGACGCGTCGGTGGCCGACATCGGCGCCGGCACGGGCATTTCCTCCAAGCTGTTTCTCGACGGCGGCCATCCGGTCACCGCGGTGGAGCCCAATGCCGCCATGCGCGCGGCGGCGGTGGAGTGGCTGGGGGGCGATGCGCGCTTTGCCGCGGTGGACGGGACGGCCGAGGCGACCACGCTGGCCGACGCCAGCGTCGGGCTGGTGATCGCGGCGCAGGCGTTCCACTGGTTCGACCAGCAGGCGGTTCGGCGCGAGTGGGCGCGCATCCTGCGGCCCGGGGGGCTGGCGGTGGTGTTCTGGAACTCGCGCCGGCTGACCGGCACGCCGTTCCTGGAAGGCTATGAGCGGCTGCTGCTGGACTACGGCCTGGACTACACCAGCGTGGCCGAACGCTACAGCGACGATGCGGCGATGAGGGCCTGGTTCGGCGGCGGGCTCAGGGGCATGGTGCGCTTCGACCACGGCCAGCGGCTGGATTTCGACGCACTGCGCGGGCGCCTGCTGTCCTCGTCCTACGCGCCGCAGGCCGGCCATCCGCGCCATGCGCCGATGATCGCCGCGCTGCGCGCCCTGTTCGAGGCCACCGCGGTGGACGGGACGGTGTCGTTCGACTACGACACGCGCGCCTTTGCCGGTACCCTTGCCTCACCGCCCGAAGGAGCCGCCGCATGAACGTCGCCGTCGCACGTCCCACCAGCAGCCTGGCCGTGGTCTCGCTGGTGTTCGGCATCCTGGGCTGGAGCCTGCTGCCCACCATCGGCGCGCTCGTGGCGATCATCACCGGCCACATGGCGCGCGCCGAGATCCGCCGCAGCCAGGGCGCGATGGATGGCGACGGCATGGCCGTGGCCGGGCTGGTGCTGGGCTGGCTGCACCTGGTGCTGCTGGTGCTGGGCATCGCGGCGCTGTTCCTGTTCTTCGGCGGCCTCGCTGCGCTGGCGGCGTACGCCAACTGAAGGACCGCATGATTCCGATGTATTCCCTGGCGCGCCCGTTCCTGTTCGCCCTGGACGCCGAGCAGGCGCACGGCGCCGGCCTGCGGGCGCTGGAGCTGGCCTACCGCACCGGCACGCTCGGCCTGGCCACGCGCCAACCCGGGCCGATGCCCACGCGCGTGCTGGGGCTGGACTTCCCCAATCCGGTCGGACTGGCCGCGGGCCTGGACAAGAACGGCGCGCATATCGACGCGCTGCTGGCGCTGGGCTTCGGCTTCGTCGAGGTCGGCACGGTCACCCCGCGCCCGCAGGCCGGCAATCCGCAGCCGCGCATGTTCCGGCTGCCGCAGCACCGGGCGGTGATCAACCGGCTGGGCTTCAACAACGAAGGCGTCGATGCGCTGGTGCGCAACGTGCAGCGCGCGCGCCGCAAGGGCGGCCTGCTGGGCATCAACATCGGCAAGAACAAGGACACGCCCAACGAGTCGGCCGCGCAGGACTACCTGTTCTGCCTGGAACGCGTGTATCCGCTGGCCGACTACATCACCATCAACATCTCCTCGCCCAACACCGCCGGCCTGCGTGAACTGCAGGAAGAGCAGTCCCTGCGCCAGCTCATCGGCACGCTGCGCGAGGCGCAGGAGCGGTTCGGCGCGCAGCACGGCAAGCGCGTGCCGATGCTGGTCAAGGTGGCCCCCGACCTGTCCGACCCGGACATCGACGCGGTCTGCCGCGTCCTGGCCGACCTGTCGGTCGATGGCGTGATCGCCACCAACACCACCATCGACCGCAGCGCGGTGATCGCCCATCCGCACGCCGGCCAGGCCGGTGGGCTGTCCGGCGCGCCGCTGATGGGCCAGTCCACGCTGGTACTGCGGCGCATGCGCACGCGCCTGCCGCAGGAGATCCCGCTGATCGGCGTGGGCGGCATCACCTCCGGGGCCGACGCGGTGGCCAAGATGTCGGCGGGCGCCTCGCTGGTGCAGCTGTATTCGGGCCTGGTCTATCGCGGGCCCTCGCTGGTCCACGAATGCGTGGAAGCCATCCGCCGCCGCCGCGAGCAGCCCAGCGGCGGCCCGGTCGCCCCGGCATGAGCGCATCGCGCTGGCTGCTGACCGAGCACGCCCCGCTCCGTTCCCGCAACACCTTCGGCGTCGCCGCGCAGGCCCGCTACCTGCTGCAGGTGGCCGACCTGGCCGCGCTGCCCGAGGCCCTGGCCCTGCCGGCGGTCCAGGGCCAGCCGCTGCTGCCCATCGGCGCCGGCAGCAACCTGCTGCTGGCCGGCGATCTGGACGGCGTGGCGCTGGGCTTCGACGCGCGGCGCATCGACCTGCTCGACGACGACGAGGCCGGCGTGCGGGTGCGCGCGGAGGCCGGCGTGGTCTGGCACGAGCTGGTGCTGTGGACCCTCGCGCAGGGCGCGTTCGGCCTGGAGAACCTGGCCCTGATCCCCGGCACCGTGGGCGCCTGCGCGATCCAGAACATCGGCGCCTACGGCGTGGAGGTCGGCGAGCACATCGACAGCGTCGAGGCCTGGGATACCCGCGCCGGCGACTGGTGCCGGCTGTCGCGGGCCGAATGCGCCTTCGGCTACCGCGACAGCGTGTTCAAGCGCCAGCCCGGGCGCTGGATCATCACCGCGGTGACCTTCGCCCTGTCGCGCGTGGCGGACCTGCGCCTGGACTACGCGGGGCTGCGCGCCGAGTTGGACGCGATGGGCGTGGCCGAGCCGGGCCCGGCCGAGGTAGCGCAGGCGGTGATCCGCGTGCGCAGCCGCAAGCTGCCCGACCCGGCGGTGCTGGGCAACGCCGGCAGCTTCTTCAAGAACCCGATCGTACCGGCGGCGCTGGCCGAACGGCTGGCGGCCGATTTCCCCGGCCTGCCGGTGTTCCCGGGCGATGCCGCCGACACGCGCAAGCTCCCGGCGGCCTGGCTGATCGAACAGGCCGGCTGGAAGGGCCAGCGCGACGGCGACGCCGGCGTCTCGCCCGACCACGCGCTGGTGCTGGTCAATCACGGCGGCGCCAGCGGCGCGCAGCTGCTGGCGCTGGCACGGCGCATCGCCGCCTCGGTGCAGGCGCGCTTCGGCGTGGCGATCGAACCCGAACCGCGCATCGTCGGCGCGACGTGGTGATCGCCCCGGCGCCGGTCGCGCCGCTGCGCGCGGCGCTGCTGATGCTGGCCAGCACGCTGTCCTTCGGCCTGATGGCCATCAGCATCCGCCTGGCCTCGCAGTCGCTGGGCACCACCGAGATCGCCTTCTTCCGCAACGCCATCGGCCTGGCCGTGCTGCTGCCGATGGTGCTGCGCCCGGGCCGACCGGCGCCGCGTACCGCGCACCTGCCGCGCTATCTGGTGCGCACCCTGATCGGGCTGTGCTCGATGCTGTGCGGCTTCTGGGCGATCGCGCACCTGCCGCTGTCGCAGGCCATCTCGCTGTCGTACTCCACGCCGCTGTTCGTGACCATCGCGGCGGTGTTCTGGCTGGGCGAACGCGTCCACGTGCGGCGCTGGCTGGCGGTGGCCGCGGGCTTCATCGGCGTGCTGGTGATCCTGCGCCCCGGCTCGGCGCAGTTCTCGCCCGGGCTGCTGGTGGCGGTGGCCGCGGCGGTGACCAGCGCGGTGGTGGCGATCCAGATCAAGCAGCTCTCGCGCATCGATCCGCCGGACACGGTAGTGTTCTACACCTACCTGTTCTGGGTGCCGATGTCGCTGCTGCTGGCGCTGGCGCACTGGCGCTGGCCGCAGGGCATCACCTGGCTGTGGCTGCTGGGCTGCGGGGTGTTCGGCACCGGCGGCCAGCTGCTGTGGACGCGCGCGCTGAAGCTGGGCGAGGTCTCGGCGCTGCAGCCGATCAGCTTCATGCAGCTGCCGCTGGTGATCGTGCTGGGCGGCTGGCTGTTCGGCGAACGGCTGGATGGGTGGACGGCGGTCGGCGCCGGCATCATCCTGGCCTCCACGGCCTACATCGCCCAACGCGAGGCCACCCTCGCCCGGCGCGCGGCGACCACCGCCCCGGTCGAGGGCGCCAAGCCTGGCGAATGACCCCACATCAGGAGATCCAATGCAGACCATCGGCCTGATCGGCGGCATGAGCTGGGAATCCACCCTGCCCTACTACCGCCTCATCAACCAGACCGTGCGCGAGGCGCGCGGTGGGCTGCACTCGGCCAAGGTGCTGCTGTACAGCGTGGACTTCCACGAGATCGAAGTGCTGCAGCACGCCGGCGACTGGGACGCGGCCGGCGCGGCGATGGCCGACGCCGCGCGCCGCCTGCAGGCCGGCGGCGCGGACTTCATCGTGCTGTGCACCAACACCATGCACAAGGTCGCCGACGCGATCACCGAAGCCACGCCGCTGCCGTTGCTGCACATCGCCGATGCCACCGCCCAGGCGCTGATCGAGGCCGGCATCGGCCGCGTCGGCCTGCTCGGCACGCGCTTCACCATGGAGCAGGACTTCTACCGCAAGCGGCTGGAAGCGCGCGGGCTGGAGGTGATCGTGCCGTCGGCGCCGGACCGCGACACGGTGCATCGCATCATCTACGACGAACTGTGCCAGGGCGTGATCGACGACGCCTCGCGCGAGGCCTACCGCGAGGTCATGACGCGCCTGGTTGCCGCGGGCGCCGAAGGCATCATCCTGGGCTGCACCGAGATCTCGCTGCTGGTCGGCGAGGCCGACGCCAGCGTGCCGCTGTTCGACACCACCACGCTGCACGCCCGCACCGCGGCGCTGCATGCACTGGACTGATCAGCGCGCCGGCGGTTCGACCTGCGGCGTCTTCCACGGCCGCCGCGCGCCGCGGAACACCGCGGCATAGACACCGACGGTCCAGGCGATCGCCGCGGCCCAGCCGCCCAGGATGTCCGACGGGTAGTGCACGCCGAGGTAGACGCGCGAGGCGCCCACGGCCAGGGCGACCATCGCGCACAGGACCAGCACCGGCCAGCGCCCGCGCGTGCCCCAGGCCAGCAGCACCAGCACCGCCATCAGCGTCATCGAGCCCATCGCATGGCCGCTGGGGAAGCTGAAGGTGTCCTCGGGCGAGATCGATTCCCACAGACTCGGCCGCGCGCGCCCGAACAGCTGCTTGGTGCCCATGTTCAGCAGGGCCGAGCCGACCACGGTCGCGCCGACGAAGGTGGCCTCGCGCCAGCGCCGCGCCAGCAGCAGGCCTGCCACCAGCAGCGCATCGACCAGGATCACGCCCTGGTAGCCGGCCCAGCTGATGCCCAGGAAGGCCTGGTCCAGCCACGGGCCGGACAGCGCCTTGGCGCGCAGCAGGATCGGATCGTCGAAGACGAAGCTTTCGGCCTCGTGCACCTCGTCGCCCAGCTCGGCGAAGCCCCACAGCGGCAGCAGGATCGCCGCGAACAGCAGGCCCATGCGCCAGCCGATGCGCTGCAGGATGCGGGCGACGACGCCCGCGCCGTCGCGGGGACGCTCAGCCCGCACTGGGCGCGTAGTGGCGGTCGACGTACTCGTCGATCAGGGCGACGAACTCGTGCGCGATGTTCTCCCCGCGCAGGGTCACCGCCTTCTCGCCATCGATGAACACCGGCGCCGACGGCGCCTCGCCCGTACCCGGCAGCGAGATGCCGATGTTGGCGTGGCGCGATTCGCCCGGGCCGTTGACCACGCAGCCCATCACCGCCAGGGTCATGTGCTCGGCGCCGGGGCGGGTGATCTTCCATTCGGGCATCTTGCCGCGCACATGTTCCTGCACGACCTTGGCCAGCTCCTGGAAGAACTCCGAAGTGGTGCGTCCGCAGCCCGGGCAGGCGGTGACCATCGGCGTGAACGCGCGCAGGCCGGTGGTCTGCAGCAGTTCCTGGGCGACGATGACTTCCTGCGTGCGCGAGGTGCCGGGCTCGGGTGTGAGCGAGATGCGGATGGTGTCGCCGATGCCTTCCTGCAGCAGCACCGCCAGCGCCGCCGAGGACGCCACGATGCCCTTGGAACCGATGCCGGCCTCGGTCAGGCCCAGGTGCAGGGCGAACTCGCTGCGGCGCGCCAGGTCGCGATAGACGGCGATCAGCTCCTGCACGCCGGAGACCTTGGCCGAGAGCACGATGCGGTCGGCCGGCAGGCCCAGCTCCACCGCGCGGTGGGCCGAGTCCAGCGCCGAACGGATCAGCGCCTCGCGCAGCACCGCGGTGGCCTCCCAGGGCTGGGCGCGCTGGGCGTTCTGGTCCATCAGCGCGGCGGCCAGCGCCTGGTCCAGCGAGCCCCAGTTGGCGCCGATGCGCACCGGCTTGCCGTAGCGGATGGCGAACTCGATCAGCTGGGCGAACTGGGTGTCCTTCTTCTTGCCGAAGCCGACGTTGCCGGGGTTGATGCGGTACTTGGCCAGCGCTTCGGCGCAGGCCGGTTCGCCCGCCAGCAGCTGGTGGCCGTTGTAGTGGAAGTCGCCGATCAGCGGCACCTCGATGCCCATCATCGCCAGCTTGTCGACGATGCGCGGGATGGCGGCGGCGGCCTCGGGCGTGTTCACCGTCAGGCGCACCAGCTCCGAACCGGCCCGCCACAGCTCGGCCACCTGCTTGACGCTGGCGGCCACGTCGGCGGTGTCGGTGTTGGTCATCGACTGCACCACCACCGGCGCGCCGCCGCCCAGCTGCACCTTGCCCACGCGCACGCCATGCGTGGCGCGCCGCGGCTGGCTGCCGGCGGCGATGGGCGTGGGTTCGGACACGGGCAGCGGGGTGGGAATGGCGTTCATGACGCGCATTTTAGCCCGTGCCAGGTGTGGGAGCCGCCACGGCGGCGAGAGGCTTTACCGGGAACGCTTCATCGCCGCCATGGCGGCTCCCACCAACCCACCCACACGGGCGCGGCTACACTGGCGCGCTGATGAACGAACTGCCCGACCGCGACGTCCTGACCCCGTCCCAGCTCAATACCCTGGCCCGCGACCTGCTGGAAGGCAGCTTCCCGGCGATCTGGGTGGAGGCCGAACTGGGCAACGTCACCCGGCCCGCGTCGGGACACCTGTACTTCACCCTGAAGGACGCGCGCGCCCAGGTGCGCTGCGCGATGTTCAAGCCCAAGAGCAGCTGGCTGAAGTTCGTCCCGCGCGAGGGCCTGCGCGTGCTGGCACGCGGGCGGGTCACGCTGTACGAGGCGCGCGGCGAGTACCAGCTGGTGCTGGACCACATGGAGGAGGCCGGCGAAGGCGCGCTGCGGCGGGCGTTCGAGCAGCTCAAGGCGCGGCTGGCGGCAGAGGGCCTGTTCGACCCGGCGCGCAAGCGCGTGCTCCCGGCCTTCCCGCGCCGGCTGGCGGTGATCACCTCGCCCAGCGGCGCGGCGGTCCGCGATGTGATCAGCGTGCTGGGCCGGCGCTTTCCGCTGCTGGAGGTGGAGGTGCTGCCGACCCAGGTGCAGGGCACCGCGGCGGCGGCGCAGATCGCTGCCCTGGTACGCGCCGCCGGCACCAGCGGCCGCTACGACGCGCTGCTGGTCACGCGCGGCGGCGGCTCGATCGAGGACCTGTGGGCATTCAACGACGAGGCGCTGGTGCGCGCGGTGGCCGCCTGCGCGGTGCCGGTGGTGTCGGCGGTCGGCCACGAGACCGACTTCACCCTGTGCGATTTCGCCGCCGACCTGCGCGCGCCCACGCCCTCGGCCGCGGCCGAGCTGCTGGTGCCGTCCATCGCCGACCTGGGCACCCGCCTGCGCGGCCTGGGCCGGCGCCTGCACACCCTGCACGCGCACCGCATGGACCGCGTCCAGCAGCGCGTGGACCGCGCCTGGCTGCGCCTGCAGGCGCAGGGTCCGCAGGCGCGGCTGGCGCTGATGCGCCGCCGCCACGCCGACGCGCTGCGCCACCTGCAGGCGCAGTGGCAGCGGCAGCTGGAGCAGCGCCGGGCGCGGCTGCGCCACGCCGAGGGCGTGCTGCGCGCGCATTCGCCGCAGCGCCGGCTGGCCGCGCTGGCCGAGCGCCTGGCGGCCCTGCAGACGCGCCCGCAGGCGGCCATCGGCCGCCATCTGCAGCGCGAGGCCCTGCGCCTGGCCGGGCTGGCGCGCTCGCTGGAGGCCATCAGCCCGCTGGCGACGGTGGCCCGCGGCTATGCGCTGGTGAGCCGGGAGGACGGCACGCTGGTGCGCAGGGCCACGCAGGTGACGGTGGGCGAGCGGCTGGAGGCGCGGCTGGCCGACGGCACGCTCAGCGTGCAGGTGCTGCCGCCGCGCGACTGAGCGCCGGCCCCCAATCCGTGACGGAATCCGGGTGATCCGGCCGGCGATCGGGCCGGCCCCGGAAGGGGCGTGCGCCTGGCGCCACGCGCACGTCCACGCCGCTGCCGTCGAAGACCATCGACCGGTGCGGGCTTGCAGCAGTCTCGCCAACGAGGGGTGACGCGCAGACCTGGCGCATGGGAGGCCCGCGCCTGGCCGGTTACCGCGCCGGAGATTCGGGCGCGGGGGCGTTGCGCTCGAAATTGGCGCGCAGGCGCTCGACCATCGCCGGGACGTTATGGTCGAAATGATGCCCCCCTGCGGTCTTGGCCACGCGGATGCCGCGCGCGGCCAGCGTCGGGCACAGCGTGTCCTTTTCTTCCTCGCCGTAGACGCACAGCAGCACACCGGGCGGCAGCTTGGCCAGCTCCGGCTCGACCGGCGCATCGTCCGAGGACGGCGTCCCCAGCCAGCCGCCGACCGAGACACGGAACGAGGCCTCGTGCCCCAGGCCGAGCAGCGAGATCGAGCGCACGCTGGCGCGGGTAGCGGGCGGCAGGCGATTGTAGAGGAAGGGCATGGCGTCGGCGCCGAAGGAATAACCGATCAGCTCCACCTCGTCGGCATGCCAGCGCCGGCGGTATTCGTCGATGACCGCCGCCAGGTCCGCGGCGGTCTCCTCCGGCGTGCGCCGCGACCAGAAGTAGCGCAGGCTGTCCCAGCCGATCACCGACACGCCCTGCGCGCGCAGGCCGCTGCTGACGCCCTTGTCGAGGCTGCGCCAGCCGCCGTCGCCGGAGATGAAGATCGCCAGGCGATGGCTGCCGGCGGCGGGCAGTTCGATCAGCGGCAGGCCGCGGAACGCCGGCTCCGGCCGCGGCAGGTGCGACACTACCGCATCGGCCACCGCCTGCGGCCCGGCCTGCTCCAGCACGAAGCCCTGCTCGGCCGAGGACGGCGCCACCGCACAGCCGGCGGGCGCGGCCGCGGCGAGGCCGTTCAACACCGCGCCGACCACGGTCTGC
This sequence comes from Pseudoxanthomonas sp. X-1, assembly GCF_020042665.1. Taxonomy (NCBI): domain Bacteria; kingdom Pseudomonadati; phylum Pseudomonadota; class Gammaproteobacteria; order Lysobacterales; family Lysobacteraceae; genus Pseudoxanthomonas; species Pseudoxanthomonas sp. X-1. Next base: position 3,118,363 of record NZ_CP083376.1, read on the forward strand.
GGCAGCGCGTTGGCCACCGCCAGCCGCGCCAGCGCACCGCCCGTCGCGTCGGCGCCGACCAGCATCGGCGCGAAGTAGGCGTCCACCTCGCCCTGGCGCATCAGGCGCCGGCCCACGCGCTCGACGCTGTTGGCGACCAGCTCGCAATGCTGCGGATCGACGTGGGCCAGCGCCTGGGCGGCGGGCACCAGCGCCACCAGCAGGCCGCGGTCGGCCAGCGACTGCGCCAGCTCCGCCGCCGCGCCGTGCCGTCGCGCGCGCTCGGCCATCACCACCACCACGCCGCGCGGCTTGCCGGCCGGCTCGAAGGTCAGCGCCACGCCGAAGGGCTGGCCCAGGTGGCTGCGGCGCAGGTGCGAGGCCAGTGCCACGCACGCCAGCGCGCTCAACACCAGGGTCAGCAGCGTCCAACGGACCCAGGGGCGGATGCGCATACGGTTCCCGAAGGAAGGAAAAGGTCGCGCAGCCTAGCGCCATGGCGTGGCAAACGCGCACGCCGGCCGTGCGGACGTTTCGTCCCGGTTGAACTGGCCTGGCCGCCGGTCATTCACGACCGCAACCCCATCGCGGCGGTTGGCGCGTTTGCAGGCCCGTCCCTCCCAACGAGTCACCGACATGTCCCGTACGCCACACACCTGCCTGTCCCTGCTGATCGCCGCCACGTTGGCGGCCTGTTCCTCGACGCCCCCCTCGCCTGAAGCGCAGGCGCGCTTCCAGGCCCAGGAGACCGCCAAGGTCGCGGTGGCCGAAGCACCCCTCGTCCAGGCCGAGCGCATGGTCATGCCGGCGCCGCCCGCCCCGCCACCGCCGCCCGCGCCCCAGCGCGGCGCGCGCAGGGCGATGCCGGCCGGGATCATGCCGCCCCTGCCCTCGCCCATACCGCCCCCGCCCGCGGTCAACACCGAGCGCTACGCCCACCAGGACGACAACCCGGTGCGGCGCACCGTCGAGCAGCCGGTGTCGACCTTCTCCATCGACGTGGACACCGGCAGCTACAGCAACGTGCGGCGCATGGTCCGCGCTGGCCAGCGCCCGCCGGCCGACGCGGTGCGCGCCGAGGAATTCATCAACTACTTCGATTACCGGCATCCGGCGCCCGAGCGCCGGGCCGTACCGTTCCGCGTGACCACCGAGCTGGCGCCGGCGCCGTGGAATCCCCGGCGCCAGCTGCTGATGATCGGCATCAAGGGCTACGAACTGCCCAGGCGCGAGCTGCCGCCGTCCAACCTGGTGTTCCTGATCGACACCTCCGGCTCGATGGACGAACCGGACAAGCTGCCGCTGCTCAAGCAGTCGCTGGCGATGCTCGTGCCGCAGCTGCGCGCGCAGGACCGCGTGTCGATCGTGGTCTACGCCGGCTCGGCCGGACTGGTGCTGCCGCCGACCCCGGGCGATGCGCACGCCACGATCCTGGCCGCGCTGGACCGGCTGCAGGCCGGCGGCAGCACCAACGGCGGCGCCGGCATCGCCCTGGCCTATGCCATGGCGCGCCAGGCCTTCATCCCCGGCGGCAGCAACCGCGTCCTGCTGGCCACCGATGGCGACTTCAATGTCGGTACCGTCGATCAGCGCGCGCTGGAGACCCTGGTGGGCGATGCGCGCAGATCGGGAGTGGCGCTGAGCACGCTGGGCTTCGGCCAGGGCAACTACAACGATGCGCTGGCCGAGCGCCTGGCCGACGTCGGCGACGGCCAGCACGCCTACATCGACTCGGACCGCGAGGCGCGCAAGGTGCTGGTGCAACAGCTGCAGGGCACGCTGCTGACCATCGCGCGCGACGTCAAGATCCAGGTGGAGTTCAACCCGGCGGCGGTGGCCGAGTACCGCCTGATCGGCTATGAGAACCGGGCCCTGGCGCGCGAGGACTTCGCCAACGACAAGGTCGATGCCGGCGAGATCGGCGCCGGTCACGAGGTGACCGCGCTGTACGAGCTGACCCCGGCCGGTTCGGACGCGGCGCGCCTGCCGGCGCTGCGCTATGGCGCGCCGGTGAGGCCTTCGGCCGATGCGCGCGAGATCGCCGACCTGCGCCTGCGCTACAAGCGCCCCGGCGAGGACGCCAGCCGCCTGATCGACGCGCCGATCCTGGCCTCCTCGGCCCGGACCCAGGGCAGTGCCTCGCTGCGTTTCGCCAGTGCGGTGGCCGGCTATGCCGACCTGCTGCGCGGCGGCACACGCTTCGACGGCTGGGGCTGGGACCAGGTGATCGCCACCGCGCGCGCGGCCAGCGGGCAGGATCCGGATGGCCTGCGCCACGAGTTCGTCGAACTGGCGACCACCGCCCGCGCGCTGACGACGCCTGCCCAGGGAGACGGCGTGGCCGCCGCGCCCGCGGCGCCGGCCCTGGTGCGTTAAGGCACGCGCTCGCCCAGCACCGGCCCGGGCCGGCCCAGCAGGTAGCCCTGCGCGTAGTTGCAGCCCAGCTCGCGCAGGGCAGCCAGCTGCGGCTCGGTCTCCACGCCTTCGGCGATGGTCTCGATGCCCAGCGTGCCGGCCAGGGCCAGGATCGCCCGCACCAGGGCCAGGCTCCCCTCGCGGTGCTCGGCGCCCAGCCCGGCGATGAAGCTGCGGTCGATCTTCAGCGCCGAGATCGGGAAGCGGTGCAGGTAGGACAGCGCCGAGAAGCCGGTGCCGAAGTCGTCCAGCTGCGCCAGCACGCCGCGCGCGCGCAGCTGCTCGAGCATGCGCAGCGCGCGTGGCGCATCGTCCAGCAGCGCCATCTCGGTGATCTCCACGCGCAGCTGCGCGGGGTCGGCGCGGTGCTGGTCCAGCAGCCGCAGCAGCCGTCCGGCGAAGTCGGGCGAACGGAAGTGCCGCGGCGAGACGTTGACCGAGACGTAGCCTTCCACGCCGGCGGCGATGCGGCCGACCACCTGCTCGTAGAGCAGCCAGTCGATCTGCTCGATCAGGCCGCTGTCCTCGCCCTGGGCCAGGAACTGCCCGGGCAGCAGCAGGCCGCGGCGTTCGTGATGCCAGCGCAGCAGCGCCTCGTTGCCGATCACCGCGCCATCGGACAGGCGCAGGATCGGCTGGAAGTACGGGCTGAAATGCTGGCTGTTGATCGCACGCCGCAGGTCGGCCTCCAGGTCCAGGCTCTGCATGGCGGCCTCGCGCATGCGCTCGTCGAACACCGCGCTGCGCTCGCGCCCTTCGGCCTTGGCTCGGTACATCGCCGCGTCCGCGTCGCGCAGCATGTCCTCGCCGCGCTGGTAGCGCGGGTGCCAGGCGGCGATGCCGATGCTGGCGGCCGGGAACAGCTCGCGTCCGGCGACCCACATCGGCCGGTTCAGCGCCTCCAGCAGGCGCGAGGCGAATTCCACCGCCTCGTGCGCGCCGCGCCGGCAGGCGATGACCATGGCGAACTCGTCGCCGCCCAAGCGCGCGACCAGGTCGCCCTCGCGCACCTGCGAGGTGATGCGGCGGGCCACTTCGATCAGCAGTTCGTCGCCGGCGGCGTGGCCGATCGAGTCGTTGACCAGCTTGAAGCGGTCCAGGTCCATGAACAGCACCGCGAAGTGCTGCCCCGGATTGGTCTGGGCGCGGGCGATCGCGGCGGTCAGGCTTTCCAGCAGGAAGGCGCGGTTGGGCAGCCCGGTGAGCGCGTCGTGCGTGGCCTGGTAGGTCAGACGCTGCTCGGCGCGCAGGCGCTCGCCGATCTGCGCCATCAGCTTGGCGTTGGCCTCGGCCAGTTCGAAGGTGCGCGCCTCCACCCGCGCCTCCAGCTCCAGGTGCGCGGCGCGCAGCGACTCGCGCGCCCGCTGCCGGGCCAGGCCGGCGCCGAAGTGATGGGCGACGAAGGACAGCAGGTTCTGGTCGTGCAGGGTGTAGTGCACCTCGCTCGAATAGCTCTGCACCACCACGCAGCCGCGGGTCTCCCCGCCGTGGTCCAGCGGCACGCCCAGCCAGCTGTACGCCGGCGGGCCGTGCTGGATCACCTGGCCGCTGGCCACCAGCTCGGCCACGTCCTCGGCCTCGGCCAGCAGCGGCTGGCCGGTCCGGATGACGTATTCGGTCAGGCCCTGGATGGCGCGGCGCGAGCGGCGCACCGGATCGTGCTCGTCCACCGAATACGGGAAGTGCAGCGTCTGGCTGTCGTCGTCCAGCAGCGCGATGTAGAAGTTGCGCGCCACGATCAGCTCGTCCACCACCCCGTGCACGGCGGCGTAGAACTCCTCCAGCGAAGTCGAGGTATTGGCCAGGTCGGTGATGCGGAACAGCGCGGCCTGCAGCTTCTCGGCGCGGCGACGCTCCTGGATCTCGGCCTGCAGCTCGCGGTTGGTCTGCCGCAGCTCGTGCGTGCGCGCCTCGATGCGCGCTTCCAGTTCCTCGTGCGCGTGGCGCCGGTCCAGCGCGGTCAGGATGTGCTGGGCCACGTAGCTCAGCAGCGCGCGATCCTCGTCGGTGTAGCTGGCCGGGGTGTCGTAGCTCTGCACCACGATCGCGCCGCACACGCGGTCGTCGCGGCGCATCGGCACGCCCAGCCAGTCCACGCTTTCCGGGCCATGACTGGCGTCCAGCGTCACACCCAGACGCTGGCTCACCGCCGCCGACGGTCCGCGCATCGGCTTGCCATGGTGCAGCAGCGCCAGGGTCACGCTGTTGCGCATCTCGTCCTCGCCGAACTCGCGCTCCGGGTCGGCCACGTACGGGTCGATCAGGTCGGCGAAGTAGAGGAAGCGCAGCGTGCGGCGCACGTCGTCGTAGAGCACGATGTAGCAGTTCTCCGCGTACATCAGCGAGCCGACCACCGCGTGGATGCGGGCCAGCATTTCGTTCATCTCCAGATCGGCGCTGGCCAGGTCGGCGATCTCGTACAGCGCCTGCTGCAGGCGCTTGGACTTCTCCAGCGTGACGATCCGGGCGCGGGCGCGCTCGGCCTCGAGCACGGCGCCGACCAGCGCCTGCGCGGCCGCCTTCCAGGCGCTGACCTGCGCCGGCGTCAGCGGCGCGGCGAGGCTGGCGGCCAGCGACATGCGCGCGTTGCCTTCCAGGTTGGACCAGGCCAGCAGCAGTTCGTCCTCGTTGCGCACCACGTGCTGCGGGTTGTCCCACAGCGCCTGCTCGGCACGCCGGCGCAGCGCGGGGCTGGCGTCCTCGCTGATCGCGCCACCGGCTCCGATCGCCCAGTCCCGCCAGCAGGCCACGACCTGCGACCCCTCGGGCAGCAGGCCGCACAGCACCCGCGCCACGGCGTCGGCCGCCACGGCGCTGGCACCGGCCTGCTGCACGGCAGTGGCGGTCTGGCCAAGCATCTGTTCCCCTCTGTCGCGGCGATTACATCGGAGCCAATGCACACTTCGTGCCAGCTTCTTGCCAGCGGCGTGATGGTGGCGCGACCCCGCTCCGGGCCCCTGGACGTTCGCCCTTCCATGCCTGTGGCCCGAGCGAACGCGCGAGTATACGGATGCCCGCTCCGCCCGCGCGGCCGCGGGGTCCGGCGGCCTGCCGACTTTGAGACGCAGGCCTCAGCCCTTAGGCTAGCCGTGGTGAACGATGCCGCCGAGCCCGCCGACGACGCCCTGATGCTGGCCTACGCCGCCGGCGACGTGCGTGCCTTCGAGCAGCTCTACGCGCGTCATCGCGGACCGCTGTACCGCTTCCTGCTGCGCCAGCTGCGCGATGGCGCGCTGGCCGACGAGCTGTTCCAGGACGTCTGGCAGCGGGTGATCGGCGCGCGCGCCAGCTGGCAGCCGGAGGCGCGCTTCGCCACCTGGCTGTACCGGATCGCCCACAATCGCCTCAACGACCACTGGCGCGCGCTCCGGCACCGCCCGCCGGCGCCGGAGGACGCCGACGCGCGGACCGAACGGGTCGAGGATCCGGACACGCCGGAGCGGCAGCTCAGCGCGTTCGAGTCCCGCCGCGAGTTGCAGCGCGCGCTGGATGCGCTGCCCGACGAACAACGCGAGGTCCTGCTGTTGCGACTGGAACAGGAACTGACCCTGGAGGAGATCGGCCAGATCACCGGCGTGGGCCGCGAGACGGTCAAGTCGCGCCTGCGCTATGCGATGGACAAGCTGCGCACGGGGCTGGGCCGATGAACACGCCGCGCGAACCGCTGACGCCGGAAGAACGCGCCCTGGCCGAGCGCCTGGCCGCCGGCGATGCGCGGCGCGAGCCCGGTCCGGCGCTGGACGCGCGCATCCTGGCCGCGGCTCGCGCGGCCGTGGACGCGACCGCGCCCACGCACGCGGCGGGCCCGTCCCTGCCGCCCGCGCCCCCGGTCGCCCTCGGCGCGTCGCGTGCGCGCCGCCCGCGCCGACGCTGGTCGCTGGGCCTGGGCGTCGCCGCCTCGCTGCTGCTGGCCGTGACCCTGGCCTGGCAGCTGCGCCCGCAGCGCACGTCCCAGATCATTCACGAAGGCCCGGCGCCTGCGTCGACGACCACGCCGCTGCTGGTGCTGCCCACCGCGCCCGAGGCCGCGCCCGCGCCGGCTGAGGCCGAGGCAGACAGCGCGCCGCTTGAGGAAGCACACCCGGCGAACGCCGCGCGAGGCCGGGCCCCGCGCGACATCGCGTCCGTGCCCCCCCTGCCCGCGCCCCTGCCTCCGCCTCCGGAAGCGCCTGCCGTCGTGCCCGCCGAGCCGGCGCGCGTCCAGTCCCCGGAAGCGACCGCGCAGGCCGCGCCCAAGCCGTCGGCCTCCAATCGGGCGCAGGTCGACGCCGATTCGGCCGCGGCCGCGCCGGCGCGGAAGACTGAGCTCTACACGCCGCCTGCCCCGCCCGCCCCGCCCCCGCCGCCGCCGGCTCCCGCGGCCGTGCAGGCGCTGTCGCGCGAGGTCGAGCGCCAGGCCGAAACCGCCGCAGTACAGGAAGACCGCAAGCCCGAGGCCAGGCGCGCCGCGCCGCCGGCCGGCGAGGCCCTGCGCGCGCCCCAGGTCCAGGCCGCCGGAGACATTCCGCAGCCCCGCACCATCGACATGCCGCAGGATCAGGCGCCGCCGGCGCTGGAACGCGCCCTGGCCGAGGATCGCGCCCTGCCGCCGGCGCAATGGCTGCAGCGCATCCGCCGCCATCGCTTCGAGGGCGACGGCGCGCTGGCCCGCGCCAGCCTGGCCGCCTTCGTCCAGGCCCATCCCGAGCAGCGGATCCCCGAGGACCTGCGCGCGCTGCTGCCATGAGCGACACCTTGGCCGCGCCACTGCGGCACGAGCAGTTGGTCAAGCACAGCCGCTTCCTGGTCCAGGCCGGGCCGGTGGCGTCGGCCGACGACGCCATGGCCTTCATCGCCGCGGTCAGCGACGCCGATGCCACCCACAACTGCTGGGCCTGGCGCGTCGGCGAGGCGTTCCGCTCCAGCGACGACGGGGAACCCGGCGGCAGTGCCGGCCGGCCGATCCTGGCGGCGATCGACGGGGCCGGCTTCGACCAGGTCGCGGTGGTGGTCACGCGCTGGTTCGGCGGGATCAAGCTGGGCGTGGGCGGGCTGGTGCGCGCCTACGGCGGCAGCACCGCCAGCGCGCTGCGGCAGGCGCCGCGCGTGCCGCTGGTGGCGATGGCCGGCCTGGAGATCGGCTGCGGCTTCGACGACCTGGGGCATGTGCACGCGGCGCTGCTGGCGTTCGCCGCGCACAAGGACGCCGAGACCTTCGACGCCGCCGGCGCGGTGCTGCAGGTGCAGCTGCCGCTGGATCGCCGCCAGGCGCTGGAAGACGCCCTGCGCGAGGCCACCCGCGGTCGCGTGCGCTGCCGCGGCTCCGCACCGGCGCATTGAAAACCACGCGCGCCACCGCCACCCATGGCAGGATGCGCGCCCGGCCGGCCGCGGCGGCCTGACGCCTTCTCGCCGGCAACCGGCACGCGATCGGCCGGAGCGATCCCGGCGCTCTCTCCCTCACTGGCTGTCCGAACCGATGAACTCCCAAGCCCAGACGCTTCCCGCCACCGGCGCGCCGGCGACGCGCCCCAAGGCCAGGCTGGGCAGCCTGCGCGCGCTGTGGCCGTTCGTGCGCGCCCATCGCGGGCTGTTCGTGAGCTGGCTGATCGCGCTGGCGGTGGCCTCGGCCGCGACGCTGAGCCTGCCGTACGCCTTCCGGCAGATGATCGACCAGGGCTTTTCCAGCGGGGCGAACATCGATCGCGCGTTCCTGGGCCTGTTCGGCGTGGCCGTGGTGCTGGCGCTGGCCAGCGCCGCGCGCTTCTACTTCGTCTCGCTGCTGGGCGAACGCGTGGTGGCCGACCTGCGCCGCCAGCTCTACGCCCACCTGCTGGGCCTGGATGCGCAGTTCCACGACCGCACCCGCAGCGGCGAGCTGGTCTCGCGCCTGTCGGCGGACTCGGAGCTGCTGCGCAGCGTGGTCGGCAGCGCGATGTCGGTCGCGGTGCGCAGCGCGGTCACGGTGATCGGCTCGGTGGTGATGATGTTCATCGCCAGCCCGCACCTGGCCGCGTTCGCGCTGGTCGGCATCCCGGTGGCGGTGGTGCCCATCGTGCTGGGCGCGCGCAGGCTGGGGCGGATCGCGCGCGCCAGCCAGGATCGCGTGGCCGACGCCAACACCCTGGCCGGCGAATCGCTGGGCGCGGTGCGCACGGTGCAGGCGCATGCCCGCGAGCCCTACGAGCAGGCGCGCTTCGAAGCGGCGGTGGACGTCGCGGTGCAGACCGCGCGCAAGCGCATCCGCGCCCAGGCGATGGTCACCGCCGGGGCGATCACCCTGGTGTTCGGCGCGATCACGCTGGTGCTGTGGTCCGGCGCACACGACGTCATCGCCGGGCGCCTGAGCGCCGGCACGCTGGCGCAGTTCGTGCTGTACGCGCTGATCGGCGGCGGTTCGATCGGCTCGCTGGCCGAAGTGTGGAACGAGCTGCAGCGCGCGGCCGGCGGCATGGGCCGCATCGGCGAACTGCTGGACGAATCCGCGCACGTGCGCGCGCCCGCCCAGCCGCTGGCGCTGCCGCGCCCGCTGCGCGGACAGGTGCAGTTCGACCACGTCGCATTCCGCTATCCCACCCGGCCCGATGCGCCGGCGCTGGACGACTTCACCCTGGACATCGCCCCCGGCGAGACCGTGGCCCTGGTCGGCCCGTCCGGCGCGGGCAAGAGCACGGTGCTGTCGATGCTGCTGCGCTTCCACGACGTGAAGGCCGGCGCGATCCGCATCGACGGGCTGGACCTGCGCCAGCTCGACACCGCCGCGCTGCGCGAGCAGATCGCGCTGGTGCCGCAGGCACCGACGATCTTCGCCGCCAGCGCCGCCGAGAACATCCGCTACGGCAGGCTCGAGGCCACCGACGAGCAGGTGCGCGCCGCCGCGGTGGCGGCCGAGGCCGACGGCTTCCTGCGCGAACTGCCCGAGGGCTACGACAGCCAGCTGGGCGAGCGCGGCGCGCGCCTGTCCGGCGGCCAGCAGCAGCGCATCGCGATCGCCCGCGCGCTGCTCAAGGACGCGCCGATCCTGCTGCTGGACGAGGCCACCAGCGCGCTGGACGCACAGAGCGAGCGCGCCGTGCAGAGCGCGCTGGAGCGCCTGATGGCCGGGCGCACCACCCTGGTCATCGCCCATCGCCTGGCCACCGTGCTCAAGGCCGACCGCATCGTGGTGATGGACCGCGGCCGCATCGTCGCCCAGGGCACGCACGAGGCGCTGATGGCCCAGGGCGGACTGTATGCGGAACTGGCGCGGTTGCAGTTCATCGACTGAAGTCACCGTGTGCGGACGCACGGCGCGGCTCACGCGCCTTTACGGTGCGCGTTCGCAGGCTGGTCGCCTGTTTCCCGCACCGCGAGCCCGCCATGAGCCCCGCCGACAATTCCCGCATCCCCAAGGACATCGCCAAGGTCGAGCTGACCGAGGAATGGGAGCTGGCCTACTGGACCCGGCACTTCAACGTCAGCGAACAGGACCTGCGCGCGGCCGTGCAGGAAGCCGGCGACGCCACCGACCAGGTCAAGCGCCACCTCGAATCGCGCCCGCAGAAATCCTGATGCCCGCAGTGCGCACGGTCTCCAGGCGCGCGCGCCTGGGCGCGGCCGCAGGCGGCCTGGTGCTGCTGGCCGGCTGCGGCACGGCGCCGTCCCTGCGCACCGTGACTGCGAGCGCGACGGGGGCGACGTTCCTGCTGGTGGCCAACGCCGACGCCGTCGCCGGCGCGGACGAGGATCCACCGCTGTCTCCCGCAGGAGAGGCGCGCGCCGAACGGCTGGCGCAGGCGTTGGCGGACGCGCCGCTGGTGGCGATCTACACCGATGAGTTCAGGCGCACCCAGCAGACCGCGGCACCTGTGGCCGCGCAGCATCCGCGGGCCGAACGCCTGCGCTACTTCTCGCGGGGACCGGCGCAGGACAGCGCGCGCCAGTGGCGCTCGGCGTACGACCGCGACACGGTGCTGGTCGTGGCCCAGCCCGACACGCTGGCGCCGCTCGCCGACGCCCTGTGCGGATGCACCGTGCGTCCGATGCGCGCCGGGCAGGTCGACCGGCTGCTGCGCATTCACCTGCCCGCGCACGCCGCGGCGCAGGTGCAGGACATGCGCTACGGCGGGCCCGCGCCATGACCTCCTCGGTCTTCGCCGGCTGGGACGGCAGCATCCCCGGCGCGCGCGCGCTGCAGGAGCGGCTGGCCGCAAGCGTGCTGCTGGAGGATCGCGTGCCCGGGGCGCCGCGCACGATCGCCGGCTTCGACGTCGGCTTCGAGGACGAGGGCCGCGTCACGCGTGCCGCGGCGGTGCTGCTGGACGGCGCCACGCTGCAGCTGCTGGCCAGCACCGTGCAGCGCGTGCCGACCTCGATGCCTTACGTGCCGGGCCTGCTGAGCTTCCGCGAACTGCCCGCGCTGGTGCAGGCGCTGGAATCCCTGCCGCAGGTGCCGGACCTGGTCGTGGTCGATGGCCAGGGCATCGCCCATCCGCGCCGGCTGGGCATCGCCGCGCACTTCGGCGTGGTCACCGGCCTGCCCACCCTGGGCGTGGCCAAGCAGGTGCTGTGCGGGCGGTTCGAGCCACCCGGTGCGCAGCCGGGCGATCACACGCCGCTGATCCATCGCGGCGAGCAGATCGGCTGGGCCCTGCGCAGCAAGCTGCGCTGCAATCCGCTGATCGTCTCGCCGGGGTACGGCATGACGATGGACGGCGCGCTGGCCTGGACCCGCGCGCTGCTGCGCGGCTACCGCCTGCCCGAACCCACCCGCCTGGCCGACCGCCTGGCCTCACGGCGCGGCCCGATGCCGGGCGACACACCGCAGCTGCCGCTGGCCTAGCCGCGGCCTCGAACTCCGCGGTTGCCCCTCCCCTTTCGCGCAGCGAAGGGGGAGGCTGGGAGGGGGTGCTTTTGCTGTTGCCTTTCCCGCGAAGAGCACCCGTCCCCATCAGTCGCTAGCCGCGACTTCAAGCTCCCCTGGGCCTGCGGCCAAAGAGGAAGGAGCAGAACACGCGCGTCTACTTTCCACCCGAACTGCAACAATCCGTTGTGCGCGATCGTCAGGCCGCGCGCCCGGCCGGCATGCGATCCTGCCGGCCTTTCGAACCGGAGCCGACGCCCATGACCGCCACCGTCATCGAACCGCGCGTGCACGACCTGGGTGGATTCCAGGTCCGCCGCGCCGTGCCCACCGTGCAGGCGCGCAGCGTGGGACCGTTCGTGTTCGTCGATCACATGGGGCCGGCCGAGTTCGATGCCGGGCACGGCATCGACGTGCGCCCGCATCCGCATATCGGCCTGGCCACGGTCACCTTCCTGTGGGAAGGCGCCATCGGCCATCGCGACACGCTCGGCTCGGACACGATCATCCGTCCCGGCGACGTGAACTGGATGACCGCCGGCCGCGGCATCGCCCATTCCGAGCGCAGCCCGCAGGCCGAGCGGGTGGACCATGCGCCGCTGCACGGCATGCAGACCTGGGTGGCGCTGCCGAAGTCCGACGAGGAAGTCGCGCCGGAGTTCTACCACCATGCCGCCGCCACCCTGCCGCACTGGGACCAGCACGGCGCGCGCCTGCGCGTGATCGCCGGCCGCGCCTGGGGCCGCGAATCGCCGGTGCGCGTGTACTCGGATACGTTCAACGTCGCCCTGGACCTGGCGCCGGAGGCCGAACTGGCCATCGACGACAGCGCGGTCGAGCGCGCGCTCTACATCCTCGACGGCCAGGCGCAGCTGGACGGCAGCGACGTGCCGATGCGCCACCTGATCGTGCTCGAACGCGGCACCCGCCCGGTGCTGCGCGCCAAGACGCCGCTGAAGGCCATGCTGGTGGGCGGCGAGCCGCTCGATGGCCCGCGCCATCTGTGGTGGAACTTCGTGTCCAGCTCCACCGAGCGCATCGAGCAGGCCAAGCAGGACTGGCGCGAGGGCCGCTTCGGCCACATCGCCGGCGATCCGGAGTTCATCCCCCTGCCGGAACGTTGACGCGGCGCACAGTCCCCAAGGCGGCCGCATGCGGCCGGATGAACACGCAGGGCCGGGTTTGGCTTATGTTGCAATGCGATGCCGGCACGCGCCCAGGCGCGGCGGCATCGACTACACGACGCGTCGACCGGGCGGCCCGCACCAGCGTGCGGACGCGCAGGGGAGCTCCAGGGGTGCGCGGCATGGCCCGGGCGAGGCGTTCGTTTTCCATCCACCGCGCATCGCCCTGAAGCGATGCGCCCTGCGCATTGGGGATCGTTCGATGAAAGCCTGCCTTGCCTCCGCCGCCGGCCTGCTGCTGTCGCTGGCCGCCGCCGGCGCGTCCGCCCAGTCCACGGCCAGCCAGTCCACGGCCGCGTGTCCGCAGTTGCCGGCCGGCAGCGGGCTGCGCTGGGAACAGAGCGGCACCGCCGCGCTGGTGATCTGCAAGGCCCTGGACGACGGGGGGCAGCAGGCTTTCGGCGTGATGCTCACCACCAAGGAGCCGGACAAGCCGGCCGGCGCGCGCGAGGAGAAGACCGAGATCGACGGCCGCAAGGCGCGCTGGTACCACACCCGGATCGCCAACCGTCCCGACGCCCAGAACCGCATGGCGGTGATCGAGCTGGGCGACGAGCGCTGGGCGCAGCTGTGGATCGACGCCCCCAGCGAGGCCGCGCTGCAGGCGACGATGGCCACCGTGCGCAACCTGCGGTTCGACCCGGCCTCGATGGCCGACGCGAACCCGCGCCGCTGAGCCACCCCTGCAACAACGAAAAGGCCGCCTAAAGGGCGGCCTTTTCGCGTTGGGACCGCCATGATGGCGCAAACGCCCAATGATGATCTTGGCCCGTATCGATAGCCTTATCGCATGCGGACCAAGACTCCCTCCTCCCTGAAATGGCTTGTTGACCGTCGATCGCGAACCCTCGGCAGCAAGAAAGCGCAGTTACGCAAGGCCAAGGCCTCAATCGATGAGGCCGATCGCCTGAGACAGGTAGCGGCGAGCCTTCAAGCGGATCTGGACAGCATCGACAGAGTGCTATCGATGCATGAGGTTCCGTTGGACCCATCAATGATCGCGCCCAGGAAGACGCCGCAGGGCAGATTGCTGCCCTACGGCAAAGTGACACGGGGGATCTATGCGTGCCTACGAAAAGCTGAAGGCCGATGGTGCTCCACGACTGAGGTCTTGGTTTTTGTCGCACAAAGACAGGGGCTCTCAGTTTGCTCCGAGACCTACGCCCATGCCCGACTGGTCGTGCGTAGGAGGCTGAGAGCCTTGGCATACGCCGGCAAGATTCGCCGGCGGCCAGAGCCAAAACTCCATCTGGAAGCCTATTGGGCGCTAAACCCCAAAACCAGCCTAACGGCGCAGGTCCCGCCACCTGTTCAATAGGATTTCCGACCCTCGGTGGTGACCCTGGTAGTACCCGCGCCACCACCAAGAAAAGCCCGACGTCATGGCCCGGCGGAGAATGTCCTTTAGGAGCATGCTGAGCGGGATACGCCGACTGTCTTCACGCCATGCCATCTCGTTGGCCTTGTCGGCCAGGTAGGTGGGCGTCATCCGATGGGCGACGCCCAACTCGTGACGCCGCTGTCGAGTAAAGAAGGATTCCGCCTGATTTTCATTCACTCCATCAGACCTGACAAACATTCGGCCGTGATTGACTGGTTCGTGGTCGTGCGTCATGCCGAGGGGCGTATAGGCGGGATTCTCGTCGGTCCAGATAATGGCGTCTGGATCGACATACCGATCAACGAGTTCCCGCACGTCCGCTTCGTTTTCTGACAAGGCGACCGCCGTAATGGTTCGTGTCGCGCCCCTGCGGTGCGGTCCTTGTTGCCTGAGCACCATGACCACCCGCTTGTTCCTTCGCTTATCCCAATTCTGCTGGGTCATGCCTGCGGCATGCCATGGCTTCCGGCCTGGCATGGGGCGCCCCGTCAACCTAGCCGCAATCATCCTGTCGTTTCGGCGTCCTCGATGATTGGGCTTGCGAGGTTTGCCTCCGAAATAGCCGCCGTCGATCTCGACAATGCCCTTCAGCGGCGTTTCGTCCTGCGTCCGAAGCAAGGCCTCGCGCAGCTTGCCCAAGGTGACGTGCGCGGCCTTGGGGGAGTAGTCCCCTGAGCGACTGAGCTGCAGTCCTGCAAGCCCTTTGGGCGAAGTTACGTAGTGGAAGAGTGCCGCCAGGATGTGCTTGAGCGACTTCTTGTGGTTGGCGAACGCGGTACGCGAGGTAACTGTGAAATCGGTCCTGCAGGCCTTGCATCGCCATTGCTTCCGCCGCGCGCGCCAGTAATGGACGTCCCACGCCCCGCAAGCAGGACAGCCTTGATGGGTTAGCGAATCCCATCGGGCGAGGACATACATTTGGTGGACCTCATTATCTGACATCGCGTAGATCGCGCCGAGCGTGAGATCGCGATAAGCGGCGCTTCGTAGGTAGTGTTGGCTCATAGTTGGTGTCCGAGAGCCGTTCACGGGACGGCCGGGGCCCTCCGCGAGAACGGAAATCAAAAGACCGGGACAAGCCCCTCCTGCTCACGCCCGCAGGGCATGTTGACTTTGGTCAAAGGAGGGGTGCACTATGGCAAAACAGTCTTCAGCTGCTTGCCACAAGAAGCCCAGATCCCTGCCAGGGGAGCTGGGCTTTGTGCTTTCTGCCCAGATGAAATTGCGGTCACTCAGGTTTGGGCTGATCGATAGGCGTAGTCCTTCGTCGCGTCGAGAGGTGGGGCGCGTCTGCAGGCATTGGCCGGAGGCAAGCAAGAGACGACAGTGGTCGCGTCCGGAATGTACGGTCCGACGCCGCCCGAGTGTCTCAGTCCGCGGAAGGAAATGGAAGCTAAGTTATTGATTTGTATGTGCAAAATGTGTGCATTGTATGTGCATTGCACGTACACGAGCTTAGATCAGTGGTCTCGCACTTCTACGTCCCGATTTGTGAAAATCGTTTCGAGCGTCGCAGGGCTCATCTGGGTTCGTGTCGAACGGGACACCTGCTCCAAGGCAATCTCCATTCTGTAATCGTGGAAGAACCGAACTAGATCATCCTGTGAGACCGTTGCGGTCATCGAATTGCTCTTACCCACCAAGATGTGGACGATCAAGGCTAGCGGCCCTGTAAGCGCATGAAGAACGGCCGGATCGCGGGACCCAAGTTCGCAGTCTAAGACCTCAAGATCACGCGCAATTGAGTTAAGCCAGAAGTCCGAGAGTTGGCTAGGAAGCGCTGCATCAGCCGATTTGGATAAGATTTCTTCCTGCAACCGCTCCAGGTCCGTAGCAGGAAGCTCAGTGGTCATGCCCGCGGCCATCGATAAGGGATTTTAGACGGACGTGACGCTCGGGATCACGCCGACGACAGCTGATTCAATAGTCTCTAGCTTTTCATGGGGTCTTTTCGAGACCCCATGCGACGGGACTCGCCTCCAAGATGATCGTATAAAGCCGCGTCAAGCACTGGACCTTCCGAGCCGAGAGGTGCCACCGACGGTCTACAGATCTTACGTTCAAGCAGTTGCAAACTTTGAACCAAATTCTTCGACAGCCCAGGGACGCCGACAGCGCGATCTCACCCCATCCATGTCTGGAGGCGTAAGCTTGTCACTGAAGAAAACCAATTCATTCCCGACGCGCGCGTGCTCTTGCGCGCTATAGTGAAGTGCCAGATCGGTCGAGCGGAACGGCTTGTAGATTTCGCGAATAAGGTCGTGTGCGTCGTAAGACACTATCCAATGGCAAGGAAGCTTCGCAACCAAGCGGGCGAGCCGGCGATGATCGTCCTCTTCGTAAGCATTTAGATACAGTCCAGGACCTTTATCTACATATGGTGGGTCTAGGTACATCAAAGAACTTTCAGTCGCACGATCGCAATAGGAAGAGACCAGGTCACATGCATCTAAATTGGTGACCGCGATCCGACTCCGCAATTTTCCAATGCGTTCGATACGCCCAATCAAGTCGACCTTGTTCATTCGGGCATCTAAAGACCACTTGCCCGTTTGCTCTTTACCGCCGATCACCCCGCCTTTGAGGATGCCAGATCGGTTCGTTCTATTTAGGAAGAAAGTGGCGAATCCCAAGTCATGCAGGCTCGAAACATCAGAAGACCTGTAAATGGCTTTGCAGTCATACCAAGTCTCCATTGAGCACGGAGTTTCCTCAATTCGTGCGCACAGTCGGTCCGTATGATCTACAGCTTCTCGCCAGAAAGCGAACACTGCGCGGTCTAGATCATTGAGGTGTATCGCCGATACAACGCCTGCTCGCAGCAGCTCAATGGCCAGCCCCGCTCCGCCGCAGAACGGCTCAACATATGTACAGTCATACAAGTTGTTCTGCGCGATTAGGCGCTGGAAGTACTTGTATAACTTGGCTTTTCCGCCCGGATAGCGGAGAGGGGTGACGTTAGGCATCGTGCCAGTTCGTGGAAGTATGCACCTATTGTGCAGGAGCCTCGGGGTGTTGGCCACCGCCTCGACTGACTCGACGCCAAGCCAGTCGTAGCGCCGGTTCGATGGAGTCCCAAGTCGCTCTAACATGGTCTGGCGATAGGCTGACGTAGACATTGTGAGTCGCGTCACTCAATCCTTCGTATACACCCGCGTCTTTCAAGAGTGCGCGACCGATCGCAACTCTATCTGCAGGCTCGTCACTAATGCGAGGCTGCGACATCAGGTCCTGCGCCATAGAGCTGATGTTGTTCGTGAAATTTCCGGTAATGCGAAGCTCAAATCGACTCAGGTAAGTATGTGCTGTCAATTCTAGGAGCGAGCGCACCAAAAACGCACATGCATACGGTGCCTCGGAGACCTTAACCTTCCCCATCAACTCGTCATGGATTCGTCGGCACTTCTGTTGGTTGACCGGAAGTGGGCTTCGACGATCAATTAGATAGTGACGAACTCTTGGCGCCCGCGGGCGGGGTACTGCAGTTCCCCCCGGCAACGGCGTCCCCGTCGGCGGCGGCGGTTGGGGCCTCGGCATTATATTGGGGGTAGGCGTGCCTCCGGGTGATGCAGGCGAAGCGGCTGTGTTCGGCTCGTCATTGATCGAATCGGGATCGTCGTCAACGGCGTCTGCCTCAGTGGTGCCTTCAAATGCCCTGTAGATGGGCTCCAAATACCGAGCGACATCTTCGGTTAACTGGATGGTGCGTGAGGTAATTTCGCCAGAGGCGGTATCGTTTGCGATCCTAGCCCAGCCAAAGAGCGCGCGCGATGGGTTGATGCCCTCGTCATACGCATCCGTAGCTATGCGACCGCCGAACCTAGTGGTGAACTCCGTGCTTCCGGCAGCACGCTCGAAAGTCGAGATTGAAAATTCACTGGAATCGAGTTGGCCTAAAGTTTGCGAGTTGAGCAGCCCATCAACACGAAGGCGTGTTAGCAGCTTAAACGTTCCAGTGTCCTCGAACCTGGCTTGTTGCATCGGCGACCAAGCGCTTCGGCCAGCCCCCTCCAGCGCGCCCGTGTGCTTTAGGCGGATGAACGGGCGAGCTTCCTCTCGTGAATCAGCAAGAGCGACGTCAATTCTTGTTGAAATTTCGTCGATCGCATACTCGTTTCGGAGCGCATGCATCCGACGATTTAATGAAGCCGGCATGCCTATATCATCACGATCAAGCAGAGTGGGCTCGGTAAGTAGCTTGAGAGCTGTTACTCGCCTATTACCATCCAGCACGATGTAGCGCCCTGGAGCCTGCGGGTTAGCGATCACAATTAGCCGCTCGCTAGGATCTATGCTGGCGAGTTCGCAGATACTCTTGGCTAAGACATACACCTTTTCGCCAATGCGCTCGCCGATTCGCTCGGACTGCAGAATTTCCGAAATGGCTTGGGTCTGATGTTGCGCTGGATCGATCCTCGGGTTCCGAAGATCTAGGTCCAGTGTTGCGAGGTCAACAGTCAAGCTCTGCATATGGGCCCCTGGTCCGTCAGTATGTGCCCGCGCTGCAGGCCCCCACAGGTTAACCGATGGGAGTCACCGCTAAAGACGCTGGGAAAGCGGCTCAGCGCCGTTCGATGGCGGGCAGCATGGCGACCTCGGCGGAGAAAAGCGCGCTTGGGCAATCCAGCCTTGCTCGGAGCCTGGCAAGACCGGTGGGCACTCGGATGTTGCTGGTGGAGGGGCGTCGACCTTAAGCGTTTGGACAGCGCGGCTAATTGCGATCGCCAATCCCACAGACTAGGGGCGTTTGCGCCATCAGGGCGCGTTGGGACAGCCGCGCAGGCGGCTTTCCGAGTGGCCCGCTCTAGAAGCGGCCCTCCTGGAAATCGACGAAGGCCTGCATCAGCTCCTGGCGGGTGTTCATGACGAACGGGCCGTGGCGCACCACCGGCTCGCGCAGCGGGCGGCCGGCGACCAGGATCACGCGCGCGCCCTGCGCGCCGGCCTGCAGGACCAGCGACTCCCCGCCGCCGAGCACCGCCAGCGTGCGGCTGGGCAGTTCGCGTGCGCCGTCGCCCTCGCCCACCGTGACCTCGCCTTCGTAGGCATAGGCGAAGGCGTTGTGGCCTGCGGGCAGGGCGTAGGTCCAGCGCGCGCCGGGCGCGAGCGCGATGTCCAGGTACAGCGGGTCGGTCGCCGGCTGCACGATCGGCCCGGTCACTTCGCCGACCGCACCGGCGATCACCTTGACCTCCACGCCGGCCGACGGGGTGGCCACCGGGATGCGCTCGGGGGCGAACTCCTGGTACCTGGGCGCGGTCATCTTGTCCTTGGCCGGCAGGTTGACCCACAGCTGGAAGCCGCGCATGCGGCCGGATTCCTGCTCGGGCATCTCCGAATGCACCAGGCCGCGCCCGGCGGTCATCCACTGCACGCTGCCCGGGGTGAGCAGGCCTTCGTTGCCATGGTTGTCGCGGTGGCGCATGCGCCCGTCGAGCATGTAGGTCACCGTCTCGAAGCCGCGGTGCGGGTGCTCGGGGAAGCCGGCCAGGTAGTCCTCGGCCTTGTCGGTGCCGAACTCGTCCAGCATCAGGAACGGATCCAGGTCCGGCAGTTCGGGCGTGCCGATCACGCGGGTCAGCTTGACCCCGGCGCCGTCGGACGCGGGCATGCCGCGCACGGTACGGACGATGCGGGCCGCATGGGCGGTGTCGTTCATGGCATTACTCCAGAAGGCTTGCGTCTGGCCAGATGATGGCGACGCCGCGCGGCCGACAGTACCGCCACGCCGCGCAACGATCCATTGCGGCTGACGACGGCCGGTGCTGGAGCCTGCCTGAAGGAGTTCTTTGCGACGCGCGGAGAAGCGGGCAAGTCGAAGATACGAACGCTGGCTCGGCGAGCGGACTTCGCCGACCAGCCTCGACCCGGCCGGGCCTGGGCTCCTCGGCTCGGTCCGCCATCCTGGCAGACTCGCCGCCGCGGGCCATCCGTGGCTCGCTCTCCGCCAGGCCCCGGCCGGGTCGAGGCTCTGCGACGGATCGATCGAGACTTCTTTTGACTTTCGGCCCAACGTCTCCGGACGTGATGCGCGCGGCAGCGGTCCGGCGGGCGGTGGCCGCGACGAGCGAGGCAGGACGCCGAGGCCCGAATCAGGGCAGGATGCCCTGATTGAGGGAAAAGCGGCCACCGCCCGCCGGACCGCTGCCCCTCCGAAGTCAACAAACTCACAGACACACCGAGGTTCCTTGATCAGGAGCAGGGCCATAAAAAACCCCGCCGAAGCGGGGTTCAAGAAAACGGTGCGAGTTCGGCTTCTTCAGGTGGCCGGGGTGATGTTGGACGCCTGCGCGCCCTTGGGGCCCTGCGTCACCTCGTAGCTCACGCGCTGGCCTTCCTGCAAGGTGCGGAAGCCTTTGGCGTTGATCGCGGTGTGATGCGCGAAGACATCGGCGCTGCCATCTTCCGGCGCGATGAATCCGAAGCCCTTCGCATCGTTGAACCACTTGACGGTACCGTACGGCATAGCTCTCTGTATCCCCAGATTTGGATCGGTGGTGTTGCGCTGCCAGGTAGCCGCGCGTGTCCGAGTATGCAAAGACGCGCGGAGCTTGACAATCACCCGCGCGCCAGTTCGCCCACCAGCTCGGCCATGCCCGAGGACGCCGCCTCCACGTTGGCCAGCACCTCGGCCATGGTGATCTCCTCGCCGGTGCCGCAGCCGGCGGCCCAGTTGGCCACGATCGCCAGGCAGGCGTAGTCCAGGCCCAGCTCGCGCGCCAGCCCGGCTTCGGGCATGCCGGTCATGCCGACCAGGTCGCAGCCGTCGCGCTTCATGCGCGCGATTTCCGCCTTGGTTTCCAGGCGCGGGCCCTGGGTGGCGCCGTAGCAGCCGCCGTCGACCACCTTGACCCCCGTCACCCGCGCCGCGGCCAGCACCTTGTGGCGCAACATTGGCGTATAGGGATCGCCGAAGTCCACGTGCAGCACCTGGCCGCCCTCCTCGCACAGCGTGGAGATGCGGCCCCAGGTGTAGTCGATGAGCTGGTCCGGGCAGGCCAGCACGCGCGGGCCGAAGCGCTCGGTGATGCCACCGACGGTGTTGAGCGCCAGCACGCGCATGGCGCCCAGCTGCTTGAGCGCGGCCAGATTCGCGCGGTAGTTGACCTTGTGCGGCGGCAGCGAATGGCCCTCGCCATGACGCGCCAGGAAGGCCACGCGCCGGCCCAGCACCGTGCCCACGCGGACCGGACCGGAGGGCGCGCCGTAGGGCGTGTCGACGTGGCGGGTTTCCACGTCGTCCAGCGTGGCCAGCTGGTACACGCCGGTGCCGCCGATGACGGCCAGGTCGATGCGCTGGCTCACGCGCCCTCCTTCATCGCGTAGATGGCCGGCAGGTTGCGCAGGTGCTCGTGCACGTCCATGCCGAAGCCGAACACGTAGCGGTCCGGCACTTCGACGCCGACGTAATCGGCCTTGACCTCGGCCAGCGCGCGGTCGTGGCGCTTGACGGTAAGCGCGGCGATGCGCACGTCGGTGGCACCCTGCTCCAGGCACCACTGGCGCACCGCCAGCAGGGTCAGGCCTTCGTCGAGGATGTCGTCCACCAGCAGCACGCGGCGGCCATACAGCGCGGTGGCCGGGCGATGCTTCCAGACCAGTTCGCCACCCTCGGTCTCGCCGCGGTAGCGCGTGGCGTGCAGGTAGTCGTACTGCAGGTCCAGGCCGCGCAGGCCCAGTTCCAGCGAGAGCTGGCCGGCGAACGGCAGGCCGCCGTGCATGATGGTCAGGAACACCGGCACCTCGCCGGCGTAGTCGCGCGCGATGGCGTCGGCCATCCTGGCGATGGCGGCATCGATGGTCGGGCGATCCACCAGCAGGTCGGCGTTGGCCAGGGCCTGGCGGATGGTCGGAGCGGTGTTGGACATCAGGCGGTTCCCTTGGAGGAGGACAGGCGCGCGAGCGCGGTCTGGTGGCGCGTGTCGGCCAGCAGGCCTTCCCACGCGCGCGGGCCGCGGCCGATCAGCCCGATCAGCGCGGCGGTGTTGAGAGAACGGCCCTCGACGGCGCGCAGCGCCTCGTCGACGACCTCGGGATGGCAGGCCAGCACTACGTCGCAACCGGCGTCCAGGTGCAGCGCCACGCGCCTGGCGACGCCGCCGGCGGCATGCGCGGCGGCCATGGAGATGTCGTCGGAGAACACCACGCCGCGGAAGCCCAGGTCCTCGCGCAGCAGGCGCACCCAGCGCGGCGAATAGCCGGCCGGCTCCGGCGCCACCGCCGGATACACCACATGCGCCATCATCACCGCGTCGGCCCCGGCGTCGATGCCGGCGGCGAAGGGCACCAGGTCCTGCGCCTGCAGCTCGTCCAGCGGGCGCGGATCGGTGGCCACATCGACGTGGGTGTCCTCCAGCACGGTGCCGTGGCCGGGGAAATGCTTGAGCGTGGCCGCCATGTCGGCCGCGTGCATGCCGGCCACGTAGGCGCGGGTGAGCGCGGCTACCACCTGCGGGTCGGCGGCGAAGGCGCGGTCGCCGATGGCGCGGTTGCCGCGGCCCAGGTCGACCACCGGGGCGAAGCTCAGGTCCACGCCGCTGGCGCGCACCTGGCTGGCCATCAGCCAGGCGTGCTCACGCGCCGCTTCCAGCGCGCCGGCCGGATCGGTCGCGTACTGCGCGCCGAAGCTGGCCAGCGGCGGCAGCGCGGCGTAGCCGTCGCGGAAACGCTGCACGCGCCCGCCTTCCTGGTCCACGCACACCAGCAGCGGACGCGGGGCCGCCTGCCGGATCGACGCGCTCAGCGCCGTGACCTGCTCGCGCGAGGCGAAGTTGCGCGCGAACAGGATCACCCCGGCCACCGCATCGTGCTGCAGCCAGTCGCGTTCCCGGGGGGCCAGTTCGGTGCCGGCCAGGCCGATCACGAGCATTGGGTCGAGACTCCGTGGGCCGCGCGGTCGCGCGGGATCGAAAGATTGTCGCAGAAGCACCGGTCCGCTGGCGTCCCGAGGCCCGCGACACGGGGCTTCGGGGCGCGCAGGGGTTCAGCCCGCGGGGGCCGCGGCGGCCTCGCCGGCGCGCTCGGCCGCGCTCCATTGCGCGTAGGGCCGGTCGGCCAGGGCCAGGTTGTAGTAGCGCGGCTGGTCGGTGACCTCCGCGCCGAGCCAGGCGGGACGTTCGAACGGCTCGTCGGCGTGGGCCAGCTCGATCTCGGCCACCACCAGCCCGGCGTTGTCGCCGGCGAACGCGTCGATCTCCCACAGGTGCGCACCCACCTGCACCAGGTGCCGGGTCTTCTCCACGCGCCCGCCCACGCACAGCCGCAGCAGCGCCTGGGCGTCGGCGACGGGGATCGGATACTCGAACTCCTGGCGGGTATGCCCGAGCTGGCGCGACTTGATGTTCAGCGCGGCCGCATCGCCCTCCAGGCGCACCCGCACCGAGGCCAGCTGCGCGCCGCCGGACACCACCGACAGGTCGTTGAGATAGCCCTGCGCCATCGGAATGGCGCGATGCGCCGCCGCGCGCCACCCCTCGTTAGCCAGCAGGAACTTGCGTTCGATTTCGATGCCCATGGCGTTGCCTGTGTGTGGGGGGACAAGGAGGTGCGTCTACTCTTGCCCCCTCCCTTTTGCGCGCAGCGCAAAGGGGAGGGTTGGGGTGGGGTCGCTTTTGCTCTTGCTCGTGCTTGGCCGCGAAGAGCACCGCCTCCCCCCGCAATCGCTAGCCGCGATTTCGAGCTCCCCTTCGCTGCGCGATACGGAGGGAGCGGAGTCACTCCCGCTCGAACAGCGCGATCGACTCCACGTGCGCGGTCTGCGGAAACATGTCCATTGCGCCAGCAGAGACCAGCCTGAAGCCGCATTCGTTGACCAGATAGCCCGCATCGCGCGCCAGCGAGCCGGGATGGCAGCTGACATAGACGATGCGCGAGAACTGTTGCAGCGGCAGCTGCCGCAGCACGTCGATCGCGCCCGAGCGCGGCGGGTCCAGCAGCAGCTTGTCGAAGCCCGCGCGCATCCACGGGGCGTCGCGCTGGTCGGTGGTCAGGTCGGCGGCGAAGAACTGCGCGTTGGACAGGCCATTGCGCTGCGCATTCTCCTGCGCGCGCGCCACCAGCCCGGCCTCGCCCTCCACACCGACCACCTCGCCCACCAGCCGCGCCAGCGGCAGGGTGAAGTTGCCCAGCCCGCAGAACAGGTCCAGCACGCGCTCGCCCGGCTGCGGATCCAGCAGCGCGAAGGCATGCGCGATCATCTTCTCGTTGAGCTTGCCGTTGACCTGGATGAAATCCAGCGGCCGGAACGCCAGCTCGATGTCCCACGGCGCCAGCCGGAAGGACAGCGGCACCTGCGCCGGCCACAGCGGATGCACGGTGTGGTTGCCGCCCGGCTGCAGGAAGATGGCGAAGTCCTGCTCCTGGGCGAAGGCGGTCAGGATGTCCAGGTCGTCCTGCACCAGCGGCGCCAGGTGGCGCACGACCAGGGCGATGGCCGCATCGCCGGCGATGAACTCGATCTGCGGGATGTCCGCGCGCCCGGCCAGGCGGTCGATGCACTGCGCCAGCGCTTCGATTCTGAAGCCGATCTGCGGGATCAGCGTATGGCACTCGCGCAGGTCCGCGACGAAGCGCGGGTCCTGCTCGCGGAAGCCCACCAGGGTCTTGTCCTTCTTTTCCACGCGCCGCACCGAGAAGCGGCCCTTGCGCCGGTAGCCCCAGCTGCCTTCATGCAGCACCGGCAGCACGCTGGCCGGCGCGACATGGCCGATGCGCGTCAGGTTCTCCAGCAGTGTGTGCTGCTTGTAGGCGATCTGCTTGGTCTCTTCCAGGTGCTGCAGCACGCAGCCGCCGCAGGTGCCGAAATGCGGGCAGCGCGGCGTGACGCGGTCGGGCGAGGCCTGGAGCACCTCGAGCGTGCGCGCCTCGTCGAAGTGCTTGCTGCGCGCGGTCTGCTCCACCCGCACGCGCTCACCCGGCAGCGCGCCGGTGACGAACACGGCCTTGCCCGACTCGCCGGGCACGGCCGGGGGGCGGCGGGCCACGCCGCGACCGTCGTGGCTGAGGTCGTGGATGTCCAGTTCGAAGGGGGTCTTGTCGATGCGCGGGGAACGGGCCACGTGGCGATGAGCTGCGTGCGGGGAATCGCGTATTGTCGCAGATGCGCCGGGGCCGACGCCCGGCGCGGCCCGCCGCCGCGAAAGGAGCCCGCATGGCCCCCACCCCCCATATCCTGCTGGTCGAGGACGATCCCACCACCGGCGAGTTCATGCGCGCCGCGCTCGAAACGCTGCCGGCCACGGTGTCCATCGCGCGCAGCCAGGCCGAGGCGCTGCGGGCCGAGGGCCGCTTCGACCTGTGCCTGGTCGACGCCAACCTGCCCGACGGCCGCGGCGATGCCCTACTGGCGCGCCTGCGCGCGCGGCAGCCGGCGCTGCCGGCGCTGGCACATACCGCCGACCCCTCGCCCAGCCTGCACGCCGCGCTGTGCGCCTCGGGCTTCGCCGCGGTGGTGGTCAAGCCAGTCGGCGCGGCCTCCCTGCGCGAGGCGGCGCGCGACGCGCTGCACGCGCGCACGCCGCCGGAGACCGCGACCATCCGCACCTGCAGCGACGAGGTGCCGGTGTGGGACGACGCGGCGGCGCTGGCGGTGCTGGGCGGCAACGTCGAGCATCTGCGGACCCTGCGCGGGCTGTTCCTGCAGGAGCTCGACGCCCAGGCCGCCGCGATCGAGGCCGCCCTGGCCGCCGACGACCTGCCCGGCGCCCACCAGCAGCTGCACCGCCTGCGCGCCAGCAGCGGCTTCGTCGGCGCCGCGCGCCTGCACGCCGCTGCCAAGACCCTGGACGCCAGCCTCCCCGACCGCGCCGCCCAGGCCGAATTCCACGCCGCCTGGCAACAGACGCGCGCCTGAGCGCCGCGGCGCCGAAGCTGCCCTTCTGGAAGCTTCTCGGTGGGAGTTGCTCGGTGGGAGCCGCCATGGCGGCGATGAGGCTTTCCCGGTAAGGCGCCTCGCCGCCATGGCGGCTCCCACCGAGCGAATCAGGGGGCGCCTTCGCCGGCGGTGGGCGTCGCCCGGCGCGGCAGCGCAGCCAGCATGTCCCAGGACTTCAGGCCACGGGCGCCCAGGTGGTGGGCCAGCAGCTGGCGCATCGCCCGGCGCAGGTCGGCCAGGTCGGCCGCCTCGGGCTGGACGTCGGAGGCCAGCGCCAGCAGCGCGCGGCCGCTGGGGGCCGCGGCGCGCTCGCCGCTGCGCTCGCTCAGCAGGCGGCGCGGGCCGTGCTCGGGGTCCAGGCGGTAGCGCGCGGCCGGGTCGACCGGCGCGCCGTCGCCGTCGTGATCGAACACCAGGCCGAAGCCGATCGCCTCGAGCAGGTCGCGCTCGAACCGGCGCAGCGACCACCCCAGCGGTTCGTCGTGGGCCAGGCGCGCGCGCACCCGCGCATAGGCCAGATACAGGTCCGGCAGCGGGTCCTGGCGCGGGGCCAGGCGCAGCACCAGCTCATTGACGTAGAACGCGGCGAGCATCGCATCGCCCTGCAGGCGCGGCGCGGCATCCAGCGCCTCGGCACCGGTCAGCCGCCCCAGCTCGCCGCGCAGCTGCGCTTCGAGCCGTATGTGCTGCAGCGGCTGCAGCGCCGCGCGCAGCACCTGCTTCTTCGGACCCTGCACGCCGCGCGCCACCACGCCCAGCCGCCCGTGGCCGGCGGTCAGCACCTCGACCAGCAGGCTGGTCTCGCGCCAGGGCCGGGCGTGGAGGACGAAGACCGGCTCGGCGATCAGCTGCATGGGGGCAGACGCGCGCGGAGCGACGTCGGCGATGAGCAAAAGCCAGCGACACCCAGGGCGCCTGCAGTCGCGCGACGGGTTGTGCGCCCAGGCGGCTTCTCGCTGCTCACTTCGCTTCGCCCGCTCCCCTACTCGTACCCGAACGCCTTCAGCGCGGTCTCGTCGTCCGACCAGCCCTCGCGCACGCGGACCCAGGTCTCCAGGAACACCTTGCGGTCGAACAGGTGCTCCATCTGCTGGCGCGCCTTGCTGCCGATGTCCTTCAGGCGCGCGCCGCCCTTGCCGATGACGATGGCCTTCTGGCTCTCGCGCTCGACCCAGATCACCGCGCCGATGCGCAGCATGTTGCCGTCCACGGTGAAGTGCTCGATCTCGGTCGTGGTGGCGTACGGCAGTTCGGCGCCGAGCTGGCGCATCAACTGCTCGCGCACCAGTTCGCCGGCCAGGAAGCGCTCGCTGCGGTCGGTGATCTCGTCCTCGCCGTACATCGGCGGCGCTTCGGGCAGCTGCGCCAGGATGTCGCGCACCAGCGCGTCCAGGCCACTCTTCTTCAATGCCGAGATCGGGTGCACCGCGGCGAAGCTGCGGCCCTCGCTCACCTGCGCCAGGAACGGCAGCAGCTCGGACTTGTCCTTGAGCCGGTCGACCTTGTTGATCACCAGCACGACCGGGATCTTGGTGTCGCTGAGCACGTTGTAGGCCAGCGTGTCGGTCTCGTCCCAGCGCCCGGCCTCGATCACCAGCAGGCCGGCATCGACCCCCTCGAGCGCGCCGCGCGCGGCGCGGTTCATGACCCGGCTCATGGCCGAGGCCGAGTACTTGCCCTGCTGCTTGTGCAGGCCGGGCGTATCGACCAGCACGATCTGCCCTTCCGGAAAGGTCGCGATGCCCAGCAGGCGGTGGCGCGTGGTCTGCGGCCGGCTGGAGGTGATCGATACCTTGGCGCCGACCAGCGCGTTGGTCAGGGTGGACTTGCCGACGTTGGGACGGCCGATGACCGCAACGCTGCCGCTACGGTGGGGCTTGGACTCGTTCATGGGGACAGCTTAGGACGTGTGGACGGGGGCGATGTGTACGGAGGTGGCGAACGGGGCGGTCGGCCAACAGAGCGCGGGACCGAACCGCGGGCCGGCGCGGGCGATTACTTGCGCGGCAGCTGGGCGATCACGGCGGCGGCGGCGGCCTGTTCGGCGGCGCGGCGCGAGCCGCCCTCGCCCTCGGCCGACAGCGCGGGGTCGGTCAGCACGCAGCGCACCTGGAAATGGCGCGCGTGCTCCTCGCCGCTCTCGGAGACCAGCTCGTAGCTGGGCAGCGCCTTCTGCCGGCCCTGCAGCCATTCCTGCAGCCGGGTCTTGGGGTCCTTCTCCGGCTTGCCGACCGGCAGCGCGGCCAGGGCCGATTCGAACCAGGGCAGCACGCAGGCGCGGCAGGCCTCGAAGCCGGCATCCAGGTAGATCGCGGCCACGACCGCCTCCAGCGCGTCGGCCAGGATCGAATCGCGGCGATGGCCGCCGGACTTCAGCTCGCCCGGGCCCAGGGTCAGGCGCGCGCCCAGGTCCAGTTCGCGCGCCAGGGTCGCCAGCGAGCCCTCGCGCACCAGCTCGGCGCGCGCGCGGGTCAGCGCGCCCTCGTCGGCCTTGGGCCAGCGCTGGAACAGCGCTTCGGCGATCAGCAGGTTGACGATGCTGTCGCCGAGGAACTCCAGCCGTTCGTTGTGGACCGCGCCGGCGCTGCGATGGGTCAGCGCCTGGGCCAGCAACTGCGCATCGGCGAAGACATGGCCGATGCCCGCACCGCCAGCCGAAGGCTCAGCCTTCGCCACCACCGCTCCGCACGATGTCCTGCGAGGTCTCGAACTTGCCGACGACGTCCAGGTTGCCGACCATCGGCCGGCGCACTTCGTACTGCACGTGCAGGTTCCAGCCGTTGCTGATGCGCTTGAACTTCACGTTCTCCGGCTTGACGTTCTCGGAGTAGTTGATGTCCAGGCGGCGGAAGAACAGGTCCTGCAGCCGCGCCGGATCCATGTCGGCCGAGCCGGACTGTTCGGCCAGGCCCTTGGCCGCGGCCTTGACCGAGTAGAACTCCTGGTACATCGGGAACAGCTTCATGCCGATGTAGGCGGCGAATCCGACCACCGCCAGCGTGATCACAAAACCGATCAGCGTCATGCCGCTCTGGTTGCGCTTCATGTCCTTCCCCTCATCCCCTGTGGAACCGCGTCACTCGATCCGGGTCCCGATGCGGGAGGGATCGAACCCGTTCTTGCAGAACCAGCCCTCGCAGTTGAGCCAGATCACGAACGCCTTGCCGCGCAGGTTGGCTTCGGGCAGGAAGTGCGTGTCCGGCCACAGGCGGCTGTCCTCGCTATTATCACGATTGTCGCCCATCACGAAATAGTGACCCGCCGGCACCGTCCAGGTGCCCTCGCCCACGTAGTGACCCAGGTCTTCGTAGAGGGTGTGGGTCTTGCCCGGCAGGTCTTCCTGCAGCAGGGTCACCCGGTCGCTGCCCGGCGGCAGGCCGCGGCCGGTGTAAGTGCCCAGCGGCTTGTACTGCACCGGCACGCCGTTGATCGCCAACGTGTTGCCGGAGAAGGTGATGGTGTCGCCCGGCAGGCCGACGATGCGCTTGACCCAGTTGTTCTCCGGATCCATCGGCGGCTTGAACACGACCACGTCGCCGCGCTTGGGCTCGCCCAGCGGCAGGAACTTGGTGTTGGTGATCGGCAGGCGCAGGCCGTAGGAGAACTTGTTGACCAGGATGAAGTCGCCGATCAGCAGGTTGGGCATCATCGAGGCCGACGGGATCTTGAACGGCTCGGCCACGAAGCTGCGCAGGATCAGCACGATCGCCAGCACCGGGAAGAACGCCTTGGAGTAATCCACCAGCACCGGCTCTTCGTCCAGCAGGCCGGCCTTGGCGGCGCGGCGCTTGGCCAGGAACAGCTTGTCCAGCAGCCAGATGAAGCCGGTCAGCAGGGTGAGCACGACCAGGATTGTTTCGAACCAGACCATCGCTTGTCCTTATCGCGCGATGCGGCGGGCACCGCGCGTACTTGCACAAAACTAGGGCGGGCCATGCGACCCGCCCCGCCTGCAGCCGGCGCCCGCGCCGGCCTGCCTCTTACTTGCTGTCCACCTGCAGCACGGCCAGGAAGGCCTCCTGCGGGATCTCCACGCGGCCGACCTGCTTCATGCGCTTCTTGCCTTCCTTCTGCTTTTCCAGAAGCTTCTTCTTGCGCGTGATGTCGCCACCATAGCACTTGGCCAGCACGTTCTTGCGCATGGCCTTGACCGTGGAACGGGCGATGATCTGCGCGCCGACGGCGGCCTGGATGGCCACGTCGAACATCTGCCGCGGGATCAGTTCCTTCATCTTCTCGCACAGCTCGCGGCCGCGGCGATCGGCCTGGCTGCGGTGCACGATCAGGCTCAGCGCATCGACCTTGTCGCCGTTGATCAGCGTGTCCAGGCGCACGAACGGGCCGGCCTGGAAGCGCAGGAACGAATAGTCCAGCGAGGCATAGCCGCGCGAGACCGACTTGAGCTTGTCGAAGAAGTCCAGCACCACCTCGGCCATCGGCAGTTCGTAGCTGATCTGCACCTGGCTGGCTAGGTACTGGATGCCGATCTGCACGCCGCGCTTTTCCTCGCACAGCTTGATGATGTTGCCGATATAGGCTTCCGGCGTGAGGATGTTGGCGCGGATGATCGGCTCGCGCACCTCCTCGATCAGGTTGGACTGCGGCAGCTTGGCCGGGTTGTCCAGCGAGATGATGCTGCCGTCGGTCCTGAGCACCTCATAGACCACCGTCGGCGCGGTGCTGATCAGGTCCAGGTCGTACTCGCGCTCCAGGCGCTCCTGCACGATCTCCATGTGCAGCATGCCCAGGAAGCCGCAGCGGAAGCCGAAGCCCATCGCCTCGGAGCTTTCCGGTTCGAAGCGCAGGGCCGCATCGTTCAGGCGCAGCTTCTCCAGCGCCTCGCGCAGGGCCGGATAGTCCTCGGCATTGGTCGGGAACAGGCCGGCGAACACGCGCGGCTGCATCTCCTGGAAGCCCGGCAGCGGCTTGGGCGCGGGGTCCGCGGCCAGGGTCAGCGTGTCGCCGACCGGCGCGCCGTGCACGTCCTTGATCGAGGCGGTGATCCAGCCCACCTCGCCGGCACCCAGCCTGGGCAGCTCCTTGCGCTTAGGCGTGAACACGCCGACCTTGTCCACCTCGTGGGTGCGGCCGGTGGACATCACCAGGATCTTGGACTTCGGGCCGATCTCGCCCTGCATCACGCGCACCAGCGAGACCACGCCCAGGTAGTTGTCGAACCACGAGTCGATGATCAGCGCCTGCAGCTTGTCGGTGTCGCGCGGCTGCGGCGGCGGGATGCGGTGGACGATGGCCTCCAGCACCTGCTCCACGTTCAGGCCGGTCTTGGCGCTGACCGCGACCGCGTCGGTGGCGTCGATGCCGATCACCGCCTCGATCTCGGCCTTGGCCTTCTCGATATCGGCGGTGGGCAGGTCGATCTTGTTGAGCACCGGCACCACTTCCAGGCCCTGCTCGACGGCGGTGTAGCAGTTGGCCACCGACTGCGCTTCCACGCCCTGGGCGGCATCGACCACCAGCAGCGCGCCCTCGCAGGCGGCCAGCGAGCGGCTGACCTCGTAGGAGAAGTCCACGTGGCCAGGGGTGTCGATGAAGTTCAGCTGGTAGGTCTGGCCGTCCTGCGCCTTGTATGGCAGCGAGACGGACTGGGCCTTGATCGTGATGCCGCGCTCGCGCTCGATCGGGTTCGAGTCGAGCACCTGGGCCTCCATCTCACGGGCCTGCAGACCACCGCACAGCTGGATGATGCGGTCGGCCAGGGTGGACTTGCCGTGGTCGACGTGGGCGATGATCGAGAAATTGCGGATGTTCCGCATCGAAGCGGGCGATTCAGGCGGCATGGGGGCGGCGGGCGGGGGCCGTCGAAGGGCAAACGGGGATTATCGCATGGCCGCCGCCGCCCCGCCGTCCGGCCCCGGCACCGGGATCGCCCGGCGCCAGGACCGGGGCGCGCTCAGCGCGCGCCGCCGACGGTGACCGCGACGAACTGGCGCACGCCGCTGCGGCCGCCTTCGACCAGCAGCATCAGCACATCGCCCTTCTTCAGGCCGGCGGTGGCCTTGTTGAAGTCCTCCAAGCTGCCGATGTCGCGGCGGTTGGCCTGGACGATGGCCCAACCGGGCTCCAGGCCGGTGTCCTGGCTGACCGTCGGGCTGACGCCCACGATCACGACCTTGCCGCGGCCGTCGGCCTGCACCGAGAAGCCCAGCTCCTTCGCCGTCAGGGCCGGGGACGCACGGCTGCCACCCTCCTCGTCCTGGGCGCCGGGGCCGCCGCGGCCGCCCATGGCCAGCTTCGGGTCCAGCTCGGTCAGGGTGACGTCGACCTTGCGCGGCGAACCGTCGCGGATGACCGTCAGGGTGACCTTGGTGCCCGGCGGCAGCGGCGCCACGCGCGAGGGCAGATCGGAGTAGTCGGTGATCCTGGCGCCGTTGAACTCGGTGATCACGTCCATCGGCTTGAGGCCGGCCTTGGCCGCGCCGCTGCCCGGGGTCACCTGGGTCACCAGCACGCCGTTGGTGTCGGGCAGCTTGAGCGTCTTGGCCATCGCCTCGCTGATGCGCTGGTTCATGCTCACGCCCAGCATCGCGCGGCTGACCTTGCCGGTCTTCTTCAGCTGGTCGGCGGCGCTGACGGCCAGGTCGATCGGGATCGCGAAGCTGATGCCCATGTAGCCGCCGGACTGGGAGAAGATCTGCGAGTTGATGCCGACCACCTCGCCGGAGGTGTTGAGCAGCGGTCCGCCGGAGTTGCCCGGGTTGATCGCCACGTCGGTCTGGATGAAGCGCACGTAGTTGCTGCCGCCCATGCCCGCCTGGGTGCGCCCGGTGGCGCTGACCACGCCGGCGGTGACCGAGTGATCCAGGCCGAACGGGGAGCCCAGCGCGACCACCCACTGGCCCGGCTTGAGGTTGTTGGACTCGCCCATGCGCAGCGACGGCAGGCCGGTGGCGTCGATCTTCAGCAGCGCCACGTCGTAGCCCTGGTCGGCGCCGACGACCTTGGCCTTGAACTCGCGGCCGTCGGAGAGCTTGACCTTGACGTTCTTGGAACCGTCGACCACGTGGTTGTTGGTCAGGATGTAGCCGTCGGGCGAGATGATGAAGCCCGAGCCCATCGATTCGCCGCGCGGACGGCCACCGCCGCCGCGACCGGGCCCCGGGATCTGCATGCCGGGCCCGAAGATCTGGCGGAAGATCTCCGGGATCTGCGACTGGTCCATGCCCTGGTCGTCGTCATCGTCCTGGGTGAGTTCCTCGTCGGCGCTGCTGTCGTCGCCGCCGATGCTGGCATCGACATTGACCACGCCCGGGGCGACCTGCTCGACCAGCTTGGTGAAGTCCGGCAGGCCGGTGACGATCTGCGGCGCGCTGCTCTGGGCGATGGTGGGCGCCACCGCGGCGGCGCCGCTGCCGCCGCCCTGCTGCGCGCAGGCGGACAGCGGGACGGTGAGGGAAACCAGGCCGATCAGGCCCATGCGGATACGTGGATTCATCGACTGCTCGCCTTTTGCGTCGGAAGAAGAAGTGGGAGGTGTGGCGGCCGTCCGGCACCCCAGGCGCCGGAGGCCGCCGGGATCACGGCTGCGCCGGTGCCGGCTGGGCCGGCGACGCCGGCTCGCTCACGGGCACGCGCGGCTGGAACGGGTAGTACGACGCCTGATCGCCGGTCGCGTAGCCGGTCGCGTAGGCGCCGTTGCCGCGCAGCTGGGACAGGCTGGAGCGCGGCCACGGCCGTGCCGCGGGCTGGCCCAGGTGGCTGCCGGCGAACGGATCCTGCGGGATCGCGGCAGCCGCGGCCGGCGCCGGTGCGTTGACCGCGGCCAGGGCCTGCCGGGTGATCGCCGCGGTCGCGCGCGCGGCCTGCTGGTTGCGCGTGGCGCTGCCCCGGCGGCTGTCCTCGGCCCGGCCCGGCAGGCTGGCCACGGCCAGCGCGGACGAGGCGGCCAGCGCCGAACCGGCATCGGCCGGCGTGCCGGCGGGCGTCGCGCCGCCCTGGGCGGGCGAAGCGGCGGGCGCGCTGGCGCTGGCCAGCGCCGGGGTTTCGGACGAGGCCGCGGGCCGGCCACTCTGCTGCCCGGCCATGAACACCGCCACCAGCGCCACGGCCGCGGCGATCGCACCGCCGCCCCAGCGCAGGACCCGTCCACCGCGGGCCGGGGCCTGGTTGGCCGCCGGCTGCACCGGCTGCGCCGCGATGGCCGCGGCCACGCGGTCGGCGAAGCCCTGCGGCGCCGGCGCCTGGGCCTGACCGCGCAGCACGTCGCCGCACAGCTGCCAGCGTTCCCAGGTGGCGGCCAGGGTCTCGTCGTCGGCCATGCGCTTCATCAGGAAGCGCGCCTGGTCGGGGGCCAGCGCGCCGTCCATCAGCGCGGACATCTGCTGCCGGTAATGCTGCTGGAACTTGTCGTCGATCATCGTTTCTGCTCCCGGGTGGCGCTGCCGGTGTCCAGCAGCGGCCGCAGCTCGGCATCGATGGCGTCGCGGGCGCGGAAGATGCGCGAGCGCACCGTGCCGATCGGACAGCCCATCTTCGTGGCGATCTCCTCGTAGCTCAGGCCCTCGACCTCGCGCAGGGTGATGGCCGTGCGCAGTTCCTCGGGCAAGGCATCGACCGCGCGCATCACCGACTGCTCCAGCTGCTGGCGCATCAGCTCACGCTCGGGCGTGTCGGTGTCGCGCAGCCGCGCGCCGGCGTCGTACTGCTCGGCGTCGGCGGCGTCCACGTCGTCGGTGGGCGGGCGTCGGTTGTGGGCGACCAGATGGTTCTTGGCGGTGTTCACGGCGATCCTGTGCAGCCACGTATAGAACTGCGCGTCACCACGGAAATTCCCCAGCGCGCGATAGGCGCGTATGAAGGTTTCCTGCGCCACGTCCTGGCACTCGCTCCAGTCGTGCACGTAGCGACCGATCAGCGCCAGGATCCGATGCTGATACTTGCGCACCAGCAGATCGAAGGCGGCGCTGTCTCCGCGCTGGACGCGCTTGACCAGCTCGAGATCCAGCTCGATGGGTGGATCAGCGTCGCGCATGCCGGGCCGCACGGAAGTGGGCGCCGTCATGAGCCGGATCCTGTGACCGCGGCGACGCAGAAAAGTTCACCGGCGGCATGGCAGTCCTGCTGCAAGGGGGTCGGAGCGGAAAAATAACGCATCGCGCGTGGCAGGCCTGTCGGCGGTGGAGCCTCGAACGTGGGGATTTGACGCGACCCAGACAAGCTCCCGATCATAACGGTCTTCCCATACTGCAACGGATGGTCCCGCTCATGGCAGCCAGCTTCGATGGGCTTCGATTCAGTCACTGGCGCACGGAGCACCGTCCGGAAGGCGTGGTCGTCCTGTGGCTGGACCGTCAGGACGCCTCGGTCAACGCCTTCTCGCAGGACGTGCTGATCGAGCTGGGCGACATTGTCGAACGCCTGGCCATCGACCCGCCCAAGGGCGTGGTGGTGGCCTCGGCCAAGGCCAGCGGCTTCATCGCCGGCGCCGATCTGAAGGAGTTCCAGGAGTTCGACCGCCGCGGCACGGTCAACGACGCGATCCGGCGTGGCCAGATGGTGTTCCAGAAGCTGTCCGAGCTGCCCTGCCCGACCGTGGCGGCCATCCATGGCTTCTGCATGGGCGGCGGCACCGAGATCTCGCTGGCCTGCCGCTATCGGGTGGCGTCCAACGATGCCTCCACCCGCATAGGCCTGCCCGAGACCAAGCTCGGCATCTTCCCCGGCTGGGGCGGCAGTGCGCGCCTGCCGCGCCTGATCGGCGCGCCGGCGGCGATGGACCTGATGCTCACCGGCCGCACCGTCTCGGCCAGCGCCGCGCGCGGCCTGGGCCTGGTCGACAAGGTCGTGGACAAGGCGGTGCTGATCGACACGGCCGTGTCGCTGGCGCTCAAGGGCACCGTGCGCCCGTTCAAGCAGCGCGCCACCGCGTGGGCCACCAACACCTGGCCGGCGCGCAAGCTGCTGGCGCCGCAGATGGCCAAGCAGGTCGCGCGCAAGGCGCGCAAGGACCAGTACCCGGCGCCCTACGCACTGATCAACGTGTGGGAGCGCAGCGGCGGCCAGGGCATCGGCGCGCGCCTGGACGCCGAGCGCCGCGCGGTGGTCAAGCTGGCCGGCACGCCGACCGCGCGCAACCTGATCCGCATCTTCTTCCTCACCGAGCGCCTCAAGGGGTTGGGGGGCAAGGATGGCGGCGGCATGCCGCTGCCGGGCATCAAGCATGTGCATGTGGTGGGCGCCGGCGTGATGGGCGGCGATATCGCCGCCTGGTCGGCCTATAAAGGCTTCGAGGTCACCCTGCAGGACCGCGAGCAGCGCTTCATCGACCCGGCCATGACCCGCGCCCAGGCGCTGTTCGAGAAGAAGGTCAAGGACCCGGCCAGGCGTCCGGCCGTGGCCGCGCGCCTGAAGGCCGACCTGGCCGGCGCCGGCGTGGCCAGCGCCGACCTGGTGATCGAGGCGATCATCGAGAACCCGGAAGCCAAGCGCGCGCTGTACGAGACCCTGGAACCCAATCTCAAGCCCGACGCGCTGCTGACCACCAATACCTCCTCGATCCCGCTGGTCGAACTGCGCGAGCACATCGACAAGCCGGCGCAGTTCGGTGGCCTGCATTACTTCAACCCGGTGGCGATGATGCCGCTGGTGGAGATCGTGCAGCACGACAGCATCGCACCGGAGACCGTGCAGCGCCTGGCCGCATTCTGCAAGGCGCTGGACAAGTTCCCGGTGCCGGTGGCCGGCACGCCCGGCTTCCTGGTCAACCGCGTGCTGTTCCCGTACATGCTCGAGGCGGCCAACGCCTACGCCGAAGGCATTCCCGGCCCGGTGATCGACAAGGCGGCGGTGAAGTTCGGCATGCCGATGGGCCCGATCGAACTGATCGATACCGTCGGGCTGGACGTGGCCGCCGACGTGGGCAAGGAGCTTTCGCCCTTCCTCGGCCTGCAGGTGCCGGCGGCGCTGGCCACGGTCGAGCCGGACAAGCGCGGCAAGAAGGACGGCCAGGGCCTGTACAAGTGGGAGAACGGACGCGCGGTCAAACCGGAGGTGCCCAAGGACTACCAGGCCCCGGCCGACCTCGAGGACCGCCTGATCCTGCCGCTGCTCAACGAGGCGGTGGCCTGCCTGCACGATGGCGTGGTGGCCGATGCCGACCTGCTCGATGCCGGCGTGATCTTCGGCACGGGCTTCGCCCCGTTCCGCGGCGGCCCGATCCAGCACATCCGCGCCGCCGGCGCCGACGCGCTGCTGGAACGCCTTCGCGCCCTGCAGGCGCGCCATGGCGACCGCTTCGCCCCGCGCCCGGGCTGGGACAACCCGGTGCTGCGCGAGCCGGTGGCGTAAGTCGCGCTACGGCGGTACGTGACTTGGCGACACGCTGTCGGGTAACCGCGGCTTACAAACTCGTCACTCCGGAGGATGCAGGAAGTGCGTGCTGGCGGACGCATGTCTGACCTTCCAGCGCCTCTGGATCAGCGGGACAGCCGTTGGGCTCCCGCCTTCGCGGAACGACGATAGAAGGTTCGCGGCCGGTTTCGCGCGCAAAGCACGCTGCGCGAGGAGCGCGGCGTCAGCGCTCGCCCGGGCAGGCGCGCACGAACCGACTTCATCCGCATCCGATCTCGAGCACACCTGCCGGCGCTGCCGCCCGGCGGCGCGTTGCGGCATCATGGCGCCTCAGCCCTGACGAAAGACCGCGAGCCGATCGCCCATGTTCAATCTGTCCCCACCGACCTCCGGCATGTTCTTCCTCTCGCTGCTGCTCGGCGGCCTGGGCGTGGCGGCCAAGCTGCACTACATCCCGGCGCTGGTGCCGTACGCGTTCTGGCTGGTCTGCGCCGGGCTGGTCGTGCTGCTGATCGGCAACCTGTTCAAGGGGCTGTAGGCGTTACGCCAGCACAAGCCTCTGGCTCAGCAACCCATCGCGATGGGTACATCGAATTCCAGGTCGACCACCCACTCCGCGCCGTCCCAGCGCTGCACCTGCATGCGAAGCAGGCTCGGGGCGACATAGGACGCGCCCTGTCCGGCATGCGAGACGGCCTTGGCCAGCGTGATCCACTTCCCTTCGCCGCCATGGGCCCGCACCGCGGCTAGCAGCTCGGCCTGACCGAACGACGGGAAGCAGCTGGCTTGCTGCGGCGTGGGCGGTGGAATGTCGAAGCGCCCGTCACCCGGGTCGGCGATGGACTGCCAGGCCGTCGTGCAGTGCTTCCAGTCCAGCAGATCCAGATGCGGCCCCTCGTCACCGAGCGCCAGACTCGTTTGGTACTGGAAACGGATCCGGAGCTTCTCGCGCGGCGCATCTTCGCCCTGCTCCACCTCGACCGTGTGCACGCTGCCGCCAAGCTCGGGCTCCAGCGTGTAGCGACGCTGCAAGGGCGGGGCCTGCTTCCAGAGCGCCGCCGGCGCCTGATCCGTCCACACTTCGATGCGGCGAATCTCCGCCTGCGCCGACGGCGACATCGGCAGCGCCAGACAGAGGCAGACCGCCAGCCACACTCCCCGAACTTGCCCGAGGAGCAGGCGCGCACTCACATCGTGTGCGTCGGCTTGTCGGCGTTGAGGGTGCCGGCCAGCAGGGTCTCGATGCGGTTGCGGACCGCGTCGCCCTCGCCGCCTTCGCTGAACTGCACGCCGATGCCGGCGGTGCGGGCGCCCTGCGCGCCGACCGGCGTCACCCAGATCACCTTGCCGGCCACCGGCAGGCGTTCGCTGGATTCGGGCAGGGTCAGCAGCACGAACACCTCGTCGCCGAGGAAGTAGCGCTTGGGCGTGGGCACGAAGATGCCGCCGTTGCGCACGAACGGAATGTAGGCGCTGTACAGCTGGGCCTTGTCCTTCACCATCAGCGACAGGATGCCGCCCTTTGTTGCATTCATCCTCGTCCTCCGTTCGACGCATCACGCGTGCCGCGCCAGGCAAGCAACAGGTCCACGATCGCCAGGTCGGCGCGCACCGTGGTGCGCAGCAGGTCGCGCGTGCGGTTGGCCGCATCGAACCACGCGGCCAGCTTGTTCAATCGCGCCGGATCGGTCAAGGCCGCCTCGGTCGACTGCGTCAGCGCCAGCTCGGCGGCGAAGCGCAGGCGCAGCGCGGCGTGCTCGTCGCCGGCCCAGCGCTGGGCGGTCTCCACCGCCGACACCTGACCGCGCTCGAGCTTGGCCAGGTCGCCGGCGACCTCGCGGCGCAGCGCCATGCCGCCCTCGGCCAGCCACGACAGCGCCAGGCCGGGATGCCCGCGCGCGGCGTCCAGCGCCTCGGCCGCCGCGCCCTGCGGATAGTCCTGCGCCGCCAGCCAGGCCAGCGCCTCCTCGCGCGCCGGCATGCGGATCTCCAGGCGCTGGCAGCGGCTGCGGATGGTGGCCGGCAGGCGCATGGGCTCGGCGCTGAGCAGCCACAGATAGCGGCCGGGCTGGGGCTCCTCCAGGGTCTTGAGCAGGGCGTTCCAGGCCGCGGTGTTGACCGCGTCGGCCGGATCGATGATCGCCACCTGCGCGCGGCCATACTGCGGGGTCAGCGAGAGCTTCTGCGAGAGCTCACGGATCTGGTCGATCACGATCTCGGTGCGCAGCTTGGTGCCATCGCGCGTGGGGATGAAAGACACCCGCTGCAGGTCCGGATGAGTACCGGCATCGATCAGCTGGATATCGCGGTTGTCGCCGTCGGGCGCGCCCGCGCTGAGCACGTACCGCGCCAGGCGCTCGGCGACCGCGCGCTTGCCCACGCCCGCCGGACCGGCCAGCACCAGCGCATGGCCCAGCCGCCCGGCCTGCAGCGCGGCCAGCGCCTGATCGTAGGCGCGCTGCTGCCAGGGTGTGAACGCGGCCGCGCTCATGCCTGCGTGTCCAGCCAGGCCTGCACGGCCTCACGCACGGCGGCCGCCACGTCCTGCGGCGACTGCGCCGCGTCGATCACGCG
The DNA here is from genome assembly GCF_020042665.1 of Pseudoxanthomonas sp. X-1. Taxonomy (NCBI): domain Bacteria; kingdom Pseudomonadati; phylum Pseudomonadota; class Gammaproteobacteria; order Lysobacterales; family Lysobacteraceae; genus Pseudoxanthomonas; species Pseudoxanthomonas sp. X-1. The sequence continues at coordinate 3,157,896 of NZ_CP083376.1, forward strand.
GAAACGCTGCGGGAAGGCCTGCGCGCGCCGGCGATAGCCTTCGCGTACCCGTTCGAAGAAGTCGTCCTGCTCGCGCTCGATGCGGTCCGGCCACAGGTCGCGGCCGGCGGTGCGCGCGCGGCCCACGCGCACGTCCAGGTCCAGCAGCAGGGTCAGCGCCGGCGCCACATGCACCACGCGCTGCTCCAGGTCTTCCACCAGCGCGCGATCCAGACCGCGCCCATGTACCTGGTAGGCGTAGCTGGAATCGGTGAAGCGGTCGCTCACCACCCAGGCGCCACGCGCCAGCGCCGGAGCGATCACGCGCTGCACGTGCTGGGCGCGCGCGGCGAACATCAGCAGCAGTTCGGCCTCCGGCGCCAGGGCCTCGTCGCCCGGCTGCAGCACGATGTCGCGCATGCGCTCGGCCAGCGGCGTGCCGCCGGGTTCGCGGGTCAGCAGCACCTCGTGTCCGGCCGCCTGCAGGGTCTCGCGGATCGCGCCCAGCGCGCTGGTCTTGCCGGCACCCTCGCCGCCTTCCAGGCTGAGGAAGTGCCGGTGCTCGAGCGGACGCGGGCTCACGGCTGCCTGGCCCGGGCGTCCTGCGCCGGGGCGGCCTGGACATCACCGGGCGCCGGGGCGGCATCCTCCGGCAGCGGCGGGCGACGCAGGCGGTCCAGGTACTGGCGCACGGCCGCGTTGTGCTGGTCCAGCGTGGCCGAGAACACATGCCGTCCGCTGCCATCGCCCAGCGCCACGAAGTACAGCGCATCGCCATCGGCCGGATGCAGCGCGGCGTCCAGCGCCGCGCGGCCGGGCATGGCGATCGGGGTGGGCGTCAGGCCGGTGCGGGTGTAGGTGTTGTACGGCGTGTCGGTGGTGAGGTCGCTGCGGCGGATGTTGCCGTCGTAGCGGCTGCCGATGCCGTAGATCACGGTCGGGTCGGTCTGCAGCTTCATGCCCAGCCGCAGGCGACGCACGAACACGCCGGCGATCCGCGCGCGCTCCTCGGCGATGCCGGTCTCCTTCTCCACGATCGAGGCCAGGACCAGCGCCTGCTCGGGCGAGTCCAGCGGCAGCTCCGGCGCCCGGGTGGCCCACAGCGCCGCCAGCGTCTTGTCCATGGCCTCGTGGGCGCGCTTGAGCACCTCCAGGTCCGAATCCCCGCGCGCGTAGAGATAGGTCTCCGGCAGGAAACGACCCTCCGGATGTTGCCCCGGGTAGCCCAGCCGGGCCATCAACGCCGCATCGTCCAGCTGCGTGGTCTCGTGACGCAGCGGCGTGGCCGCGTTGAGCGCGGCGCGCAGCTGGCGGATGTTCCAGCCTTCCACGATGGTGAAGCGGTACTGGATCGTGCGGCCCGCACGCATGGCCTGCAGCAGCGAACGCGGGGTGGTCACGCCGGGCTCGAGCGCGTACTCGCCGACCTTGAGCTTGCCGGCCGCGTCCAGACGGCGCGCCAGCAGCTGCCATTCGATGTCCGCCCCGGTCGTGATGCCCTGCGCACGCAGGTGCGCCAGCACGCCGCGGAAACTGTCGCCCTGGCGCACCTGCGCGACCTGGTCGGGCTTCAGGCCCGGCAGCGGCTGCGACTGGAAGGCCTGGTAGTGCTGCCAGCCCCACACGCCGACGGCGGCCACGGCCAGCGCCAGCAGCACGACGATGAACACGAGGGCGCGGCAACCGCGCTTGCAACCTGACGCCACGGCGGGATCGGGTGGTGAGAGAAGTGGGCGGCAGGATACCAGCCGGAGAATCGCGTGCAGAGGAACGAGCAGCGAGGGGGAGCCGGCTTCGGTCCCGCCTTCACTCGTTCCTGGTTCCTCCTTCCCGTTCCTGCCGCCTCACTCCTGCCCCAGCGCCAGCAGCATCCCGCGCGCCTTGGCCCGGGTCTCGCCCAGCTCGGCCTGCGGGTCGGAATCGATCACGATGCCGGCGCCGGTGCGGAAGCGCAGCGTGGTGCCGTGGGCGTCTTCGTCCAGCTGCGCGCTGCGGATCAGGATGTTGAGGTCCATGTCGCCATCGCGCCCCAGCCAGCCGAATGCGCCGGTATAGGCTCCGCGCGGGGTCCGTTCCAGCTCGGCGATGATCTGCATGCAGCGCACCTTGGGACACCCGGTGATGGTGCCGCCGGGAAAGGTCGCGGCGATCACCTGCCCCGGCGTGACCCCGGCGCGCAGCCGGCCGCGTACGTTGCTGACGATGTGATGCACGTGGGCGTAGCTTTCCACCGTCATCAGCTCGTCGACCTCGACGCTGCCGGGCGCGCACACGCGGCCCAGGTCGTTGCGCTCCAGGTCGATCAGCATCACGTGCTCGGCGCGTTCCTTGGGATGGCCGACCAGCTCGCGGATGCGCGCGGCATCGTCGTCGCCTGCGAAGCGCGGGCGGGTGCCGGCGATCGGGCGTGTTTCCACCACGCCGTCGCGCACCGACACTAGGCGCTCCGGCGAGGCGCTGACCACGGCGTGTCCGTCGTACTGGAACAGCCCGGCGAACGGCGCCGGATTGCTGGCCCGGAGCCGCGTGTACAGCGCGGCCGGCTCCAGCCGCGGCGCGAACCGCGCCTGCCAGCCGCGCGAGAGATTCACCTGGAACACATCGCCGGCGGCGAGGTAGTCCAGGATGCGGCGCACGCCCTCTGTGAAGCGCTCGGGCGCGTCCTCGTGCAGCGCCTCGGGCGCGTGCCAGACAGGCGCCTGCAGCGTCGCCGCCCGCGCCAGATCCGCGGCGATCAGGTCCAGCAGCGCCTCGCATCCGGGCTCGGCCACGGCCACGCAGCGGCCGCTCGCGCGATCGCGCAATACCGCGCCGGGACACCGCAGCGCCAGGGCCACCGGACCGGCGCCCTCGCCCTGCGGCAAGGCCAGCACCGGCTCGACCTGTGAGGCCAGCTCGTAATCCAGCATCAGCGCCCAGCCGCCGTGGAACGGCCACGGCGAGGCCGCGCGCGCCGTGCGCAGCGGCTGCCACGCGGCATCGAGGAGTTCGAGGAAATCACCCTCCAGCGGCGCGCCGTCCAGCGTGCGGGTCGCGCCATCGCCTTCCAGGCGCAGGCCTTCGCCCGTGCTCGCCAGCAGCAGGTCCCAGCGCCCGTGCACCGTGCCCGAGGCGACCGACTCCATCAGCAGCGGATAGCGCGCCGACGCGCTGCGCTGCAGGGCCAGCAGGTCGGTGTCGCCGGGCAGTTCGTGGATCAGCATGGAGGCATCGTCATCCCGCAACGCACATCGGGAGCGGCCTTGAGGCCGCTCCCGATGCGGGTGTTGCATGGCGCGGCATGCTCAGAGGCGCTTGAACACCAGCGTGCCGTTGGTCCCGCCGAAGCCGAAGCCGTTGGACATGGCCACGTCGATCTTCTTCTCGCGCGCCACGTTGGGCACGTAGTCCAGATCGCAGCCCTCGCCCGGGTTGTCCAGGTTGATGGTCGGCGGGATCACGCCCTCGTGCAGCGCCATCACCGAGAAGATGGCTTCCACGCCGCCGGCGGCGCCGAGCAGGTGACCGGTCATCGACTTGGTCGAGCTGACCATCATCTTGTAGGCGTGATCGCCCATGGCGCGCTTCATCGCCAGGGTCTCGGCCACGTCGCCCAGCGGCGTGGAGGTGCCATGCGCGTTGAGGTAGGCGACCTCTTCCGGGTTCACGCCGGCATCCTTCATCGCCATGGTCATGCAGCGCGCCGGGCCGTCGCCGTCCTCGCTGGGCGCAGTCATGTGCCAGGCGTCCTGGCTGGCGCCGAAGCCGGCCAGCTCGCAGTAGATGCGCGCGCCGCGGGCCTTGGCGTGTTCGTACTCCTCGATCACCAGGATGCCGGCGCCGTCGCCCATGACGAAGCCGTCGCGCTCGGCGTCCCACGGCCGCGAGGCGCGGGTCGGATCGTCGTTGCGGGTGGACATGGCCTTCATCGAACAGAAGCCGGCCATCGAGGTCGGCGAGGAGCCGCGCTCGGCGCCGCCGCAGACCATCACGTCGGCATCGCCGTACTGGATGGTGCGCATGGCCATGCCGATGGAGTGGTTGGCCGTCGCGCACGCCGACACGGCCGAGAAGCCAGGCCCTTTCAGACCCTTCATGATGCTCAGGTGGCCCGGCAGCATGTTGATGATCGTGCTGGGGATGTAGAACGGCGAGACCTTGCGCGCGCCGCCCTCCAGGTACTTCTCGGTCTGCTGCTCGATGCCCAGGATGCCGCCGATGCCCGAACCGACCATCGCGCCGATGCGCTCGGCGTTGGCTTCGGTGACTTCCAGGCCCGAGTCCTGGAGCGCCATCAGCGAGGCCGCCACGCCGTAATGGATGAAGGCATCCATCTTCTTGGCGTCCTTGGGATGGATGAACTGGCTGATGTCCAGATCCCGCACCTCGCCGCAGATGCGGGTGGCGAAGGTCGAGGCATCGAACGAGGTCAGCGGACCGATGCCCGAACGGCCATTCTTGATGCCGTCCCAGCTGGAAACCAGATCGTTGCCCAGCGGCGAGACCATGCCCATGCCGGTAACGACGACGCGACGTCGGCTCATAACGTTCTACTCCGCAATGCTGCAGGCCGGTCCGGAACCGGCGTTGACAGGGGTGTCTGCGCACCTGCGACCAGATGCGCGCGGGGCCGCAAGCGCGGCCCCGGCGTGATGCTTCGCGTCAGCGCCGATCAGGCCTTGACGTGGGCCTTGACGTAGTCGATGGCCTGCTGGACGGAGGTGATCTTCTCGGCCTCTTCGTCCGGAATTTCGCACTCGAACTCTTCTTCCAGCGCCATGACCAGCTCGACGGTGTCCAGCGAGTCGGCGCCCAGATCGTCCACGAACGATGCGTTGGTGGTGACTTCTTCCTCTTTGACGCCAAGCTGTTCGACAACGATCTTCTTGACGCGTTCTTCAATGCTGCTCATGGATTCGCTCCAGACGGAGGTGGGTAGTAAACACGGGATAGTGTAGTGGAAACAGGACGTTACGCGCGTGTGTGCGTATCGCCCCGCGAATCAGCCACTTAGGGCGGATTTCTGCCTTACGGCATGTACATGCCGCCGTTGACGTGCAGGGTTTCGCCGGTGATGTACTTGGCGCCCGGCCCGGCCAGGAAGGCCACGGCGTTGGCGATGTCGGCCGGCTCGCCCAGCTGGCCCAGCGCGATCTGGCCCAGCAGCGCCGCGCGCGCATCCTCGGGCAGGGCCTTGGTCATGTCGGTATCGATGAACCCGGGCGCCACCACATTGACGGTGACCCCGCGCGAGCCGATTTCCTTGGCCAGCGACTTGGAGAAGGCGATGATGCCGGCCTTGGCCGCGGCGTAGTTGGTCTGGCCCGGGTTGCCGGTCACGCCGACCACCGAGGCGATGTTGATGATGCGGCCGCGGCGCGCCTTCATCATGCCGCGCATGACCGCCTTGGAGGTGCGGAACACGCTGGACAGGTTGGTGTCCAGGATCGCGTTCCAGTCCTCGTCCTTCATCCGCATCAACAGGTTGTCGCGGGTGATGCCGGCGTTGTTGACCAGGATCGAGACGGGCCCGAATTCCTTGGCGGTGGCTTCGATCAGCGCCTCGATCGCCTCGGCGTCGGTGACGTCCAGGGTGCGGCCGTGGCCGCCCAGGGTCTCCATGCGCTGGGCGATGGCCTGCGCGCCGGCGTCGGTGGTCGCCGTGCCGATGACGGTGGCGCCCTGCGCGGCCAGCGTGTCGGCGATGGCCGCGCCGATGCCGCGGCTGGCGCCGGTCACCAGGGCGATCTCGCCGGCCAGGGGGAGTGCAGCGTTCATGCGGTCTTCCAGGTCTCGAGCGCCGAAGCGAAGTCGGCCGGGGTGGACAGCGCGCGGCCGTCGAGGGACTTGTCGATGCGCTTGACCAGGCCGGTCAGCACCTTGCCCGGCCCGCATTCGGCGATGCGCGTGGCACCGCCGGCGGCCAGCGCCTGCACGCAATCGGTCCAGCGCACCGGCAGGTACAGCTGGCGCACCAGCGCCTCGGCGATCGACTCGATCGAATCGTGCACCTGGGCATCGACATTCTGCACCACCGGCAGCGCCGGCAGATGCCAGGACAGGCCCTTGATGGTCTCGGCCAGGCGGTTGGCGGCCTCGCGCATCAGCGGGGTGTGCGAGGGCACGCTGACGGCCAGCTTGACCGTCTTGCGGATGCCGCGCGCGTTGAGTTCGGCGATGGCCGCATCGACCGCCTCGGCATCGCCGCCGATCACGATCTGGCCAGGCGAGTTGTAGTTGGCCGGCACCACGACCTTGCTGCCGGAGACCTGCGTGCAGACCTCGGCCACCAGCGCATCCTCGGCGCCGAGCACGGCGGCCATCGCGCCGACGCCGGCCGGCGCGGCCTCCTGCATCAGCTGGCCGCGGATGCGCACCAGGTGCGCGCCGTCCCGCAGCGACAGCGCACCGGCGGCGACCAGCGCGGTGTACTCGCCCAGGCTGTGACCGGCCAGTCGGGCCGGCGTCGGGCCGCCTTCCTTGCGCCACAGGCGCCACACCGCGATGCCCGCGGCCAGCAGGGCCGGCTGGGTGTATTCGGTGCGATTGAGGAGTTCTTCCGGGCCGCCCTGCGAGAGCGCCCACAGGTCCGTGCCGGCGCCGTCGGACGCCTCGTTGAAGGTGTCGCGCACCTGCGGGTGCAGCTCGGCCAGTTCGGCCAGCATGCCAACCGACTGCGATCCCTGGCCGGGAAACACGAAGGCAAGTGAGGTGTCAGTCACGCGCAAGAACGCCCTGCTGGAAAAAACGAGCGGCGATGATAAGCGTGAAAGGCGCGCGCCGTCTGTACTGGGGCGTATGCCGGCGGCCGGCATTGCGCCGATGCGCTGTTCATCCCGCCAGCAGGCGCAGCACGTCCAGGTCGCCGTCGCTGAACCAGTCGATCGCCAGCGTGCAGATGACCAGCACGCTGAAGGTGCTGGCCGCATGCAGCACCAGCAGCGCATGCGCCAGCCGGCGCGACTTGCGTCCCAGTCGGTTGCACACCGCCGCCAGGCGCTGCAGGCGACCGGTGACCCGATGGGTCTGCTGCTGCACGTCGCTGGCATCGCGTGCCATCGCCTCGTGCATCAGCGACTGCAGCGCCTCGGGCCGGTGCTCGTAGTAGCGCGCCACGCCGTAGCCGAACATCAGCCAGTCGCGCGCCTGCGCCTGGGCCAGGCTCATCACTTCCAGCGGGTCTTCCTCGAAATCGATGAAGCCGATGCGCTGCCCGTCGTAGGTCATGTTGCGCGGCAGGGGCTGGCCGAAGTAGGCACCCTCCGCGTGCGCCCGGGCCATGGCCTCAAGCGCCAGGCGCACCAGGCGATCGCATTCGGCGTCGTCGCGCGCCTCGCGCAGCCAGCTGGCCAGCGACCTTCCGTTGTCGCTGAGCACCAGCGAGGCGCGACCGCGCCCGATCACCGCGGGCACATGCACGCGCTGCGCGGCCAGTTCGCCGAGGCGGCGCGCCTCGGTATCCATCGCGACGGCGCCGACGTGGTGCGGCGGCGGCCGCAGCGGATCCATACCGAGCCTGTCGGCGATGAAGTTCAACGCACCCAGCGACAGCAGGCGGCTGCCGCCGTCGCGATAGTGCTTGAGCCAGGCCTGCCGGCCGTCGATCAGGATCGGTTCCACCATGGGGGTTCTCGCGCTCCGGGCCTCCGCCCGACATGTCAGAAACATGTTAAACCCAAGCGTTAGCGCGATTACAGCCCTCCAGTCGCGCGGGTCACGATGCGTTAGGCATGCGAAGGCCCGACGCGCGCCAGGAATCGGACGCACCCACCATGCGGCGCGCGCCGCCTGCTCGACTCACGGGAAGAAAACGGCCTCTCTTTTGATCGCTTGATCTGGCGTGGGAGCGTGCTGGTTTCGGAAGGGCAGCGGCCCGGCCGAGTCGAGGCGGGCGAAGTCCGCCCACCGACCGCACACATCAAAAAAAGAAGGGCCGGAAAAGCGCCGCGACAGACGCGCGGCGCGCTTTCAGAAGCGCAGCAGCACCGAGCCCCAGGTGAAGCCGCCGCCGAAGGCCTCCAGCAGCACCAGCTGATCACGCTGGATGCGGCCGTCGCGCACGGCTTCGTCCAGCGCGATCGGCACCGAGGCCGAGGAGGTATTGCCGGTGCGGTCGACCGTGACCACCACCTGCTCCATCGACATGTCCAGGCGCTTGGCGGTGGCCTCGATGATGCGCAGATTGGCCTGGTGCGGCACCAGCCAGTCCAGGTCGCCCTTGTCGAGCTGGTTGGCCGACAGGGCCTCGTCCACGACCGCGTCCAGCGCCTTGACGGCGTACTTGAACACGTCGTTGCCCTTCATCAGGATGCGCGAACCGTTGTTGGGCTCCTCCGGCTTGAAGCCCGCGGACACCCCGACGGGGTTCCACAGCAGCTCCTTCTTGCTGCCGTCTGCATGCAGATGCGTGCTGAGGATGCCGGTGCTGGCATCGGCCTTGAGCACCACCGCACCGGCGCCGTCGCCGAACAGCACGCAGGTGGTGCGGTCGCTCCAGTCGGTGATGCGGGTCAGGGTCTCGGCGCCGACGACCAGCACCGTGCGCGCATCGCCGGTGCGGATGAACTTGTCGGCCACCGACAGCGCGAAGATGAAGCCCGAGCAGGCCGCGTTGACGTCCAGCGCGGTGCAGCCTTCGGCGCCCAGCTTGGCCTGGATCAGGCAGGCGGTGGAGGGAAACACCAGATCCGGCGTGGTGGTGCCCACCACGATCATGTCCAGCTCGGACGGCGCCACGCCCGCGGCTTCCAGCGCGCGCAGCGCGGCCTGGTGGCCCAGCGTGGCGCTGGTCTCGCCTTCGCCGGCGATGCGCCGCTCACGGATGCCGGTGCGGGTGCGGATCCACTCGTCGCTGGTGTCGACGATCTTGGAAAGGTCGTCGTTGGTCACCACCTTGTCCGGCAGGCAGCTGCCCGTGCCTGCGATACGCGAGTAGATACGACCGTTCGTCACCGGCTGGCTCATCGTGATTCCCGTTGCGCGACCCGCAAGACGGGCCTGAATGATGCGGCGATCGGGCGCGCGTCGTTCCGCACGCGCGCCGTCAGGCTCATTCTTCGTCGACGGCAGCCGACTTGGTCGCGATGACCTTCTTGCCGCGGTAGTAGCCGTCGGCCGTCACGTGGTGGCGGATGTGGGTCTCGCCGGTGGTCGGGTCGGTGGCCAGCTGCTTGGCGGTGAGGGCGTCGTGCGCGCGACGCTGGCCGCGGCGGGACGGGGTGACGCGGGATTTCTGAACTGCCATGGTCTTGCTCCAAACGTGTCTGCGATTCAACCGCCTGCGGGGCGGTCAGTTCTTCTTGAGCGAAGCCAGTCCCGCGAACGGGTTGGCCTTCGCCAGTTCTTCCTGCTGCGGCGGAGCCTCGAGCTCCACCGCGGGCAATTCCGGATTCATCGGCACCGCGGGAACCGCCAGCACCAGCTCGTCCTCCACCAGGTCCAGCGTGCGCAGGATGCCGTCCTCGGGCACCAGCAGCGCTTCCATCTCCGGCGGCAACGCCGCTTCCTCGGCCTCGTCCCGGATCAGGCCGAGCCGCTGCACCATCGACACCGGGAACAGGAACCGCTGCAGGCTGCGCTGGCATTCCAGCGGCAACGCGGCATCGATCGTCAGTTCCACATAGGGCACCTGCAGCGCGTCGCGATCGAACTGCATCGCGAAGCCGACATCGCCCTGCGCATCGGTCAGCAGCCCGTCCAGCCGGCGGAAGGCCGCCAGCGGCACCCTGCCTTCGAGACTGCGCCGCCCGGCCACCATGCGCCAGACATCCAGGGTTTCGGGCACGTGCGCGGACATAAGCCGCAAAATGTTAAAGAGCCGGCCTGGCCATGTCAAATGCGCCGGACCGCCACCCGGCCTGGCCCGCCGATCGCCGCCCTGCTCCGCTCCATCGCGCCCGGGTCCTGGCGGATGGCCGCGGAGCGGCCTGGCCGGGCGGCTGGCGACGCCGCCTCAAGGCTTCCGCAGTCGGATCGGCTGCTCGGACCAGTCCTCCACGCTGCCGTCGCGCCCGTGCAGGCGCAGCCCCAGCCAGTGCTGGCCCGGCGCCAGGCCGCTGGCATCCACCCGCGCGCGGAAGCCCACGTCCGGATGGCGCGGGTCGTTGGAGATCTTCCAGTAGGTCGCCACGCCCGGCGCGGGCAGTCCGTAGTGGGCGCGGGCCACGACCCGGCCGTCGATCAGCACCTCGACCGCCTCCAGCCCGACCCCGTCCTTGAACGCCCACCCCGCCAGGTCGAACACGCGCGGCACGTCCGCGCCGCCCACCGGCGTATCGATCCAGGCCATCGCCGGGGTCACGCACGGCTGCGCGCGGGCGGCCTCCAGTTGCGCCGCATCCCGGCGCGGCAGGCGGAACAGCAGGAAGCGCTGGCGGCCATGGTCGACGTTGATCACCCGGGGTGGCGGCAGCGGCCCGACCTGCGAACACAGGAAGTGGTACTGCACCAGCAGATCCTTGTAGGACACCTCGCTGGCGCCGACCACCAGCAGCTGCGGGGTGGGGCTGGCACCGTCGCTGTGCAGGCCCCACAGGCGCAGCTGCGGCGCGCGGCCGTGCTTGATGTTGAGCGGATGGTCGAGCACCGGGATCGCATCGTCGCCCAGCGCGAAGCCCAGCTCGGCGCCGACCTTGAAGTTGTCGGCCAGCATGCCGGTCGGCTCAGGCGCGCGCGCCAGCTCCTCGCGTACCGCGTCGGCCAGCACGTTCCAGCCGGCGAAGTTGTAGGGATAGAACTTCTGCCCGGCCAGGTCGGCGCGCCAGCGCGGCACCGAGGCGACCAGGTAATAGCCCAGCACGCTGGCCAGGCCCAGCCCGCACAGGATCCAGGTCGCGCGCCGCAGCCACGGCGACCAGGCGCGCAACAGCACCGGCACGGCCAGCAGCAGCGGCAGATAGCCCGGCAGCGGCCAGTGGAAGCTGACGCGTTCGACATCGGCGAAGAAGCCCAGCACGAAGAAGCCGATCGTGGACACCGCGCCGAGCAGGCCGAAGTAGCGCCGCTGCGGTGGCAGCGCGTCGCCCTTGCGCAGCGCGCGGGTCAGCACCGTGAGCAGGGCGAAGAACAGCAGCGGCGTCACCAGTGCCGCCTGCACCAGCAGGAACCACAGCCCGGTCCACTGGAATGTCCAGGGATGGCGTTCGACCAGCTGGAAGCGCAGGCCGGCGTCGGCGTTCTCGATATTCCAGGCGATCAGCGGCGCCCAGGCCGCCACGCCCATGGCCAGCGCCACCCACACGCGCACGTCGCGCAGCACGCGCCGGCCCTCGGGAATCAGCAGCAGCGCGATCAGCCCGGTGCCGATCACGCCGACGAAGCGATAGTGGCTGAGCGCGCCGATGGCCAGGCCGAGCGCGAGCTCGGCCGCGCCGGCCGCATCGATCCGCTGCAGCAGGCGCGCGCCCGCATCCAGGCACAGGACCGTGGCGAAGGCCATCGGCACATCGGGAATGGCCAGGATGCCCAGGCTGCCCGACAGCGGCATCAGCAGCAGCAGGCTGCCCGCACGCCAGCCGGCCACCGCGCTGAACCAGCGCGTGCCGATGCCGACCAGCAGCCACGGCAGCAGCGCCGACAGCAGCAGGAACGGCATGCGGATGGCCAGCACGTGCTGCCCGCCGATGAGTGTGCCCAGGCGCGTCATCCACGCGGTCAGTCCAGGCAGGTCCGAATACGCCGCGGCCAGGTGCCGCCCCTCCTGCCAGTAGAACGCCTCGTCGACGAACAGCGGCAGGCGCGCGGCGATCATGACCTTGATGACAGTCAGGACGATCCACAGCGCCAGGAACGTGCGCTGTGCGCGCGCTTCTTCATTCATATAGCCGCTACACTCGGAAAAAAGGACAACGTGGAGCCATGATGCAGCTCAGGTCTTCAGCACGCCCCATGCTAACCGAGGCCTTGTCGACGGCTCTGCAGCAGGCCCAGGCGCAGGTCAATGGACTGGTGCTGGGCAAGCCGCGCCAGGTGCGCCTGGCCTTCGTCGCCCTGCTGGCCGATGGCCATCTGCTGATCGAGGACCTGCCCGGCCTGGGCAAGACCACGCTGGCGCATGCGCTGGCGGCCACGCTGGGACTGACCTTCCAGCGCGTGCAGTTCACCTCCGACCTGTTGCCCGGCGATGTCCTGGGCGTGTCGATCTACGATGCGCAGGCGCGCCGCTTCCAGTTCCATCCAGGTCCGGTGTTCACCCACGTGCTGCTGGCCGACGAGATCAACCGCGCGCCGCCGCGCACGCAGAGCGCGCTGCTCGAGGCGATGGCCGAACACCAGGTCACGCTGGACAGCACCACGCACCGGCTGGAGGAGCCGTTCTTCGTCATCGCCACGCAGAACCCCGTCGACCTGTCGGGCACCTATCCGCTGCCCGATTCGCAGCTGGACCGTTTCCTGCTGCGCATGGCGCTGGGCTACCCCGAACCCAAGGACGAACGCGCACTGCTGGCCGGCAGCGACCGGCGCGAACTGATCGCCCAGGCGCGTCCGCTGCTGGGCGTGGAGCAGGTGCTCGAACTGCGCGCCGCCGTGTCCCAGGTGCATGCCAGCGATGCACTGCTGGACTACGTGCAGGCTCTGGTGAACCGCAGCCGCCGCCAGCCCGGCGTGCGCGTGGGCCTGTCGCCGCGCGCCGGCCTGGCGCTGCTGCGCGGCGCGCGCGCGCATGCGCTGCTGCTGGGCCGCGACCACGTGATTCCCGAGGACGTCCAGGCCTTGTTCGCCGCCGTGGCCGCGCATCGCCTGGTGCCCGATGCCGAGGGCGCCTCGGCTACCGAGCTGGCCCAGGCCATCGCCCAAGCCGTCGCGGTGGACTGAGGCGTGGCGTTGCTCGCGCGCCTGCGCAGCAAGGCGGCGCTGATGGCTCGGCCGCAGGCGCCCGAGTCGCTCCCGGTCAGCCTCGACCGGCGCCGCGTCTATGTGCTGCCAACCGGCTTCGGCCTGTTCGCCGGCGGCCTGGTCGGCGTCATGCTGCTGGGCGCGCTGAACTACAACAACAACCCGGCCCTGCTGCTGGCGCTGCTGCTGGCCGCGACGCTGATGGCCAGCCTGATGGCCGCGCACCTGCAGCTGTCGGGGCTGCGCGTCGATGCGATCGGCGCCGAGCCCGTGCATGCCGGCCTGCCGCTGCAGTTGCAGCTGGCCGTGTCCGCGCGCGATGCGCGTCCGCGCATCGGCCTGCGCCTGCGCGCCGGCCAGGACGAGGCGCTGGTGCCGGCGCTGCACGAGGGCCAGCAGGTCATCGCCACGCTCGACTATCCGACCGCCACGCGCGGCTGGCTCACGCTGCCGCGCCTGCGCCTGTCCACCACCCAGCCGCTGGGCGTGGCGCGCGCGTGGTCGTGGATCTGGCCTGAGACCACGTTGCTGGTCTATCCGGCCGTGGAAGTCGATGGCCCGCCCCTGCCCGAGCCCGGCGGCGCGTCGCGCCAGACGCGCGTGGACGCGGCCGGCGAGGAGCTGCACCACCTGCGCGCCTATCGTCCCGGAGATGCGCAGCACACCATCTCCTGGAAGCCCTCGGCGCGCCGCGACACGCTGCTGGTGCGCGAGTACGAACGCCCGGTCGGCCGCGAGGTCGTGCTGGACTGGTCCACGCTGGCTGCCCTGCCGCAGGAGGCGCGCATCGCGCGGCTGACGCACTGGATCGAACTGGCCGAACGCCAGGCGCGGCGCACGCGCCTGCTGCTGCCGGGCCAGGCGCCGATCGGGCCAGGTTGCGGACCGGCCCATCGCCACCAGTGCCTGCGCGCGCTGGCGCTGCTGCCCAGGAGCAAGGCGTGATCGGCCGACGCGCGCGTGTCGACTCGCCCGCGCTGGATGGGCGCAGCCGGCTGTGGACGCTGGCCTCGGCCGGCTTTGGCCTGCTGCCGCTGCTGCTGCAACTGCCGGGTGGCACGGCCCTGGCAATCGGGGCGATCGGCGTGCTCAGCGCGGGCGCCTCGTGGAGGCGGCGCATCCCGCTGCCGCTGCGCGTGCTGCTGGCGCTGGCGGCGCTGGTCGCGGTGCTGTGGTCGGCCGGGCCGCGTTTCGGCCGCGACACCGGCTGCGCGCTGCTGGCGGCGATGCTGGCGATCAAGCCGACCGAGACCACCACGCTGCGCGACGGCCGCAGCCTGGTGGGCTTCGCGCTGTTCGCGCCGTTCGCCGCGTTCCTGCTCGACCAAGGGCCGCTGACCATGGCGCTGGGCCTGGTCTCGGTGCTGTGCGCGCTGGTGGCGATGCTGCGCCTGGCCGCGCTGGAATCGGGCCTGCTCGACGCCAGCGGCGCCGGCGCGGTTGGCATCAGCCCGTGGCAGCTCGGCCGGTTGGTGCTGATGGGCCTGCCGCTGGTGCTGCTGACGTTCTGGCTGTTCCCGCGCCTGGGCAGCCCGCTGTGGGGCCTGCCCGACCGCGCGGTCGGCCGGCCCGGCCTGTCCGACGACATGCGGCCGGGCGACTGGATCGACCTGCTGGCCGACGACACGCCGGCCGCGCGCGTGACCTTCTTCGGCGCCACGCCGCCGCCATCGCAGATGTACTGGCGCGGGCCGGTGCTGGACGATTTCGACGGCCGCGTGTGGCGCCGCGGCTGGAGCGGTGGACGCGCACCGGCCGAGGCGCCGCGCCAGGGCCCGCGCTACGACTACCAGCTCGATTACGAGCCGACCGACCGCAGCCAGCTCATCGCGCTGGACCTGCTCGTCGATGCGCCCGAGGGCACGCGGCTGTCGGCCGACTACGAACTGAGCGCGCAGCGCCCGCTGGCCTCGCTGACGCGCTGGCGCATGCAGGGCCAGGCGCCGGCACGCTTCGATGCGCAGATCCCGCCGCAGGCGCTGCAGCGGGATCTGCGCCTGCCGCCGGGGTTGAATCCCCGCACGGTCGCGCTGGGCCGGCAGTGGCGCAGCGAAGCCGGTGCCCATGGCGATGCCGCCATCGTCCAGCGTGCACTGACCTGGATCCGCAAGGACTTCGGCTACACGCTGGACATCCCGCTGCCGGGACGCGACATGGCCGATGAGTTCCTGTTCCAGACCCGGCAGGGGTTCTGCGAGCAGTTCAGTTCCTCCTTCGTGATCCTGATGCGCGCGGCCGGCATCCCGGCGCGGGTGGTCACCGGCTACGTCGGCGGGGTGCGCAATCCGTTCGGCGGCGGCTACTGGATCCTGCGCCGCCAGGACGCCCATGCCTGGGCCGAGGTCTGGC
Source organism: Pseudoxanthomonas sp. X-1 (assembly GCF_020042665.1). Taxonomy (NCBI): domain Bacteria; kingdom Pseudomonadati; phylum Pseudomonadota; class Gammaproteobacteria; order Lysobacterales; family Lysobacteraceae; genus Pseudoxanthomonas; species Pseudoxanthomonas sp. X-1. Next base: position 3,173,037 of record NZ_CP083376.1, read on the forward strand.
TGCCGCAGCGCGGCTGGGTGCGCGTGGATCCCACCGCCGCGGTGGCGCCGGAGCGCATCTACGACACGCTGGACGACCGTGCCCAGGCCGGTGGAGACGCTGGCGAGGATCTGTTCGGCCTGAGCCGCTACGCGCAGGTCAGTGACTGGCTGCGGCGCGGCTGGAACGACCTGGTGCTGGGCTTCGACGTCGAACGCCAGCGCCGGCTGCTGCAGCCCTTCGGCATCGAGCGCCTGGACGAGGGTCGCCTGGGCCTGCTGTTCGCCATCGCCGGCGGCGGCGCGCTGCTGGGCATGGCCTGGCTGCTGGCGCGCGGCGAACGCGAGCGCGATCCGCTGCTGCGGCAGTGGCATGCGCTGGGACGGCGCTACCGCCGCTTCGACCTGGCGCCCGGCGCCGACGAGCCGGCGCAGCGCTGGGCGCAGCGTGTGGCGAGCGCGCGACGCGACGCCACCGCAGCGCACAAAAACGAGGAACTCATCTCACTCAGCCGGCGTTTCGCACAGGCACGCTACGCTGCCGGTCACGCGGACGTCCGGGCGCTGATACGCGATCTTCGCCGGCACCGTCCGTGACCCATTCCGAGGCCTGTATGAAGCGCATGTCTTTCCTCCGTCCGCTGGCCGTGACCGGCCTTGCGATCGCCCTCGGCGCCTGCGCGACCGCGCCCAAGCCGCTGCAGGGTCAGTTCCCCGGTGTGACGCCGCGCGATGCGGTGGTCGGCGTGCAGACCGGCGCGCAGGTGCGCTGGGGTGGCCGCATCGTCGAGACCAAGCCGGGGGCGAACAGCACCTGCTTCGAGATGATTTCCGCGCCGCTCAGCGCCACCGGCCGTCCGCAGAGCGATACGCCGGATGCGACCGATGGGCGCTTCATCGCCTGCCGCGCGGGCTTCTACGATCCGGCGATCTTCGCCAAGGGCCGTGAGGTGACCTTCGTCGGCCGGGTGTCCGGCACCGAGACCACGCGCATCGGCGAGTACGACTATCGCCTGCCCAAGGTCGACGCCGACGTGGTCTACCTGTGGCCGAAGGTGCGCGAGGTGCAGGTGCGTCCGTATCCGTACTACGACCCGTTCTGGGGTCCGGGCCCGGGCTGGGGCTGGGGTCCGCGCTGGGGCTGGTGGTAAGTCGCCTCAGTTTCGGCGTAGTAGAGAAAGGCCGGCGATTGCCGGCTTTTTCTTTTGAGTTCTTCTGCCTATCAATTGATCGCTGGCGTAGGGCGTCCGGCTTCGGAGGGGCAGCGGTCCGGCGGGCGGGGGCCGCTTATCCCTCAATCAGGGCATGCTGCCCTGATTCGGGCGCTCGGCGTCCTGCCTCGCTAGGCGCGGCCCCCGCCCGCCGGCTCGCTGCCTCGCACGTTGGTTCCGCAAGCTTCGGCTCGAAGAAGTCCCAAGCTTTCCGCTCGCGGAGCCTCAACCCCGCCGGGCCTGGCGGAGAGCGGGCCAGGGATGGCCCGCGGCGGCGAGTCCGGAGGGCGGACCGTACCAAGGGGCCAGCCCGGTCGGGTCGAGGCGGGTCGGCAAAACCCGCTCATGCTTCGCACGCATGTCATCAACGATGGAAGCCGTTCCATCTGCCCGCGGGACGTCGTGCGTCTTCAGCCGCCTAGTGCACCGAAGTGGCCCAGCGCCGCGCCGGCCAGCAGGTGCAGGTGGATGTGATAGACGGTCTGCCCGGCATCGTCGCGGCAGTTCATGACCACGCGATAGCCCTTGCCGGCGAAGCCTTCCTGGCGGGCGTACTGCGCCGCGGCCAGCACCAGCTTGCCCACCAGCGTGGCCTGGTCCGGCGTGAGGTCGTCCAGCGTGGGCACGTGCACCTGCTTGGGAATGAACAGCACGTGCACCGGCGCCTGCGGCGCGATGTCCTTGAAGCCCAGCACATCATCGTCCTCGTAGACGATGGTGGCGGGGATTTCGCGCCGGATGATCTTGCCGAAGATGGTGTCGTTCATTGAATGAGCGCAGTGAAGTCAGAAGTGGGAAGAGCTTAGCGCGATGCGCAAGAAAGGAGCTCCGGCCTCTGCTCACTCCTCACTTCGCTCCACTCAGGCCTGCTTCAACTCATCTCGCTGCGCGAACCGAACGCATGCGACAGCGTGCCGCGATCGACGTACTCCAGTTCGCCGCCCAGCGGCACGCCGTGCGCCAGGCGCATCGGCTTGACGCCTGCCTGCCGCGCCAGCTGGCCCAGGTAGTGCGCGGTGGCCTCGCCTTCGACGGTGGGGTTGGTGGCGATGATCAGTTCGCCGACCTCGCCCTGGGCCAGGCGCTGGGACAGCTGTTCCAGGCCGAGTTCGCGCGGGCCGATGCCATCCAGCGGCGAGAGCCGGCCCTGCAGGATGAAGTACAGACCGCGATAGCCGGTGGCCTGCTCGATGGCCAGCCGGTCGGCCGGGGATTCGACCACGCACAGCTGGTGGCGATCGCGGCTGGGGCTGGCGCAGATGGCGCACAGCGCGCCCTCGGTGAAGTCGCGGCACTGCTGGCAGTGGCCGATGTGCTCCATCGCCTCGGCCAGCGCGGTCGACAGCCGGCGACCGCCGGCGCGATCGCGCTCCAGCAGCTGGTAGGCCATGCGCTGGGCGCTCTTACTGCCCACGCCGGGCAGGACCTTGAGCGCGTCGATGAGCTGTTCGAGCAGCGAGGAAGTCAAAGCAGGAAAGGCCGGAAGTCAGGGGCCAGAGACCAGGGAAGCCGCAGGGGCACGCCGGCCCTTGCTCCCTGCCCTCTGATCCTTGTGCTTCAGAACGGCAGCTTCATGCCGGGCGGCAGCTGCATGCCGGCGGTGGCCGAGCCCATGCGCGCCTTGGATTCGGCGTCGATCTTGTTGGAGGCGTCGTTGAACGCCGCGGCGATCAGGTCCTCCAGCATTTCCGCATCGGACAGCAGGCTCGGGTCGATGCGCACCTTGCGGCACTCCTTGGCGCCGGTCAGCGTCACGCTGACCATGTTGCCGCCGGCGTTGCCGGTGACTTCCAGCTTGGCCAGCTCTTCCTGCGCCTTCTGCAGGTTTTCCTGCATCTTCTGCGCCTGCTGCATGAGTTGGGCGATGTTTCCACGCATGGTCGGGTTACTCGTCGAAAGGGCGGATGGAATCGGGCACCACGCGCGCGCCGTGCTGCTGGATCAGCCGCTGCACGTCGGGGTGGTTCATGAACTGTTCTTCGGCCGAGGCACGGCGCGCGTCCTGCTGGCGCGCATCGCGCATGGCCAGCGTCTCGGCGCCTTCGCCGGCGACCGCGCCGGTGTCGAACACGATCTTCGGCACGCGCCCCAGGGACGCCGACAGCGCATCGGCCAGGTCGCCCACCGAGCGGTCGGTGCGCAGGTAGTCCAGGCCCGGCGCCAGCGACAGGCGCAGCACCGCATCGCCGTAGCTGGCGAAGGCGACATTGGCGGCGAGCTGGCGCGAAGGCCCGCTCAGCTTGGCCGAGGCGACCAGCGCCAGCCAGTGATCGGCATCGGCAATGCCGTCGCCGGACGGAGGCGGCGGTGGCGCGGACGGAGCTCGCGCGGGCGTGGCAGGCGCGGCGCTGGCGTTCGGGGCGGCCTGCACCGGCTCGGCGACGCGGATCTTCTGCGCCGGCACTTCCCAGGGCGGGACGTCGTCCGTGGCCGGTGCTGGCGCTGGCGTGGACGGGGCTTGCGCCGGTGGCACGGCGGCGAACGGCGCTGCCTCCGGTTCGGGCGCCACGGACGGCTTCGGCACGGGCGCGGACACGGGCTCGGCCGGCGCGTGCGGAGCGGTCGCCATTTCCGGCATCAGCGGGGCCGCTGCGGCGCGTCCGCTGTTGGCCTCGTCCCCGGTGCCCGCGGCCGGCTTGGCCGGCGCGGCCGAGGCCGGCGCGACATCGCCCTCGCCCGCCGGGCGGAAGGCCAGCATGCGCAGCAGGCTCATCTCGAACCCGGCGCGCGGGCTCGGCGCCAGGTAGAGATCGCGGCGGCCGTTGAGCGCCATCTGGTACCAGAGCTGGACCACTTCCGGGCGCAGGCGCTGGGCGAAGCCTTCGGCGTCGACGCCCTCGGCCTCGATTGCCACGCCCGGCACCAGCTGGCGCACCTGGATGCGATGCAGCGCCTCGGCGAAGGCCTCCAGCACCCCACCCCAGTCCGGCGAGAACTCGGCCAGCGTGGCGATGGTGGCCATCAGCCGCGCACCGTCGCCATCGGCCAGCGCGTCGAGCAGCGCGCCGACCTGGGTGCGGTCGACCGTGCCCAGCATGGTGCGCACGCCGGCATCGCTCAGCTCGCCCGCGGTATAGGCGATGGCCTGGTCCAGCAGCGACAGGCCGTCGCGCAGCGAACCATCGGCGGCCTTGGCGATCTGGCGCACCGCGCCGTCTTCCGAAGGAATCTGCTCGGCGCCGAGGATCTTGGTGATCTGCCCGCCGATCTGCGCCTCGTCCAGCCGCTTGAGGTTGAACTGCAGGCAGCGGCTGAGCACGGTCACCGGCAGCTTCTGCGGATCGGTGGTGGCCAGCAGGAACTTCACGTGCTCCGGCGGTTCCTCCAGCGTCTTGAGCAACGCATTGAACGCCGCCTTGGACAGCATGTGCACTTCGTCGATCAGGTAGACCTTGAACTTGCCGCGGCTGGGCATGTACTGCGCGTTCTCGATCACCTCGCGCACGTCGTCCACGCCGGTGTTGGAGGCCGCGTCGATCTCCAGCAGGTCGATGTAGCGCCCGGCGTCGATGTCCAGGCAGGCGGCGCACTGGCCGCACGGGTCGGCGCTGGTGCCGGTCTCGCAGTTAAGCGATTTGGCGAAGATGCGCGCGATGGTGGTCTTGCCGACCCCGCGCGTGCCGGTGAACAGGAAGGCGTGGTGGATGCGGCCGCTATCGAGCGCGTTGGACAGCGCACGCACCACGTGCTCCTGACCGACCAGTTCGGCGAAACGCTTCGGGCGCCACTTGCGGGCCAGGACGAGGTAGGACATGTGGTCATTGTGCCGCGCCGGGGGGGGCGTTCCAAGGACGAAACGCGTCGGGCCCTCCGCCGCGTGCCGCGGCGTGAACGGCCCCGCGCGCGGGGCGCTGACCGGGACTCGCAATAAATCCGGCGCACGGCTAGAATCTGCGCCCCTGAGCGCGGCCCCGCGGTCGTGTTCAGGTCCCGGAGAGGTGTCCGAGTGGTTGAAGGAGCACGCCTGGAAAGTGTGTAAGCGTCTAAACCGCGCTTCGGGGGTTCGAATCCCCCTCTCTCCGCCAGTTTGAAAGTGTCGAGATGGCCCAGCCGCGTGAGTTTCGCCGGCGTCTGGGAGGGGGTGAGAACCCCCGGGTTCGACAGGTGGCGCAGCCACCTGCACGGCGAAGCCGCCCGCAGGGCGAGGCATCGAAAGATGCCGAGTGAATCCCCCTCTCTCCGCCAGTTACAGGTCGTCGCCTCCAACGACGACGCAACGCACCCGGGCCGCGCGATGCGCGGCCCGCGTCCATGGTGGCCCCGTCGGCCCCTCGCGACGCTAGGTCGAAAATCCCGCCAGGGCCGGAAGGCAGCAACGGTATCGACTGACGCGGGCGCCGAGGTCAGCCGGCGGGGCCGCCACCTTTTTCAGGCCCTGCCAACTCGCGCAAAGCGAGGCGCGTTCGCGCAGCACACGACCCCATCCACGAAAAGCGGGCTGCGGAAGTCCTGCAAAGTGCGGCGCCTCCTGGGTCAACGTGCGCCGGCACCAGCGCACGAGAGCGCCCTACTCGGCGACCGAAGCCCCCGGATGCAGCCATGCCTGCGCGCCATCGAGGTAGCGCTCCTGCTTCCAGATGGGGACGCGCGCCTTGGTCTCGTCGATGATCCAGCGGCAGGCGGCGAAGGCGCCGTCGCGGTGGCCGGCCGACACGCCGACCCAGACCGCCATCTCGCCCACGGCCAGCTCGCCGACGCGATGCACGCAGCGCGCGTCGACGATGTCGAACCGCGCCAGCGCCTCGTCGAGGATCTTCTCGCCCTCGGCGCGCGCCAGCTCGGCGTAGGCCTCGTAGTGCAGGCCGGAGACGCCCTGGCCGTCGTTGTGGTCGCGCACCCAGCCTTCGAAGCTGGCGAAGGCGCCCGCACGCGCGCTCAGCAGCTGCGTGCGCAGCGGCGCGGGCGCGATCGGCTGGTCGGTGATGTCGAAGCGGGTCATCCTCAGCCTCCGCTGACCGGCGGAATGAAGGCGATCTGCGCGCCTTCGGCGATCGCATCGTCCCAACGCGCGAAGGCGCCGCCCTGGGCCACGCGCAGATGCGCCGGTTCCCAGGCGAAGCCATGGCGCTGCTTCAGTTCGGCATACAGGCCGGCTAGGTCCGAGGCCGTGGTCTGCACGCTCTCGCGCTCCACGCCGGCGGCCTGACGCAGGCTGGCGAAATACAGCACCTGCACGCCGGTCATGCCGACACTCCGAAGTCGCGCTTGCCGCCGTGCTTGCCGAGCAGCCGCGCCGGGCCCAGCACGATGGCGTGCGAGAGCGCCTTGCACATGTCGTAGACCGTCAGCGCCGCGACAGTGGCGCCGGTCATCGCCTCCATCTCCACGCCGGTACGATGGGTGGTGCGCACGCTGCATTCGATGCGCAGCGTGTCGGCGTCGTGCCAGTCGACGGCCAGCCGGCAGCCGTCGATGGGCAGCGGATGGCAGAACGGGATCAGCTCGTGGGTGCGCTTGACCGCCATGGTGCCGGCGATCACCGCGGTCTCGACGATGCCGCCCTTGGCGCTGCGCAACGCATCGTGGCGCAGTTGCGCGGCCACCTCGCGCGGGAACGCCACCAGGCATTCGGCCGTGGCCTGGCGCGCGGTGACGGCCTTGTCCGAGACATCGACCATGGCCGGCTGGCCCGCGGCGTCCAGATGGGTGAGCGTGTGCGGTGCATTCATCGCGCAAGGGTAGTGCAAGTGAGGCTTGGTCGGCGTCTAGGCCGGCCGCCGCTTGCGCCGGTGATGGCAGCGACGGCGCCTGGGGCGGCAACAGGCTCGACGGAGGGCTCGACTGGCAGCGCCTGCGGGCGACCCGGGGCGATGCGAACCTGCGGCCGCTTGGCGCCGGCTCCCGTTGTTCCGGCCGCCAGAACGCCGCGCAGCATCCGCGCGTCAGCCTCCGATCAGGAACATCTCCACGCGCCTGCGCGGCGGCTGGACCGGCTCACCGCGCAGTTCGCTGTAACGGTCGGCGCGGCGCGACCACAGGCCGGCCAGCCGTTCGGCCAGTGGCAGCTCGCCCTGCGCCAGGCTCGGGCGCAGGTCGGTGGAGGCCCCGGAAAACAGGCAGGTATACAGGCGGCCGTCGGCAGACACGCGCGCACGCTGGCAATCGCCGCAGAACGGCGTGCTGACCGAGGACACGAAGCCGATCTCGCCGCCGCCATCGTCGAAGGCGTGGCGCACCGCGACTTCGCCGCGGTAGTGCGCATCCAGCGCATGCAGCGGCCAGCGCGCGTGGATCGCGTCGCGCAGCTCGCGTGAGGTCACCACCTGCGTCGCGCGCCAGTCGTTGCAGGTGCCCACGTCCATGAATTCGATGAAGCGCAGCACGTGGCCGCTGCCACGGAAGTGTTCGACCAGCGGCAGCACCTGGTCCTCGTTGACGCCGCGCTGGACCACGCAGTTGAGCTTGAGGCTGGCGAAACCCGCGGCCTGTGCCGCGTCGATGCCGCGCAGCACCGTGGAAATGTCGCCGCGTCCGCCGGACATCTGCGCGAAGCGCTGTGGGTCCAGCGCGTCCAGGCTGACCGTGATGCGCTGCAGGCCGGCATCACGCAGCGCCTGCGCGTGGCGCGCCAACAGCGCACCGTTGGTGGTCAGCGCCAAGTCGTCGATGCCCGGAATGTTCGCCAGACGCGCGATCAGCAGCGGCAGGTCCTTGCGCAGCAGCGGCTCGCCGCCGGTGATGCGCAGCTTGTTCACGCCCACCCGCGCAAAGCCGCGCACCAGCGTCTCGATCTGGTCGAAGGACAGGCGCGAGGCCGCGTCCAGCCCGTAATCGTCGGGCACCTTGTCGGCCGGCATGCAATAGCCGCAACGGAAGTTGCAGGCCTCGATCACCGACAGGCGCAGGTCGCGCAGCGGCCGGCCGCGCTGGTCCAGCGGCAGTTCCGGCGTGCGTGGCAGGGCGTTCATGTCAGGACGGCAGGGGGCCTGGGATCGGGTCGGGTAACGCTAGCACCTGCCCGGGCAAGGCGACGCGATGGCCGCGCCCGGCCAGGGCGCGCGCGTCCTCGGCGCTGGCGTGGTGGTAGAGCACGCAGCGCGCCAGCAGCGCGCGCGGGTACTCGCGCTCGAGATCCTCGATGCCGCTGTGCGAGGGATTGCCGTGCAGCGCGCAGTCGTGGGCGATCACTTCGCCGGCGTCGGCGTACTGTGCCAGCATCTCCGGGATCGGCCGGGTGTCGCCGGTCCACACCAGCGCGCCGGGCAGGCGCAGGCCGAAGGCCGTCTGCGGCCAGTGGTGGCGCACCGGGAACGCCTCCAGCCGCACCCCGTCGTGCCAGAACGCCTCGCCCACCGGCACCAGGCGGAAGGCGTCCCAGAAGTTCGCCCCACCCTCGGCCAGCACGTTGGGATACTCGGCCACCCGCTGGTGCAGCAGCGGCACGATCGGCGCGGGCACGTACAGCCGCACCTGCCCGCGCCGTGCCGGGTCGAAGTAGGCGCTGCCGAACAGGCGCTCCAACCCGCCGACATGGTCCAGGTGCGTATGGGTGATGAACACCGCCGACGGCGCCTGCCCGTACTGGCGGATGAAGGCGTCCAGGCCCTCGCTGCCGCAGTCGATGGTCAGCCACGGCGCGCCGTCGCGCTCGAGGGTCGCCATCGCCGAGCCCAGCTCGACCGCCGAGGCATTGCCCACGCCCTGGAAACGCAGCGACCAGTTCATGCGGACCCTCAGAAACCCCGTTCCCACGCGCGGTCGTAGGCCTTGCGCAGGCGCGCGAAGTCCTCTTCCACCTGCGGCCGGTCGCGGTCTCCGCGCAGCTTCATCAGCGAGCGCAGCAGCCGCGCCAGGTTGGCCTCGCGCCAGCGCGTGGCCGGGATGCGCAGCACCCCACGGTCGAAATCGATCAGCCAGCCGTGGCCCTGCGCGTCGAACAGGATGTTGTGCGCGTTGAGGTCGGCGTGGTCCAGCCCGGCCCGGTGGAAGCGCGCGATCAGGTGCCCGGTCTCTTCCAGTGGCGCGGCTTGCCCGCCGGCCTGGTAGCGGTCGGCCAGCGAGCGCACATCGGCCAGGCGTTCCATCAGGATCGCCGCGCGGTAGGTCGCGCCCTGGCGCAGGTAGCTGGCCACGAACGGCTGCGGCACCGGCAGGCGCAGGCGGTGCAACGCGCGGGTCAGGCGGAACTCGGCGAAACTGCGCGTGCGGTTGGCGCCGCGCCACAGGTAGCGATCGCTGCTGACGCTGGCCGCCAGGCCGCCGCGCCGGTACTGGCGCAGCAGGCTCTGCCCGAACGGCGCGTCGACGAACCAGGCCCCGCCGCGCCCGCCGCTGTCCACCGGCCGGGCGCGGTCGCCCCAGTGCGCGGGGTTCAGCCATTCGGGCTGCGCTTGCCGCAGGCGCTGGCGGTCGAACAGAATCGCGCCGTCGCCGCGCGCATCGCGGTACGGCATCAGCACTTCCGTCGCGTCAAAAGCGGCCATCGCGCGAGTCTAACAATTTTGTCCAACGCCCCTGAGTCCCTGTGCCTGCTGCGCCTGTCCGCCCTGGGCGATGTCACCCACGTGGTGCCGCTGGTGCGCACGCTGCAGCGCGCCTGGCCGCAGCTGACGCTGGACTGGATCATCGATGGCGGCGGGCGCAAGCTGCTCGACGGCCTGCCGGGGGTGCGCTTCCACGTGTACGACAAGAAGACCGGGCTGGCCGGCATGCGCGCCCTGCGCGCCACCCTGCCCGGCCGCTTCGAGGTGCTGCTGCAGATGCAGGTCGCGCTGCGCGCCAACGTGCTGTCGGCCTTCGTCCCGGCCCGCCGCCGCATCGGCTACGACCGCAGCCGCTCCAAGGACCTGCACGGCCTGTTCGTCAACGAGCGCATCGCCGACCGCCCGGGGATCCATGTGCTGGACGCCATCGGCAGCTTCTGCGAACCGCTGGGCCTGCGCCAGGACGTGGTGACCTGGGACCTGCCGGTCCCGCCCGAGGCCTGGGAGTGGGCGCGCGCGCAATGGCCCGACGATGGCCGGCGCGTGCTGATGATCTCGCCCTGTTCCAGCCACGCGCGCCGCAACTGGTACGCCGATCGTCATGCCGCGCTGGCCGACCACGCCATCGCCCAGGGCTGGCGCGTGGTGCTGTGCGGCGGGCGCAGCGCGCTGGAACGGCAGACCGCCGACGCCATCGCCGCGCAGATGCGCGGGCCGGCGCTGGACCTGGTCGGCAAGGACACGCTCAAGCAGCTGCCCGCGCTGCTGGCCCGCGCCGACCTGGTGGTCACGCCCGACTCGGGGCCGATGCATATCGCCAATGCCATGGGCACCAAGGTGCTGGGCCTGCATGCGGCCAGCAACCCGCTGCGCAGCGGGCCGTACTCGGATGTGCGCTATTGCGTGGACCGCTACGACGATGCCGCGCGGCGCTTCCTGCACAAGCCGGCGAGCGAACTGAAGTGGGGCACCAAGATCGAGTTCGACGAGGTGATGGCGCTGATCACCGTGGACGACGCCATCGCCGCGTTCGAGCGCTACCGCGCCGACACGTCGAACTGAGCCTGGAGAACGAAAGGTCCGCCTTGGCGTTCCTTTCGCTCGCCCTCGCCCGGCGCGTCAGGGCGCGGCGCCGGTGCCGTAGTCCTCGTAGGACTTCTCCTCGACGTAGGCCGAGCCCAGCGCCAGGTTGATGTCCTTCTTGATCCGCGCGCGCGTGTCGTTCTCGAAATACACGCTGCGTGCCAGGCGGATGAACTCCTCGTCGAAGGCCTGCGCCTTCTCCTTGAGCCGGATGTCGTCCTCGATCACCCACAGCCGCTCGTTGACCGCCTTGAGCTCGGCGCGCAGGCGGGCGATGTCCTGCACCGCGGCCGGATGCGCCATCCAGGTCTGCTCCAGCGCCGAGAGCTCCTTGCGCACGTTGGCCAGCTTGGCCGCATCGGTCATGCGCTCGGACTTGATCTGCAGGATCGAGATCTTGTCCAGCAGCTCGCCGAAGGAGACGGGAGTGAGGATTTCGGACATGGCGCACCATCGCGATGAAAGGGCGCCAGTGTACCGGCGCGGCCGGGGGCGCGAGCCGGTGCGCGACGGGCCCAAATGCAGACGGCCCCAACGGGGCCGTCTGCGAAACATGGCGGAGAGGGTGGGATTCGAACCCACGGTACGCTTGCACGTACGCCTGATTTCGAGTCAGGTACATTCGACCACTCTGCCACCTCTCCGGGTGTCGCACCGCCTGGCGGCGGTCCCGGGGTCGATCCGGGGTTGCGCATGATACGGGCCGCGCGGGCCCGGGACAAGCACCGCGCGGAGGGCGCCGCTGGCGCGAACGCGTCCACGACGCCGGCGCATCGTGCGCTTGTCCCCTGTCCGCTTCGACGCGATCATGGCGTTCGTTTTCCAGTACAACCCGGGACGCCAGGCGCCACATGATCGAGTTCGGACACCTCAGCCACGTCGGCCTGCGGCGCGCCCTGAACGAAGACACCTATCACGGCGACAGCGCGCTCGGTCTGTGGCTGGTCGCCGATGGCATGGGCGGGCACGCCTGCGGTGAAGTCGCCAGCGCCCTGGCGCGCGAGACCATCGTGCGCGAGATCCGCGCCGGCACCGCGCTGGGCCAGGCGATCCGCGTGGCCGACGAGGAGATCATCCGCGCCTCGCGCCGGCGCAACGACTCGCTGCCGATGGGCACCACCGTGGTCGCCGCGCGCGTGCAGGGCGACCGCTTCGAAGTGGCCTGGGTCGGCGACAGCCGCGCCTACCTGTGGCGAGATGGCCAGCTGGCCCAGCTCAGCCAGGACCACAGCTACGTGCAGGAACTGATCGCCCAGGGCGCCCTGACCAGCGAGCAGGCGCGCTCGCACCCGCATCGCAACGTGGTCACCCAGGCGCTGGGCGTCACCGACCCGGCGCAGCTCAACGTCGAGACGCTGACCGGCGAGTTCCGCCCCGGCATGCAGCTGCTGCTGTGCAGCGATGGCCTGACCGAGGAAGTGGACGACCGCGGCATCGCCGCGATCCTGCGCCAGGACGACTGCAGCGCGCAGGAAAGCGTAGACGCGCTGATCGCGGCGGCGCTCGACGGCGGCGGCTCGGACAACGTCACCGCGATCCTGGTGCGCTGCAGCTGATCGGGGGCGAAGCAGCAGTGCCGACCGCAGGGCGCTGCTGACTTCGGGCGCCTCGCCGTGGGCGCGGAGCCGGCTCAGGAAGTGCCCTCTCCACCCCACCTGGCAGGCCGCGGCTGCGCATTTCGCGCCGCCCACCCACCTACCCATCGCTGCCATTCCGGCGAACGCGGGAATCCAGGGGCTTTCACCTGCAGCGCTAAAGGCGCTGGATGGTCAGACATGCGTCTGCCAAGGAGCACTTCCCGCTTTCGCGGGAATGACGGAAGCGGTTGGCCCTTCTCAGGGTTTCGCCCTCTCGATGCCGGGGCTTGCAGGCCCGCCTCGGGTCATTCGCGCCGTGCCCGGGCCTCACAGCACCCGTCAGGCGACTGCGGCGGCCTCGGTGTTGGCCGGTGCCGGCGGCGCTTCGACCAGGTCCCACAGGCAGGGCCCGCCCGCCTTGGCGCGGAGCTTCTCCAGGCGCTTGGCATGGGCTTCCAGCTCGCCGGCGGTCGGCAGCACGCGCGCGCGCAGGCCGACGTTGCTGACATCGAAGGCGTAGACCACCGGCGCGGCGTGGCCGCCGGCCTCGTCGAAGCCGCCGAAGCCGATTTCCTCCTGGCCCGAGGTCAGCGCGATGTAGACATCGGCCAGGATCTGCGCATCGAGCAGGCCGCCGTGCAGGTGGCGGTGGGTGTTGTCCACGCCCAGGCGCTTGCACAGCGCGTCGAGCGAGTTGCGCTGGCCCGGGTAACGCTCGCGCGCCATGGCCAGGGTGTCGACCACGGTGCAATAGTCGGTGAAGCGGCCGTACTGCGGGCCGAGCCGCGCCAGCTCACTGTCCAGGAAGCCCACGTCGAACGAGGCGTTGTGGATGATCACCTCGGCGCCGCGCACGTAGTCCAGGAACTCCTCGACGATCTCCTCGAACGCCGGCTTGTCGGCCAGGAACTCCAGCGTCAGCCCGGTCACTTCCTGGGCGCCGGGTTCGAACTCGCAGTCCGGCCTGAGGTACTTGTGGAAGTTGTTGCCGCTGGGGCGGCGCTCGACCAGCTCGACCGCGCCGATCTCGACGACGCGGTTGCCCTTCTTCCATTCCAGGCCGGTGGTTTCGGTGTCCAGGATGATCTGGCGCATGGCCTAGCGGTCCTCGTGCAGCGTGATGGAGAACTGCCGCAGCGGATGGTCCAGGCCGGGCAGCTGGGCCATTGTCTCAAACACGAAGCCCAGGCGGTCCATCACCGTCAGCGAGGCGGTGTTGGTGGGATTGACCAGCGCCAGCACGCGCGGCAGGCGCAGCACGTCGCGCGCGTGATCCAGCACCGCGCGCGCGGCCTCGGTGGCGTAGCCCTTGCCGCGCCCCTCGGGCAGCAGCGCATAGCCCAGGTCCGGCGCGGGCAGACATTCGCGCGTGACCAGGCCGGCCTGGCCGATGTCGCGGCCGCTCGCGGTTTCCACCACCCGGCACAGGCCCAGGCCGTTGGCGGCGCGATACGCCAGCGGCCCGCGCCGCACCGCCTCGCGCGCCGTGGCCAGGTCGCGCACGCCGGCGTCGCGGACCTGGGCGATGAAGTCGGCATCGTTGAGCACCGCCAGCATCAGCGCCGCGTCGCGCTCGCTGTCGGTGGGCAGGTGCAGGGTCAGGCGCGCGCTGCGCAGCTCCGTCTGTCCGGGCGCCGGGGCACTCACGCGGCGGCGCCGTCGCGCACGGCGATGGCGGCATTGCGCGCCAGGATGTCCACGCGCTCATTATCGGCGTCGCCCGAATGGCCCTTCACCCAGCGCCAGTCGATCCGATGGCGCTGCGTGGCGGCGTGCAGGCGCTCCCACAGCTCGCGGTTCTTGACCGCGCCGCCGGCGGCGGTCTTCCACTGCTTGCGGATCCAACCGGGCATCCATTCGGTGATGCCCTGGCGCACGTACTGCGAGTCGGTGATCAGGATCACCTCGCAAGGCTCAGTCAGCGCTTCCAGCGCCATGATCGCGGCCATCAGCTCCATGCGGTTGTTGGTGGTATGCGCCTCGCCGCCGAACAGCTCGCGCTCGATGCGGCCGTAGCGCAGCAGCGCGGCCCAGCCGCCGGGCCCGGGATTGCCCAGGCAGGAGCCGTCGGAATGGATGGTGATCTGTTTCATGGAACTCCGCGCAGGGTCAGGCCGGCACCGCGCCGGGCTGCCATCGCGGCGGCCGGGCGGGCGAGAGGATCAGGTCGGGGCCGCGCTTGTCGGCCTGCAGCAGGCACACCGCCCGCATCATGTCCGGCGCGCGGCCATCGTTGCGCCAGGCTGGCCCCAGCCACTGCGGGGGATGGGCCTCGCAGTCCAGGCCGGCCTGCTGCAGCAGCCGGCGCCAGCGGCCGGGACCGCGCACGGACAGCCCGGTGCGGCGCCAGCGCAGGCGATAGGGGCTGACCGGATTGAGCGCGAACAGCCACAGCCGGCCGCCCGGCTCGAGCACGCGCGCGCATTCGGCCAGCACGCTGCGCGCGCCGTTCTCCGGTACGTGCTGCACCACCACCGCGCTGAAGCTGTCCGAGGCCAGCGGCAGGCTGTGCCCGCAGCGCAGCGGCCCGTCGAAGCCGCCGCCATGGGCCTCCAGCGCCAGCCCGGCGGCGACCACCGACACGCCGGCCCCGGCGCCGGGATGCAGCCACAGCGTGGGCGCGGCGGCCTTGGCGGCCAGCAGGGAGGCAATCGGCGGCTGTTCAGCCGCCAGCAGGCGCTGACCATCCGCAGTCCCGAACCACGCCAGGGGCTCGGGTTGACGTTGGGAGGCGGCGGCAGGCATGGTCGGGGATTGTAGAGGACGCCCCCGCGTCTGCCGACCGATTCACGATGCCAAGCCTCACCGCGCTGCGCGCCTTCGACGACAACTACATCTGGGCGCTGGCCGGCGACGCCGGGCAGGCGCTGATCGTCGACCCGGGCCAGGCCGCGCCGGTGCTGGAGGCCGCCGCGCAAGGCCTGGCGCCCGCCGCGATCCTGCTCACCCATCACCACGACGACCATATCGGCGGGGTGCCCGAACTGATGGCGCGCTGGCCCGGGCTGCCGGTGATCGCCGCCGACGATGACCGCATCGTCACCGCCACCCACCGGGTGCGCGACGGCGAGACCTTCGAGGCCGCGGGCATGGCGTTCCAAGCCCTGTTCGTGCCCGGGCACACCCGCAGCCACGTCGCCTTCCATCGGCTGGCGCCGGGCGGCGAACTGTTCAGCGGCGATACCTTGTTCAGTCTGGGCTGCGGGCGGCTGTTCGAGGGCACGCCGGCGCAGATGCTGGCCTCGCTCGACCGGCTCGCCGGCCTGCCCGGCGACACGCCGGTGTGCTGCGGCCATGAGTACACCGCGAGCAACGCGGCGTTCGCGCTGGCGGTGGACCCGGGCAACGCCGCGCTGCGACAGCGCGCCGACCAGGTCGCCGCCCTGCGCGCCCAGGGCCGGCCGAGCCTGCCGGTCAGCCTGAGCGAGGAACGCGCGACCAACCCGTTCCTGCGCGTGGACGCGGCCGAGGTCGCCCAGGCGGTGGACGCCTGGCTGGGGCATCGGGCCGGCGACCGGGTGGAGACCTTCGCCGGGCTGCGGCGCTGGAAGGACGGCTTCCGCGCGTGAGGCGGGTGGCGGCCGCGTGCCTGCTGGCCCTGGCCAGCGGCATCTTTCCGGGCTGGGCGCAGCAGGCGGCCGACCTGCCACCGGGCGGACCCGCCGGGCCCGCACCAGCCGATGCGGACGCCGAGCCGGTCCAGCAGACCCTGGACGGCGGCGAGATCTTCCGCCAGTTCCGCGAAGGGCTGGCCGAACCCAGCTGTACCGCGCAGGCCAGCGATGCCCAGTACCGCCGCAACTTCGCCCATGCGCCGAGCCGGCTGGCCGATCGCGACGACGACATCCTGCCGCTGTTCGGTTACGTGGTCGGCGCGATGCGTCAGGCCAACCTGCCGACCGAGTACGCGCTGATCCCCTTCGTCGAAAGCGGCTACCACCCCGGCGCCGCCAACGGTTCGGGCCCGGCGGGGCTGTGGCAGTTCGTCTCGCTGACCGCGCGCCACCACGGCGTGCGCATGCGCAAGGGCTACGACGGGCGCCTGTCGCCGGTGGAATCGACCCAGGCCGCGGTGCGCTACCTGAAGACCCTGCACGACATGTTCGGCGGCAACTGGCGCCTGGCGATCATGGCCTACAACGCCGGCGAGAACCGCATCGTGCAGGCGGTGCGCCGCGCGGGCCACGGCACGGCGATGGAACGGCCCACGACGCTGCCCGGGGTCTCGCGCAACACCGTCGCGTACGTGGACAAGCTGCACGCGCTGGCCTGCGTGCTCGAGGACGCGGGGGAGCGCCCGGAATGGCTGGCCTCGCTGGCGCGGCCGGTCGCGCACCTGCAGGCCACGGCGCTGCCGGCGGACTACGGCTCGCTCTCGGCCTGGGCCGCGCGCGAGGGCCGCGATGCCGACCAGATCACCGGGCTCAACCCGGCGGTCTCACGCCTGCGCGGCGGTCTGGGCGGCGAAACCATGTGGGTGCTGGCCGGCCCGCGCAGCGGCGCACCGTCGGTGGCGTCGGACCTGCGCGCGCTTGGCGGTGGCGATGCCGGCCCCGCAAGCCCCGACCCGATGCCCTCCGGCGCCGCGTCCGATCCTCCCGCCACGCACGTGGTCGCGCGCGGCGAGACGCTCTCGGCCATCGCCCGCCGCTACGACGTGCGCACCGCACAGCTGATCCGCTGGAACGCGCTGGGCAAGCGCGCCCTGATCAAACCGGGCATGGTGCTCAAGCTGGCCGATCCGGCGCGCTGAAACCGCATCGCGGCGCGATGGCAGAATGACGCCTCGTTCCAGCCAGTCGCGAGAGGCGCAATGGGGTTCCTGCAAGGCAAACGTGTCCTGATCACCGGCATCGCTTCCGACCGCTCCATCGCCTGGGGCATCGCCGAGGCCATGCATCGCCAGGGCGCCGAACTGGCGTTCACCTACCAGAACGACAAGCTCAAGCCGCGCGTGCTGCAGGCGGCGACCGCCTTCGGCAGCGAGATCGCCCTGCCGCTGGACGTGGCCCACGATGCGCAGATCGACGCCTGCTTCGAGGCGCTGGCCGAACACTGGGACAGCCTGGACGTGCTGGTGCATGCCATCGCCTTCGCGCAGGGCGAGGCCATTGCCGGCGAGTTCCTCGATGGCCTGACGCGGGAGAACTTCGCCGAGGCCCACGACATCTCGGCCTATTCGCTGGCCGCCCTCGCCCACGCGGCACGGCCGCTGATGCGGGGGCAGCAGGGTGCGATCCTCACCCTGAGCTATCTCGGCGCGCAGCGCGCGCTCTACAACTACAACCTGATGGGCGTGGCCAAGGCCAGCCTGGAGGCCACCGTGCGCTATCTGGCGCTCAACCTCGGCCCCGAGGGCACGCGCGTCAACGCCATTTCCGCCGGGCCGATCAAGACGCTGGCCGCCTCTGGCATCGCGGGCTTCCGCAAGACGCTCAGCTATGTCGAGGAGCATGCGCCGCTGCGCCGCAACGTCTCCATCGACGACGTGGGCAACGCGGCGGCGTTCCTGTGTTCGGATCTGGCTGCCGGTATCACCGGCGAGATCACCTATGTCGACGCTGGCTACAACATCCTGGGCATGAGTGGGGTCGACGGCGGCTGAGGCGGGACTAGTCGCGCTTGACGACCTTCATCCGCGGTTAGTGATCGCGGTGCGTGGGTGCGCTGGCTTCGATTGGGCAGCGGTCCGGTGGGCTTTGGCCGCTTTTCCTCGGTCAGGGCATCCTGCAACGATGCGAGCGCTGCGCGTCTACGCCCCGAGACCGGCGCGAACAAAAAAGCCGCGCCTATCAGGCGCGGCTTTCGAAGTCCTGCGACGAAGCGCGGCTTACAGCTTGTCTTCGTGCACCACGACCTTGAACTTGCGGCGCGTGTCCTTGATGTACTGCTGCACGTCGGCGCCGGCGTAGAGCTGGGTGACCTGCTGGCGCAGCTGGTCGCGCTGGGCCTCGGGGAGCTTGCTGGCATCGCCCGGGGTGACCTTGTCCACGGTGAACACCACGAAGCGGCCGTCCTCCAGGCGCGCCTTGCCCGGGGTGACCTTGCCGGCCTCAGGCACCGGCGCGGCGAACAGGGCCTGGCTGCCTTCGCGCGAGGGAATCGGCGTGCCGCGCGGCAGGCCCGGGATCTGTCCGGACTGGTACTGCGCCGCGTCCGCGATGGCCTTCAGGCTCTCGCCCTTCTTCACCCGCGCCAGCACGTCGTCGGCCAGCTTCTCGGCGGCCTTGGCGCTGCGGTCGGCGCGCACGGCGGCGACGACCTGTTCCTTGACCCGGTCCAGCGGCTGGTCGGTCGCGTCGCTGTGGTCGGTTACGCGCACCACCAGCGCATGCGTGTCGTCGATCTTGATCAGCTGGCTGGCCGTGCGGTCGGCGATCTGCTGCTCGTCGAACACCACGCGCAGCACCTGCGGGTTGGCCAGCAGGCCCGGCGCGTCGGCGCGCGAGAACGGACCGGCCTTCTGCACCTGCAGCCCGGCTGCCTGGGCGCCGGCGGTGAGCGAATCGGGATTGTCCAGCGTGGCGGTGACCAGCTTGCCGGCGACGTCGTTGTACTGCTTGGCGTCGGCTTCCTTCTGCGCCTCGGCGGCCAGCTGGGCGCGCACGTCCTCGAAGGGCTTGCCGGACTGGCCCTTGACCTCACGCAGCTTGATCACGTGATAGCCGAACTCGCTCTTGATCGGGCCCACCACCTCGCCCGGCTTGGCGATCCCGAACAGGGCCTGCTCGAACGGGCCGACCATCATCCCCCGCGTGACCCAGCCCAGGTCGCCGCCGTTCTCGGCCGAGCCCGGATCCTGCGAATTGGCCTTGGCCAGCGCGGCGAAGTCGGCGCCCGGCGCCTTGGCCTGTTCGGCCAGCTTGGCGGCCTTGTCCTCGGCCGCCTTCTGCGTGGCCGCATCGGCGCCGGCGGGCACCGAGATCAGGATGTGCGAGGCCAGGCGCTGCTCGGTGGAGAAGCGCGCGGTATCGGCCTCGTAACGCTTGCGCAACTCGGCCTCGTCCACGGCCGGTGCGGGCGGCAGCTTGGACGCGTCGACCTCGACGTATTCCACGCTGACCTGCTCGGGCTTGCGGAAGTCGGCGCGGTGGGCGTCGTACCACTGCTTGGCCTGGGCATCGGTGACCGGTGCCGTGTCCGGGGTCGGCGCCGGCAGGGTGGCCAGGGTCACATCGCGCGTCTCGCCCATCAGCTTGAAGAACTGGTCCATCTGCTGATCGGTGACGAAGCTGCCCAGCGCCAGGCCCTGCGGCACCAGCGAGATGGTCATGTCTTCGCGCAGCTGCTGCTGGTAGGTGGTCGGCGTCAGGCCGTTCTGCTGCAGGATCGTCGCGTAGGTGGCACCGTCGAACTTGCCGCCCTGCTGGAAGCTGGCGTCGGAGGCGATCGCCTCGCGCAGCGCGGCATCGCTCACCGCCACGCCGGCGCGGGTGGCCGCCAGTTCCACGACCTTGCGGTCGATCAGGTCGTCCAGGATCTTGCGCTTGTTGGCGGCCGAGTCGAACTCGCGCGCGTCGAAGGCGTCGCGCAGCTGCGCCTGCTGGCGGCGGCGCGCGTCGCTCACGGCGCGCTGGTAGTCCTGCACGCTGATATCGGCGTGCTGCCACAGCAGCGACAGGGGCGGCCACGACGGTGCCGAGGGCCACCAGGTCGGGGGAGCCTGCACGCGCGCCACGGAGGAATCCGGACCACCGCTCATGTACTCGTTCACGCCCACGAAGGCGAACGGAACGATCAGCAGGCCCATCACCACGGTGGCGATCCAGCCTGAGGTCTTTTCGCGAAGAGTCTGCAGCATCGAGTCGTTAGGTCAGGTTCGGCAAGCCGCGCAGTTTAGCGTGGTTCCACGCGCAATGCCGCCGGCTAGGCCGCGCCCCTGACACGATGCTCAGGCACGGGAAAAGGCTCATCCTGGGATCGGGGGATTACGGCGCTCGGGTGTTTCGGCTTGGGAGGCCAGCGGCCCCGCTTCGGAGGGGCAGCGGGCCGGCGGGCGCCGGCCCGTTGCCTCGCGCGTTACGCCTTAAGACTTCGGGTGGAGAAAAATCCCAATCATCCGTCGAGTAAACGTGCCCGATCGTGCCAAGGCTGGCGAAACGTATTTGCCCGCGCCGCGTGCGGTGAAGCACAAAAGAAAACGCCCGCCGGGGTCGCCGGCGGGCGTTTTGAACAACTGGCGGAGTGGACGGGACTCGAACCCGCGACCTCCGGCGTGACAGGCCAGCATTCTAACCGACTGAACTACCACTCCGCGCTTTGGAACGCTTTGCGAAACTTCTGTGCCTTCTCTCTTTAGGGAAAGCAAAGCCCCCAATCGCTCGGGGGCTTTTGGAACAACTGGCGGAGCGGACGGGACTCGAACCCGCGACCTCCGGCGTGACAGGCCAGCATTCTAACCGACTGAACTACCGCTCCGCGCTTGAAACTCTTGGCTGTGGTGCTTGGTGGGTGCTGAGGGTTTCGAACCCCCGACCCTCTCCGTGTAAAGGAGACGCTCTACCGCTGAGCTAAGCACCCTGGCGAGCTGAGCGGATTAGTTTACAGCGTCCTTCAGAGCCTTGCCAGCCTTGAATGCCGGATTCTTCGAAGCGGCGATTTCGATGTTCTCGCCGGTCTTCGGGTTGCGGCCCGTGCGCGCGGCGCGGCCACGCACCTGGAAGGTGCCGAAGCCCACGATGGTGACCGAGTCGCCGCCCTTCAGCGCGTCGGTGATGCTGGCCACGACGGCGTCGACGGCACGGGTGGAATCAGCCTTGCTCAGGTCGGAACGGCTGGCGACAGCCTCGATCAATTCGGCTTTGTTCATTGAGATACTCCATGTGCGGCATGCAACCGCTGAATGTGTGACCGGCCCGGGGCTTGCGCCACGTCGGGCCGGTTTGGATCCCGCTGCGGACGACCGTTGGGGACGTCCTCGGGTGCGGCTTTTATACCAGCCGCACCCCGGTGCCGCAACCGAAAAACCTAATAACGGCGCGGGTTTCAGCGGGTTTCAAGCTTCATGAACCGCGCGAAGTCAATGCTTGACATCGCGCTGCGGCGCAGGCTTGGCCGCCTGCGGCACCTCCACGCCCTTGTCTCCGCCCGAGCCGCCGACCGGCCCGACCGGGCGTTCCAGCGCCAGGTCCAGCACCTCGTCGATCCACTTGACCGGCACGATCTTCATGCCCTTGAGCACCGACTCGGGGATGTCCGCCAGATCCTTGCGGTTCTCCTCCGGGATGACCACGGTGGTGATGCCGCCGCGCATGGCCGCCAGCAGCTTCTCCTTCAAGCCACCGATCGCCGAGACGCGGCCGCGCAGGGTGATCTCGCCGGTCATCGCCACCTCGGCCTTGACCGGGTTGCGGGTCAGCGTGGACACCAGCGCGGTCACCATGGCGATGCCGGCGCTCGGACCGTCCTTGGGCGTGGCGCCGTCGGGCACGTGCAGATGCACGTCCTGCTTCTGCAGGAACTCGGTATCGATGCCCAAGCTCTCGGCGCGCGAGCGCACCACCGACAGCGCGGCCGAGGCCGATTCCTTCATCACATCGCCGAGCTGACCGGTGAGGGTCATGCCGCCCTTGCCCGGCACCAGCGTCACTTCGATCTGCAGCAGGTCGCCGCCGACCTCGGTCCAGGCCAGGCCGGTGACCAGGCCGATCTCGTTGGCTTCCTCGGCGCGGCCGAAGTCGAAGCGGCGCACGCCCTGGTACTTCTCCAGGTTCTTCTCGGACACCACGATGCGCGCCTGCCCCTTCTTGGTCTTCTTCTCCGGCTGCGGACCGGCCAGCGCGATCTCCTTGACCACCTTGCGGCAGATCTTGGCGATCTCGCGCTCCAGGCTGCGCACGCCGGATTCGCGCGTGTAGTAGCGCACGATGTCGCGCACCGCGCTCTCCTCGATCTTCAGCTCGTCGGGCTTGAGGCCATTGGCCTTGAGCTGCTTGGGCACCAGGTAGCGCTGGGCGATGTTGAGCTTCTCCTCCTCGGTATAGCCGGGGATGCGGATCACTTCCATGCGGTCCAGCAGCGGGCCGGGGATGTTGAGCGAGTTGGAGGTCGCCACGAACATCACGTCCGACAGGTCCAGGTCCACTTCCAGGTAGTGGTCGTTGAAGGTGTGGTTCTGCTCGGGGTCGAGCACTTCCAGCAGGGCCGAGGACGGATCGCCGCGGAAGTCCATCGACATCTTGTCGATCTCGTCCAGCACGAACAGCGGGTTCTTGGTGCCGACCTTGTTGAGGTTCTGCACGATGCGGCCCGGCATCGAGCCGACGTAGGTGCGGCGATGGCCGCGGATCTCGGCCTCGTCGCGCACGCCGCCCAGCGCCATGCGCACGAACTTGCGGTTGGTGGCCTTGGCGATGGACTGGCCCAGCGAGGTCTTGCCCACGCCCGGCGGCCCGACCAGGCACAGGATCGGGCCCTTCATCTGCTTCACGCGCGACTGCACGGCGAGGTACTCGAGGATGCGTTCCTTGACCTTCTCCAGGCCGTAGTGGTCGGCGTCCAGCGTCTCCTGGGCGACCTTGAGGTCCTTGCGCACCTTGGAGCGCTTCTTCCACGGCACGCCCAGGATCCAGTCCAGGTAGTTGCGCACCACCGCGGCCTCGGCCGACATCGGCGACATCTGCTTGAGCTTGTTGAGCTCGTTGCGCGCCTTGGTCTCCACCGCCTTGGGCATGCCGGCGGCGGCGATCTTGCGGGTCAGCTCCTCCAGCTCGTTGGGCGCGTCGTCCAGCTCGCCCAGCTCCTTCTGGATCGCCTTCATCTGCTCGTTGAGGTAGTACTCGCGCTGGGACTTCTCCATCTGCGACTTGACCCGGCCGCGGATGCGCTTCTCCAGCTGCTGCACGTCGATTTCGCCGTCGACGAAACCGACCAGCAGCTCCAGCCGCTCGCCGACCGGAATGGTTTCGAGCAAACGCTGCTTGTCGCTCAGGCGCACGCCCAGGTGCGCGGCGATGGTGTCTGCCAGGCGCCCCGGCTCGTCGATGCCGGCCAGGGTCTGCAACAGCTCCGGCGGCAGCTTGCGGTTGGTCTTGACGTACTGCTCGAACAGGCTCATCAGCGAGCGGGCGACGGCCTCGATCTCGCGCGACTCGGCGGCCTCGTCGGTTTCGATCTCCTCGCCCTGCCCGTACAGCGACTGCTCGCGCTCGACGATCTCGCTGACCGCCACGCGCGCGATGCCCTCGACCAGCACCTTGATCGTGCCGTCGGGCAGCTTCAGCAGCTGCAGCACCTGGGCCAGGGTCCCGATCTGGTAGAGGTCGGCCGCGGTCGGGTCGTCGGTGTCGGCCGACTTCTGCGCGACCAGCAGGATGCGCTTGTCGGCGGCCATGGCCTGCTCCAGCGCGCGCATCGACTTGTCGCGGCCGACGAACAGCGGGATGACCATGTGCGGGAAGACCACCACGTCGCGCAGCGGCAGCACGGGCAGGTCCAGGATCTGGGGTTCGGTACGGGCCATGGGGGCTCCAGGAGAGTGCGGGGAGGCAGGCTTGGAAGCAGTGCGAACACGTGCCGCAAAAATGCCAATGGCCCCGTTATGGGGCCATTGGCTGGGCGATGCAAGCGAGAATCCGGAGCCCTTTCGCGATCAAGGACTTACCCGATCATTCGGCCGATGCAACCTTGGGCGCGACCGGCGGATTCTGGTAGATCAGGTAGGGCTCGGACTTGTGCTCGATCACCGACTCGTCCACCACCACCTTGCCGACGTTTTCCAGCGACGGCAGGTCGTACATGGTGTCCAGCAGCACCGACTCGACGATGGTGCGCAGGCCGCGGGCGCCGGTCTTGCGCTTGAGCGCCTTGCGCGCGATCGCCGACAGCGCGTCGGGGCGGAATTCCAGCTCAACGCCCTCCATGTCGAACAGCCGCTTGAACTGCTTGGTGATGGCGTTCTTCGGTTCGGTCAGGATCTTCACCAGCGCCGGCTCGTCCAGCTCCTCCAGCGTGGCGACCACCGGCAGGCGGCCGACGAACTCGGGGATCAGGCCGAACTTGATCAGGTCCTCCGGCTCGACCTCGGACAGCACCTTGCCGATCTCCGGCTTCTTCTCCGAGGACTTGACCTTGGCGCCGAAGCCGATGCCGCTGGCCTCGGTCGAACGCGCCTGGATGATCTTGTCCAGGCCGGCGAACGCACCACCGCAGATGAACAGGATGTTCTTGGTGTCCACCTGCAGGAATTCCTGCTGCGGGTGCTTGCGGCCGCCCTGCGGCGGGACGCTGGCCACGGTGCCTTCGATCAGCTTCAGCAGCGCCTGCTGAACGCCTTCGCCGGACACGTCGCGGGTGATCGACGGGTTCTCGCTCTTGCGCGAGATCTTGTCGATCTCGTCGATGTAGACGATGCCCTGCTGCGCCTTGTCGACGTCGTAGTCGCACTTCTGCAGCAGCTTCTGGATGATGTTCTCCACGTCCTCGCCGACGTAGCCGGCCTCGGTCAGCGTGGTCGCATCGGCGATGGTGAACGGCACGTTGAGCAGCCGCGCCAGCGTCTCGGCCAGCAGCGTCTTGCCCGAACCGGTCGGCCCGGCCAGCAGGATGTTGGACTTGGCCAGCTCGACGTCGTCGCTCTTCTGCCGGCTCTCGATGCGCTTGTAGTGGTTGTACACGGCCACGGCGAGCGTGCGCTTGGCGCGCTGCTGGCCGATCACGTACTGGTCGAGCACCTCGAGGATCTCGCGCGGCTTGGGCAGCGAGCTGCGCGCCGACTGCGCCTTCTCCTCGAGTTCCTCGCGGATGATGTCGTTGCACAGCTCCACGCATTCATCGCAGATGAACACGCTCGGGCCGGCGATCAGCTTGCGGACCTCGTGCTGGCTCTTTCCGCAGAACGAGCAGTACAGGATTTTGTTGCTCTCGCCGGAACGGCCTTGGCGGTCTTCGCTCATGCTTGTTTTACCCACTCACAGCTGCCCCCGCGGGGGCATTCGATTTCGAGAATAGCACCGGATCGGCGCCGTTGGCGTCTGCCCGGCGCCGCGCCCGGAACGCAGAAATCCGTCTGCAAGTTCCGGGCCCTGGACCGCTCCGGGCGGCTTCGCCTGCGGAAACGACGCGCGCCGGGTCGTTGCCGCCCGGCGCGCGAGGGCCGAAGGATCCCGGCCAGTCGGCCGTTCGTTCAGGCAGACTGGATCGACTCGTCCGGACGGCGCTCCAGCACCTCGTCCACCAGGCCGTAGGCCTTGGAGTCCTGGGCGCTCTTGAAGTTGTCGCGCTCGGTGTCGCGGGCGATGGTCTCCAGCGACTGGCCGGTGTGCTTGGCCAGGATCTCGTTGAGCTTGTGGCGCAGGGTCAGGATCTCGCGGGCATGGATGTCGATGTCCGTGGCCTGGCCCTGGAAGCCGCCCAGCGGCTGGTGGATCATCACGCGCGAGTTCGGCAGCGCGTAACGCTTGCCGGCCGCACCGGCCGCCAGCAGCAGCGCGCCCATCGAGGCCGCCTGGCCGACGCAGATGGTGCTCACGTCCGGCTTGATGTACTGCATGGTGTCGTAGATCGCCATGCCGGCGGTGACCACGCCACCGGGCGAGTTGATGTAGAAGCTGATGTCCTTTTCGGGATTCTCGGCCTCGAGGAACAGCATCTGCGCCACGATCACGTTGGCCACGTGGTCGTCGACCGGCCCGACCAGGAAGATCACGCGCTCCTTGAGCAGGCGGGAATAGATGTCGTAGGCGCGCTCGCCGCGGCTGGTCTGCTCGACCACCATCGGAACGAGGTTCAAGGCCTTGGTCAGGTTATCCATGGAGTGAGGCACCTTGTCGTTGTTGGATCCGTCTCCCCCGCGAAGGGGACACGTGGATTGCGCTGGATCCCGCCTCACCGCACCGGCCGGCGCCCTGGGGCGCCGGACCGATGGCGAAACCGGGGACCGTTACTGCCGGATCGCGTCCTGGAAGGACAGGGCCTGTTCCGTGTGCTGGGCGCGCTCGGCGATCCAGTCGATCACCTGCTCTTCCATCACACGGGACTGCAGCCCAGCCATCATCTGGGGGTCGTTGCGGTACAACTCAATGACCTGCTCGGGCTCCTCGTAGGTGGAGGCGATCAGGCGCATGGTTTCCTGCACGCGCTTGGGGTCCAGGCGCAGTTCGTTGCGGCGGGCGACCTCGCCCACCAGCAGGCCGACCAGCACGCGCTTGCGCGCCGGGTCCAGGAACCCCTGGTAGGCGTCGTCCGGCACCTGCAGGTTCTGGCCCTGGCGGCGGGCCTGCTCGACCTGCTGGGCCAGCATGGAGCGGGCCTCGTTCTCGACCAGGCGCTCGGGCATCTCGACCGAGGCGTAGGCGGCGATCAGCTGCTCACCCACCTCGCGGCGCAGGCGGTTGGCCAGCGCGCCCTTGAGCTCGCGCTCCAAGTTGGTGCGGATATCGGCGCGGAACTGGGCCTCGTCGCCGCTCTTGACGCCGAAGCTCTTGATGAAGTCCTTGTCCACCGGCGGCAGCACCGAGGCGGACACGTCGGTCACCTTCAGGTGCACCTGGACGCTCTTGCCGGCCAGCTGCGGCACGCGCCAGTCGGCCGGGAAGGCGACGGTGATCTCTTTCTCCTCGCCCTTGGCCATGCCGACCAGGGCCTGCTCGATGTCGGCGAACATCACGCCAGAGCCGATCAGGGTCGCACCGGTCTCCACGCCCTCGGCGGGCAGGCGCTCGCCGCCGGCCTGCGACCAGGTCTCCAGCGCGACGCGGTCGCCCTCGGCGGCGGGACGGTCCACCGGCTCGAAGGTGCGGCGCTGCAGGCGCAGGTTCTCGATCATCTGGTCGATGTCGGCGTCGGTCACCTCGGCGGTGTGGCGCACGACGTTAAGCTTGGAGACGTCGATCTCGCCGAAGTCCGGCACCACCTCGAAGGTCGCGACCCACTCCAGCTCGCCCTCGCCGGCCGGCTCCAGACGCGGATTGCCGGCCAGCTGCAGGGCCTGTTCGCGCACCGCCGAGTCGAAGGTCTCGCGCAGCAGCCCGTCCAGAGCCTCGGCGCGCACCTGCTTGCCGAAGCGCTGCTCGATCACCTTGGCCGGCACCTTGCCCGGGCGGAAGCCCTTGATGCGCACGGTGCGGCTGAGCTCGCGCAGGCGGCCGCCGATGTGGTTGTCCAGGCGCTCGGCCGGCAGCGTGAAGCTCATGCGGCGCCCAAGGCTGCCGGTCGATTCGACGGAAACGGTCATCTCACTTAGCTCCTGCAACCGCGACGCAAGGCTGGTCGCGGGTCATCGTTGTTGAAGGTTGAAGGGGTTGCTTCGGACGCGGGCCGCGGATGCCGCGGTCGGGGCCCCTTGCCGAACGCGCTAGTTTCGCCGATCGGGCGCGGTTTGACCACAAATGCGTCCGTGCGCGTTGACAGGTGCACCCCGCATCCAGACAATACGCGTCCTTTCCGGCGGGCAACGTCGGTCAGGGACCGGCGAGTCGCCGGCCCGCACACGGTTTCCGGGGTATAGCGCAGTCTGGTAGCGCGCCTGCTTTGGGAGCAGGATGTCGGGGGTTCGAATCCCTCTACCCCGACCATCCAACGCGGTCCGATCGATGTAGTCCGGATGCGATCCAGCCGGGCGCCCGTAGCTCAACTGGATAGAGCACCGGCCTTCTAAGCCGGCGGTTACAGGTTCGATTCCTGTCGGGCGCGCCAATTCACCGGTGCACGAGGCTGGATGCGGTATCAGTGGTGGCTGTAGCTCAGTTGGTTAGAGTACTGGATTGTGATTCCAGATGTCGGGGGTTCGAGTCCCCTCAGCCACCCCACTTTCGCATCGGCTTTCTTCGACAAGGGTGTTGCACAAACCGAATCATCGCGTATACTGCGCGACCAGTTTTCGGGGCCGTTAGCTCAGTTGGTAGAGCAGTTGACTCTTAATCAATAGGTCCAAGGTTCGAATCCTTGACGGCCCACCAAACAGGAAGGCGTCCAGTGCTCTGGGCGCCTTCTTTCTTTTCCGGGTTCGCACGCCGTCCGCGCCGGCAGGCCGAAATGCAGCGCGCGACCATCGCTCGTCCCGGCCCACCCACCGGCGCATGCATCGCGAAGTCGGCACGCCGACCGCTAACAGCATCGTCAGCGCCGACTGTCTCAATGGACAGGTAGAATGCGCGCGACCTCATGCGAAAGTGGCGGAACTGGTAGACGCACTGGATTTAGGTTCCAGCGGGTAACCCCCGTGCGGGTTCGAGTCCCGCCTTTCGCACCAGCATCATTCGAAATATCGCCCAGGGAGGCAGCATGATCCGCAGCGGCAATCCGGCTCTGAAAGAGTCCACGTTCCTCGACCTCGGCACCGGCGCGGTGGTCACCCGCGACGGCGGGGCGATGACCCTGAACGGCACGGTCAACAAGACCGGCTTCCTGCTGCTGCTCAGCCTGCTGACCGCGGCCTTCGCCTGGAACCAGTCCACCATCACCCTGCCCAACGGCGAGATGGCGGCGGCCGCCGGCGCGGCGGTCTATGTGATCGGCGGCGCGATCGGCGGCTTCGTGCTGGCGCTGGTGACGGTGTTCAAGAAGGAGTGGTCGCCGGTCACCGCGCCGCTGTACGCGCTGGTGGAAGGCTTCTTCCTCGGCTCGGTCTCGGCGCTGTACGAAATGCGCTTCCACGGGGTGGTATTCCAGGCGGTGCTGCTGACCTTCGGCACGCTGTTCGCGCTGCTGATGGCCTATCGCAGCGGGCTGATCAAGGCGACCGAGAACTTCAAGCTGGGCGTGGTCGCGGCCACCGGCGGCATCATGGTGATGTACCTGGTGTCGATGGTGATGCAGCTGTTCGGCATGAACGTGTCCTACCTGCACGGCTCGGGCGTGGTCAGCATCGGCATCAGCCTGGTGGTCGTGGTGGTGGCGGCGTTGAACCTGGTGCTGGACTTCGATTTCATCGAATCCGGCGTGGACGCGGGCGCGCCCAAGTACATGGAGTGGTACGGCGCCTTCGGCCTGATGGTCACGCTGGTGTGGCTGTACGCGGAGTTCCTGCGCCTGCTGTCCAAGCTGCAGTCGCGGAACTGACGGGAATGGGGAATCGGGAGCGGAGAATCGTGAAAGCCCCTCCTCTCGCTCACTGACCGAAGTGCATACGAAAAAAGGGCGCCGTGAGGCGCCCTTTTTCGTTGCGGGGATGGCCAGGCTCAGAGGCGGCTGGCGATGGCCTTGGCGAAGCCCATGGTGTTGCCGGTGCCGCCCAGGTCCGGGGTGACCGAATCCTTGGCCTCCAGCGTGGCCACGATCGCCTTGCGCAGGCGCGTGGCGTTCTCCGGCTGGCCGATATGGTCGAGCAGCTGCGCGGCGGCGAGCAGCAGCGCGCAGGGATTGGCCTTGCCCTGCCCGGCGATGTCCGGCGCCGAGCCGTGCACGGCCTCGAAGATCGCGGCATTGGTGCCGATGTTGGCGCCCGGGGCCAGGCCCAGGCCGCCGACCAGGCCGGCGCACAGGTCCGAGAGGATGTCGCCGAACAGGTTGGTGGTCACGATGATGTCGAACTGCTCCGGACGCATCACCAGCTGCATGCAGGTGTTGTCCACGATCATCTCGTTGCACTCGATGTCGGGGTAGTCCTTGGCCACTTCGCGGCCGACCTTCAGGAACAGGCCCGAGGTCGACTTGATGATGTTGGCCTTGTGCACCAGGGTGACCTTCTTGCGGCCGGTGGCGCGGGCCAGGTCGAAGGCGTAGCGCACGATGCGCTCGGAGCCCTTGCGGGTCACGCGCGCCATCGACACCGCGGTTTCGCCGTCGGCGGAGACTTCCTGGCCCTCGCTCAGGTAGGCGCCCTCGGTGTTCTCGCGCACTGTGATCAGATCCACGCCGCTGCCGAAGCGCGACTTGGTGTTGGGGAAGGAGATCGCCGGACGCACGTTGGCGTACAGGTCGAAGTGGCGACGCATGGTCACGTTGATCGAGGTGAAGCCCTCGCCCACCGGCGTGGTCAGCGGGCTCTTCAGCGCGACCTTGTTCTTCTCGATCGACGCCAAGGTCGAGGCGGGCAGCAGGTCGCCGTGCTTCTCCAGCGCGACCAGGCCGGCGTCGGCTTCTTCATAGGTCAGGCCGGCCTTGAGCGCGTCGAGCACGTACAGGGTGGCTTCCATGATCTCCGGGCCGATGCCGTCGCCGCGGATGACCGTGATGGTTTGCGTCATTGAGGGGGTTCCAAGCTGTGGCGCGCTGCAGGAGTGGCGCGCGGGGTGCTCGCCAGTATGCCGGGTCGGCCGCTTGCCCTCAAATGCAACCATTGGCGTGGATGCCCTAAGTTCCTCTAAATCTTCAGAAAGCCGGCGATCTTGTCGTCAACAATCGTGAAACCATGAGTATGCCGATTCAGGTATGCATTAAGAATGCATACCTGAAGAGCCATGAAAAGTGCCGCCGTGCGCAGGATCGGGTCCTTAGCCGGGGTGCGGTGACGTGAATGCGCTACGCGCGCGGGAGGGGGCTCAAGCCTAAGCCCAGTGACCTGACGCGCGGCAGCGGGCCGGCGCGTGGGGCCGCGCCTGGCGAGGCATAAAGCCGAGCGCCCGAATCAGGGCAGGCTGCCCTGATTGAGGGGAAAGCGGCCCCCGCCCGCCGGACCGCTGCCCTTCCGAAGAACGCTCAAACGCAACGCGATCTCGGGAGCGCGAGAAGAACCTGTTCTTCGTGCTCGGAGCGAAAGTCCCTGGGTTTCCGCATTCGCGGGAACGACGATAGGGGTGTGCCAGGTGCGGCAGATGACCCGACAAAGAGAAAGGTGGACGCCGCCCACCCGACCGCTGCCCCGTTGAAGCCGAACCGCAACCTTTGCGAGCGGCAAGGCCCTCGCACCGAGCGCCCCGACCAGCAAAAGAACCGCCCGTCAGCCGTGATCGTGCGCGGCAGGCGCCGGCGCACCGCCTTCGAGCTGGTCGAGGAAATCCACGGCGCGCCGCAGGTGCGGGATCACGATCGAACCGCCCACCACCAGCCCGACCGAGAAGGTCTCGAAGAACTCCTCGCGGGTCACGCCGACCTCCTTGCACTGGGCCACGTGGTAGCTGATGCAGTCGTCGCAGCGCAGCACCATCGAAGCCACCAGGCCGAGCAGCTCCTTGGTCTTCACGTCCAGCGCGCCGGGCTGGTAGGTCTGCGTATCGAGCGCGAAGAACCGGCGCACGACCTGATTGGGCTCGGCCAGGATGCGCTGGTTCATGCGCTGGCGGAACTCGGTGAAGGCCTGCACGCGGTCGGCCTCGGTCTCCCCGCCCTGGCTCATGCCGCGTCCCCGGCCAGCAGCGGCTCGAGCTTGCCGGCACGGTGCAGCGCCATCATGTCGTCGTAGCCGCCGACGTGGGTCTCGCCGATGAAGATCTGCGGGACGCTGGTGCGCCTGGTGCGCGCCATCATCTTCTCG
Source organism: Pseudoxanthomonas sp. X-1 (assembly GCF_020042665.1). Classification (NCBI taxonomy): domain Bacteria; kingdom Pseudomonadati; phylum Pseudomonadota; class Gammaproteobacteria; order Lysobacterales; family Lysobacteraceae; genus Pseudoxanthomonas; species Pseudoxanthomonas sp. X-1. Next base: position 3,204,660 of record NZ_CP083376.1, read on the forward strand.
CGCTCGGCCGGATCGGTGTCGATGCGCACCTCGGTCCAGGTCTGGCCCTTGGACTTTAGGAAGTTCTTGGCGGCCACGCAGTACGGGCAGACGGCGGTGGAATAGAGGGTGATCTGGGGTGCGCTCATGGGGAATTCTCGGCACGTGGGAAGGTCTGAAGACGCATCATGGTGGCATGTCACCGGCGGACCAGAGGGCGCAATGCAACGCTGCGGATTAACCACGGATTCACCCCGGGACACAGGCGCACCGCCATGCTGCGCGGATTTCCGCCGATGCATCGAGGGATCGACCGCGTGCGCCTGACCCTGCTGGCCACCGCCCTGACCATGCTGATCGCCGCACCGCTGGCGTTCGCCCAGGCCGACAGGCTGCCCGACATCGGCTCATCGGCCGGTGAACTGCTCACCCCCGCCCGCCAGCAGCAGTACGGCGCGATGACCCTGCGCGAACTGCGCAACTACGGCTACCTGCTGGACGACCCGCTGATCGACGACTGGCTGGACCGCGTGGGCGGCAAGCTGGCGGCCAACAGCGACCGGCCCTCGCAGCCCTTCACCTTCTTCATGCTCCGCGACCGCCAGATCAACGCGTTCGCCACGCTGGGGGGCTACATCGCGGTCAATTCCGGCCTGGTGCTGACCGCCGAGCGGGAGGACGAAGTGGCGGCGGTGCTCTCGCACGAGATCGCGCACGTCACCCAGCAGCACGTGCTGCGCAGCGTCGAGCGCGCCCAGCGCGACCAGATCCCGATCCTGCTGGGCATGCTGGGCGCGATCATCGCCGCGCAGGCGGCCGGCGGCCATTCCAGCGGCGATGCGACCCAGGCCGCGGTGGTCAGCGGCATGGGGCTGATGCAGCAGCGCCAGATCGACTACACCCGCTCCAACGAGTCCGAGGCCGACCGCATCGGCATCCAGACCCTGGCCCGCGCCGGCTACGACCCCGACGCGATGGCCGGCTTCTTCAGCCGCATGGACCAGGCCATGCGCGCCAACAAGGGCGGCGAGCGCGAGCAGACACCCGACTACCTGCAGACCCACCCGGTCACCAGTTCGCGCATCAGCGAGGCCCACGACCGCGCCGAGCGGATCAAGCGCGAGAAGAACGTCATCACCACGGTCAGCACCCCGGGCGGCAAGATCGTCGAGTCCAGCCCGCGCGAGGGCGAGTACGCCGCCGGCGCGCGCAGCAACAACCCGCTGCTGCCCTTCCAGGTGACCCTGCCGCAGGCCAGCTTCGACAATGGCGCGACCGGGCTGTTCCAGTGGGCCAAGGAGCGCCTGCGCGTGCTCAGCGCCAACACGCCCGACCAGGCCATCCGCGAGTACGAGAGCATCCGCCGCAGCACCGGTGAACTGACCGAGCCCCAGCAGTACGGCCTGGCCCTGGCGCAGCTGCGCAACAACCAGGCCGGCGCCGCGGTGGCCGCCCTGACCCCGCTGCTGCAGCGCTCCCCCGGCAACCAGTGGCTGGGCATCGGCCTGGCCGAGGCCCAGGCCCGGGCCGGCGACGTGCCCGGCGCCAAGGCGCGCTTCAAGGAGCTGATGGCGCGCACGCCCAACAGCCGCGCCGTGGCCCTGGGGTACGCCCAGGTGCTCAACGGCCAGGGCGACCGCGCCGGCGGCCAGCAGGCCCAGGCCGTGCTGCAGCCGCTGCTGGACGCCAGCGCCCAGGACCCGATCTTCCAGCAGGCCTATGCCCGCGCCTGCGAGCTGGCCGGCGACGGGGTCCGGGCCGGCGAGGCCTACGCCCAGGTCGCCTACCTCAACGGCCGCCCCGAGCAGGCCCTGACCCAGCTGACCAACCTGAAGAAGCGCGAGGCGCTGGACTACTACGCCCGGGCCCGCATCGACGCCCGCATCGCCGCCATCACCCCCGAGGTGCTGGCCCTGCGCGATGCCGGGGTCAAGGATCCGGACCTGGACCGCAACCGCTGAGGGGCCGCGGGCGCACAGGCCCGCGGCGGGTGTCACAATCGAGTCACAAAATTGTCGTCTACTGCCGCACGTCCCCAATCGTCCGGCCCCGTCCCGTGCAGAAGCGCATCCTGATCGTCGATGATGAACCCGCCATCCGTGACATGGTGGCCTTCGCCCTGCGCAAGGGCGAGTTCGAGCCGGTGCACGCCGGCGATGCCCGTGAGGCCCAGGGCGCCATCGCCGACAAGGTGCCCGACCTGATCCTGCTGGACTGGATGCTGCCCGGCACCAGCGGCCTGGAGCTGGCGCGCCGCTGGCGCAAGGATGCGCTCACCCGCGAGGTACCGATCATCATGCTGACCGCGCGCGGCGAGGAAAACGACCGCGTCGGCGGCCTGGAAGCGGGCGTGGACGACTACGTGGTCAAGCCGTTCTCCGCGCGCGAACTGCTGGCCCGCATCCGCGCGGTCATGCGCCGCTCGCGCGAGGACGAGGAGGACGGCAGCATCGCCCTGGGCGCGCTGCGCATCGACGGCGCGGCGCACCGGGTGTTCGCCGAGGACACGCCGGTGCCGATCGGCCCGACCGAGTACCGCCTGCTGCACTTCTTCATGACCCATCCCGAGCGCGTCTACACGCGCACCCAGCTGCTCGACCACGTCTGGGGTGGCAGCGTCTATGTGGAGGAGCGCACCGTGGACGTCCACATCCGCCGCCTGCGCAAGACGCTCGAACCGCACGGCGTGGACAACATGGTGCAGACCGTGCGCGGCTCGGGCTATCGCTTCTCGGTCTCCACTTGAGGCCAGGAACGAGCGCCGAGGACCGAGGATCGCGTTGGCCGCTGCGCGGCCAGGACGTGCCAGCTTTCGCTCGCTCCTCGTTCCTCTTGGTTCGTTCCTCGTCCTGTCACGCGTTCTGACTCACAATCCCCACATGCCTCAGCACCTGCGCTCGGCCTGGAACCGCACCCTGTTCCGCCTCGCCACCCTGCTCCTGATCGTCGCGGTCGTCGGCTGGCTGGCGGGCGCGTTCTGGCCGGTGCTGGCGGTCGGCGCGCTGTGCGTGGTGGCCTGGCAGTTCCTGCGCCTGCGGGCGGTGCTGCGCCGGCTGACGGCACGCGCGCGGATCAAGCCGGCCGAAGGCGACGGCGTGTGGAACGAGCTGGACCGCCTGCTGCACCGTGGCCAGGTCGAGATGCGCACGCGCAAGCGGCGCCTGCTGGCGATGCTGCGCGCCTACCGCGCCGCGGCGGCCGCGCTGCCGGACGCGGTGGTGGTGATCGACCGCAACAGCCAGCGCGTGCAGTGGTTCAACAAGGCCGGCACCACGCTGCTGGGCCTGCGCCATCCGGCCGATCTGCATGCGCCGGTGGTCGATCGCCTGCAGCCGCTGCCGATGGCGCACTGGCTGAGCGCCGGGCGCAACGCCGAGCCGATGCTCGACGCCGCATCTCCGGTCAACCCGGACCTGCGCCTGAACCTGCGCCTGATCCCCTACTCGGACCAATACTGGCTGCTGGTGGCGCGCGATGTCAGCAAGCTCAACCGGCTGGAGGAGATGCGTCGCGACTTCGTGGCCAACGTCAGCCACGAGCTGCGCACGCCGCTGACCGTGGTGCACGGCTACCTGGACATGCTCGACGCCGACGAGATGCCCGAGTGGAAGCCGATCCTGGACGAGATGCAGAAGCAGTCCGCGCGCATGACCCAGCTGGTCGAGGACCTGCTGACGCTCTCGCGCCTGGAAGTGCAGGACAGCCTGGCCGACGACGCCATCGCCATGGCCCCGATGCTGGCCACGCTGCGGCGCGAGGCCGAGGCGCTCAGCCGCGGCCGCCAGACCGTGGTGGTGGAAGACAGCGGCGACATCGACCTGCGCGGCTCCAACAAGGAACTGCACAGCGCCTTCTCCAACCTGGTCAGCAACGCGGTGCGCTACACCCCGGCCGGCGGCACGATCACCATCAGCCTGGCCCATGAGGGCGCCGGCGCGGTGCTGAGCGTGCGCGACACCGGCTACGGCATCCCCGCCGCGCACCTGCCGCGCGTCACCGAGCGCTTCTACCGCGTGTCCACCAGCCGCTCGCGCGAGAGCGGCGGCACCGGCCTGGGCCTGTCCATCGTCAAGCACGTGCTGAACCTGCACCAGGCGCGGCTGGAGATCGAGAGCGCCGTCGGCCAGGGCAGCACCTTCTCGGTCCACTTCGGCCCGGCGCGCGTGCAGCCGCGCGAAACCGCCTTCCCCTTTCCGCAGAGCCTGCCCGCATGATCGCCGCCGTCGAGCCGAACCTTGAAGTCGCAGATCCGCTGCGCGATGCGTCGCTGTACTTCAACCGCGAGCTGTCGCAGCTGGACTTCAATTTCCGCGTGCTGGCCCAGGCGCTGGACGGGAACGTGCCGCTGCTAGAGCGGCTGCGCTTCCTGTGCATCAGCTGCACCAACCTGGACGAGTTCTTCGAGATCCGCGCCGCCACCGTGCGCCACGCGCAGGACTTCGGCCTGCCGCCGGGGCCCGACGGCCTGACGCCGGCCGCGGTGCTGGCGCGCATCCACGACCGCGCCGCCGAGCTGGTCGATGCCCAGTACAAGTGCTGGAACCAGGTGCTGCGCCCGGCGCTGAACGAGGCCGGCGTGCGCGTGCTCAGCCAGTCGGTGTGGAACGCGCGCCAGAAGCGCTGGCTGCGCGCCTACTTCCGCAACGAGATCATGCCGGTGCTCTCGCCGCTGGGCCTGGACCCCTCGCACCCGTTCCCGCGCATCCTCAACAAGTCGCTCAACATCGTGGTGGTGCTCAAGGGCAAGGACGCGTTCGGCCGCGCCGGCCACATGGCCATCGTGCGTGCGCCGCGCTCGCTGTCGCGCATCATCCACCTGCCCCAGCGCGTGTCCGGCGGCGAGCACGACTTCGTGCTGCTCTCCAGCGTGCTGTCGGCGTTCGTGGACGACCTGTTCCCGGGCATGGAGGTCAAGGGCGCCTACCAGTTCCGCGTCACCCGCAACTCCGAGCTGGTGGTCGACGAGGAGGACGTGGAGAACCTGGCCCTGGCCCTGCGCGATGAGCTGGCCGGCCGCGGCTACCGCCCGGCGGTGCGCCTGGAGATCGCCCACGACTGCCCCAAGGCCATCGTCAACACGCTGCTGGAGAACTTCAGCCTGACCGAGAACGCGGTCTACCGCATCGACGGCGCGGTCAATCTCAACCGCGTGATCCAGGTTTACGACCTGGTGCAGCGCCCTGAGCTGAAGTACCCGCCCTTCACCCCGCGCCAGCTGCGCGATGGCGATGCGATGTTCGAGACGGTGGCCGACGGCGACGTGCTGCTGAGCCATCCCTTCGATGCCTTCACCCCGGTGCTGGAGCTGCTCAAGCAGGCCGCCACCGATCCCAACGTGCTGGCGATCAAGCAGACGCTGTACCGCACCGGCAAGGACTCGGCCATCGTCGATGCGCTGGTGCTGGCCGCGCGTAACGGCAAGGACGTCACCGTCGTGGTGGAACTGCGCGCGCGCTTCGACGAGGAGGCCAACCTGGGCCAGGCCGACCGCCTGCAGGCCGCCGGCGTGCAGGTGGTGTACGGCGTGGTCGGCTTCAAGACCCACGCCAAGATGCTGCTGATCGTGCGCCGCGAGGGCCGCAAGCTGCGCCGCTACGTTCACCTGGGCACCGGCAACTACCACGCCGGCACCGCGCGCGCCTACACCGACCTGGGGCTGATCACCGCCAACCAGGACATCGGCAACGACGTGCACCTGCTGTTCCAGCAGCTCTCCGGGCTGGCGCCGACCACCAAGCTCAAGCTGCTGCTGCAGTCGCCCTTCACCCTGCACCCGGGGATGATCAAGAAGATCGAGCGCGAGGCGCGCTTCGCCCGCGCCGGGCGGCCGGCGCGGATCATCATCAAGGTCAACGCGATCAACGAGCCGCGCGTGATCCGCGCGCTGTACGCCGCCTCGCAGGCCGGCGTGCAGATCGACCTGATCGTGCGCGGCGCCTGCACCGTGCGCCCGGGCGTGCCGGGCGTGTCGGAGAACATCCGGGTGCGCTCGATCGTCGGGCGCTTCCTGGAGCACAGCCGCGTGTACTGGTTCGGCAACGACGGCGATCCGGAGCTGTACTGCGCCAGCGCCGACTGGCTTGAGCGCAATCTGCTCAACCGGGTCGAGGCCTGCTTCCCGATCCTGGACGAGAAGCTGTCCGCGCGCGTGTTCCGCGACCATCTGCAGAACTACCTGGACGACAACACCAACGCCTGGGAGCTGGATACCAACGGGGTCTACCACAAGCTCTCGCCCGGTCCGGACCAGGCGCCGCATTCGGCGCAGGGCACGCTGCTGGCCAAGCTCTGAGGCCGTGCCCGCCGGTCCAGGCACGGACGAGGGAGCGGCTTCGGCTACCATGCGCGCCATGCCTTTCACGCTCCTCGAGACCCTTTCCAGCCCGCTGCAGGACAACGACCAGCTGGCCGCCGTGGACCTGGGGTCCAACAGCTTCCACATGGTCGTGGCCCGCTACACCCAGGGCCAGCTGCGCGTGATCGATCGCCTGCGCGAGACCGTGCGCATGGCCGACGGCCTGGACGCGCGCGGCGGACTGTCGCAGGAGGCTCACCAGCGCGCGATCGACTGCCTGTCGCGCTTCGGCCAGCGCATCCGCGAGCTGCCCGCCTCGCGCGTGCGCGCGCTGGCGACCAACACCGTGCGCCGGCTGGCGCTGCCGCAGAGCTTCCTGGTGCCGGCCGAGGCCGCGCTCGGCCACGCCATCGAAGTGGTATCCGGCCGCGAGGAGGCGCGCCTGATCTACCTGGGCGTGGCCCAGGCGCAGCCACCGAAGCCGGGTACGCGCCGGCTGGTGATCGACATCGGCGGGGGCTCCACGGAATTCATCATCGGCAGCGGCCTGCAGCCGCTGGAGCGCGAGAGCGTCCAGGTCGGCTGCATCGCCAGCACGCGGCGCTTCTTCCCCGGCGGCAAGCTCTCGCGCAAGCGCTGGATGTCGGCCCTGACCGAGATCACCGCCGAGCTGCAGCAGTTCGCCCAGCAGTACCGCGCGCTGGGCTGGCAGGAGGCGATCGGTTCGTCGGGCACGGCCAAGGCCATCGGCGACATCTGCGCGGCCATGAAGCTCACCAAGGGCGCGATCACCGCCGAGGCCCTGCCCCAGGTGCGCGACCGCCTGCTGCAGGCCGAACGCGTGGACCAGATCGACCTGCCGAGCCTGAGCAAGGACCGCCAGCCGATCATCGCCGGCGGCGTGCTGGTGATGGAGGCGGCGTTCCAGGCGCTGGGCATCGACCGGATGATGGTCAGCAAGGCGGCCATGCGCGAAGGCATCCTGTACGACATGCTCGGCCGCCGCGGCAGCGACGACCCGCGCGAGCTGTCGGTGGCCACGATGATGCAGCGCTACGGCGTGGACACCGAGCAGGCCGACCGCGTGGATGCCACGGCGCAGCGGCTGTTCGAGCAGGTCGCCAAGGTCTGGGACCTGGGCGAGGACGACGCCCGCCTGCTGCACTGGGCCGCCCGCCTGCACGAGATCGGCCAGGCCGTCGCGCACAGCCAGTACCACGTGCACGGCGCCTACCTGCTGGAGCATTCGGATATCGCCGGCTTCTCGCGCCAGGAACAGCTGATGCTGGCCGCGTTGGTGCGCACGCACCGCCGCGGCATTCCCAAGACGGCCTTCGACGCGCTGCCGGACCGCCGCATCCCGGCGGTCCGGCGCCTGGCGGCGCTGCTGCGCCTGGCGGTGCTGCTGCACCGGGCGCACGACGCCACGCCCATTCCGACCCTGGAACTGACCGCGGACGGCGATACGCTGCGCCTGCTCCTGGACAAGCAGTGGATCGACGCCCGCCCCCTGCTGCGCGCGGACCTGATCGGCGAATCGGACGATATGCCCGGCCTGGGCGTGGCCTTCAAGCCCTTCGTCACCTGACCGCCGCGATCGTCGCCCCACCCGGCGCGTCTCCTGTACAGCGATTCTGACCGACTTGCGCCCGGCGCTGGTCGCTTGTAACAGCGGCCAATGTTACGTTTGGCTGAACTAAACAGGCAGGACCGCGCTGGTGTCGACGTTCCTGTGCCTGGCATCGGCGATGTCCACGGAGGGCCTGCTGCATGGTGCACGACAAGTCGGAAGACCTCATCCAACGGGTGCTGACGCAGATCACGTCGGCGTCGATCTCGATCGACCGCAACATCGAGAAGATCCTGGGCGTGCTGCGCGACCACCTGCAGATGGACGTGGCCTTCGTGTCCGAATTCGGCTCGCGCGATCGCATCTTCCGCCACGTCATCAACCCGGTGGGACGCGTGGTCATCAATCGCGGCGACACCATGTCCATGGACGCCGGCTACTGCCCGCGCGTAGTTGATGGCCGGCTGCCGTCGCTGATTCCCGACACTGCCCGCGTCCCCGAGGCGATGCGGCTCTCGGAAACGACGGACATCCCGATCGGCTCGCACCTGAGCGTGCCGATCCAGCTCTCCGATGGCAGCGTCTATGGCACATTCTGCTGTTTCGGCTTCGCGCCCAAGCCCACGCTGGACGAGCGCGATCTGCACGTGATGCGCGCCCTGGCCCAGCTGGTCGCGCTGCAGGTCGAAGGGGATCTGGATGCGGTGCGCCACCACAACGAGAAGCTCGCGCGCATCAGCGACGTGCTGGAAATGGGCCAGCCGCGCGCCGTCTATCAGCCCATCTACCGGCTGCACGATCGCGCCCTGATCGGCGTCGAATGCCTGTCGCGCTTCGACATGGAGCCCAAGCGCTCGCCCGACGCGTGGTTCAACGAGGCCAAGGAGATCGGCCTGGGCATGCGCCTGGAGATCAACGCCATGCTGACCGCGCTGGATGGCCTGCGCGACATGCCCGGCGATTTTTATGTCTCGGTCAACATTTCGCCGCAGACCCTGGTCGCCCAGGACATCCTGGACTACCTGGATGTGATCGAAGCCGACAGGCTGGTGCTGGAGCTGACCGAGCATGCGCTGGTGGACGACTACCCGCCGCTGCAGGTGATCATCGAGCGCCTGCGCGCGGCCGGCGTGCGCTTCGCGGTGGACGACGCCGGCGCCGGCTACTCCAGCATGCGCCACATCCTCACCCTGCACCCGGACATCATCAAGATGGACATCAGCCTGACGCGCGAGATCGACCGCGACCGCGCGCGCCAGGCGATGGCCGCGGCGATCGTCGGCTTCGGCCGCCAGACCGGTAGCCATATCACCGCCGAAGGCGTCGAGACACGCGAGGAACTGGAGGCGCTGCAGTCGCTCGGCGTCGACCAGGGCCAGGGCTACTACCTGTCCCATCCGCTGGGGCAGGACGACCTGCGCACCCTGCTGCGCCCCGATACCGCCCTCCCCTGATCCGCGCCCGCGACCCGTCGTGGCTTTCATGCAACTGACATCGCGCTGACATCGGCGCTGCATCCACGCCTCCCACCCTGTGTCAAACCCGGGAGGCGCCCATGCGCTACGCGATCGTCACCGAGACCTATCCGCCGGAAGTCAACGGCGTGGCCCTGACCGTGCAGGGCCTGGAAGACGGCCTGCGCCAGCGCGGCCACCACGTCAGCGTGGTGCGCCCGCGCCAGGAGGGAACCGGCGACGCCTCCCCGGACACCCTACTGGTGCGTGGCGCGGGCCTGCCGCGCTATCCCGGCCTGCGCTTCGGCCTGCCGGCGCCGCTGCAGCTGAAGGAGCACTTCCGCGCCTTCGCCCCCGACGCGATCTACGTGGCCACCGAGGGCCCGCTGGGCTGGTCGGCGCTGCACGCCGCCCGGCGCCTGGGCATCCCGGTGGCGACCGGCTTCCACACGCGCTTCGACCACTACATGGGCGACTACGGGCTGCCCTGGCTGCAGCCGGTCGCGCTGGGCTGGATGCGCCGTTTCCACAACCGCGGCAACGCCACGCTGGTGCCGACCCACGAACTGGCGCAGTGGCTGCAGCACCAGGGCTTCGGCAAGGTCAAGCGCCTGGCGCGCGCGGTGGATACCGGCCAGTTCCATCCGGAATTCCGCAGCGACGCGCTGCGCGCGCTGTGGGGCGCGGGCGAGGCCACGCCGGTACTGCTGTCGGTGGGGCGCATCGCCGCCGAGAAGAACCTGGGCCTGGCGGTCGAGGCCTTCCGCGCCCTGCAGGCGCGCGTGCCGCAGGCGCGCATGGTCTGGGTGGGCGATGGCCCGGAACGCGCGGCGCTGCAGCAGGCCCATCCGGATTTCGTGTTCTGCGGCGTGCAGCGCGGCGCCGAGCTGGCGCGGCACTACGCCAGCGCCGATCTGTTCGTGTTCCCCAGCCGCAGCGAGACCTTCGGCAACGTGACCCTGGAAGCCATGGCCAGCGGCCTGGCGACGGTGGCATTCGACTCCGGCGCAGCGCGCGAGCATCTGCGCAGCGGCCTGCACGGCGCGGCGGTCGCCGAGGACGCGCAGTTCGTGGCATCGGTGCTGGAACTGGGCGGCGACGTACAGCGGCTGCGCGCGATGGGCGCCGCGGCGCATCAGGCGGTGCAGGCATTGCAGCCGGCCCAGGTCGCCGCTGACTTCGATGCCCTGCTGGCAGGGCTGGCCCATCCCCGCGAGGAGCCCGCCGATGCGCTCGCCGTCTGAACTCTCACTGCCGCGCGAAGCCCACGTGTGCCTGCTGGCCAACCGCCTGGGCCGCCGCAGCGATGTGCGGCGCTTCTTCGCCATCGTCAGCCGCCTGGGCGACGGCGTGTTCTGGTACGCGCTGATGGGCGCGCTGATCGTGTTCGACGGCTGGCACGGCCTGGCCGCGGCGGCGCACCTGGCGGCGACCGGCGCGATCGCGCTGGTGCTGTACAAGGGCCTCAAGCGCTGGACCCGGCGGCCGCGGCCGTTCGCGTCGGATGTGCGCATCCAGGCCTGGGTGGCGCCGCTGGACGAGTTCTCCTTCCCCTCCGGCCACACCCTGCATGCGGTGGCCTTCACCCTGGTGGCGCTGGCGCATTACCCGGCGCTGGCGCCGCTGCTGCTGCCCTTCACCGCCTGCGTGGCGACCTCGCGCGTGGTGCTGGGCCTGCACTATCCCAGCGATGTGCTGGCGGCCACCGCGATCGGCATCGGCCTGGCCGCGCTGGCGCTGTGGGTGGTGCCGGGGGTCAGCCTGTTCGCCTGAGGGCGCCGCGCCAGGCTCAGGCTTCCCACTGCTCCACTTCCACCGCAGGCAGCAGCGGACGCAGGGCCTCGCCACCGGGCTGGGAAAGCAGCTTCTGCGCGTCGCTGCGCGCCATGTCCAGGGTCAGGCGCCAGCCGGCTTCTTCGTGGGCCTCGCCGCGCACGGCCTCCAGATCGAACAGGCGGGCACGCAGCCGGCCGGCGCTGGACGGCAGCAGCACTTCGCCGCGGATGCGTTCCAGGCCCAGGCGCTGGGCGAGCGCGTCCTGCAGCAGGTCCAGGCCGACGCCGTCGCGGGCGCTGATCCACACCCGCTCGCGCGCCAGGCCGAGCGTGCCGGGCTCGGTCGTCTCGTCAGGCGCGCCCTCGGGCGCGTCGTGGCGCGGCTGTGCGCCCTCGATGCGGTCGATCTTGTTGAACACCAGCAGCTGCGGGATGTCGCCGGCGCCGATCTCGTTCAACACCAGGTCGACCTGGGCCATGCGCTCCTCGCGCAGCGGATCGGCCGCGTCGACCACGTGCAGCAACAGGTCGGCCTCGCGCGCCTCGGACAGGGTGGAACGGAAGGCGGCGACCAGCTCGTGCGGCAGATCGCGCACGAAGCCGACCGTGTCGGCCAGCACCACCGCGCCGCCGGCCAGGTTCACCCGGCGCACGGTGGGATCCAGCGTGGCGAACAGCTGGTCGGCCGCATACGCCTCCGCGCCGGTCAGCGCGTTGAACAGAGTCGACTTGCCGGCGTTGGTATAGCCGACCAGCGCCACCCGCGGCAGTTCGCTGCGCACGCGCGCCCGGCGCATCTGGGTGTGCTGCACCTCGACCTTTTCCAGCCGCTTCTGCAGCTGGTCCACGCGCTTCTGCAGCAGGCGGCGGTCGGTTTCCAGCTGGGTCTCACCCGGGCCGCGCAGGCCGATGGAGCCGCCGCGCTGGCGCTCCAGGTGAGTCCAGCCGCGCACCAGGCGCGTGGCGATGTGCTTGAGCTGGGCCAGCTCGACCTGCAGCTTGCCTTCGTGGCTGCGCGCGCGCTGGGCGAAGATGTCCAGGATCAGCCCGGTGCGGTCCAGCACGCGGCGCTCCAGGGCCTTTTCCAGGTTGCGCTCCTGGCCCGGGGTCAGGGCGTGGTTGACCAGGATCAGGTCGGCGCCGGTCGCGTCGGCCGCGGCCTTGACCTCCTCCAGCTTGCCGCTGCCGATGAAGGTCGAGGGGCTGGGGCGGTCGGCGCGGGCGGTGACGAGCGCGGCGATGGTCGCGCCGGCCGAGCGCGCCAGCTCGGTGAACTCCTCGGCGGCGTCCTCGTCACTGGAGGCGGCGGCGGTTCCCCCGCGCACCGGCTGGATCAGCAGGGCGTGTTCGCCCCGGCGGGAACGTTCGAACAACTCGGTCGGCATCGGTCACGGCAATCACGGACAAGGTCCACAGGATGGTGGCGACCATGCCCGGCTTCAACCGCCGGCGGGCGCCCGCGGCGCCCGTTCCGACCAATGGACGCCCGACGCTGATGCGGGCGACAAGGGGGGATTACTCGTCTTCGGGATCGTCCGAGGCCGGTTCAGCACCGTCCGCGCCCGGCTGGACGTAGCCACCGCCCGGCCCCACGCGCACGTTGCGCGCCGGCACCACGGTGGAGATGGCGTGCTTGTAGACCATCTGGCTGACGGTGTTGCGCAGCAGGACCACGAACTGGTCGAACGACTCGATCGTGCCCTGCAGCTTGATGCCGTTGACCAGGTAGACCGAGACCGGAACCCGCTCGCGCCGCAGCGCGTTGAGGAAAGGATCCTGCAGGGATTGCCCCTTGGACATGCGAATGCTCCCGCCCATTCTTTCGATGGGACTGTTCTTGTAATGGGCCGGCGCGGTGACTGCTCCCCGAACCGCGGCCGGTCAACCGATATTACACAAGGCCGGCGGATTGACCAGACGCCGCGTCGCGGTTTTCGCCAGCCGTCGCCTCAATGGCCCAGAAACAGCGCCAGCGCGTCTTCCAGCCCGGCACGCTGGGTCGCGGGATCGAACCAGCGCAGGTCCGGTCGTGCACGCAGCCAGGTGAACTGGCGCTTGGCCAGCTGCCGGGTGGCGGCGATGGCGCGGGTGCGGAAGTCTTCCGCGTTGCCCTGCCCGTCCAGGAACTCCCAGGCCTGGCGGTAGCCGACCGCGCGCACCGCCGGCAGGTCCAGCGGCGCCGGGGCGGCCTGCATCTGCGGCAGCGCCCGCAGCGCGCGCACTTCATCGAGGAATCCGGCCGCGAGCATGCTGTCGAAGCGCTGCGCGATGCGCGCATGCAGCACCGCCCGGTCGGCCGGCGCCAGCGCCAGTCTGAGCAGGCGCACGGGCAGGCGCGCGCCGCCGCGACCTTCGGCCTGCCAGGCGCTGATCGGCTTGCCGCTGAGGCGGTAGACCTCCAGCGCGCGCTGGATGCGCTGCGGATCGGTCGGCTTGATCCTGGCCGCTGCCTGCGGATCGACCTGCGCCAGCTGCGCGTGCAGTGCGGGCCAGCCTTGGGCGGTGGCCTCGGCGGCGATGGCGGCCCGCAGCGCGGAATCGGCCTGCGGCATGGCGGCCAGGCCTTCGGTCAACGCCTGGAAGTACAGGCCGGTACCGCCCGCCAGGATCGGGATGCGGCCGCGCGTGAGGATGGCGTCGATGGCGGCGCGCGCATCGAGCGCGAACTCAGCGGCCGAATACGTCTGCCAGGGATCGCGCACGTCGATCAGGTGATGCGGCACCCGCCCCTGCTCCTCGGCGCTGGGCTTGGCCGCGCCGATGTCCAGGCCGCGATAGACCAGGGCCGAATCGATGCTGACGATCTCCCCCCCCAGCCGCTGCGCCCAGTCCAGCGCCAGCGCGGACTTGCCCGAGGCGGTGGGCCCGAGCAGGGCGATGGCAGGCGGCGGCAGCAGGTTCGACATGCGCGACAGTCTGCGGGGTGTCGGGCGAGGGGTCCATTGCGCCAGGGGCGGGCTTAGTCGGCGCTTGGCGATCGACCTCTCTCTGAAGCCCATGAACGCGAGCCGGGAAGGTTTCCCGGGAAAGCCCATCGCCGCCATGGCGGCTGCCACAGGAGCGGGTTTCGGCCTCAGGCCGTCAGAAACTGTCGCCGGGGACCCGGACCCAGCCTTCCATCAGCACGCGTGCGCTGCGGCTCATGAGGGCCTTGGTGACCTGCCACTGGCCATCGACCTGCTGTGCCTCGGCGCCCACGCGCAGCGTGCCGGAGGGGTGACCGAAGCGCACCGCGCTGCGCGGCCCGCCGCCGGCGGCGAGGTTGACCAGCGTGCCCGGAATCGCCGCCGCCGTGCCGATGGCCACCGCGGCGGTGCCCATCATCGCGTGGTGCAGCTTGCCCATCGACATCGCACGCACCCGCAGGTCGATCTCGCGTGCCTCCACGGTCCTGCCGCTGGAGGCGATGTAGGTGTCGGCCGGCGCGACGAAGGCCAGCTTGGGTGTGTGCTGCCGCCGGGCCGCCTCGTCCAGCGTCCGGATCAGGCCCATGCGCAGCGCGCCGTGGGCGCGGATGGTCTCCAGCCGTGCCAGGGCCGCGGCGTCTTCGTTGATCGCGCCCTGCAACTCGCTGCCCGTGTAACCCAGCGCCGCGGCGTCGAGGAAGATCGTCGGGATGCCGGCATTGATCAGCGTGGCCTGGAAACTGCCCACCCCCGGCACCTCCAGCGTGTCGACCACATGCCCGGTGGGGAACATCGCGCCCCCCTCCTCGCCATCGTCGGCCGGGTCGAGGAACTCCAGCTGCACCTCGGCCGCCGGGAAGGTCACGCCATCGAGTTCGAAGTCACCGGTCTCCTGCACCTGCCCGTCGGTGATGGGCACGTGGGCGACGATGGTCTTGCCGATGTTGGCCTGCCAGATGCGCACCGTGCACAGGCCATCGCGCGGCACCTTCGCCGGATCGATCAGGCCGGAGGCGATGGCGAACGGCCCCACCGCCGCCGACAGGTTGCCGCAGTTGCCCGACCAGTCCACGAAGGCGCTGTCGATGGACACCTGGCCGAACAGATAGTCCACGTCGTGATCGGCGTGCGCGCTGCGCGAGACGATCACCGCCTTGCTGGTGCTGGACGTCGCGCCGCCCATGCCGTCGATCTGCTTGCCGTACGGATCGGGGCTGCCGATCACCCGCAGCAGCAGCGCGTCGCGCGCCGCGCCGGGCGCCTGCGCGCGCTCGGGCAGGTCCTGCAGGCGGAAGAAGACGCCCTTGGACGTGCCGCCGCGCAGGTAGGTGGCGGGGATCCGGATCTGCGGTACGTAGGACATGCGAACTTCCTCGGAGCGTGCGCGCGGCACGCATTGCGTCAGAAAAGCGGGGCCTGCCGGGCCTGCGGCGCGGCGGGCGCCAGCGCCCAGCGCGACAGGGTGCGATAGCGGTAGGGATCGCCGCTGCCGACGGCCAGCTCGAAACTCTCGATCGGCCAGTCGATGGCGCGGATCGGCTTGGTGCGCTGGCGTCTGGCCTCGACGTCGTAGCGGTAGCTCAGCGTCACGTGCGGGCGGTGGCCCTTGCGACCAGTCAACAGGCCTTGGTCGGCGATGGCCAGCTTCAGCGCGAGCAGCAGTGCCTTCAATGCATCGACCGGCTGCGAACAGCACAGCTCGATATTGGCGCTGGCGCGCGCATTGGGGCTCACCCGCAGTTGGTCCAGCGACAGCAGGAAACCGTGCGCCCGCACGGCCTCGCCTGCCTGCAGCAGCAGCGTGCGCGTCTGCGGCGAATCGATGAAGCGGTCCGACAGCGTCTGGTGCCAGTTGACCAGCGGAAACATCGCCAGCCCGGTGGCGGCCTGGATGCCCTGCTCGCGCGTGGAGGCATCGAACACCTCGCGCATGGCCGCATCGGGCCGGGCGATGAACAGCAGGCGATCGCCGCCCATCTCGGCGTGCCACAGCCGGTCCAGCAGTTGGCCCGGCGGCGGCGTGGTCGACTGCGGTCGCAGGGTGGTCAGCACGCGATCAGGCCGCCTTGGACGACTCGAGGAAGTCCTGGGCGAAGCGCTGCAGCACGCCACCGGCCTCGTAGATGGATACCTCTTCATCCGAGTCCAGCCGGCAGCGCACCGGCGCCTGTTCGGGGCCGCCATCCTTGCGGTGGATCACCAGGGTCAGCGTGGCGCCCGGCGCGCGCTGGCCGACGACATCGAAGGTCTCGGTGCCGTCCAGACGCAGGATGCGCCGGTCGGTGCCAGGCAGGAACTCCAGCGGCAGCACGCCCATGCCGATCAGGTTGGTGCGGTGGATGCGCTCGAAGCCCTCGGCCACGATCGCCTCGACGCCCGCCAAGCGCACGCCCTTGGCGGCCCAGTCGCGCGAACTGCCCTGCCCGTAGTCGGCGCCGGCGATGATGATCAGCGGCTGGCCGCGCTGCATGTAGGTCTCGATGGCTTCCCACATGCGCACGACCTGGCCATCGGGTTCGATCCGCGCCAGCGAGCCCTGCGTCTCCACGCCGTCGATCACCGCCATCTCGTTGAGCAGCTTGGGGTTGGCGAAGGTCGCGCGCTGGGCGGTGAGATGGTCGCCACGATGGGTGGCGTAGGAGTTGAAGTCCTCCTCCGGCACGCCCATGCGCGCCAGGTATTCCCCGGCCGCGCTGCTGGCCAGGATGGCGTTGGATGGCGAGAGATGGTCGGTGGTGATGTTGTCGCCCAGCAGCGCCAGCGGGCGCATGCCGCGCAGCGTGCGCGCGCCGGCCAGCGCGCCCTCCCAGTACGGCGGACGGCGGATGTAGGTGCTCATCGGCCGCCAGTCGTAGAGCGGGCTGATCTTCTGCCCGTGTTCGACGCGCACGTCGAACATCGGCCCGTAGACCTTGCGGAACTGCTCGGGCTTGACGCTGGCCCTGACCACCGCGTCCACCTCCGCGTCCGAAGGCCACAGGTCCTTGAGCGTGATCGGCTGGCCGTCGGCGTCGAAGCCCAGCGCATCCTTCTCGATGTCGAAGCGCACCGTGCCAGCGATGGCATAGGCGATCACCAGTGCCGGCGAGGCCAGGAAGGCCTGCTTGGCATAAGGATGGATGCGGCCGTCGAAGTTGCGGTTACCGCTGAGCACCGCGGTGGCGTAGAGGTCGCGCTCGATGATCTCCTGCTGGATCTTCGGATCCAGCGCGCCGCTCATGCCGTTGCAGGTGGTGCAGGCGAAGGCGACGATGCCGAAGCCCAGCCGCTCCAGCTCGGGCAGCAGTCCCGACTCCTCCAGATACAGCTGCACTGCCTTGGAACCGGGCGCCAGCGAGGTCTTGACCCACGGCTTGCGCGTCAGTCCGCGCGCGTTGGCATTGCGTGCCAGCAGCGCGGCGGCGATCACGTTGCGCGGATTGGAGGTGTTAGTGCAGCTGGTGATCGCCGCGATGATCACCGCGCCATCGGGCATCAGGCCGTTGGCCTCCTCCGCGCGCGCCTTGTCCAGGTCCACGGCGATGCCGCGCTCGGCCAGCGCGCGGGTGGGCAGGCGCCGGTGCGGGTTGGAGGGGCCGGCCAGGGTGCGATCGACCGTGGACAGATCGAACTGGAGCACGCGCTCGTACTGCGCGCTCGCCAGGTCATCGACCCAGATGCCGGCGGTGCGCGCGTAGGTCTCGACCAGCCGCACCTGCGCCTCTTCGCGGCCGGTCAGGCGCAGGTAGTCCAGGGTCTGGTCGTCGATGTGGAACAGCGCGGCGGTGGCGCCGTACTCGGGGCACATGTTGGAGATGGTCGCGCGGTCGCCGATGCTCAGCGTCGCCGCACCCGCGCCGTAGAACTCCAGGTAGGCGCCGACCACCTTCTGCTTGCGCAGGAACTCGGTCAGGGCCAGCACGATGTCGGTGCAGGTGATGCCCTCGCCCGGGCGGCCGGTCAGCTCGACCCCGACGATGTCGGGCAGGCGCATCCACGAGGCGCGGCCCAGCATCACGTTCTCCGCCTCCAACCCGCCCACGCCGACGGCGATCACGCCCAGCGCGTCCACGTGCGGGGTATGGCTGTCGGTGCCCACGCAGGTATCGGGGAAGGCCACGCCGTCGCGGGTGTAGATCACCGGCGACATCTTCTCCAGGTTGATCTGATGCATGATCCCGTTGCCCGGGCCGATCACCTCGATGTTGCGGAACGCCTTGGCCGTCCAGTCGATGAAGTCGAAGCGGTCGGCGTTGCGGCGGTCCTCGATGGCGCGGTTCTTGGCGAACGCCTGCGGATCGGTCCCGCCGCATTCCACCGCCAGCGAGTGGTCCACGATCAGCTGCACCGGCACCACGGGATTGACCTGCGCCGGGTCGCCGCCCTGCTCGGCGATGGCATCGCGCAGCCCGGCCAGATCCACTAGCGCCGTCTGCCCCAGGATGTCGTGACAGACCACGCGCACCGGGAACCAGGGGAAATCCAGATCGCGCCGGCGCTCGATCAGCTGGCCCAGGTAGGCCGGCAGCTGCGCCGGATCGGCGCAGCGCACCAGGTTCTCCGCATGGACCCGCGCGGTGTACGGCAGCCCCGCCCAGGCGCCCGGCGCGAGCGCCTCGACCGCGGCGCGGGCGTCGAAGTAGTCCAGCGAGGTGCCGGGGAGCGGGACGCGGTAAGCGGTATTCATGGCGGGATCCTGCGATCAGATCTGGCGAGCGACGAGCGGCGCGGAAGCGGGCCGCGCCAGGGCGCAATCTGGCACCGCACGATGCATTGATCAATCTTGAGCGGCAGAATCAATATATCTGCGCGGACCCGCGTGAATTCAAACGCGCGTTTGGCTTCGCTATGATGGCGCCCCCTTCGCCATGCCCCACGATGGAGCACAGCCGATGACCCCCGACGCGCTACTCGCCCAGTACGGGCCCCGCGAATCGATGGAATACGACGTGGTGGTGGTCGGTGCGGGCCCGGGCGGCCTGGCCACCGCGATCCGGCTCAAGCAGCTGGCTGCCGAGGCCGGTCGCGACGTGTCGGTGTGCGTGCTGGAGAAGGGCTCCGAGCCCGGCGCCCACATCCTGTCCGGCGCGATCATGGACCCGCGCGCGCTGACCGAGCTGTTCCCCGACTGGAAGGAAAAGGGCGCCCCGCTCAAGCAGCCGGTGACCGAGGACCAGTTCCTGTTCCTCAGCGACACCGGCGCCAGGGCGACCCCGCATGCGCTGCTGCCCGAGTGCTTCCACAACCAGGGCAACTACATCATCAGCCTCGGCGCCCTGACGCGCTGGCTCAGCGCCCAGGCCGAAGGGCTGGGCGTGGAGATCTTCCCGGGCTTCGCCGCCACCGAGATCCTCTACACCGACGCCGGTGCGGTGAAAGGTGTGGCCACCGGCAACATGGGCCTGGGCAAGGACGGCGAGCCCACGGCCGAGTTCCAGCTGGGCATGGAGCTGCACGCCAAGTACACGATCTTCGCCGAGGGCTCGCGCGGCCAGCTCGGCCGCCAACTGCTGGCCAAGTTCTCGCTGGACGCCGGCAAGGATCCGCAGGCCTATGGGCTGGGCATCAAGGAGCTCTGGCAGATCGACCCGGCCAAGCACACGCCCGGCCTGGTGGTCCACACCGCCGGCTGGCCGCTGGACGCGGACACCTATGGCGGCTCGTTCCTGTACCACGCCGAGGACGACAAGGTCGCCATCGGCCTGGTGGTGGGGCTGGACTACAAGAACCCCTGGCTGAGCCCGTTCGAGGAGTTCCAGCGCTTCAAGACCCATCCGGCGATCCGCAAGTATCTCGAAGGCGGCAAGCGCATCGGCTACGGCGCCCGTTCGATCACTGCCGGCGGCCTGATGTCGCTGCCCAAGCTGGTCTTCCCCGGCGGCGCGCTGGTCGGCTGCGAGGCCGGCACGCTCAACGCCAGTCGCATCAAGGGCAGCCACGCGGCGATCAAGACCGGCATGCTGGCCGCCGAGGCCGCGTTCGCTGCGCTGGGCGAAGGCCGCAGCGGCGATGAACTGAGCGCCTACCCGGCGGCCTTCGAGGCCAGCTGGCTGTACGCCGAGCTGCAGCAGTCCAAGAACTTCAAGCAGTGGTTCAAGAAGGGCCGCACGCTGGCCACGCTGATGACCGGCATCGAGCAGTGGCTGCTGCCCAGGCTGGGCATCCGCAACCCGCCGTGGACGCTGCGCCACAGCACGCCGGACCATGCCTGCCTGGAGCCGGCCAACCAGCACCAGAAGATCGCCTACCCCAAGCCGGACGGCCAGCTGACCTTCGACCGGCTGTCCTCGGTGTTCCTGTCCAGCACCAACCACGACGAGGACCAGCCGGCGCACCTGACGCTGAAGGATCCGGCCGTGCCGGTGGAGATCAACCTGGCGACCTATGCGGGCCCCGAGGCGCGCTATTGCCCGGCCGGCGTCTACGAGTTCGTCGCCGCCGACGGCGGCGGCCAGCGCCTGCAGATCAACGCCCAGAACTGCGTGCACTGCAAGACCTGCGACATCAAGGATCCGACCCAGAACATCGTCTGGGTCGCCCCGCAGGGCGGCGGCGGGCCGAACTACGCGGGCATGTAGGCCCGCTTTCACCGCAAGGCACCGGCGGATGCGCCAGCCGCGCCTCCGACCGGATTCCGACAGGGCGCTACGGTCTACTGCGTCCGGCCGGCCCGGCACGCGATGCGCGCGGGCGCGGTTCCAGTCGTCCCCTGCCGGCAAAACCCCGATAATGCGCGCCATGCAGAATCCCGCCCTGTCCGTCGTCGTCCCCGTCTTCAACGAGCGCGACAACACCGCCCCTCTGGTCCACGAGATCCTCGCCGCCCTGCGCGGCGTGGTGCCGTTCGAGATCCTCTACGTCGACGACCACTCGCGCGACGACACCTTGGCCACCCTGCAGGCGCTCAAGGTGCAGGTGCCCGAGCTGCGCGTGCTGCAGCACCAGACCCAGAGCGGACAGAGCACGGCCATCCGCACCGGCGTCAAGGCCGCGCGCGCGCCGTGGATCGCCACGCTCGATGGCGATGGCCAGAACGACCCGGCCGATCTGCCCAAACTGCTGCGCGAGCGCGACGCCGGCGATCCGCAGGTCAAGCTCTACGCCGGCTGGCGCGTGAACCGCCAGGACAGCGGCAGCAAGCGATGGGCGTCCCGCTACGCCAACGCCATCCGCGTCCGCATGCTGCACGACGACACCCCGGACACCGGCTGCGGGACCAAATTGTTCGAGCGCGAGGCCTTCCTCGACCTGCCCTACTTCGACCACATGCACCGCTACCTGCCGGCGTTGATGCAGCGCGCCGGGTGGAAGACCGTCAGCGTGCCGGTCAACCATCGCCCGCGCGGCGCGGGCGTGTCCAAGTACAACAACCTGCAGCGCGCCCTGGTCGGCATCCGCGACCTGCGCGGCGTGGCTTGGCTGATCGCGCGCAGCAAGCGCACCGCGGTCAAGGAACTCTAGGCATGGAAATCCACTGGCTGGACCAGCCGATCCAGGCCCTGTTCTGGACCGGCATCCATATCACCGGATGGAAACTCATCGGCTACACCGGCGCGTTGATGTTCGGCGGCCGCTGGCTGGTGCAGTTCATCGCGTCCAAGCGCGCCGGCAAGCCGGTGATCCCGCGGCTGTTCTGGTACATGAGCGTCGTCGGCAGCCTGATGACGCTGGCCTACTTCATCTTTTCCGCCAAGCAGGACTCGGTGGGCGTCCTGCAGAATCTGTTTCCCGCCTTCACCGCGCTCTACAGCCTGCATCTGGATATCAGGCACCGCGGCTGGAAGCGCGATCGCGCCACCCACTAGTCGCGGTGGTTCTACTCCCTGTCCCTAGGCATGGTGCAGTTCGAGTAAACCACCTTGCACGACGCATTGGGTTCGCTCTTCCCCCTCGCAATACCTTGTGGGGACATTGAGGCACGCGGCCTTCAGGCCAGGCAAAATTTCCTCAATAGCTCTGGTAATAGGGCTCACTGCATTCGGCCACTACAACCTGACAAGTGTGCCCGGCGTTATCCTTCTGACATCCTGACATCGCCAACTCGCTCGCCCGTTCAACACTGCCCGCAGCCGACGTCATGGAGACGCCCTGCTCCCGACCCTGTGCGATCGCCACACACTGGTTAAAGTAGGTAAAGGTACTCCGACAATCTCCTCCACCCTTTTGCTTGCACGCCGCGACGGCCGCCGCGATGGCTTCCTTCTTGGAAGCAAATCCTTTGGCTGTAACGCCAGCTGGGGGGTTAAGGGAAGTCGCAACCGCACCCCACGTTCTCTGCCAGTACCCACCTGGACGTGACGCTGCATTACCGGAGGCATTCACTCCCGGACCAGGCGCGCAGCCTTGCCACCCTGGACCGCTTTGCGGGAAATATCCAGGCGGACAATTCCCTTCAGCGTGGACATATTCGATCGGCAAGGCGAAAAGAATAGCAGCCAACAAGAATTTATTCATTTCGATTCCCGAAGTAGGCAGCCCAGCACCGACTTTAAACTCTTCCATCCTTCGTGAGATTAACAGCCTCTGGCGCAACGGAAGAGTACCCAGTGTTAGGAGGAAGTATGTTCCGCGACCCGGCAGAACTTTCCCCAAGAACCCTGGGCGGCGGCAAGCCTGGCGTCTGACTCATGCGCGCCTGATTCGAAGTAGCAGGATTGCTCGTCGCGGAGCCCGGCCCGATCTGCGAATAGGAAGAGAACTGCCCCAGCATGCCGTTGATGAAACTTGCCGCCATTGGGGGGCCGGTAATGATCAGCATCGTCAGGATGAGACCGAGCCCCCCGTCTGGATGGCGATGGTTCTCATGCCATCCGAGTTGTCGGCAAGCGCGCTTCCTAGCTAGAACGACGCGGCGACCGCAAGCATCATCTCGGTGGCGATGATCAGGACGACATACAACACCGCCAGGGCGAACATCGTGCCGACGCCGTAGAAGAGCCACTTCTGGAACAGCCCCTTGGTCACATCGAACAGCAGGCACATGATGAAGAAAGGCCCGAAACCGATGAACATCGCCATCGCGAGCTTGTTCAACGTGATCATCGTGCCTCCGGCCAAAGCCGGACCGCCTGCACCGAAGGCGGCAGTCGCCTCGATCAGGATCTGATCGGAAGTCGCATCGCCATGCCCGCTTCCATCACGCCCTTTCTCCACCGCGGCAATGGCGCCCAAGGACAGCTAGGTTGGCTGTCCATGATGTGATACATGCTGTCGATGTCGTCATTGCTGCCAGTCACCGCACCGTACACAACCTTGCCCAGTCCATCGGTCAGGCTGGAATAGAGTGTCGTCGTACTCCAGCCCAGCTGGTGGCGACATCGATGATCAGAGTCGCGCGTGGCTAATCCCTGTAAATGGGCATAGAACAATCCGAGTACGTTACTTTGCACGACGCGCTGGACCCGTTTTTCTCGCGGCAATGCTTGATTCCCACTTCGCCGGCGAGCTCGATCGATTCGGCTGCCTGAATGTAATTAGAGGCGCCAAGGACATCGGGATCGATCACCGCCACGCATTGGTTGAAGTAGGTAAAGGAAACAACGCAGGAACGTCCCCCGCGCTCCGCACAAGCCTCAAGCGCCTGTTGCTCGGCGGCCCGCTTGGACAACGCGCCTTTTGACACGCCACCAATCAAGTTGGGGCTGTCAGCGATTGCGCCCCAGGTCTTATCCCAATGACCAACGATCTTAACGATGGTTTTCCCCGAACCGGATCCGGATTGAGGAAGATCGGGCTGGCACAACACAGAGCCCGCCGCGACACCGCCGGGACAGCGCGTCTGAGCACCTGCACCAGACACCGCCAGGCCCAGCGCAGCGACTAGACCCAGCAACAAAGTCAGAAGACGCGAGCACACCATTGGCCCGCCCGGCATCTCCCAACCGGTTGGTGGCACCGAACGCACACCCTCGCTCGTTGTCGGCATAGCGATTATCCAAGCACTAGCTGGATTCCAAAGCGCTGAGGATCACGCGCAGAATTGCGGTGGGAATGTCGCCGTCAACCGCGACCTGATAAGGCATCAAGCTCGAAAACGCATAATCAAAAATCCTTAGTAAGGACGATAGACCGGCTCAGTGCATTCCGACACCACAACCGCGCACACCTGACCTGGATTCTTATCTTTACACCCGGCCATCGCCAACTCACTGGCATGTTTGATGCTTTCTGCAGCGACTCTGTTTTCAATTCCGCCGGTTGGGATTTGAGCAATCGCCAAGCATCGGTTGAAGTAGCTATAGGTACCTTCGCAGTCCTTGCCCCCCTTCTTCCTGCACTCCGCCACCGCCGCTTCCATCGCCTCTTGCTCGGAGAAGAATCCGGTGACCGTTGCGCCGAGAGGAGGATTGGACGAGTTGGCGATCGCGCCCCAAGTCTTCTTCCAAAAACCGTCGGGAACTGCAATTTCAGCCTGGGCCGAGTTGATCGCCGGACCGGGCGCGCATCCCTGCCACCCGGCGCCTCCCTGCGGAAAATAGCCAGGAGGGCATCGACCCTCTGCGTAAACGGACTGAGCCGCCAGCAAAAGAAGGAACGAAAGAAACTGCTTCATAGACTTGAATCCTAGTACCCGTTCTCAACCGCGTGCTCTCACCTGCCTGCTAGACCCACTGACTCCGGCTTGGTCGCAGTTCCCGGCAGATACGACGTGCCAGGCCGATAGTTATCTGGAGTGGCGCCGCCCCTCGCAGGCGGCGGGAGGCCAGGGGTCTGGTGCATGCGCGCCTGATTCGAAGTAGCAGGATTGCTCGTCGCGGAGCCCGGCCCGATCTGCGAGTAGGAAGAGAACTGCCCCAGCATGCCGTTGAAGAAACTGGCCGCCATTGGGGGGCCGGTAATGATCAGCATCGTCAGGATGAGACCGAGCCCCCCCGTCTGGATGGCGATGGTTCTCATGCCATCCGAGTTGTCGGCAAGCGCGCTTCCTAGCCAGAACGACGCGGCGACCGCAAGCATCATCTCGGTGGCGATGATCAGGACGACATACAACACCGCCAGCGCGAACATCGTGCCGACGCCGTAGAAGAGCCACTTCTGGAACAGCCCCTTGGTCACATCGAACAGCAGGCACATGATGAAGAAGGGCCCGAAACCGATGAACATCGCCATCGCGAGCTTGTTCAACGTGATCATCGTGCCTCCGGCCAAAGCCGGACCGCCTGCACCGAAGGCGGCAGTCGCCTCGATCAGGATCTGATCGGAAGTCGCATCGCCATGCCCACTTCCATCACGCCCCTTCTCCACCGCGGCGATGGCGCCCAAGGCCGCCGTGGTGACAGCCAGGTTGGCGTCCATGATGTGATACATGCTGTCGATGTCGTCGTTGCTGCCAGTTACCGCACCGTACACAACCTTGCCCAGTCCATCGGTCAGGCTGGAATAGAGTGTCGTGGTATTCCCAGCCCAGCCGGTGGCGACACCGATGATCAGCATCGCGCGCAGGGAATCTCCCACCAGGCCCATCATCGACTCGCGCGATCTACCGGAGACGACGCGCCAGCCCTGCCAGAAGATCCAGATGGTCAGGATGGACAAGGCGGTGACGCCCAGGATCTGTGCGAACTCACCGAGCACCCGACCCTGGAAATCATCGAGTCGCTCCCGCAAATAGGTCTGTATCCGTTCATAGAAATACAGATTGGCCAAGCCGGAAATATCAATTGGCACCGCTTTCTCCTACGTGCCGCTGAAGCCAAGACGCGTTCCAGATTCGCCCTGGCAGAGCGTCAGAATGAACCGATCAAGTTGCCGACTGTGGGCGCAAGCTGCAGCGCAGCCTCCAGTATTGCCGCCGAAGCGAGCGCCCCCGCGGGATTGCTCTTATCTCCGTTCGACAGCTTCTTGGCGTAGTCCGCCAGGCGCGCGCGTTGCGCCGACAGGTAGCGATCGTAGCTCGCGATGGTTAGCTTGTAGTTCGACTCATCGATCTGGAGCTGGGCCTGAAGGGCCAGCAGACGATTGGTATTCGACTGGATCTGCCCCATCTCATGCTCCCCGCCGGACTCGATGTTCTGACGCTCCTGCAGGATCGCCTTGAGCTCCTGCTGCCGGTCACGCATCAAGGACAGCATATCGATCATGTAATTCTGCAGCCGTGACTCGCGCTCCACGATGTCCTTGCAAACGGGCTGTTGCAGCGACTGCTTGGGGTTGCTCGACTGCTCTGGGCAGCGGTCCGCGAGGATCTTATTGAGGCTTTCCGAAGTGATCTTCGCAACCTCACGCTGGCCGGAGATGTCCTGCTGACCATTGCCGCCGCTGCTGTCATCGAACTGCAGCGTCAGGCTCTTATGCGTGTCCGGGTTGTAGGTCTCTCCGGTGACGTTGGACTGCTTGTAGATCTTGTCCAGGCGATTGTTGATGTCAGTCTGAAGATCGCTGATCCCCTGATGGGTCTGCTCGTCCGTGACTTCCCATTGCGCGAACGCGGGCGCCCACGCCGCAAGCAGGAACGCAGCCAGCATCAATCTGGCCGTGATCGAGTTCGCGCCGAGATGAAGTATGCGATGAAATTGAGTTCTCATATGATTCCTAACGTCTGGGCCGAAACGTCAGCGCCCTGCCGCAGCGCTGGTTTCCCGGCGGGGGGAGTTAAGGGATCTCGCCTTACCCGAACCCTTACGATCCTTGTAGAACTGCTCGAGCCACTCTTCTGGCGCAAGGTCGGCTGAAGGCTTCTCAAGCTCGATCGAACGCTGCGCCAGCACCTGATGCATGATCTCGATGTTGTCGGTGGAGGCCGAGATCACCGAGAGCGCGTCATCGAGGCCACGCAGATTCAGCTGGCACACCACCGAGCCGTGGCCCTGTTTTACCAAGAAGCAGCGCGAGCGCTCGTCGAGGCTGACGACGACCTGGTACTCGGCCTCGGTCAGCTTGAGACCCTCGATGTAATCCTCCCGGCTCGCGTTCGGATTCGGCAGCAGGATCAGGGTGGCGGTCTGCTCGATCAGCGCCGCGGAGATGTCGCTGGCCAGCGCGTCCTCGGGGCTTTGCGTGGCGAAGATGCCCAGGCCATTCTGCTTTCGGATGGTCTTCTGCTTGTTCTTCGCGAACTCCTTCAGCCCGCCCTTTCCGTCCAGGATCTTCCAGAACTCGTCCATGACATAGATCAGCGGACGACCGTCGATCAGTTCCTCCAGGCGGTGCAGGAGATAGTTGATGACCGGCGCGCGGACTTCCGGATTGTCGATGATGTCGGTGTAATCGAAGCCGATGATGTTGGCCTTCTGCAGGTCGATCGTGTCCACCGGATTGTCGAACACCCAGCCGAGCGAGTTGCCCGCCGTCCACTTGCGGATGCGCGCGTACAGGCCGTCGTCGCCCATGTTGGGCAGGCTCTTCTGGAAGTTGGTCATCGTCCGCAGGTGCAACGGCGTGTCCAGGATGTTCTCGACCGCCCGGAAGATGTCCTCCTCCTCGCGCGCGGTGTAGGCGATCTTGCCGGCCAGCACCTTGATCAGGTCGGCCAGGAACTGGACGTTGGCCTCGTTGCGCTCGCACTGGAACGGGTTGAACCCGGTCGGCTGGCCATTCTCCAGCGCCAGATAGTTGCCGCCACACGCACGCACGAAGATCTCCGCACCGCGATCCTTGTCGAAGAAGAAGATCGTCGGCGACGGCGTGTACTTCTGCACCTGGCTCAGCAGGAAGTTGATCAGCGCCGTCTTGCCGGTACCCGACTTGCCGATGACCATGGTGTTGGCGATGGCCTTCTCGCCGAACGAGTTTTCCGCCGGGTGCGTGGCATGGAAGTTGAAGTAGTAGGGCTGCCCGTTGGTGGTCTGCAGCGTGGTGATGCATTCGCCCCAGGGATTGTTGTCCTTCTTGCCGGTCGCGAAGTTGTGCAGCGGCGAGAGGCCCAGGAAATTCAGCGAACTGATGTTGGCCGGCCGCGTCCGATACTTCCAGTTGGCCGGCAGCTGCGAATAGAACGAGGCGGTGACCGCCAGGTCTTCCTTGGCCGAGACGAAACCCGCATTGGACAGCTCGGCTCGCGCGGTGGCCACGTTCTGCTGCAGCTGCGTCTGGCTGTCGGCGTAGAGCGCCATCACGAAGTGATACTCGCCAAGCACGAAGTTGCCCGAGGACAGCTGGTCCATGGCGTGGTCGAGCTCGGCGATCTGGCTGACGGCCTTGTCGCCCGAGGAAATCATCATGCCCTTCGTACGGTCGAGCACCTTCAATGCGTCGTGCCGGCCCATCGGGCTGAAGGAGTGTGTGATGACGTACTCGAAGTCCAGGTACTTCAGGCCGTTGAGGATTCCCGGAAAGGTCCCGTCCGGATACTCCTTCACATTGAGGATCGCGCCGTAGTGCTTCTCGCCGTTGGGCGTGGCGATGATGTAATCGCCGGTCTTGGCCGAGAACAGGTGCTTGCTGACGGGCAGATAGTCCTTGATCGACGCTCCCAGCACCGGAACCGGCTCGGTCAGGCGATTGAGGACGTAACCCAGGAACTCCAGCGTCTCGGAGAACACGATGCCGTTGCGCGCCTCGTAGACACCCAGGCGATACGGCGAGTAATCCTTGAGCACCGCCTCGACGTTGCCGGCCAGTTCCAGGACCTTGGCCACGGCCTGCTCTTCCATCGTCCGCAGCCGTTCCAGATCACCGGTCTTTTCCACGAAGGCCTTGCCGGCGACGATCGGGCGATAGAGCAACGTCAGATACATCTCGTTGCGCATCACCTTCTGGCTGGACAGGCTCTCGAAGTAGTCGTCCGACAGTTGCTGGTTGAACTTCTGCGCGAAGGTGCTGCGCTGCTTGATGCTGCCACGGCGACGCACGTCATGGACCCAGAACGCCACGTTCACGAAGTCCGGCGCGCGCAGGGTCTGCAACATCCGGTTGAACGTGTTGTGCCGATGCTCCAGCTCCCATTCCTCGCGCCCGACGAACGGCAAGCCGCCCAGATGCCAGGTCAGCAGGTAGTCGCCGCCCGTGGTCTTGACCACGGACGGCGCGACATGGCTCGAGTAGGGAATGAACTCGCTGACGGGCGAATCGGGATTGAACATAGGACCTTCCTGGTTACTGCAACTGCCAGGCGCCGATCGGTGCCTGGCACAAACTTGAACTGCCTACTCTCGTTCGGCAGGCTTCTTTCGATAGGGGTTTGGCGAGAACACCCAAAGCCCATCGTTGTGCCGGATGTTCCGGGTCCGCATGCGGAACTGCAGACGCAGCCCCATCAAGCGGAAAATCATCTCGTCGCGCTTGGCCATCTGTCGCATCACGAAGATCACCACAGGCAAGGCCAGCAGCCAGAGCAGGTTGCCGCTGTACATCGCGAAAAGCAGCGTGCCGCCTGCCCCGATGAAGAACGGGACTGCGCCTGTCAGGGGTTGATGATGCCGGCGCCCATCGACGCCGACGTGGGGAATCTCAAGGCTTGGAGGGCGCGGCAGACGCCGGCGCGATCGTTGGCGCAGGCGCGGGTGCGGCGGATGTCGAGGTCACTGTGATCCTGTTGCCCACCACCGAGACCGCGATGCCGCGCGCGCCATACGCGCTGGTCAGCTGCGCCGCCGCGTCGCGGATATCGGTGGTATCGATCTGCGAGACCGGGCCGTACAGCGTGAAATCCGATCCGAAGCGGTAGTCCAGCTGCATGCCGCTGTCCTTGGCCCAGCGGGTGAGCATGGTCTTCAGGGTGCCGTCCATGGGCGAAGCCTGGAAGATGTAGGTGCTCGACAGGGGGATCTCGATCGGCGTTTCGGAATAGTTGTTGATCGGCCGCCACTTGCCGCCGAAGTCGGGTGCCGGCGTGGTGCCGCACCCGGCGAGCACGACGCTCGACAGGGCAAGCATCGAGGAAAATTTGACGATGTTCCGCTGCAACACGGCAACTCCTGTAAGGGGATCCGGGCGATGCGCACGCGAACGACGCGCCATCGGCATGCCGGAATGACGATCTAACGTTGGGAATACCCGAAGAAGAAAAGGCGACGCGCCTGATCGATGCGATCAAAGTGTCCGCGTGGCTCGACCAGCCTGTTGATGTGGCCTTCGCGTGCCACGCAGCGCGCATCAAGCGCTGAAGAATCTCCTGACATCCTTTGTCCACCCCCTTGCTTACAACGCCGTCGACGCCGAAACGCCACGGCCACTACCACCCGGAAGGACTCCGCTCCAGGTGCCCCATGTCATAAAGCTAACGTGCCCCTCTGGAGGCCGTCAAGCATTCAGCAGAGCGTCATCAACCCTTCACTCGATGTGCACGCCGCGTGTGTCATGGATCAAATTGTGATGCGTTCCACATCAATTTTGTCCATCAGTCGTGATGTGAAGTAGCGGTCCTTGTAGTACTTGATCTTCTCGCACTTCACCGGGTGCGCGATGCCCTCGTACAGGAAAACCTCCTGGTCGAATCCCATCGCCTTGAGTTCCTGCGGCAGCATCAGCGCGCGCCGCTCCTCGGAAATGCTGCGGGTGACCTCGCGTCCGCGGGTGATGTTGCGGCGCTTGAAGGTGGTATAGCCCAGCATCTCCGAATAGTCGTTGGCGTCCTGCTGCTCGCGCGGCGCATAGATGATCTGCAACGCGTGATTGGTGATGATGGTGCGCGAGACATCCTTGCCGTAGGTCGCGTCCAGCTGCGCCATGGACTGGATGATCGGCAGCAGGCGAATGTTGTAACCCGCCATGTACGACACGGCCGAGGCGATGATGTCGACCTTGCCGATCGCGGTGAACTCATCCATCAACAGCAGGCACTGGTACTTGAGCTCGGGATTGCTCTGCGGCAGCTCGCGGGTGTTGAGGTTGATGATCTGGCTGAAGAACAGATTGACGATGAGCCGGCTCTCGGCCAGCTTGTTGGGCTGGATGCCGACGTAGATGCTCATCTTCTTCTTGCGCAGATCGGTGAGCAGGAAGTCGTCGCCGGAGGTCGCCGCGTCCAGCACGGGATTGATCCAGGCGTTCAGCGGCTCCTTCAGCGTGCCCATGATCGAGGCGAAGGTGTCGTCCGCCTGCGAGAGCAGATTGGAGAACGCCGAGCGCGCGTTGTCGCTGAGGAACTTGCGCGAGGCCAGCCCGCGCAGATAGGCCTTCAGATCGGTGCCGTCGCCCGAGGACAGGCGATAGATGCGCCCCAGCGTCGGCGCGCCCGAGGAGAACGGAAAGCCCGTGGCGATCTCGTCGTCGTGATTCTCGAACAGGAACAGCGCGAAGGCCATGAACGCATTGCGCGCCTGGCTGACCCAGAACTTCTGCTCGTCGGCACCGTCCGGATACAGCATGGCCGCGATGCTCATCAGGTCCGATACGCGGAAGGCCGGATCGCTTGAGACGTAGGTCAGCGGATTCCAGCGATGGGTGCGACGGTCCTCGGCGAAGGGATTGAAGAGGTAGACCTCATGTCCTTGCGACTTGCGCCAGCCACTGGTCAGGTCGAAGTTCTCCTGCTTGATGTCCAGCACCACGACCGACTCGGCGTAATCGAGCAGGTTGGGAATCACGATGCCCACACCCTTGCCCGACCGCGTCGGCGCGGCCAGGATCACGAACTGCTGCCCAGGCAGGCGCACCAGCTTGCCGCCGAACCTGCCGACGATGATGCCGGTGTTCGAAGGCTGCAGCATCTTGTGCTTGTTCAGGTCGCCGGCGTTGGCGAAGCGCGCATCGCCGTGCAGCGACGGCTTCTTCTGCTTGAACAGCAGGGCCAGGATCAGGATGTAGACGATCAGCACGCCGCCGAAGCCGATCCAGCCGGCCGCCTTAATCTTGCCGGCATACGGCCCGTAGCGCGGATCACCCAGCGCCTGGACGTATTCGATGTAGGTATTCCAGTGCAGCGGCGCATGCACCTTGAGCAGCGCCATGGTCACATAGCCGGACAGATACAGCCCTGCCACCGCGGCCAGCGCCGTCAGTGCGACGGCGAATCCAAGTTTCCCCTTGCTCAAGCACTCCTCCTTGAAGCCGGCGCGAGCGCGCGCGGCGCGAATGGTCAACGGATCAACCGGGCCGTCTTGGGCCGCACCGACTTGCGGCGGCGCGGACGCGCATCGTCGGCGCGGATCGGCTGCTCGTCCTCGATGAGTTGTTCCATGTACAGGCGCGCCTGCTCCAGCGAGGCTTCCTCGCGCAGCTTGGCGCCCGAGTCGGTCACCACGGCGTAGCCGATGACCTCGTCCGGCGCATAGGCCGGATCCGCGTCGCGCGTGAGGGCGACCACCTGATAGCCGTTCTTCTGCAGGAGCGTATGCCGGTATTCCATCCCTGGCGTTCCTCTCGAGACGTAGGACACCGCGATCCTAAGCGATCCAGGCTTGCCGCGGCCACCTTGGCCGGCGATGAGGCACAGGACCGGCTCCAGCTGGGCCGGACCTGCGCTCGGCGGTCCTGGTGAATCGACCGGTCGCAGCCCTGCGAAGGCGAATTCAGACATGAAAAAACCGGGCCCTGCCCGGTCTGATTCATCTTCACCCGCCTGCCCGATGCAGGAGGTGGTGGGCGGTACAGGGTTCGAACCTGTGACCCCTACCATGTCAAGGTAGTGCTCTACCGCTGAGCTAACCGCCCGTTGCGACATCCCGTCGCCGCGCCCTCGGTGCGAGGGGCGCGCATCATAACATCACCCGCGCGCCGCGTGAACAGCCAGCCGCGGCTTTTTCATGGGGTCCGGCCCCGCCCCGGCCTGTGGCCCGCTTCACACGGTCAGACTCACCGACTTGAGCTTCTGGATCTCGTCGCGCAGGCGGGCCGCGTCCTCGAACTCCAGATCGCGCGCGTGCTGGTACATGCGCGCTTCCAGGGTCTTGAGACGGGCCGCGATCTGCTGCGGGCTGAGCGCGCCATAGTCCTCGGCCGGTTCGGCGACCTTGCGCCCCTTGCCGCGCTTGGGCGCATCCTCGTTGGCGGCCTCGCGCGCGCCCTCCAGGATGTCCACGATGGGTCTGGCCACCGACCTGGGCACGATGCCGTGCTCGGCGTTGTACTCCTCCTGCTTGGCGCGGCGGCGGTCGGTTTCGTCGATGGCCGCCTTCATCGACGGCGTGATCCGGTCCGCGTACAGGATCGCCTTGCCGCGCAGGTTGCGCGCGGCACGGCCGATGGTCTGGATCAACGAACCGGTGGAGCGCAGGAAGCCCTCCTTGTCCGCATCCAGGATCGCCACCAGCGACACCTCGGGCATGTCCAGGCCCTCACGCAGCAGGTTGATGCCCACCAGCACGTCGAACTTGCCCAGGCGCAGGTCGCGGATGATCTCCACCCGCTCGACGGTGTCCACGTCCGAGTGCAGATAGCGCACCTTGATGCCGTGCTCGCCCAGGTACTCGGTCAGGTTTTCGGCCATGCGCTTGGTCAGCGTCGTCACCAGCACGCGGTCGCCCATCGCGATGCGATCGTTGATCTGGGACAGCAGGTCGTCGACCTGCGTGCCGACCGGCCGGATCTCCACCTCCGGATCGGTCAGACCGGTCGGGCGCACCACCAGCTCGGTGATCTCGCCGTCGGATTCGCGCAGCTCGTACGGCCCCGGCGTGGCCGAGACATAGATGCTGCGCGGCGAACGCGCCTCCCACTCCTCGAAGCGCAGCGGGCGGTTGTCCAGCGCGGAAGGCAGGCGGAAGCCGAACTCCACCAGCGTCTCCTTGCGCGAACGGTCGCCCTTGTACATCGCGCCGATCTGGGGAATGGTCACGTGCGATTCGTCGATGACCAGCAACGCATCGGCCGGCAGGTAGTCGAACAAGGTCGGCGGCGGCTCGCCCGGCGCCTTCCCGGTGAGGTGCCGCGAGTAGTTCTCGATGCCGCTGCAGAAGCCCACCTCGGCCATCATCTCCAGGTCGAACTGGGTGCGCTGCGCCAGGCGCTGCGCCTCGACCAGCTTATTCTGCTGGTACAGCTGCTCCAGCCGCTCCTTCAGCTCGATCTTGATCGTGTCGACCGCGCTGAGCGTGCGCTCGCGCGTGGTGGCGTAGTGGGTCTTCGGGTAGACGGTGTAGCGCGGCACCTTGCGGATGGTCTCGCCGGTGAGCGGGTCGAACAAGGTCAATCCTTCGATCTCGCCATCGAACAGTTCGATGCGCAGCGCCTCGACATCGTTTTCCGCCGGATGCACGTCGATCACCTCGCCACGCACGCGGAAGGCGCCGCGCTGCAGTTCGTACTCGTTGCGGGTGTACTGCAGATCGGTGAGGTGGCGGATCAGCTGGCGCTGGTCGATGTGTTCGCCGCGCGAGAGGATCAGGCGTAGCGACAGGTAGTCCTCGGGCGCGCCGAGGCCGTAGATCGCCGAGACCGTGGCCACCACCAGCGCGTCGCGCCGCGACAGCAGCGTCTTGGTCGCCGCCAGGCGCATCTGCTCGATGTGCTCGTTGATCGAGCTGTCCTTCTCGATGAAGGTATCCGAGGACGGGACGTAGGCCTCGGGCTGGTAGTAGTCGTAGTAGCTCACGAAGTACTCCACCGCGTTGTGCGGGAAGAACGACTTGAACTCGCCGTACAGCTGCGCCGCCAGCGTCTTGTTGGGCGCCATCACCAGCGTAGGCTTCTGGATGCGCTCGATCACATTGGCGATGGTGTAGGTCTTGCCGGAACCGGTCACGCCCAGCAGCGTCTGCTTGGCCAGACCCGCCTCGAAATTCTCGGTCAGGCGTTCGATGGCCAGCGGCTGGTCGCCCGAAGGCGAATACGGGGAAACGAGCTGGAAGCGTTCTTCACTCATGGTCACGCCTTCGAAGTCAAAAAAAGTATAGCGCCGGGTGTGGTGAGCCCCGGATGCAGACATTTCCTACCGATCAATGCGCCGAGCACCGATGCCGACGGGCGCCGGCGGAAGCCAGGCTAGATGCACCCCACTCCGGACAAGGAATGCCCCGATGGACGCCCACCCGCTCCGCAAGCACAGCCCGCACGCCCGTGGTTTCACCCTGGTCGAATCGCTCGTGGTCATGGCCGTGGCCAGCATTGGCCTGGCGGTCGGCGTGCCGTCCTACAACGCTCTGATGCGCCACCAGCGCGAAGCCGCCACGACCAACCTGCTCAGCTCTTTCCTGGCCTCCGCGCGCAGCACCGCGATCAGCTATCGCATCCCGACGGTGGTCTGCCCGTCGCTGGACAAGAAGGAATGTCGGGACGACAGCGACTGGACACAAGGCTGGATCATGTTTTTCGACCCGGACGGCAACCGGCGCCCCGACCTGCCCGAGGATCTGCTGCGCGTCGAATGGGCCCCAAGCGACCCCGACCTGCGGATCATCTCCACCGACGGCCGCCCCAAGATCACCTTCCTGGCCAATGGCAGCGCCGCCGGCACCAACCTGACCATCCGGCTGTGCCGTGGCGCCACGTCCAACGCGGCGGTGATCGTCAACCAGAGCGGCCGCACGCGCGTCGAGAAGCCACGGACGTCGAAAGGCTGCGCAAGCTGAACAGTTGGCCGCAACCATCCCGCACCTTCCTCCCTTGTCGCCAACCCGTTCAGCGGAAAACAAAGACTCTACGTCGACCAACGACACGCTCAGCAAAGCTGCGATCAGATAGCACCTTAAACCCCCCGCAGCGCGCAGAAGCCACGGTCCGCGTCAACGTGGGCCGTGTCTTGCATCTTGGCGCCCTAAGTTTGACGCAAGTAACGCCAACTCCGAAGATTCCAAACAAACATAGGCAGAGCTTTTATCTCGAATTGCTTGCCACAACCGCCCGCTTCGCACCATGCCCGTCCTTGCGCGCTGACAGGCAGCTGCAGACGCTTCGTTCATAAGCGTCACCCTACGGCTTGTGACTCAACTGCACTTTGTTCTGATCCACCCAACGTCTTCAGCGGTCGAGGCCGAACGGCGAAGCGGGAACTGGCAGGTCTCCTGATGGATACCGCCCGCGCCAGGGCGCGCCGGAGATGAGCAGTCTCAAGCAGCGCGACGCCTGCGGTGATAATGTCGCCTATGACACCTGCGCCTGAAGCCGCTTTCACCGCAACAAAGCGCCGCGCCGGAACAGATGACCCAGATCGGAGTTGTAGTGAAACCCACGCCCCAAGGGAATTGGGGCATCACAAGGAGAATGTCAGTGAAAGCAATGATTTTGGTTGCCGGGCTGTTGGGCATTGGGATGATGGTCAGCGCAGAGAAGGCCGAGGCCGCGGTCCAGTACAGCCGCACGATTCTTTACTTCGACTCCAGCGAGAACCTGATCGGTCAAAGCATCCTGTACTGCAGCAACCAGGCAGAGCATCAGGGGACGACGTCTGGTCCTGTGCGTGTCACGATCACCTACTCGTGTGAGACTTACGAGACCAACTCCCTGAGCTACTCCGGGGCGTCGGCCGGCCTGCGCAGTGCGTTCTGCGACACCTGGGGACAGGGGATGTGCGACTCGGGCCCTTGGCGGAACAGTGACCTGACCAGTCCCTGGTCGGGCGGCTTCTACCAATAACTTGTTGGGATAGGGCCGGCATATGTCGGCCCTATCACCGCTACCGTCACAGTCAAGCCGCATGTTGGTCACCGCAGACCCGGACGGCGGCAAGGTGGACGCTACTGGGCCATGAGTCCAAGATGCCAGCAGCCCGCAGCACCGCAGACAACCCTCAATCCACGCCCAAGCACGAAAAGGGCCGCTATCGCGGCCCTAAGTGCTTGAATCTTTTGGCGCCCGAAGTTGGACTCGAACCAACGACCCCCTGATTAACAGTCAAGTGCTCTAACCGGCTGAGCTATTCGGGCGGGGGAGCGCATTCTAGCGGCCGGGTCCGTCTGATGCAACCGGATGCTGGCATCAAACGTTCGGGCCGACGTGCTTCTTTTGCAGCTGCCTCGGCTTACCAGCAGCTGGCAAGCGTTCCAGCCGAGTTCGTCTTGACCCCTGCCTGATTGATGCTCAGGTTCCCGCATTTGTCCGAGGTCTGCGGACCTTTCGCAGTTGCCGTGATCAGGAATGTGGCCTGGGCCTGGTTGGAGAGCGCCAGGGTGTAGTACGCGGTGCCACCCTCACGCGGGGACTGCGTAGTCGGCAGGGTGAAGTTCGCATAGGTGTTGTTCACCGTATGGAAACGCTCGGCGAGCTGGGCGTACTCCAGCAGGTCGGCCTTGGCCTGGGCGCGGCGTGCCTTGCGCACGTAGTCCTGGTAGGACGGATAGGCGATCGCGGCGAGGATCGCGACCACGGCGACGACGATCATCAGTTCGACCAAGGTAAAGCCAGACAAAAGTCTGCTGCCACGCATACTCATCGGATCTGTCTCCAAGACTGACGCCCACAGGGCCTGGGCACATACAAGGGATCGGCGCCCGCGACCTGGACGACCATGGAACAGCGTGCTCCCAACGCATCCTTTTGTTCGTCCGCCGTCGGCTTCGCGCTACTCAACGGGGCGACGCGCGCCGTGGACATGACAGCCACGTCCTTGACAGGCGAGGAGCCGCTCGTCGTCAGCGTCAAGGCTCCGGTCCCCGTCCCCGGGGTCGAACCAGTCGGTGACCCGACCCGGACCACCGACAGCCCGGCGCCGCCCGACAAACCGTTCAATCCATATAGCCGGTTGATGCCCTCGCCCGCGCAGGAGCCATTGCTCTCAGGCGAGTACGTGGGGAAGTACACCAGGCCGCTGTCCACCCGCGGATAGCCGACGAAACGTTCGCCGGACGGCGCGACGACCCCGCCGCTGGTGATGCCCAGGTCCATGAACCAGCCACGCTTGCCCGCGGGCACCACGTTCGAAGTGACGGTCCGCGTCGTGCCGGCGGCCTGTTTGGTCTCGGCGGTGATGCTCTGCTGCTGCAGGTCCGAGCGCCCGCTGATGCTGGACCCTGAATCGAGGATGCCGTAGAGCGTCTGGATCTGCTTGTCGCTCTTGTCGTCCTCGAAGGAAAAACTACCCGTCCCGAAGTACAGCATGACACCGCCGCCCGCTCCGGAGGCGGCATCGAAGCCGCCCATGATGGGCTGACGCACACCGCTGGGATCGGTCGCCACGAACAGCGGCGTGGTCGGAACCGAATTGTTGCGCAGGTCGAACTTCCACACCGCGCCGTTCTGGTCGCCCGCGTAGACGGTGTCGGCATAGCCATCGCGTCCGGCGGTCGCGCTGGTGCCCACGTAACGGTCCAGCACCACCACGTTGCCAAGCCCGTTGGCGATGGCGTCACGCCCGGCTTCCTTCGCCACGATCGTGGTGGTCGCACCCGTCTCCATGTCCACGACGAACAACACCGCACGGTTGCTTACGCTGTTATAGCCGTTACCGAAGATGGCCTTCCATCGGACTGTTCCGTCGGCGGCCTTGACCGGAACCACCACAGGTTTGCCAAGCACGTAACCGATGTTGTTCTTGATGTTGGTGGTGCTGACACTGTCGTTGACCTCCCAGAGCACGCTGGCCGCGCCGACACTGGAGGGGCTGGTCACATTGAGGGCGAACACGCCACGCCCACCAGCGCCCAGCGCTCCGACGGCCACCGTCTTCCAGGTCGATCCCCAGTAGGCATCGGACACCACCGACGGGCCGTCGACGAAGAAGGTGTGGCGGAAGGCCTGGTTGTTCTTGTCGTCGGCGTTGTAGGGAAACAGCAGATTGCCCATATGGCCAACCGAGGCCGAAGGTGCATAGGCAAACAGCTCGGCCCCGGTCTTGCCGTCGAATCCGTGGTAGAAGCCATCGTTGGCCCCGACATACACCATTGGACGATTGAGGGTCTTCTTGGTTTCCAGGTACGCGCTGTAGCTGGTCGCGTATGGATAGGTGGAACCACCGTTGGCCTGGATATCGCGCAGGGAGTTCGCGTATCCATAGTCATCGGTCGCCGCACTGATGACGGGCGTGGAGTTGACCAGATCGCCAAGGCGGGTGCTGCGCGTGCGCAAGGGTGTGGACGCATCCTTCTCAAGCGTCTGATCGCCACGCAGATAGTCCACCGCCTGGTCCAGCGTCACCTTGAGTTTACTGTCGGGCCCGACGATGCCATTGCCCGAACCGCTGGCGGAGCAGCGCGTCAACGCATCGGAGCAGAGCACCGAGGCGTCCGCGATGTTTGCGCTGGTAAAGGCCATCACCGCCGGCTTCACCGCGCCCGCGGTCCTGCCGAACAGGAGATTGCGCGAGGCCGCGGCCGGAATCTTGCCGGCGTCTGTGGCCTCCCAGAGCTTGCTGTAGGAGATCGCGCCGGTCAGGATGTCACTGGAGACCGACTGGGCCGTCAGCGTGCTGTACCAGTCCGTGCTGTTGTTGGTGGATGTATAGGCAGGGACCACCGTCAACGAGCCGGCGCCGATGCGCGCGCCCGTCAGACCAATGCTCCCTGATGGTGTGGTGCCGGCGCCCACGGACGCCAGGATGCGGCGCATGGCTTCCGAGATTTCCGCAGGCGACTGGGCATTGATGAATTCGCCACGGGTATTAAGCGCGGCATGCCAGATGTCATCGACGTTGGCGGGCTGCAGGTTCATGGAGCCCGTGGCGGACCACGTGGGAGGATACTTGTAGGGGTCCGCCGTCGACGCGGCATTGACCCCGTACACCTTGCCCACGGCACCGAGCGTGATCCCGTAGAAGTTGACGTGCTGGTTCTTGTTGCAGTCGAGCTTCAGGTCCGGATTGGCGCCGCTGCACGCGTCCGGCACCGGCACCTGACCAGGCACCAGATCAGGGCGGATGTTGTTCTCGTACGACCAGCTCGCGAAATCGGCGATGGTGTCTTTCGACGGGCTTCCGTTCAGTGGGACGGGCAGCGAGCCATCGACGTCACCCACGCCGATGCTCCCGCCACCGGTGTAACTGTCATTGGTATACCCGTCCGTGAAGAGCATGGAGGCGTTCTTCTGGCAGGAGAGTTGGACCGGCGCCCCGATGTCCTTCCGGCGGAACTGGTCGCCCATGAAGCGGACCGCCTGGCGCAACGGCGTGCCGGAATTGCCGGTCAGCGCGCGCATGTTGGAATAGAGCGTCTGGCGGTCGCCAGCGACGTTCAGATCGAACATCGTCACCGCATTGCGCTTGTTGATCGTGAAGTAGCCCACGCGCATGTCTTTCACTTCCGCAATGGACTGGGTCATCGCGGCAATCGTGGCGCGGTTACGGTTGCCGTGATACGTCCACCAGTTGGCGAAGTTCTGGACCGCCGTCGCGCCGCCGGTCGTGAAATTGCCTTCGAGGTATTCGTACTTGTAGAGATTGCTTCCCCCCGGGCCGGCGCCGGTGATCAGGACACGCTTGCTCAGGTTGAATCCAGGCGGCGGCGTCGCGTTCTCACTCAGATAGACGACCGCGGGGTAGTAGCGCAGCCTGATATTGCAGTTCGACGCGAGCGTCAGATTCGAAGAAAGCGTGATCCATTCATTGGTCGGCGCACCGACGCCTGGCGTCGGTGTATTGCTACACCTGTCGCTGTTGAGATAGGTCGTTCCTTCAAAAAGGGTCATGCCGGCGGTGTAGGCAATGGCGCCCGAGTCAATCGTCTTGGTGAAGTCGAACGTGGTGCCGGAGTTGGACCTGACATCCTCCTTGGCCGCCGTAGGACTGGAGTTGGCCTCGTAGCTTCCGTCGGAAGTCTGCCAAGGCAGATAAGTGACCGCCGGATTGAAATAAGCTCGGTTGTACTCCGGATCGCGTGCCGCCCCATACTGGTCGGCCCTGGGCACGCCGCTGCTCACCGCCTTGCTATAGCAAGTACCGGAGCCCAACGGCGTTCCGTCCGCGGCGAAGAAGCTCTTGGTGCTGTTGTTCCAGCATCCGGCGCCGGACGATGTGGCGAACAACAGTTCGTCGGTGATCATCGAGCCCGAATCGTCGACGCCCATGATGAAAGCGGGTTTGATGTTCGTCTCGATGTTCAGCGGCGACTGGGAGAGCGTGCCCGCGCCCTGCGCCGCGAAGACCGAATAGGCGACGTATCCGGCGCCCCCGGCCAGGGCCAGGAGGAGACAGGAGGACAGTAGTAGGCGACGGTGCTTCATGTCGGGCCTCAAGGGCGGAAGATGGTGTCGACGGCGGCGTCGGCCGACGGCGCGGTATCCACGTCGGTGGCGTAAGCGCTGATTTGATAGACGGGGTTGGGATCTTCGCTTTCCGGCCGACCGCCCATCGCCAGGCTGGTGTTGCCGGAGATGCAGCGCCCGATCGATCGCACCTTGGTGCTGTCCGCGGGCGAGTTGTTCATGGAGCGCTGGTACGCCCAGCTGGTGGCGTCAAACCCGGTATCGCAGACCAGGTCCACCGTCACCGCGTCGCAGGTGGTGGACGACCGGTTGACCTGGGCCTCGACATAGCATTCGGCCTGGCGGGCCCTGGCTTCGGCGTTCTGGAAGGCCGTATTGCTGTTGCGGTAGTTGGCCGACATCTTTTCCTGCAGACCGGAGACCTGCATGCCGACCACGCCGAGCAGCGCCAGCAGAATCAGCATGATCAGTGCGACGTACAGCACCGCGCCGTGCTGGGAGGAAGGCGAAGAAAGAGAAACGGATCGCATCGGCTTGACCTTCAGTTTCCGTAGAGTCGGTTGCGCAGGGCGACGACGGACTCGTAGGAAGAGCGATATCGCCCGTCATTGGGCGCGGTGAAACTCGTGCCCAGTGCCGTGAGAGAACCCTGTGTCCGCTGTGCGGAGTTCGCCACTTCCGCACTACTGGCGATGACGCCGATGCGCACCTGCTCCACGCGGCGCCACGCATTCTCATTGGCAACCGCCGGACCCAAGGTGTTCGCCGTGGCCAGGACGCCGACGTTGCCGGTCAACGAGCTGACGTCGACCGATTGGTCCTGGCCGTAGATCAGCTGGATGCTGTCGATGCCTTCGACCAGCTCCTCCGTCGTCGTCTTAACCGCAGCGCCGTTGACGTCAGTACCGAAGCGGGTCCTGTAGAGCGACGAGACCGGCGCACCCTGACGGGTGGCCACGTAATACACCATCGATTCGGCTCTGTAGAGCGTGGCCTGGCCCGAAGGGGTGGCCGTGTAATGACCAACGAAGTCGGGGATGCCGGTTCGCACGCCATCGGAGTTGGTGGTCGTCACCGTGCCAGCGCCGGAGTCGGTCGCGCTGGCCTGGAAGACATCCGCATAGGAGCAGTCCCCCACGCCGAACAGGGCGGGACTGCCCACACCGTCGCCCGTCAACGCGCCCCAGTTCGCCGCGAGCACGGTGAGCTGAGCGGGGCCGACGACGGTCACCGGAGCGCCGCTCCCATAGAAAAAGCGCATCACGATGATGTCGCTGCCGGGC
The DNA here is from genome assembly GCF_020042665.1 of Pseudoxanthomonas sp. X-1. Taxonomy (NCBI): domain Bacteria; kingdom Pseudomonadati; phylum Pseudomonadota; class Gammaproteobacteria; order Lysobacterales; family Lysobacteraceae; genus Pseudoxanthomonas; species Pseudoxanthomonas sp. X-1. The sequence continues at coordinate 3,246,787 of NZ_CP083376.1, forward strand.
TTCGGATTGAGCCCCGACAGGTATGCGGGCAACCCTGGCTGCCAGCCCGCCGTCGGCGTCGCCAGGTTCACCGTATCGGCCGGGCCGGAGCCGTTGGCCTCATAACCCTGAAGGGAAATGGCGAAATTGAGGGGGTTGTCGCCGCCGGTCACGTAGGAGGTCAACAGGCCCGGCGTCTGCAGTCGCGCCTGATCGTTGACGCAGCCGTAGTGGCCGACCATGCGCACATCGCGCTGCAGATAATCCATGGCGAAGCGGCCGTTCTCCTGCACCCGGGCCATGCCCTGCGAGAGCTGGTAGGCATTGCGCGAGGCCGAGAACACCTGGATCACCCCAAGCATCAGGATCGAACCGATCAGCAGCGCGATCATCAGTTCGATCAGGGACAGGCCCAGGGCATGCTTTCGTGTGGAGGCATTCACAGGCGGCTGCTCATCGTGACGTTGCCCGTCTGGAAAACACCCGTGGTGCGGCTCGCATCCTTTTCCCAGCGCTGGTCGTTCCAGTTGAGAGACACCGTGGCCACGCCGTTGGCATAGGTCACCACGGCCGAAGAGCCGTCACCCAGTGTTGCGCGCGCCCGGCACTGCCAGAGCGCGATACTGTCGGAGACGCTGATCGCCGTGCCCGAGGCTGGATAGTCGCAGGTGGTGCCGGTCGCGGTCGAGGTATAGCTGGCGGCGGTGTACTGGGCGACGAGCAACCGATTCGAGCGCATCTGGTCGAGCAACTCGTACACGAGGTTGGTGGCCTGGGTGCGCTGGTTCGAGCTTTCGCTGAAACGCACGCTCATGGTCTGCATCATGGCCAGCCCGAGCAGGCCGAATCCCAGGATCAGGATCGCGACCATCACTTCCAGCAGGGTGAAACCGCCGGCGTGGCGTCCGCCGATTGGCTTGTGATGGTTCATGGGCACGTGACCTGCTCGCGAGTGACCTGGCCGCTGGGGTTGACCGTCAGGACGTTCCTCAGCCTCTGGCCGGACGGACACGGATCGGAAGACACCGTCAGCACCGTCCCTCCGGTCAGCGCCGTGTTCGAGGCGTCGCGCCCGGTTGCCCGGCCACGCGCATCGAAATTGATCTGATTGGCCTCGCCGCCGGTGATCGTGATGTTCGCAGGCTTGCTGGAATAGCTCACGATCGGCTCAGTGCCGTCGAGGTTGCCGTTGCGATCGACGTCCTGCCAGACCAGCCAGCCATCGGCCCAGTTGCCGCTGCAGGAGGTGGCGTTGGAGCTCGGGCAGAGCCCGGCGGCACGCGACTTGATGGCCTCGGTCCGGGCCAGGGAGATCGCGGCCAGCAGCTGGTTGCTCGCGGTCGCCACCCGCGTGGAACGGATGGTGTTCTGGAAGCTCGGAAACGCGATCGCCGCCAGGATCGCCAGCACGGCGAGCGTCACCATCAGTTCCAGCAGCGTAAAGCCCATCGTGTGCGAGCGTCTGCCCATTCCCGGTCCCATCCCCATTTCGGCAGATGCAGGGTACGGGGACGACCGCCGTCCGCCCAGCGCGGCACGATGGGCGGTCGGTTCAGGGAGACGAACGACGCGACGGCCCGCCCCCGGCCACGTCCACGCGAGGCCAAAAGGCGATCCGGCCCCGCGCGACGGTCAGGTCACCACCCGATAGCAGGGCTTGTAGTCGCCGGCGATCTTCATGCGGCGCTGGGCGACGAAGGCCTGCAACAGGTCGTCCAGGGCGGCCATGATCTGCGGGTCGCCATGGATCTCGAACGGCCCGAACTCCTCGATCCGGCGCATGCCGTCCTCCTTCACGTTGCCGGCGACGATGCCCGAGAAGGCGCGACGCAGGTCGGCGGCGATGGCATGCGGGGCGCGGCCGTGATGCAGGTCCAGCTGGGCCATGGCCTCATGGGTGGGCGCGAACGGCTGCTGGAAGGCCAGCGGAATATCGATCGACCAGTTGAAGTAGTACGCATCGCGCGCCTCCTTGCGGTGCTCGCGCACCTGGGCGATGCCGGCTTTCATCGCCTGCGCCACCGCCACCGGATCGCCGATGATGATCTGGTAGCGCGAGGCAGCGGCCTCGCCGAGGGTCAGGCGGATGAAGGTATCGATCTGCTCGAAGTACGGCGCGGCCACCACGGGCCCGGTCAGCACGAGCGGGAATGGCAGGTGTGCGTTCTCCTCGCGCAGCAGGATGCCCAGCAGGTAGAGGATCTCCTCTGCCGTGCCGACACCGCCGGGGAAGACGATGATGCCGTGGCCGATGCGGACGAAGGCCTCCAGGCGCTTCTCAATGTCCGGCATGATCACCAGGTGGTTGACGATCGGATTGGGCGACTCGGCGGCGATGATCCCCGGCTCGGTCACGCCGATGTAGCGGACCTGCTTCTGTCGCTGCTTAGCATGGGCGATGGTGGCGCCCTTCATCGGGCCCTTCATCGCGCCCGGGCCGCATCCGGTACAGATGTCCATGCCGCGCAGGCCCAGCTCGTAGCCCACTTCCTTAGTGTAGAGGTACTCCTCGCGCGAGATCGAGTGGCCGCCCCAGCACACCACCAGGTTGGGCTCCTGCGGCTTGATGATGCGTGCGTTGCGCAGCTGGCCGAACACCGCGTCGGTGATGCCGGCCGAGGTCTCCAGGGTGCTCGCGTACTCCTCGCCCAGCTCGATGGCCATGTAGGCCAGGTCGCGCACCACGGCAAACAGCAGCTCGGCCACGCCGCGGATGATCTCGCCATCGACGAAGGCCATCGCCGGCGCGTTGAGCAGCTCGATGCGCACACCGCGGTCGCGCTGCAGCACCTGAATGTCGAAGTCGGGGTAGAGATCGCGCGCGGCGCGCGGGTCGTCGGAGGCACTGCCGCTGGTCAGCACCGCCAGCGCGCAGCGGCGCAGCAGCTCGTGCATGCCGCCGGCCGAGGCGTCGCGCAGACGCGCCACTTCGGTGCGCGACAGGATGTCCAGCCCGCCGCGCGGATAGATGCGGGTGCTCACGACCGGCAGCGCCCGGGTTTCCACTTCACTCATTGCATGTTCCTGCTTGTTCGTCTGTCTTGTCCAAGGACTTTAGCGCAGCGGACCAGCGGCGGGTATGTCGCGCCCGCGCACAGCAAAACGGCCGGGTTGCCCCAGCCGTTCTGATCCTGCGTCCGCTACCCGATCAGAAGGTGTAGCGCAGCGTCAGCAGGGCGGCCCAGCGCTGCGAGGGCGTGAAGCTCTCGTTGACCGGCAACGAGGTCGGCTGGTAGACGCCGTTCTTGACCTGGCTGCTGATGTCGTAGATGTACTTGCCCGTCGCCGCGTCCACGCCCGCGTAGTTGGCCAGCACGCGCTCCAGCGGGAAGCTGGCGCGCTTCTCCACGCCCCAGTCGCGGTTGAGCATGTTGAGGAAGTTGAAGATATCCAGGCGCACCACCGCCTTGTGACCTTCCATGAAGCCCGGGATCTCCTGGCTGAAGGACACATCGAGCTGGTTCACCCAGGGCGCACGGCCACTGTTGCGGTCGAAAATCCGCCCCTTGCGCGAGGACAGTTCCGGCTGGTTGCCCACGTACTCCCAGAACGATGCGGCGGCGGCGCGCGATGCGGCATTGGCCCACACCACATCGCTCGGGCCGGAGGGAATGTAGGCCAGGTCGCGGCTGTAGGAGTCGCCGTTGACATCGTTGCCGAAGATCCAACTGTACGGCGCGCCGTCATGGCCGTCGTAGAACGCGCTGATCGTGGTCGCGTTATCGCCGAACAGGTTCTTGGACCAGGTGAGTTGGGCGATGACGCGGTTGGGAATCGAGTAGTTGGAGGTCGCCTCGTAGTCAGCGTTCGGGTCGATCCAGTCGCGGTTCTGGAAGCTACTGTTGGCGACGCTGGAGGTGCCCGGGTTGACCTCGGTCACACGCGAGTAGGTGTAACCGACCATCCAGCTCCAGTTGTCCTGGAACGGCCGGCGTAGGGAGACGGTGAAGCTGTCCGACTTGCCCTTGTCGGTGTTGGTCAGATAGATCACCTGCTGACCGAAGGACGGGTTGGCGTTCCAGCGCGTGGTGTTGGCGCTGGCCGGCGCCTGGTTCGGGAAGCGCGCGTAGCTGGAGCGGCCATCCGGCAGCACGCCGGTCGGCGTACCGAGGTTGAGGTTCTGGTACAGGATGCCCTTGACCACATCCAGGTGCTGGTATTCGGTGGTGAAGACGATGCCGCTCCACGGGAGCTCGTGATCCAGGCCCAGGGTGTACTTGGCGACGGTCGGCAGCTTGAAGTCCGGATCGACCACGCTGACGTTCATCGACGAGCTGCCCAAACCAGGCGGCAGCACCGTGGTCCCGGGAACGTTCTGGTTGTACGGGTCGGTGCTGAAGGCCGGATCGGTCGCGGTCTTGCGACGGTTGATGTCGTAGCTGGTGACCTGGATACCGGTGTTCGAGTAAGGATTGGACAGCCAGACCGCCGGCGTGTTGGAAACGAACAGACCCGCGCCGCCGCGCAGCTGCGTCGGCCGCTCGGTATCGAAGTCGTAGTTGAACGAGAAGCGCGGCTGGAGGCGATTGTTGCCGTCGATCGTGCCCTGATTGGTGAAGCCGTAGCCGCCGGTGGCGGCATTGGGATTGGCTGCGTTGGCACGCAGTCCGCAGTTGCCGAAGTTCCCCAGGGTGCCCGGGTCGGCGGCGAAGCAGGGGTTGTACATCGGCTCAGGGCTGACCTTGGGCATGTCGTAGCGCAGGCCGAACTGCAGCGAGAGTCGGTCGGTCGCCTGCCAGGTGTCCTGCAGGAACAGGCCGTAGTTCTTCTGGGTGAATTGGGCCGAGACATCATCCAGGCTCAACGTCCCCGACGGCACGCTCAGACGGTAGCGGCTGTAGGTGCCGGAATTGAAGTCGGCGATCGAACTGAACTCGTAGGAGCCCATGTAGTTCTGAAGGAACAGGTTGTAGACCTCGTCCTTGCGGAAATCGGCGCCGAACTTGAGGGTGTGGGCGTCAAGGAACAGGTTGCCGACGAAGGCGGCGTTCCAACTCTTGACCTGCAGGGCGTTGGCCTGGCTGGAGAATTCCGTGCCAAGTTCGATGCTCGGGCCGCTGGTGGCGCCGTTGGCCGCCGGGGTTCGAATGACGATGTCCGGCTGGAAGCCGCCGGTGATGGGGCCGCGGTCCTGCTTGAATTCGTTGTAGCCGACCGAGGTCTCGGTCGTGAAGCTGTCGGACCAGTCGTCGTAGGCGATCAGGGCATAGCTGGTGTTCTTCTTGTCCAGGCCGTAGTAGTTGCTGGACAGGGTCAGCTTGGGATTTGAGCCGGTGATGGTGCCAGCGGTGAGGATCGGCTCGAATTCCTTGGTCTGGCTGACGCGCAACGCCACGCGATGGGCGTCGTTGATGTTCCAGTCGAGCTTGACGAGCCCGCGCTTGCTCTCGATATCGGCGGTGTATCCGCTGTAGTTGCCCGGGGTCAGACCCTTGGCGGTCGCGGCGGCGATCACCGCGTCGACGTCAGCCTGGGTCACGCCGGGAACCTTGAAGTTGGCGTTGGAGTCGCTGGGGCCGTAAACCGAGCCGGCACCGGTCTTCTCCTCCTTCTCATAGGAGGCGAAGAAGAACAGCTTGTCCTTGATGATCGGGCCGCTGAAGGTCCCGCCCTTAACCACGTCCTTGCTGTAGCCGGTCCACTTGGTCTTGCCGGTGGTGGCGTCCTTGCCGATCATGTCGTCGGCGTTCTGGAAGGTGTAGTAGGCCGAACCGTGGAACTCGTTCGAGCCGCTCTTGGTCACCGCGTTGACCTGCGCGCCGACGCAGCGGCTGGTCACGTCGTAGTCGGTGGTCTTCAGGTCGTAGCTTTCGATCGCGTCCTGGGAGATCGGGGTGCCCTTGGTCGGCAGGCCGTTGTCGTTCAGGCCGTAGGGGTCGCCGGCCTGGATGGTGTCGATGGTGATGCAGTTGTAGCGGAAGTTCTGGCCCATCGCCGAGAACGCGCCGCGATCGCGGTCGGTCACCACGATGCGCGGATCGGCACGCACGATGTTCTGGATCGAGCGGTCCGGGGACGGCATCCGGTCCATATCGGCGCGGGTCAGATTGGTGCCGATTCCCTTGTTGTCCGCATTGAACGTGGCCGCGTTGCGGCTGGCGGTCACCGCCACGGCGCCCAGCGTGGTGGCCGTGTCGGACCCGATCTGCGCGTTGACGGTGGAGACCTGGTTCAGGCCCAGATAGACGCCCTCCTCGGTCTTGGTGCCTTCGCCGGGCTTGGTGATGGTGATGGTGTACGGGCCACCCACGCGCAGGCCACGGGCGGTGTAGCGGCCGGCGGCATCGGTGGTGGCACGGCTGACCGTTCCGGATTCCACGTGGGTGATGGTCACCTCGGCGCCGGCGACCGGCGCACCGCCGGAACCGACGACCTGGCCGCCGACGCCGGCGGACGTGGTCTGCGCCATGGCCGGCGCAGCGGCCAGCGCGGCCAGCAGGCCCAGGGCAAGTTTGGAAGTCCGGATACGATGCTGTGTCATTGCGCTGCCTCGAAAGTTTTTGGCGGTCATAAGAAAAATCGTGCCGGCCGGCCATGCTGTGGCATGGCTCTCATGGACTTGCTTGGAAGATGTGGCCCCTGGAACGCGCGACAGGCACGGCGGCCGCGCGTTAACGACAGGTTAACACGGTAAAGGCGAGATGTGACCGGATCGTGACGACTTTTGCGCGACGCGGCATCGGCACGGGCGCGAGGGCGAAATTCCTTACCATTCAATCACCTGAACGGTCTTTCTGCGGCTGCATGCGCTTGTTGTCGTCACTTAAATGACATCTTCGGGGCATTGAGCGCCCCCGCCCCGGCTTGGGCGGAGCATGGGGTACGCCGGGCTGGCGCCCGCCAGACGCGCGGGGCCTCAGCCGCCGCGCAGGGCACCCAGATAGGTGCCGATGCCATCCAGCAGCATCTGCACGGAGATGGCCACCAGCAGCATGCCCATCAGCCGCTCGATCGCGGTCAGCGCGCGCATGCCCAGCCACTTGTAGACCAGCGTGGCCGAGAACAGGATCGCCGCCGTCGCCAGCCAGGCCAGCCCCAGGGCCAGGCTCCAGCCGAGCAGGCGCTCGGGTTCGTTGCTGCCCATCAGCATCACCGCGGCCATGCCGGAGGGCCCGGCCACCAGCGGGATGGCCAGCGGCACGATGAACGGCTCGCCGCCGGGGATCTCGCCCATCAGGCCTTCGGGCCGCGGGAAGATCATGCGGATGCCGATCAGGAACAGCACGATCCCGCCGGCGATCTGCACCGACTCCTGGCGCAGGTGCATCAACTCCAAAAAGTACTTGCCGCCCCACAGGAACCCCATCAGCACGACCAGCGCGATCAGCAGCTCGCGGGCCAGCACGATGCGCTGACGCTTGGGCGGCAGCGGCCGCAGCACCGACAGGAACACCGGGATGTTGCCCAGCGGGTCCAGGATCAGGAACAGCAGCAGCGCTGCGGACAGGATGGTCATGCCAGGGGATTCCAGACCAGACCGCGCCGCTCGGCGCCGTCTGGAGAAAGCAGGGTCACGCAGTGCGAGGCGTACTGGTCGGCATCGGCCAGCGCCGGATCGGTGTCCTCGGCGTAGGCCCGGGCCCGCAGCATGGTGCGCATCGGCCCGGGCTGCAGCGCGCTGACCCGCACCGGCGTGCTGGCCAGTTCGGCATGCAGCATCTGCACCAGGCAGGCCAGCCCGTGCTGGGCCACGCCGTAGCCGCCCCAGTAGGCGTGGCCGACGCGGCGCGGGTTGTCCAGGGTGAACACCAGCGCGCTGTCCGGCGCGCGCCGCAGCAGCGGCAGGCAGGCCTGGCTCAGCCACCAGGCGGCGGTGAGGTTGACGTGGAGGGCGCGTGCGAAGACCGCGGGGTCGGTGTGCTCCAGCGGGGTCAGGCCGCGGAACTCGGCCGCGCAGTGCAGCACCCCGTCGAGACGGCCGAGGCTGGCCTCGATGCGCTGGGCCAGTTCGGCATAGTCGTCCGGCGCGGCGCCTTCTAGGTCGAGCGGATAGAGCAGCGGCTCGGGGCCCAGCTGCGCGCAGGCGTCGTAGACGCGGCCAAGCTTGGCCGGCCGGCGACCCAGCAGCACCAGGGTGGCGCCGGCCTGCGCGCAGGCGCGCGCACTGGCCTCGCCCAGGCCGCCATGCGCGCCGCTGATCAGCACCACGCGCCCTGCCAGGGACTGCGCCGGACGCACGGGCACCTGGAGCAGTGTCACCGCGGCATGGCCTCGGCGACGATGCGTTCCAGTTCGCCCGATTCCTGCAGCTCCAGGGTGATGTCGCAGCCGCCGATCAGTTCGCCATGGATGAACAGCTGCGGGAAGGTCGGCCAGTTGGAGAAACGGGGCAGGTTGGCGCGGATCTCGGGCTCTTCCAGCACGTTGATCGCGCGCAGGTCCGCCGCGCCGGCCGACAGCAGCGCCTGGACCGCGCGGCTGGAGAAACCGCACATCGGATACTCCGGCGTGCCCTTCATGAAGAGCACCATCGGATGGCGGTCCAGCTCCGCCTGGATACGTTCCAGCACCGGCATGTTGCGTTCTCCTGCGTTGCCGCACGCCCTTGACGGCATGCGCACCCTCGTCGAGTAAACTGCGCGGCGCTTTCCATCGCCGCTGGTCGGACGCAATTGTAAGCCCTGCGCCCCCGCCCCCGGCATCTGCCAGACACGCCAAGCCAAGAGGAACCGCCATGGCCATCGAGCTCCCCGCCCTGCCCTACGACCGCACCGCACTGGAACCGCACATCTCCGGCGAGACCATCGATTTCCACTACGGCAAGCATCACAAGGCCTATGTGGACAACCTCAACAAGCTGATCGAGGGGACCGAGTTCGCCGACCAGCCGCTGGAGAGCATCATCAAGAAGTCCCAGGGTGGCGTGTTCAACAACGCCGCGCAGGTGTGGAACCACACCTTCTACTGGAACTGCCTGTCGCCCAACGGCGGCGGCGCGCCCAGCGGCAAGCTGGCCGAGCTGATCAACGCGGCCTTCGGCGATTTCGAGAAGTTCAAGGAAGAGTTCACCAAGACCGCCATCGGCACCTTCGGCTCGGGCTGGGGCTGGCTGGTGCAGAAGAAGGACGGCAGCGTCGGCCTGGTGAGCACCTCCAACGCCGCCACCCCGCTGACCGGCGAGGACACCCCGCTGCTGACCATCGATGTGTGGGAGCACGCTTACTACATCGACTACCGCAACGCGCGTCCGAAGTACGTCGAGTCGTTCTGGTCGCTGGTCAACTGGGATTTCGTAGCCAAGAACCTGGCCTGATCCTTCGCTGGATGGACGAAAAAGGCCGGGGATTCCCGGCCTTTTTCATGGGCGTGTCCAGCGGCGGCCGGGACGCGGGAGGCGATCGTCTCAGCCGCGCGCCAGGCGCTCCAGCACTGGCTGCACCTGGGCCTGGCGCGACAGCGCCTCACCCGCGGCGGTCAAGGCCGTGGACAGCGCCTGTGCGCTATCGGCCCGCAGCGTGGCGTGGCCGACCTTGCGGCCCTCACGCGGCGACTTGCCGTAGTCGTGCCAGTGGCCGCCAGGCTGTGCGAGCACGCCGTTGGCGTCGGGCATCTGCCCGAGCCAGTTGAGCATGCAGGCATGTCCGCGCATGGCCGGCTCGCCCAGCGGCAGGCCCAGCACCGCCCGCAGGTGCGCCTCGAACTGCGAGACCTCCGCGCCTTCGATGGTCCAGTGGCCGGAGTTGTGCACGCGCGGGGCCATCTCGTTGGCCAGCAGTGTCTCGCCCTGGCAGAACAGCTCCAGCGCGAACACCCCGACATAGTCCAGGCGTTCGGCGACGCGGCGGGCATAGTCGACCGCCTGCGCCTGCAGGGCTTGGCTGGCCTGCGCCGGCGCCAGGCTGGCCGACAGCACGCCGTCGACATGCCAGTTCTGGGTCAGCGGGAAGGCCTTGAACTCGCCATCGCGGCCGCGCACGGCCACCACCGACACCTCGCGGTCGAAGGCGACAAAGCCCTCGACGATCAGCCCCACGGTGCCGGCCTGGGCGCCCAGCGCATCCCACGCGGCCTGCGCGTCGGCCGGCGACTTGACCCGGAACTGGCCCTTGCCGTCGTAGCCGAAGCGCCGCGTCTTGAGGATGCAGGGCGTGCCGATCTGCGCCAGCGCGGCCTCCAGCCCCTCGCGCGAGTCGACCGCCGCGAATGCCGGCACGGGGATGCCCAGCTCGCCGAACAGCGTCTTCTCCGACAGCCGGTCCTGCGCCACGCCCAGCGCCTGCGGATTGGGATACACCGGCACCCGCTCGGCCAGCCACTGCGCACTGGCGGCCGGTACGTTCTCGAAATCGAAGGTCACCACATCGACCTTCGACGCGAACTGCGCCAGCGCCGCCTCGTCGTCGAACGCGCCGACCTGCAGCGGTGCGCACTGGCCGGCGCAGGACTCGGCCGACGGGTCCAAAACGAGGAACTTCAGCCCGAGCGGCACGCCCGCCAGCGCCAGCATGCGGGCCAGTTGCCCGCCGCCCAGGATGCCGACCGTGCTCATCGCCGGGGGTCGTCCTGGTCCATCACATCCTGCGTCTGCCTGGCCCGGAAGGCGTCCAGCGCCTGCGCCACGGCCGGCGCTTCCGGCGCCAGCATCGCCGCGGCGAACAGCGCCGCATTGGCCGCGCCGGCGTTGCCGATGGCGAAGGTCGCCACCGGAATGCCGGCGGGCATCTGCACGATGGACAGCAGCGAATCCATCCCGTTCAGGGCCTTGGACTGCACCGGCACGCCCAGGACCGGCACGGCCGTCTTGGAGGCCAGCATGCCTGGCAGGTGCGCCGCGCCGCCGGCGCCGGCGATGATCGCGCGCAGCCCGCGCGCGGCGGCATGCTCGGCATAGGAGAACAGCACGTCGGGCGTGCGGTGGGCCGAGACGACCTTCACTTCATAGGGCACGCCCAGCGCGTCGAGCTTCTGCGCGGCGTGCTGCATGGTCTCCCAATCCGAACGCGAGCCCATCACGATGCCCACGCGCGGCGCTGCCAGATCGTCGGTCATTGGCCCTGCCCTGCGACAAAACGATATTCTAGCGATCTTGTTCGCCAACGGACCTTCCATGGACCGCAAACTGCTCGATCTGCTGTGCTGCCCCGTCTCGCGCCAACCGTTGGGCCCGCTCGAGGCCCGCGGCGTGGAGGCGCTGAACCGCGCCATCGCGGCCGGCGCGCTCAAGCGCGTGGACGGCAGCGCCCAGGCCGAACCGCTCAGGGAAGCCCTGGTCACGCGCGATCGCAAGACCGTCTACCGCGTCGAGGACGGCATCCCGGTTCTGTTGCCCGAGGAAGGCATCGCCACCGTCCAGGTCGCCGACTTCCCGGCGTGAGCGCCGGCGCGCCACTGCCGCCGCCGCAGGCGGTGGTCCTGGACGATGTGCGCCGCGCCCTGGCCGAGGACCTCGGCGCGGGCGATGTCACCGCCGCGCTGCTGCCGGACACCGACGATGTCGCCTATCTGCTGTGCAAGCAGGACGCGGTGATCTGCGGCCGGCCGTGGTTCGACGCTTGCCATCGCCAGCTCGATCCGCAGGTCTCCATCGACTGGCGCGTGGCAGAGGGCCAGCGCGTGGCCGCCAGCACCGTGCTGGCCACCCTGCGCGGGCGCTCGCGCACCCTGGTCAGCGCCGAACGCACCTCGCTCAACTTCCTGCAGACCCTGAGCGGCACGGCGACGATCACCGCGACCTTCGTCGAGGCGGTGCGCGGGACCGGCGCGCGCATCCTGGACACGCGCAAGACCGTGCCGGGCCTGCGCCTGGCGCAGAAGTACGCCGTGCGCTGCGGCGGCGGCGACAACCACCGCATCGGCCTGTTCGACATGGTGATGCTCAAGGAGAACCACGTGCGCGCCGCCGGCGGCATCGCCGCGGCCATGCGCGCGGCCCGCGCCCTGCACCCGCAGCTGCCGCTGGTGGTCGAGGTCGAGTCGCTGGACGAGCTGCGCCAGGCGCTGGAACTGCCCTGCACCCGGATCATGCTCGACGACTTCAGCCCCGAGCAGCGCCGCGAAGCCGTGCGCATCGCCGCCGGCCGCGTGCCGCTTGAGGTCTCCGGCATGGTCGATCTGGACAGCGTGCGCGCCGTGGCGCAGGACGGCGTGGACTGCATCTCGATCGGCGCGCTGACCAAGCATGTGCACGCCGTGGACCTGTCGCTGAAGCTGGGTCCGCCACCGCACAGCACCTGATCGGCGTGCGGTTTCACGCGTCATGGCCTGCGATTCTGCCAGCGTACGTATTGAGAACCCACCTCCATCAAGGATCCGCCGACGATGCCGTTTCGCTGGACGCGCGCCCTGGCCCTGCTGCTGTTGGGCATCGGCACCCGGGCGCACGCGATCGAGGTCTGCGATGCGCCGCCGCGTTTCGGCCTCAGCCAGACCGCCGTCGCCATCGTCCGCACCGCCTGCGAGGAGCACCGGCAGTGGATGCGTCCCTTCATCGACCGTCAGGGTCGACTGGCCTCGCTGCGCGTCACCGAGGCCGAGAGCGGCAACCTGGCCGACCATGGCCTGGTCCCCTGGCAGCGCGTGGCCAGCTACTGGCGCGAGAGCGGCACCCTGTCCCAGGTCGCCGGCGAACCCGGTGCCGCCAGCTGCTGGGCGTCGCCGGGAAACCGCTTCACGGATAATGACTGCCGCGCGTTCCTGATCGATACGCCGTGGTCGGCGGCCTTCGTGTCCTGGGTCATGACGCGGGCCGGGGTGCCGGGCTTTACCCGATCGCCGCGCCATATCGATTACATCCGCGCGGCCTTCCTGGATGGCGCCAGTGGCGGCCCCTACCGCTTCACCGATCCGGCGACGGAAAAGCCCGCGCCCGGCGACCTGCTGTGCTTTATCCGCAATCGCCGGCAGGTGATGGGCTTTGCCGGACTCAACGCCGCCCTGGCCGCGCGCGCGGGCGTCCCGAACGAGTCCCACTGCGACATCGTGGTGGCGGCCAATGTCGGCGGCGACCGCACCCTGCACCTGATCGGCGGCAACGTGCTCAACGCGGTGACCATGCGCCAGCTGGACCTGGATCGCAGTGGCCATGTGGTCCTGCCGCTGCCGCGCGTGACGGGCGAGGACGGCGCCGACACGAGCGGCCCGGGCGTGGAATGCACGCCCGCGCAGCCGGACCAGTGCAACTTCAATCGCCAGGACTGGGCGGTCCTGCTGAAGCTGCAGGCGACCGACCCGGTGCCCGCCGCACCTGCCCCGCCGCCCTCCCTCGACACGCAGTCCACACCTGCGCTCCCCCCTGCGCCCCAGGCGTCCGGCCAGGGGCCGGCCAACGGCGCTGCGCCCGCGCCGGCATTGCCGGGCGGCGCGCCGGCACCGCCCTTGAAAACCGGCGAATGATCCACGACTGCCGCGCCGGCCCGCGCACGGCTAGAGTCGCACCATGACCCCGATCCTCATCCTGATCCTCGGCGCGGCCGTGTTCTTCTGGTGGAACGCCTCGCGCGCCGCGGTCGAACGCGCCACCGAGGTCGGACGCAACGCCTGCGAGGCGGCCGGCGTGCTGTGGCTGGACCAGAGCGTGCAGGCCACGGGCGTGCGGCTGCGGCGCGGTGAGGACGGCAGGCTGGGACTGGAGCGCGGCTTCCGCTTCGAGTATTCGCGTGACGGCATCGAGCGTCACACCGGCCGGATGGTGCTGCACGGCCAGCGGCTGGTGTCCTTCGTCGGGCCCACGCGCGCGGACAACACGGCGCAGTTCCCCACCCTGCACTGAGGCAGGACCGCCGCCGCGGACGAGGTGGACCTCAGCGGCCGCGCGGCGGCTCGCCCTTGAGCACGCAGACCAGCACCAGCAGCGCCGTGGCCACGACGAAGACGGTCACGTGGGCCAGCGCGTGATGCCCGTGGGGGAACAGCACGCTCGCACCGACCACCACACCCAGATACAGGACCATCGTCAGCCAGCCCTGCCAGCGGCACGGCAGGCCCCAGCCGAAGCCGAAGCGCTTGGCGGGGAACCAGTAGTCTGACTGCGGATCGGGCATGGCGGCGTTTCCCAGCGACAGCGGTGCAGGTTTGGAACGATTCGCGGCCCCGTCGTTCCCGCGAAAGCGGGAATCCAGCGCCTTGGGTTGGCCTTGCCGCGTAAAGTCGCTGGGTTCCCGCTTTCGCGGGAACGTCGGTCGAGACTTTGTCGGCGCCCTTTACTTCACCACGCGCAGGTGCGGGCGCTTGGCCGGCGGCGGGGTCGGATCGTCCGGGGCCGCGCCATCGGGCGAAGGCGGTTCGTCATCGTCGTGCGGACCTTGCCCGGCGGCGATGTCCTCGGGCAGCGCCATGCCCTGGCCGGTTTCGCGCGCGTAGATCGCCAGCACCGCCGAGATCGGCACGTTGACCGGATAGCTCACCCCGCCGAAGCGGGCGCTGAAACTGACGGTCAGGTTGTCGATCACCAAGTGCGCGACGGCGCGCTGGGCGATGTTGAGCACCACCCTGCCTTCCTTGACCGCACTGGAAGGCACCTGCACCCCGGCCTGGGTCGCATCGACCAGCAGGTGCGGGGTCATGTCGTTGTCGGCGATCCACTCGGCCAGCGCCCGCAGCAGATACGGGCGATGGCTGGTCATCGGGGGCACGTCTTCAGTCATGCCCGCAGTTTAGCCAAGTGCGGGGAGAGAGGGGGAGAAGGCGGCGGCGCAAGCGCCCCCTGCTTATCCGCGCCTCAGCGCCCCACGCTTACCGCTGCCCTCAGGCCGGCAGATCGCGCAGCTTCTTTTCCTGCTCGGTCAGGCTGCGCACGAAGCCCGGATTGCGGAAGATGCGGTTGCCGTAGTCCTCGATCGCCTTGCCGTCCTTGGGCAGGCCGACGTCCAGCGACTGCAGGCGCCAGATGATCGGGGCCATGGCGCAGTCGGCCAGGCTCATTTCCGGGTTGAGGAAGAACTTGCTGGCCTTGAACAGCGGCACCGAGGCGGTCAGCAGCTCCTTCAGGCGCTTGCGGCCGGCATCGGCCTGGGCCTTGTTGCCGAGCTGGATCGCCTGCACCTGCGGCACCCAGTCCACCTCGATGCGCAGCATCGCCAGGCGCAGGCGCGCGCGCGAGAGCGGATCGACCGGCATCAGCGGCGGGTGCGGGTAGCGCTCGTCCAGGTACTCGCTGACCACCGAGGCGGCGTACAGCGTCAGGTCGCGTTCGACCAGGGTTGGCACCGAGTGATAAGGGTTGAGATCGATCAGGTCCTCGGGTGGATTCTGCGGATCGACCGGCACCAGGTCGTAGCTGACGCCTTTGGCGGCAAGCACCAGCCGCACGCGATGGCACAGCACGTCATCGACGGAGGAGAACAGCGTCAGGGTATTTCGCATGCGGGCACTCGTCACCTTATCGGGCTCATCCAGCGACCGGCGTCCGCCGGCCACGCCTGTGTCTGCCAGGCTCCCTGCCTGGGCATCGCGTCGCGGCGTGCCGCGAGACGCGATGAACGTGAACATAGCAGGCAGCCGCGGATTTGCGCACCCCTGCTGGAGGTCATGACCCCGCTTAATGAACGTCCTTCCAGAACTCCTTCTTCAGCAGGAAGGCCAGGAAGGTCAGCGCCGCCAGGAACAGGATCACCCACACGCCCAGGCTCTGGCGCTTGAGGGCGGCCGGCTCGCCGGCGTATTCCAGGAAGTTGGTGATGTCACGCACGGTGCGGTCGAACTCGGCCGGGCTCTCGGTGCCGGGCGAGGCCAGCTCCAGGGCTTCGACCGGCTTTTCCTTGGTCTGCGGGTCTTCCGGGCCGAACTTGGCGTGCTGCAGGCCCTGCAGCTCCCACAGCGGGTTGGGCATGGAGGCGTTGGGGAACAGCTTGTTGTTCCAGCCCAGCGGCCGGCTCTCGTCCAGGTAGAAGGACTTGAGATAGGTATAGACCCAGTCCGGGCCGCGCACGCGCGCGATCAGGCTCAGGTCCGGCGGCATCTTGCCGAACCACTTGGTCGCCCCGTCGTGCGGCATGGCCACCTGCACCTGCTGTCCCACCGGCGCGCCGGTGAAATTGAGGTTGGCCGTCACCTGGTCCTCGGTCAGGCCCAGGTCCTCGGCCATGCGCGAATAGCGCAGGTACTTGAGCGAATGACAGCCCGAGCAGTAGCCCATGAACAGCTTGGCGCCGCGCTGCAGCGAGGCCTTGTCGCTCAGGTCGTTGCCCGCCTGCAGCGTCGCGCCGCCCTCGGCGGCCAGCAGCGAGGTGCTCAGCAGCAGGCCGGCGGCGAAGGCCGCCAGCCGCGGGAGAAGGCGCTTAGTCATGCGTGCTCACCCGGTCGGGCACCGGCTTGGTGCGTTCAAGGCCGAAGAACGTGTACACCCACAGGAAGATGAAGAAGCCGAAATAGCAGCAGGTCAGCACCCGGCCGATGTAGGTCTCGGTGATGTCCGTGCCGGGGCCCGACCCGATCTTGCCCAGGTAGACGAAGCTGAAGGCGAAGATGCCCAGCGCGATCTTGTAGGCCAGGCCGCGGTAGCGGATCGAGCGCACCTTGCCGCGGTCCAGCCAGGGCACGGTGAAAAGGATGGCGATGGCCGAGAACATCACCAGCACGCCGCCGAGCTTGTTGGGCACCACGCGCAACATCGCGTAGTACGGCGTGTAGTACCAGACCGGCTTGATGTGCTCGGGCGTCACCAGGCGGTTGGCCTCGGTGAAATTGTCGTGCTCGAGGAACAGGCCACCGAAGGCCGGCGCGAAGAAAATGATGAACGCGCCGATCACCAGCAGGAAGCCCACGCCGACTAGGTCCTTGACCGTGTAGTACGGGTGGAACGGGATCGTGTCGATCGGCGCGGTCCTGCTCCAGCGGTTGCCCTTGGGCCCGTGCTTGGTGTCCACGCCCTGCGGGTTGTTGGAGCCGACCTCGTGCAGCGCGCCCAGGTGCAGCACCACCAGCAGCAGCAGCACCAGCGGCAGCGCGATCACGTGCAGGGCGAAGAAGCGGTTGAGCGTGGCGTCGCTGGGCAGGTAGTCGCCCATGATCCACTCGGTCAGGCCCTGCCCGATCACCGGGATCGCGCCGAACAGCGAGATGATCACCTTGGCGCCCCAGAACGACATCTGGCCCCAGGGCAGCACATAGCCCATGAAGGCCTCGGCCATCAGCACCAGGTAGATCAGCATCCCCAGGATCCATACCAGCTCGCGCGGCTTCTGGTAGCTGCCGTACATCAGCCCGCGGAACATGTGCAGGTAGACCACGATGAAGAACAGCGAGGCGCCGGTGGAATGCATGTACCGGATCAGCCAGCCCCACTCGACGTCGCGCATGATGTACTCGACCGAGGCGAAGGCCTCGGCCGCGCTGGTCTTGTAGTTCATCGTCAGGAAGATGCCGGTGACGATCTGGTTGGCCAGGATCAACAGGGCCAGCGAGCCCATGTAGTACCAGAAGTTGAAGTTCTTCGGCGCGTAGTACTCGCTCATGTGCTTGCGGTACATGGGCATCAGCCCGGGCGCCCGCGCCGTGACCCAGTCGAAGACCCCGTTGGCCGCGCGCGTGATGACGTTGGACATCAGGCAGCTCCTTTCGGATCGACGCCGATGATGATGGTGTTGTCGTCCTGGTAGTGGTGCGGCGGCACCAGCAGGTTGATCGGCGCCGGCACGCCCTGGAACACGCGTCCGGACATGTCGAAGCGCGACTTGTGGCAGGGACAGAAGTAGCCGCCCTTCCACTGCGGGTCGAACGGTTCGGGCCGGATCTCGGCGATGATCTCGGGCGAGCAGCCCAGGTGCGTGCACAGGCCGACCAGCACCGAGATCTCCGGCTTGATCGAGCGCAGCTCAGGGTTGCCCTTCAGCACGTAGGCCGGCTGCTGGTCCTTGTTCTCGCTCTTGGGATCGCGCAGGCGATCGTCCAGGCTCGGCAGCGCGTCCAGGATCGCCTTGGAGCGCTTGACCACCCAGATCGGCTGGCCGCGCCATTCCAGCACCATGCGCTGGCCTTCCTGCAACCCGGTGATGTCGGCGGTCACCGGTGCGCCGGCCAGCTTGGCCCGTGCGCTTGGATTCCATGACTTGATGAACGGGACGGCCAGAAAACCCGCACCCACGGCACCGACGACTGCGGTGGTGGCCGTCAGGAACCGGCGGCGCCCCGCATCCACGGGCATTGTGACCTCGTCGTTGGCCATCCCTTACTCCGCGAAAACATCTTGAGGTAGCTGTCTGGCTGCCAGTGATGGGGCCGGTCGAACGGCCTCATCGCAAGAGCGGGTCGGAGTCTAACTGAATAAAAAATTTCGTCACAACAATCCCTTTCCCATCAATCAGTTGGAAAAGGAACACCGGCCGATTCCGGTACTGCAACGCAACATCCGTTCAGCGAAGGCCGACCGTCCCAAGGTTGGCGCGGTAGCGCTCGGCCAGCACGCCCACCCGCTGCACGTAGCGCTGGGTCTCGGCATAGGGCGGCACGCCGCCGTTGCGGTCCACCGCGCCCTCGCCGGCGTTGTAGCCGGCCGCGGCCAGGGTCAGATTGCCCTGGTAGCGCTTGAGCAGCCAGGCCAGGTACTGGACGCCGCCGCGGATGTTCTGCGTGGCGTTGTACGCATCGTCCACGCCGAACCGACGCGCGGTGGCCGGCATCAGCTGCATCAGCCCCATCGCGCCGGCGCGCGAGAGCGCCAGCGGGTTGTAGGAGGATTCGGCGTGAATGATCGCGCGCACGATCGCCTCTTCCACGCCGAACTCGCGCGCGGCCGCGGCGATCTCACTCGAATAGGCGACCGTGTTCAGCCGCACCGCGCCGAAGTTGAGAGTGGGATTGCCGCAGGCGTAGCAGGTCTCGATGAAGCTGTAGTGGATGGTGCGGACCTCGGCGCTGGCCAGCCCGCGCGGACGCGCGCTGGTGTAGTTGCGCACCCCGTCCTTGACGAAGGAATACACCTGGCCGCTGACCACCCGTCGCGAAGGCGCGGCGGGCGGTCTGAGCGCGACCGGAGCAGCCGGCGGTGGCGCGGCCGGCACGATGGCGGTGGAACGCCGCGGCTCGCCACTGGCCGGTACAGGACTCGGGACGGGGGCAGGAAGCGAGGTGGGCCTGGATGCCGGCGCGCTGGCCTGGGCGCGGCGCGCCGGCTCGGGCCGGTACTGGCTCACCACGGTGCAGGTGGCACCGGACATGCGCTTGCTGACATAGGCCGGGACGCCGTCGGCGCCGACGCACTTGTACAGCGTGCCGGCGCTGGCCGGCAGCGCGACCAGCGTGGCAGCGATCATCCCCAGTCGCAGCAGCCCCCTCATGGCCGCGAGTGTCCCAGCTTATCAAGGACTTAACAAGCATTCGGCGCGGGATTCACGGGGTCGGCCAACTGCCGCGAAGGCGTGCTTTCGGTGCCTGGAGAGCACCGCCTTGGCCGCGGCCAGCACCCGGAGGCCCGGCACCGGCCGCCAAGCCGCTAAACTAGCCGGCTTCCCCGCCCACCCGACTGGATTAAGCGCCATGACCGGGACGCCAGACGTCACTCCGCCCACCCCGGGCGACACCTCGCTCGTACCCCTGCCCTTCGTCGCCGCCAGGCCGACCGAAGTCCGCGGCAAGCTGTACATCAAGACCCACGGTTGCCAGATGAACGAGTACGACTCGGCGAAGATGGCCGACGTGCTCGCCCAGGCCGAAGGGCTGGAGCTGACCGACCGGCCCGAAGAGGCCGACGTCATCCTGGTCAACACCTGCTCGATCCGCGAGAAGGCGCAGGAGAAGGTCTTCAGCCAGCTGGGCCGGTGGAAGGACTTCAAGACCGGCGGCCGCGAGGTCATCATCGGCGTCGGCGGCTGCGTGGCGTCCCAGGAGGGCGAGGCCATCGTCAAGCGCGCGCCTTATGTGGATCTGGTGTTCGGCCCGCAGACCCTGCATCGCCTGCCCGAGCTGATCCGCGCGCGGCGCGAGCAGAACCGCCCGCAGGTGGACATCAGCTTCCCGGAGATCGAGAAGTTCGATGCCCTGCCCGAACCGCGGGCCGAAGGCCCCAGCGCGTTCGTGTCGATCATGGAGGGCTGCAGCAAGTACTGCAGCTTCTGCGTGGTGCCCTACACCCGCGGCACGGAAGTGAGCCGGCCCTTCGAGGACGTGCTGGTCGAGGTGGCGCAGCTGGCCGCCCAGGGCGTGCGCGAGATCAACCTGCTCGGCCAGAACGTCAACGCCTATCGCGGGCCGTATGGCGAGGGCGAGATCGCGGATCTGGGCATGCTGATCCGCACCATCGCCCAGATCGAGGGCGTGGGCCGCATCCGCTTCACCACCTCCCATCCCCTGGAGTTCTCCGACACGCTGATCGACGCCTACCGCGACGTGCCGCAGCTGGCCAACTACCTGCACCTGCCGGTGCAGGCGGGCAGCGACCGCATCCTCAGCGCGATGAAGCGCGGCTACACCGCGCTGGAGTTCAAGTCCAAGATCCGCAAGCTGCGCGCGGTGCGGCCGGACATCTCGATCAGCTCGGACTTCATCGTCGGCTTTCCCGGCGAGACCGATGCGGACTTCGAGAAGACCATGAAGCTGATCGAGGACGTCGGCTTCGACCAAAGCTTCTCCTTCATCTATTCGCGCCGTCCCGGCACGCCGGCGGCCGACCTGGCCGACGACACGCCCAGCCAGACCAAGCACGCGCGGCTGGAGCGCCTGCAGGCGCGCATCAACGCCTTCGCCGCGGAGATCTCGCAGAAGATGGTCGGCAGCGTGCAGACCGTGCTGGTCGAGGGCCCGTCGAAGAAGAACCCCAACGAGCTCACCGGCAAGACCGAGAACATGCGCTCGGTGAACTTCCCCGCGCCGCAGCGCCTGATCGGCCAATTCGTCGATGTGCTGATCACCGAGGCGCTGGCCAACTCGCTGCGCGGGCGCGTGGTCACCGACACGGAGCAGGCCGCATGACCGGGCGCATCAGCCGCGACACCCAGCTGTGCATGTCGCTGTCCGGGCGGCCGGGCAACTTCGGCACGCGCTTCCAGAACTATCTCTACGACGCGCTGGGCCTGGATTACCTGTACAAGGCGTTCACCACGACCGACCTGGACGGCGCGATCGCGGGCATCCGCGCGCTGGGCATCCGGGGCTGTGCGGTGTCGATGCCGTTCAAGGAAGCGGTGATCCCGCTGCTGGACGGGCTGGAGCCTTCGGCCCAGGCGATCGATTCGGTCAACACCATCCTCAACACCGACGGCGTGCTGCGCGGTTACAACACCGACTACACCGCGGTGGCCACCCTGATCGCCGACAGCGGCCTGGCGCCGGACACGCCGGTCGCGCTGCGCGGCAGCGGCGGCATGGCCAAGGCCACTGCCTGTGCGCTGCGCGACCGCGGTTTCACCCGGGGCTGGGTGGTGGCGCGCAACGCGGTGGCCGGTCAGCGTCTGGCGCGTACCGCCGGCTGGCAGTGGTCCGAGGACATGCGTGGCGTGGCGGCCGGCCTGCTGGTCAACGTCACCCCGATCGGCATGGAGGGCAGTTCCGACGCGCAGGCGCTGGCCTTTACCGAAGAGGAGGTCGCCGCGGCGCAGCTGGTGTTCGACGTGGTCGCCATCCCGGTGGAGACGCCGCTGATCCGGCTGGCGCGGTCGCTGGGCAAGCCGGTGATCACCGGCGGCCAGGTGATCGTGCTGCAGGCGGTCGAGCAGTTCGTCCTCTACACCGGCGTGCGGCCCGAGCCCGAACTGATCGCCCGCGCCGCCGCGCACGCGCTCGCCTGATCTAACGCCGCGTGCGCCTGCGCGGATCGTGTGCGGGCGTGGCGGCTGCGGTGCGCAGGCTCTCGGCCAGCGAGAAGACCCATGGCCGCAGCGCGACCAGCATGCCGACGCTGCGGCGCCGCTCTGACGGCAGGCTGACGTCCAGTTCCGCCGCCTCCTTGAAGTCGGCCACCAGCTTGTCCACCTTGCGCCGCAACGTGGCGACCGAGGCCTCGCCGAGTTCGCGGATTTCCAGCGCGAAATGCGCCTCGGCCGCGGCGAAGTCGTCCCGGAGGAACTCATGACTGGCCATCTGCAGGTAGCGCGCACGCACCGGCCCGTCGTCGCGCCATGAGAAGTCGCGCGGAACGCGCAGGCGCACATGGTTGCCGGGCAGCAGTTCCAGCAGGCGCAGGCGGTCCAGCTGCGCCAGCAGCCGCACCAGTTCGGGCGGCTTGAGGCCGTAGCCCTCGCCGATCGCCGCGGTGCGCCAGCCCTGGCACAGCAGGTGGAAGACGGTCATCAGCCGCGGCTCGGCCGCCAGCGCCTGCTCCTGGTGCAGGGTGAGGTGGCGGCGCGATTCGCGCGTGCCGCGGGCGCTGCGCGCCAGTTCGAAGAAGTCGATGTCCAGCGCGTCGCAGATCTGCTCCAGGCGGGCCAGGTCCATGCGGCCGCTGGACAGCACGCGCTTGATCGTCGGCTCGGACACGCCAAGCGCGGCGGCCAGGTCGGCATAGCGCCAGCCGCGTTCCCTGAGCAGGCGCTTGAGCGCGACGAGCAGGCGTTCGCGGTCGGCCATGGCGGTCTTCGGCTCCTCACATGCGGGTGTCAGGGATCATATTCCGATACTTCAGCGACCGCGATTGCGGATGGCGATCCCCGGCGGCGACGTTAGGCGCTCCTCCACCGAAGTGACGCGTATGTCCGCCCTGCCCGCCCCGGCCTGTCCGCCCGCCGAACGGCTCAACGATGTCCATGCCCGACTCAACCCCACCCGCGCACGCGTGCTCCGGCCCGGCTCGGTGGACCAGGCCTGCGATGCGATCCGCGCCAGCGCGCGCGCCGGCTTGCCGCTGATCGCCGCCGGCGCGCGCCATGCGATGGGCGGGCAGCAGTTCCTCGCCGACGGCCACGTGCTCGACACCGCGGCCCTGGATCGTGTCGTCGCCTTCGACCCGGTGCGCGGGCTGGTCACGGTCGAAGCCGGCATCCGCTGGCCCGCCTTGCTGGCCTGGCTGGCGGCGTGCCCGGACAACACCGCCGGCTGGACGATCCGCCAGAAGCAGACCGGTGCCGATGGTTTCAGCCTGGGCGGCGCGCTGGCCGCCAACATCCATGGGCGCGGGCTGTGCCTGGCGCCGTTCGTGGAGGACGTGGAGGCCCTGGTGCTGGTCGATGCGCAGGGCCAGCGCCTGCAGGCCAGCCGCGGCGAGCGGCCCGAGCTGTTCGCGCTGGTGGCGGGCGGCTACGGGCTGTTCGGCCTGGTGGTGCAGCTGACGCTGCGCCTGACGCGCCGGCAGACGTTGCGACGCCAGGTGTCGCTGGCCCGCGTCGGCGGCGTGCAGCGCGCATTCGAGGACGCGATCGCGCAAGGCTGCACGTATGGCGATTTCCAGTTTTCGATCGATCCGCGCAGCGAGGATTTCCTCGATCTGGGCGTGCTGTCCTGCTATCGCCCCGTCGATGGCGCCGAACCCGACACGCCGCGCCACCTGCAGGCCGAGGACTTCGGCCGGCTGCTGGTGCTGGCCCACCACGCGCCCTCGTGCGCGTTCCAGGAATACGCCGAGTTCTATCTGGCCACCGATGGCCAGCACTACGCTAGCGATGCGCAGCAGACCGGCGTCTATCTGGAGGACTACCACACCGCGGTCGATCGCAGCCTGGGCCACTGCGGCTCGGAGATGATCACCGAGCTGTACGTGCCGCGCGGCGCGCTGGCGCGGTTCATGGGCCGTGCCGCCGACAGCCTGCGTCGCCACCAGGCCGAGCCGGTCTACGGCACCGTGCGCCTGATCGAGCGCGAGGCGACCAGCCTGCTGGCGTGGGCGCGACAGGACTGGGCGTGCGTGGTGTTCAACCTGCACGTGCAGCATGGCCCGGCGGGCGTGCAGACCGCGGCGGTGGCCTTCCGCGCGCTGATCGACGATGCGCTGTGGTTCGGCGGCAGCTACTACCTGACCTATCACCGCTGGGCCACGCGCGAGCAGGTGCGGGCGGCGCATCCGCGCTTCGCCGAATTCCTGCGCGCCAAGCGTGCGCTCGATCCGTATGGCCGCTGGCAGAGCGACTGGTATCGCCACCACGCCGCGCTGGTGACCGGCTGACATGGCCGGCATGTCCACCGCGATGCTGCTGGCCGCCGCCGCGGTGCGTCAGGCGCATACGGATCGCACGCCGGAAGCGCAGCGCAACGCCGCGATCGCCCGCGCCTGCCTGCAGCGCGCGGGCGAAAGCGCGGAGCGCCTGCTCCGGGCGGTCGACGGCCGCCTCGGGCGCGGCCTGCTGGGCCTGCTGGAAGCCGCCTGCGTGCCCGGCATCGGCGCGCACTACGCCTGGCGCAAGCGTCGGATCCGGCAGTGGGCGCGACAGGCCTGCGCCGACGGCGTGCGCCAGGTCCTGATCCTGGGCGCCGGCTTCGACGGGCTGGCGCAGACGCTGCTGGATGCGGCACCGGCGGCGCGCGTGTTCGAGGTCGACCGGCCCGCGACCCTGGCCGTCAAGCGCGCCGCGCTGGCGGCGCTCGGCCTGGACGATGCGCGTCTGCAGCTGTGTCCGGGCGAACTCGGCGCGCTGCCGCTGGCGCGCTGGCTGCGCGGGCTGCCCGGCTTCGCGCCCGAGCTACCGACGCTGGTCATTGCCGAAGGCGTGTTCATGTACCTGCCGCTGGACACGGTGCAGACGCTGCTGCGGCAGCTTGCCCGCGCATTGCCGGACGCGGACCTGATCGCCACCGCGATGGACCTGCGCCGCGACGGCACGCCCGGCTTCGCCCGGCAGCGTCCCTGGGTGCGTCGATGGCTGCAATGGCGTGGCGAACCCTTCCGCTGGGGCGCGAGCCGCCAGGCCCTGCCGCTGCTGCTGGGCCAGGGCGGCGTGCGGCTGGGCGATGTCGCCGCCCCCGACGATGGGGAAGATCCCGATCCG
This sequence comes from Pseudoxanthomonas sp. X-1, assembly GCF_020042665.1. Taxonomy (NCBI): domain Bacteria; kingdom Pseudomonadati; phylum Pseudomonadota; class Gammaproteobacteria; order Lysobacterales; family Lysobacteraceae; genus Pseudoxanthomonas; species Pseudoxanthomonas sp. X-1. The sequence goes on from NZ_CP083376.1 coordinate 3,271,548, forward strand.
GCACCGGGAGAATGGCTGTTCCACGGGTGTTTGTCGCATCCGGATCACCCTGTTCCGGCGGGCCGCACACATGCCCCGCTCATGGCCGCCGCGCTACCCTAGGCGGTCTATGACGACACATCATCACGATTTCACCCTCGATCCCTACGACACCGAGCAGCTGGCCAACCTGTCCGGCCCGTTCGATGCGCACCTGCGCCAGATCGAACTGAAGCTGGGCGTGGAGATCTCCAACCGCGGCAACGTGTTCCGCGTGCAGGGCCCGGACCGTGCCGTCGCCGCGACCGAGCAGCTGCTGCAGGCGCTGTACGCGGAAGCGGCGACGGAGACCTTCGATGCCGACGCGATCCATCTGCGGCTCAACGAAGCCAACCTCGAGCAGGTCGCCGCCGGCGGCTACGCGCCGCAGGACGTGGCGATCAAGGTCAAGCGCGGCACCGTGCGCGGGCGCGGCCCCAACCAGGCCGCCTATCTGCACGCCATCGCCACCCACGACATCAACTTCGGCATCGGCCCGGCCGGCACCGGCAAGACCTTCCTGGCCGTGGCCATGGCGGTGGAGGCGCTGAACGAGGCGCGCGTGCAGCGGCTGGTGCTGGTGCGCCCGGCGGTGGAGGCCGGCGAGAAGCTCGGCTTCCTGCCCGGCGACCTGAGCCAGAAGGTGGATCCCTACCTGCGCCCGCTCTACGACGCCCTGTACGAGATGCTGGGCGTGGAGAAGGTCGCCAAGCTGCTGGAGAAGAACGTCATCGAGATCGCGCCGCTGGCCTACATGCGCGGGCGCACGCTCAACGATGCCTTCGTGATCCTGGACGAGGCGCAGAACACCACCGTCGAGCAGATGAAGATGTTCCTGACCCGCATCGGCTTCGGCAGCACCGCGGTGGTGACCGGCGACCTCAGCCAGACCGACCTGCCCAAGCACATCCGCTCCGGGCTCAAGGACGCGCTGGAGGTGCTGCGCGGCGTGGACGGGATCTCCTTCAGCTTCTTCGGCGCGCGCGATGTGGTGCGGCATCCGCTGGTGGCGCGCATCGTGCGGGCTTACGATGCGCGCGACGACAAGGCCGCCGATCCGGCGTGAGTTGAAACCGACATGACCCAGGGTCCGATCCATCTGCAGGTCGCGGTCAGCTATGCGCTGCCGCGCGCCGGCCTTCCGTCCGCGGTGAGTTTCCGCAAGTGGGTCGCCGCGGCGCTGAAGGGCCGCATCCGCGATGCCGACCTGGCTATCCGCCTGGTCGATGCGAAGGAAGGCCGTGCGCTCAACCGCCACTATCGCGGCAAGGACTACGCGACCAACGTGCTGTCCTTCCCGGGCGAGCTGGACGAGACGATCAAGCTGCCCAAGGGCGTGACCATGCCGCTGCTGGGCGACCTGGTGATCTGCGCGCCGGTGGTGGCGCGCGAGGCGCGGGAGCAGGACAAGGCGCTGCTGGCGCACTACGCGCACCTGACCGTGCACGGCACCCTGCACCTGCTGGGCTGGGACCACGAGGACGACAAGGAAGCCGAGGCGATGGAGCGGCTGGAGCGGGAGATCCTGGCCGAACTGGGCATCGACGATCCCTACGCGGCGGATGGCGCCGCATGAGCCGGCGCGCGCTCGCCTTCGCGCTGCTGCTGTGCGCACCGTTCGCCCCGACGCGCGTGCGCGCGACCGAGGCCGCCCCCATCGCCAAACCCGACCTGGCCGCGCTGATCGAATGCCGCAAGGACGTGCCCGACTTCCTGGCGCTGTCCCCGGCGCTGTCCGATCCGCTGAAGGCCGTGGCACTGGGCTGGAAGCCGCTGCCGCAGGTCAACCAGTTCATGACCGAGTTCCAGCTGGCCGCGCCGATCACCGTCTTCGGCCATGCCACCGACCGGATCGCCTTCGCCGGCGACAGCATCATGGCGATCCTGGACCTGCCCGATCCGCGCCCGCTCGCCCACCAGCTGCAGCTGGAGACCGGGCTCGACACGCCGCAGAAGGCCATCTTCGGCAAGCAGCTGCGGGCCACCGAACGCACCGACCCGGCCAGCGGCCAGACCCTGATCCAGGCGATCATCCTCAACGTCTCCAATGTCGCCAGCCACCCGGGCAAGACCCTGGCCGGCTGCAGCTACAACCTGGATACCGAAGGGCCCGATCCGGCCCCGCCGGCGCCGGCCGCGCAGGCCCAGGCCCCCTGAAGGCAGCGTCAAACGGCCGTCCAAAACGTTCTGCTAGACTGCCGGCCACGCCCGCGATCGCCGGGTGCCGTCCACCCCCCAATGTCAGAAGACGACAGTACTACCGCGTCGGAAATCCCTGAAAAACGACGCAGCTGGCTGGAACGCCTGAGCCAGGCGTTCTCCGGCGAGCCGGAATCCCGCGAAGACCTGCTCGCGCTGCTGCGCGACGCGCAGCACAACGGCCTGCTCGAGGCCGATACCGTGACGATGATGGAAGGCGCCATGTCGGTGGCCGAACTCACCGTGGGCGATGTGATGGTCTCGCGTTCGCAGATGGTCTCCCTGGCGGTGGATACGCCGTTCCTGCAGCTGATGCAGCAGGTGGTCGAGTCCGGCCACTCGCGCTTCCCGGTGCACGGCGACAACAAGGACGAGATCCTGGGCATCCTGCTGGCCAAGGACCTGCTGCGCGGCGTGGTCGCCGACAACGGGCCGGGCACGGTGCGCGAGCTGCTGCGCCCGGCGGTGCTGATCCCCGAATCGAAGAAGCTCAACCTGCTGCTCAAGGAGTTCCGCCTCTCGCGCAACCACATGGCGCTGGTGGTGGACGAGTACGGCGGCGTGGCCGGCCTGGTCACCATCGAGGACGTGCTGGAGCAGATCGTCGGCGAGATCGACGACGAGCACGACGAGGCCGAGGACGAGGCCTCGCGCATCGCCGCGCAGGCCGATGGCCAGTACGTGGTCGATGCGCTCACCCCGATCGAGGACTTCAACGAGCGCTTCGGCGCCGATTTCCCCGATGACGAGTACGACACCGTCGGCGGCCTGGTCACCGACGCCATCGGCCATCTGCCCGAGACCGGCGAGGAGCTGACGCTGGGGCGCTTCGCCTTCCGCGTGGCCAAGGCCGATGCGCGCCGCGTGCACGCCTTCCACGTCGGCGTGCTGTCCGAGGGCTGAGCTTGAAGAGGACCGGCCTGCTCGCGCGCGTGCTGTGCGCGCTCGTCTTCGCGCTGCTGGCCTGCGCGGCGCCGGCCGCGCCGCGCATCGGCGTGATGACCATGCAGCCGGGGGAGGTGTTCTTCGAGCGCTTCGGCCATGACGCACTGGTGGTGGCCGACCCGCAGACCGGCCAGGCCACCTCGTACAACTTCGGCTTCTTCGACCCGGACGAACCGGGCTTCGTGCGTCGTTTCATCGACGGCAAGATGCTGTACTACCTGGTGGCGCTGCCGCTGCAGGAGGACCTGCAGAGCTACCGCGCCGAAGGCCGCGGCGTGTCGATCCAGTGGCTGGACCTGACGCCGCAGCAGGCGCAGGCGCTGGCCGATTCGCTGGCCTGGCGCGCGCGCCCGGAGAACGCGCGCTATCCCTACGACTACTTCAACAGCAACTGTGCCACCCAGGTGCGCGATGCGCTGGATGCGGCCATGGGCGGCACGCTGAAGAAGCAGCTGGCCGGCCGCTCGCGCGGCAACACCTACCGCAGCGAGTCGGTGCGCCTGGCCTCGCCGGCGTGGTGGATGTGGATCGGCTTCGACCTCGGCTTCGGCCCATATGCCGACCGCCAGCTCTCGCGCTGGGACGAGGCCTTCGTGCCGATGCGCCTGGCCGATGCGCTGGCCCAGGTGAAGAACACCCAGGGCCGCCCGCTGGTGCAGTCGACCCAGCAGCTGCTGCCGCACCGCATCGCGCCCGAACCGCCGGAGGCCGCGCGCGTCTGGTGGCCCTGGCTGCTGGCCGGCGTGCTGGTGGCCTTCGCGCTGGTGTGGCTGGGCGCGCGCGCGCGGCGCGTGGTCGGCGGCGTGGCGCTGGTGTTCTGGCTGGTGTGCACGCTGGCCGGCGCGCTGATGCTGTTCATCTGGTTCGGCAGTGGCCATGTGGCGGGCTGGGCCAACCGCAATCTGCTGCTGCTCGATCCGCTGTGCGTGCTGCTGCTGCCGGCGGCGGTGCAGGTCCTGCGTGGCCGCGCGCTGGCCGCCTGGTCGCGCTGGCTGCTGCGCCTGGTGGCGGCGCTGTCGATGCTGGCGTGGATGCTGCACTGGTTCCCGTTCAACGTGCAGGCCAACATCGCCTGGGTCGCGCTCCTGGTGCCGGTGCACCTGGCGCTTGCCTACGTACTGACCGTGCAGCGCGCGACGCGCTGAGCCGGACCTTGCCCGCATGCCCCTGCGGCACGGCGGGCGGGCGCATGATGGACCCGATCTGCCTGCCCCGCTCCCGCGTGGCTGCGCGAGTCGCTTGCCTGCCGCTGGCGTGGCGCAGGGTGCCCGGTCAGAATCGGGCATCCTTCCACGCCACGAGTCGCCCATGCCCGCTTCCACCCGTCTCACCGCCGCGCTGCTGATCGCGTTGTTGCCTGCCGTGGCCGCGGGCGCGGACGCGCCGGCGAAGAAGCCCTATCGCAGCGGGCAGCAGATCCTCGACGCGTCGCCGGCCAGCGACTGGCGCACGCTGGATCCGGCGCGCACGCTCTACCTGGAACTGGCCACCGGCCGGGTGGTGATCGAACTGGCGCCGGCGTTCGCGCCCGAGCACGTCGCCAACATCAGCACGCTGGCCCACGAGCACTTCTGGGACGGCACCAGCATCTACCGCTCGCAGGACAACTTCGTGGTGCAGTTCGGCGACGTCGATGGCGAGGATCCGGCCAAGGCCAAGTCGCTGGGCAGTGCGAAGACGCATCTGCCGGCCGAGTTCCACCGCAGCGCCAAGGGCCTGGCGTTCCAGGCCCTGCCCGACAGCGACGGCTGGGCCCGGCAGGTCGGCTTCGTCGACGGGTTTCCGGCCGCGCGCGACGGTGCCGACGGCAAGGCCTGGCTGGCACACTGCTACGGCACGCTGGGCGCGGGCCGCAACAACGCCGACGACAGCAGCATCGGCGCCGAGCTGTACGTGGTCATCGGCCAGTCGCCGCGCCAGCTGGACGACAACATCACCGTGGTCGGCCGCGTGGTGAAGGGCATGGAGCTGCTGAGCACGATCCGGCGCGGCCCGGACCCGATGGGCTTCTACACCGACCCGGCGCAACGCACGCCGATCAGGTCGATCCGCCTGGCCAGCGAGGTGCCCGCCGCCGAGCGCACGCCGCTGGAGCTGCTGCGCACCGACAGCCAGACCTTCCACGATGTGGTCGAGGCCAAGCGCAACCGCGTGGACGATTTCTACAAGCGTCCGGCCGGGCATATCGACCTGTGCAACGTGCCGCTGCCGGTGCGTACGCCGGGAAGTCAGAAGTAGGCGGAGGGGCGCAAGGGGTCAGAGCCCGCGCTCAGCGTCTGGCGGCACGCTGGCTGGCCGCCACGCTGCCCAGGATCAGCACCGCCGCCAGCAGCATCGTCCAGGTCAGCGGCTCGCCCAGGATGGCCCAGGCCAGCAGCGCGCCGAACACCGGGATGAGATAGGTCACCGTGGACGCGCGCCCCGGACCGATGCGCTGGATCAGGCGGTAGTACACGCGGTAGGCCAGGCCGGTGCACACGATGCCCAGCGCACCGGCGCAGGCCCAGGCCACGCTGGGCACCGGCGCCGCGGGCCAGTGCGTCGCCGCCAGCGGCGAGAGCAGCAGGGCGGCGCAGCCCAGCGTCGCCGCCGCCGAGCTGGCCGGCGGCAGGTCGGCCATCTGCCGCTTCACCAGGTTGTAGCCGATGCCGTACAGCAGCGAAGCGGTGGCGCCGGCCAGCGCCGCCGGGCCCACGCTCAGGCCGCCGGCCTTGCCGGTGGCCAGCACCAGCACGCCGATGAAGCCGACCAGCAGGGCAACCGAGCGGCGCGTGCCGATCCGCTCGCCGAAGAACAGGAACGCGATCAGCGCGGTGAACAGCACGGTCATCGCGTTGGTGATGGCGCCGATCGCCGCCGGCGCGTGCTGCGCGCCCCAGGCGAACAGCAGGAAGGGCAGCGCCGAGTTCAGCACCCCGATGCCGGCCAGCACCGGCCAGCGCCTAGCGGGGAACCGCGCCCGGTCGCGCCACAGGAACGGCAGCAACACCAGCGCGCCCAGGCACAAACGCAGCTCGACCAGGGCGTAGGGCCCGAAATGCGGCGCGGCCACGCGCATGAACAGGAACGAGCTACCCCAGATCACGCCCAGCACGATCAGTTCGATAGGCGTGCGCCAGTCGCGGGCGGTGTCGGTGGGCGGGCAGGCGGCCGAAGGCGAGGCATGGGACATGGCGCGGTTCCACGTGAGGATCAGGAGGGAGCGAGAGCGGACCGGCAACGCCCGCCGGCAGGCGTCGCCAGCCTGCGGGATGCGGCGGCGGCGCGCTGGCCGGTTCCGGACATCGCAGCGTCATTGCATGGTCGGGCGCCCGGCCTGCCCCTACAAGCGCGTAGTATCGGCGCCTGCCACAAATCTGGTTTGTGTCTTGCCATGCACCTGCGCCCGACCCTGCTGCCCTCGCTGGGCGTGTTCGCCGCCGCCGCCCGCCACCAGAACCTGGCGCATGCCGCCGAGGAGCTGCACCTGACCGCGAGCGCGGTCAGTCATCACGTGCGCAAGCTCGAGGCGCTGCTGGGCGTGAGCCTGTTCCAGCGCCATGCGCGCGGGGTCAAGCTGACCCCGGAGGGCCGCCAGCTGGCCGACGCCGCCACCGCCGCGCTGGCCGACGTGGCCGCGGTCGCCGGCGCGCTGCATCCGCAGTCCGAGGTGGTGCCGCTGAAGGTGACCACGCTGCATTCGCTGGCCTACTGCTGGCTGCTGCCGCGCCTGCCCCGCTTCTGCGCCGCCTACCCGCGGGTGCGGGTGGAACTGGATTCCAGTCCGGCGATGGCGCGCTTCGACGACAACGGCCCGGAGATCGGCATCCGCTACGGCAGCGGCGACTGGCCCGGCATCACCGCGCACCACCTGATGGACGACGAGCTGTTCCCGGTCGCCTCGCCTGCGCTCCACGGCCTGCGCGAGGTGTCCACGCCAGCGCAGATCGCGCAGCTACCGCTGCTGGCCGACCTCGGGCTGCAGGGCTGGCGCGAGTGGTTCCGCGAGGTCGGCGTGCACGGCGCGCAGCTGCCGATCGCGCACGTCTTCAGCGACAGCACCGATGTGATGCGCGCGGCGGTCTACGGCCTGGGCGCGGCGCTGGCTCGCAAGCACATCGCCCTGCCCTACCTGCAGCGCTACGAACTGGTGCGCCTGCCCGGCCCGGCCATCCGCGCGCGCTTCGCCTACTACGCCGTGCATGCCACCCATCGCACGCTGTCGCCGGCCGCGCGGCTGTTCATGGACTGGCTCAAGGAGCAGGCCAAGGACACGCGCACGCCGATGCCGGCGGTGCCGGACGAACTGCTCGGTCGCGCACCGGGCTGAGGGCGCCGCATCGGCGGCCGGCGCCGGCGCGCGGGAGGCCCTCAGCCGACGAACTGCGCCAGCGCCTCTTCAGCCGGTGCCGGCCGACCCGGGTAGTAGCCCTGCCCCAGGTCGCAGCCGAGCTCGCGCAGGCGGGCCCACACCGCCGAGCTCTCGATGCCTTCGGCCACCACCACCGCCTCCATGCTGTGGCCCATGTTGACGATCGACTCCACCAGCCGGCACATGCGCCGGCTTTCGATGATGTCGCGCACGAAGCTCATGTCGATCTTCAGCTCGTCCACATGGAAATGGCGGAAGTAGGACAGCGAGGAATAGCCCACGCCGAAATCGTCCACGGCGATGCGCAGGCCCATCGCGCGCAGCCGGGTGAGCGCCTGGCCGATCTGCTGCGGGTTGTCGACGAAGGCGGTCTCGGTGACTTCCAGCACCACCTGGGCGGGGTTGACGTTCCAGATGCGCAGGGCCGAGTCCATCTGCTCGACGAAGCCCCCCGCGGTCAGCGCGATCGGCGAGACGTTCAGCGCGCACTGCAGGCCCGGGTTTCCCGCGAACACCGGCGCGCAGTGGCGCAGCGTGGCGTTGACGCTCCAGCGGGTCAGGCCGTCGATCAGGCCGGTCTGCTCGGCGGCGATGACGAACAGGTCCGGCGGCACCGGGCCCAGCACCGGGTCCTGCCAGCGCGCCAGCGATTCGAAGCCTTTCAGCGCCCCGCTCTCGAGGGCGAAGATCGGCTGCAGGTAGACCTTCAGTTCGTTGTGCTGGATCGCGCGATGCAGGTCCTCGTAGCCGACGCTGGCCCGCACCTGTCCCGCGTACAGCGCATGGTGCTCGGGCAGGTGGGCGGCGCTGGCGCAGGCCGCGTCGGCGCGCCGGCACAGCATCTCGGCGTCGGCCGCGTCGGCGGCCATGGCCACGCCGACCGCCACGGTGACCCGCGAGGGGCGGCCACCGGCCTCCAGCGGATAGCGGAAGGCGCGTGCGATCTTGCCCGCCGCCAGCATGGCCAGGTGCTGGTCGCGCACGCCGGGCAGCAGCACGGCGAAATCGCACTCGCCGATGCGCAGCTGCACGTCGGCATCGCGCAGGCAGTTGCCCAGGCGCACGGCGAAGGCGTCGACCAGGGCGTCGCTGGCGCCGTAGCCGAACACCGCCTCGTACTCGCGCAGCCGCTGCATGCGCACCAGCAGCAGCGCGCCGCCGGCAGCGGGCCCGGGCGCGTGGCGCGCGATGGCGTCGAACAGAAGGTCGCGATTGAGCATGCCGGTGTCCTACCGCCCTGGCTGGCGCGACGCGGTGCCGGCCTGCGCACCGGTCACAGATAGAGTTCCTTGGGATCGAGCCCGTAGCTGCCCGGCTTGAGCCCCTTGCGGATGCTGATCTGCCGGTTGTCGTGCGCGCTCCAGGTCTCGCGCAGGTCCAGCGGCGCGAAGCTTTCCCGGCGCTGCTTGTCGGCATCGGTCAGCAGCATCACTTCGGGGAACAGGCGGCGGACCGGGTTCTGCGCCACCACGATGGCCACCTCGCCGGTGGACAGCTCCACCAGGCTACCGGTGGGGTAGACGCCCAGGCACTGGACGAACTGTTCGACCAGGTCGGGCTGGTAGGCCGTACCGCGCTGCTTGTAGAGCGCCTGCATCGCCTCGTAGCGTGACAGCGGCTCGCGGTAGGGCCGCAGGCTGGTCATCGCGTCGAACGAATCGACGATCGCCGCGATCCGCCCGAACAGCGGGATCTGCGCGCCGGTCAGCCCGGCGGGATAGCCCGAGCCGTCCTCGCGCTCGTGATGGGTCAGGATCATCTCGCGCACGACCGCGTTGGAGGCGCCGGAGGCGTCGTACAAACGCAGGCTGTGGCCCAGGTGGCTACGCAGCAGCTCCAGCTGCGCCGGCTCCAGTTCACCATCGTGCTCCAGCAGCGCCTCGGGCAGCGCGGTCTTGCCGATGTCCAGCAGCAGCCCGGCCGTGGCCAGGTCGTGCAGGGCCTCGTCCGGGAAGCCCAGGTGGCGGCCGAAGGCGGCCATGAAGCCGCAGCAGTTCACCGCGTGGCTGTAGGTGTAGCCGTCGTGGTGGCGCAGCGTTTCCAGCCAGAAGAACGCGTCGGGATTGCGCACGATGCTGTCCACCACCGGCGTCACCGCCTCCTCGACCGCCTCCACGTCCAGCCGCCCGCCGTTGCGCAGCTCGGAAATGATGCCGCCGGCGGCGCGGTCCACCGCCTCCAGTGCCTCGCTGGCGCGCGGCACCTCGTCCTGGACGCGCGCGAGGATCGGACGCGGATTGGCGCGCAGCGCGGCCAGATCGGGAATCACATAAGGCTTGCGCCGCGGCGCCGGCGGGGGCGGCGGATCCGCGGTCACCATGGGCGCGGCCGCCGGCTTGCGCAGGGCGGCATGCACGAAGGTCTCGCTCTTGGCCACATCGACGGTGACGCTGGCGCAGTACTTGGCCAGCTCGGCGATGTCGGCCGGGTTCTCGATCAGGAACCCCTCGAGCATGTACGGCGTGCCGAGCCAGTCGCGGTCGAGCCGGCTGACGTACATTCCCGGGCGCAGCTCGCCCACCTGCAGTTCGCGTTCCTCGATCCACATCCGTTGATGCCTGCCCCTCGCAGTACTCGCAGCATTCGCAGCCTTCGCAGTCCCTGCGGTCCCTGCAGTCGCATCACGCATCATGCAACCCCTCTCCCTGCACGCATCATCCCTAGACGCCGCCGGTCTTTCAAGAAAGACAGACTGAGCAGCCTAACGGCGCGCGCGCGTCTTTCTTTAGCCGCTAGCGCGGGGCCGGCGGATCGGCGGCGACGAACCCCCCGGTCTGCCGCTGCCACAGGCGCGCATACAGGCCGCCCCGGGCCAGCAGCTGGGCGTGGGTCCCCGTCTCCACGATCCGGCCCGCGTCCATCACCACCAGCCGGTCCATCCGGGCGATGGTGGACAGCCGATGCGCAATGGCGATGACGGTCTTGCCCCCCATCAGCGCGTCCAGGCTGTCCTGGATCGCCGCCTCGACCTCCGAATCCAGCGCCGAGGTGGCCTCGTCCAGCAGCAGGATCGGCGCGTCCTTCAGCAGCACCCGGGCGATCGCGATGCGCTGGCGCTGGCCGCCGGAGAGCTTGACCCCGCGCTCGCCCACGTGCGCCGCCAGGCCGGTGTGCCCCTCCCCGTCCACCAGCGCGTCGATGAAGCCCTCGGCACGCGCCTGGGCGATGGCGGCCGCCACCTGTTCGGGCGTCGCGTCGGGACGGCCGTAACGCAGGTTGTCCAGGATCGAGCGGTGCAGCAGCGAGGTGTCCTGGGTGACCACGCCGATCTGGCCGCGCAGGCTGGCCTGGGTGACGCCGGCGATGTCCTGACCGTCGATCAGGATGCGCCCGGCCTCCAGGTCGTACAGGCGCAGCAGCACGTTGACCAGGGTCGACTTGCCGGCGCCGGACGGGCCGACCAGGCCGATCTTCTCGCCGGGGGCCACGGTCAGGTCGAGGCCGGCGATCACCCCGCCGCGCTTGCCGTAGTGGAAGTGGATGTCCTCGAAGCGCACTTCGCCCGCGGTGATCCGCAGCGGCTGCGCGCCGGGCCGGTCGGTCAGGGTGTGCGGCTGGGCGATGGTTTCCATGCCGTCCTGGACCGTGCCGATGTCCTCGAACAGGCCATTGACCACCCACATGATCCAGCCGGACATGTTCTCGATGCGGATCACCAGGCCCGTGGACAGGGCGATGGCGCCGACGGTGATCGCCCCGCGCTGCCACAGCCACAGGCCCAGGCCGGCGGTGCCCGCGATCATCAGGCCGTTGAGCACGGCGATGACCACGTCCATCGAGGTGGTCATGCGGGTCATGCGCTGCACGCTGCCCAGGTTCTCGCGCACCGCCTCGGCGACATAGTCGTCCTCGCGCTGCGGGTGCGGGAACAGCTTGAGCGTGGCGATGTTGGTGTAGCCGTCCACCACCCGGCCCATCAGCCTGGACCTGGATTCGGAGGCGCGCCAGGAGCGCTCCTTCACCCGCGGCACGAAGTAGGCCAGCGCGGCCACGTAGGCCAGCAGCCAGGCGATCAGCGGCAGCATCAGCCGCCAGTCCGACTGCGCGAACAACACCAGCGCGCTGCCGGTGTAGACCGCCACGTACCACAGCGCATCGATCATCTGGGTGGCCGACTCGCGCAGCGAGGCGCCGGTCTGCATGATCCGGTTGGCGATGCGCCCGGCGTAGTCGTTCTGGAAGAAGGACAGGCTCTGCCGCACCACGTGCCGATGCTGCTGCCAACGGATGCGCGCGGTCAGCGCCGGGGTCACCGACTGGTGCATCAGCAGGTCGCCCAGCGCCATCAGCAGCGGCCGCAGCAGCAGCGCCACGGCCGCCATGCCCAGCAGCTGCGGGCCATGGCGCTCGAAGAAGCCGGCCGCCGTTTCGTCCTTGGCCAGGTCCACCAGCTTGCCGAGGAAATCGAACAGGGCCACTTCCACCAGCGCCACCGCGAAGCCGACCACGAACATGGCCGCGAGCACCCAGCCGCCCGGCCGCAGGTAGTGCAGGTAGAAGCGCAGCAGCCCGCGCGGCGGCATCGCCTCGTCGGGACGGCCGAACACGTCGATCAGCGATTCGAACCAGCGGAACATCATGGCAGCAGGCGAGTCTAGAGGAGTGCGGCGTGAGCCACCGCGAAGGCCAGGGCGGCGCCGCCCCTGCCCGCTCCTCAATCCTCTGCGCCGGCGTGCGGACTCAGGTCAGCGCATGCTCGGCCACGATCACGCCGTTGGCGTCGGCGTACAGCCACTGCCCGGGCACGAAGGACACCCCGGCGAAGCGCACCGGCACATCGACCTCGCCCAGGCCGCGCTTCTCGGTCTTCATCGGCACGGCCGCCAGCGCCTTGATGCCCAGCGGCAGATTGGCCAGCACTTCCACGTCGCGCACGCAGCCATGCACCAGCACGCCGGACCAGCCGTTGGCCACGGCCTTCTCGGCCAGCATGTCGCCCAGCATCGCGTGGCGCAGCGAGCCGCCGGCCTCGATCACCAGCACCTTGCCGGTGCCGGCCTGTTCGACCTGCTCGCGCACGCGCGAATTGTCCTCCGGGCAGCGCAGGGTGACGATCGCGCCGCTGAAGGCCGCCGCGCCGCCGAAGTCGCGGAACAATGGCTCGGCCACCTGCACCTCGGGATGGGCGTCGCACAGTTCGGGCGTACTCCACTGGGGCATGGCGTTCTCCGCTGGGGCCGGATTACAGCGCGCGGCTGATGGTGAAGCTGCCGAACACCGGCGGCTCGCTCTGGCCGTCGAACTCGCGGCTGGAATGGTAGCGCGCCACGGCGAACTTCCAGCGCCCCTTCATGACCGCCACGCCGTAGCCGACGTAGCCCACCACATCGCGCTTGTCCACGCTGTGGCTGTCCTTCCAGGTGTTGCCGTCCAGGGTGATGTCACGCAGCACCCAGCGCACGTCGGTGGTCAGGAAGGCGTGGAAGCGCCATTCCCCACCCGGACGGGTCTGGCTGGCCGGGGCGGTGTTCTCGCCCGCCGGGCGCAGCGGGGTGCTGCCGAAGTCGTCGGGCAGGTGGCGGCCGAAGCGCAGCTCGGCCCCGCCGTTGGCGAAGGTCTGGAAGTTGCCCAGCGCCGCGCCGTAGTGCGTGATCGCATCCCAGGTCCACAGCCCCGAGCCCCAGGCGAAGCGATGCATGCGCTCATGGCGCAGCAGGAACAGCGGCTCGTCGCGCAGCTGGTTGTCCCAGCCTCGGAACTTCTTGTCGCTGAGCACCCGGTGCACCGCCTCCTGGATCTGCTTGCCGCGCGCCGACGGCCCCACCCAGCCCAGGCCGATCTGCGTGGTCTGCAGCGCGTCGCCCTTGCGCGCGTTGTAGCCAAAGGTGGCCATCAGCACGCCGGCATAGGGCCGGTCGTCCGGGATCAGGTCGCTGCGGGTGTTGTCCTTGGGCGTGTACAGCGCCTGGCCGATGTTGAAGACCATGTTCTGCTCATCGAAGCCCTCGGGCTGGATCGCGCTGAGGTAGCGATTGACCAGGCGCGCCATCCGCGGCAGGCACGGATCGTCCTGGTAGTCCTTCAGGTTGGCCGAGACCCAGCTCAGTTCGACGCCGCTGGTATAGCCCTGGTCCTGGTGATCGCCGCCGAACAGGTCGTTGTCGACGCGGAGGCTGACGGCCTTGGGAATGTCGGTGCGGGTGGGACACTGCTCCGACGTGGCCGCCTGCGCGCTGCCGCTCGCCGTGGCCGCGATCAGCAGCCAGCCTGCCTTTGACATGGGATTCCCGCGTGAAAGTTGAGTGCAGAGAATCATGAACGGATCAGTATTGAAATTGGTGTGAAGGCTTGGCACGCAGCGTCGCGGCCATCGGTCTTCCCGACCACCCCGGCTATGCTGGCAGGCCTTCGTCCTTCCGGAGTCCCGTGATGGCCCGCCGCCCCTCCGCCCCGGCCGACGCCGACCTGTTCGCCCCGCGCGTGGCCTCCAAAGGGATCCGGGTCGGCATCGGCGGCTGGGTGTTCGCGCCGTGGCGCGACAACTTCTATCCCGCCGGGCTGGTCCAGCGGCGCGAGCTGGAATACGCCAGCGCCCGCCTGAGCGCGATCGAGATCAACGGCACCTACTACGGCACCCAGCAGCCGGCCACCTATGCCAAGTGGCGCGATGCCACGCCCGAGGGCTTCGTGTTCTCGGCCAAGGCGCCCAAGCGCATCACCCAGTCGCGCAAGCTGACCGGCACGCGCGCCCAGGTGGAGGATTTCATCGGCGGCATCAGCGAACTGGGCGACAAGCTCGGCCCGCTGGTCTGGCAGTTCGAGGCCGGGCGCAGGATCGATGGCGAGCAGTTCGAAGGCTTCCTCGACCTGCTGCCGAAGAAGGCCGGCAAGCGCGCGCTGCGGCACGTGCTGGACGTGCGCGATCCGGACTTCATCACGCCGGACTTCCTGGCCCTGGTCCGCGCGCACGGCATGGGCACGGTGTTCTCCGAATCCACCGAGTATCCCTCCTTCGCCGATATCACCGGCGACTTCGTCTATGCGCGCCTGATGGCCAGCCGCAGCGACGAACCCACCGGCTACCCCGCCGCCGAACTGGACGCCTGGGCGCGCCGCGCGCGCGCCTGGCGCGCGGGCGAGGACCCCGAAGACCTGCCGCACGTGGGCCCGACACCGGCGCCCAAGCGGCCGCGCGAGGTCTTCGTGTTCTTCATCTCCGCGGCCAAGGAGCGCAATCCGGCCGCCGCCATGGCCCTGCTGGAACGGTTGCGCGAATAATCGTTTTCGCCATGGCGGGGCGGCACGGCGATAATCGCGGCCATGCCCATGTCCGTCCGCCGCAAGGCCCACCTGCAAGTGCACCTGTGCGTGCTGCTGTGGGGATTCACCGCCATCCTCGGCAAGCTCATCACCCTGCCCGCACTGCCGCTGGTGTGGTGGCGCATGCTGCTGGTGGTGCTCGCCCTGGCGCTGCTGCCCGCGGTCTGGCGCGGCCTGCGCACGATGCCGGTGCGGCGGCGCTGGGCCTATGCCGGCATCGGCGCGCTGGTGGCGCTGCACTGGCTGACCTTCTATGGCGCGATCAAGCTGGCCAACGCCTCGGTCGCGGCGACCTGCATCGCGCTGGCGCCGGCGTTCACCGCGATGATCGAGCCGTGGGTGACGCGGCGGCCGTTCGACGCGCGCGAGCTGTTCTTCGGCATCGCCACCCTGCCCGGCGTGGCGATGGTGGTCGGTGGCGTGCCGCACGAGATGCGCGCCGGCATCGTGGTCGGCGCGCTGTCGGCACTGCTGGTGGCGGTGTTCGGCTCGCTCAACAAGCGCATGGTCGAAGGCGGCGAACCGTTGACGGTCACCGCCCTGGAACTGGGTGCCGGCACCGTGCTGCTGACCGCGCTGGCGCCGCTGATGGCGCTGGTGCCCGGCTTCGGCGGCGCACTGCTGATCCTGCCCAGCCTGCACGACGCGGTGCTGCTGGTGGTGCTGTCGCTGGCCTGCACGCTGCTGCCCTTCGCCCTGGCGCTTGTGGCCCTGCGCCAGGTCAGCGCCTACGGCATGCAGCTGGCGACCAACCTGGAGCCGGTCTACGCGATCCTGCTGGCCATCGTGCTGCTGGGCGAGCAGCGCGAACTCACGCCGATGTTCTACGGCGGCGTGGCGATCATCCTGGTCGCGGTCTTCGCCCATCCGGTGGTGGCCCGACGCAAACCGGCGGCGCATCCGGAGCTGCTGGCGACCGCCGAGGCCAAGAGCGTGGCCGACTGAGCGCGCCCGGCTAGGGCGCCAGCACCACGCGGTCGCGGCCGCCGCGCTTGGCCGCATACAGCGCCTGATCGGCGCGGCGGAAGGCGTCCTCGGCCGTATCGTCGCGGCGCCGGCATTCGGCCACGCCGATGCTCACCGTCACCGGCAGGTCGACCGGCAGCGAGGTGGCCGCGGTGCGCAGGAACTCGCACTGCGCCCGCGCCTGCTCGCCGGTGCTGTCCGGGAACAGGATCACGAACTCCTCCCCGCCATAGCGCGCGGCCATGCCGTCGGCGCTGTGCGCGCGCAGGGTGTCGGCCAGCGCCACCAGCACTTCATCGCCCGTGGCGTGACCATGCACGTCGTTGATCACCTTGAAGTGATCCACGTCGACCACCGCGACGCTGACGCCCTTGCCCCATCCGGCCGCGTGTTGCTCCAGCGCCATGTCCAGGGCCATGGTCAGCGCGCGGCGGTTGGGCAGGCCGGTCAGCGGATCGGTGCGGGTCTGCGCGGCCAGGTCGGCGTTCTGGACTTCCAGCTCGTCCTGATACTGGCGCAGCTGCTGCTCGTACCAGTCGCGCTCGGCCATCTGCGTGGCCAGCGCGCTGGAGATGCGCCGCAGCTCCAGCAGATACATCACCTGGCGCGCCAGCGCGCGCAGCGCCTCGGCCTGCCCGGGGCTGAGCGTGCGCGGCTTGCTGTCCAGCACGCACAGCGCGCCCAGCGCCTGGCCATCGGGTGTCACCAGCGGCGCGCCGGCGTAGAAGCGCACGCCCAGCGCGCCGGTCACCAGGGGGTTGTCGAGGAAGCGCGCATCGGTGCTCGCATCGCGCACCACCGTCGTTTCCTCGGGCGCCAGGATGGCGTGGCCGCAGAAGGAAATATCGCGCCCGGTCTGCCGTGCCTCCAGTCCCTTGCGCGACTTGAACCACTGGCGATCCTCGTCGATCAGGCTGATCGCCGCGATCGGCGCATCGCAGATGCGCGCGGCGATGGTGACCAGATCGTCGTAGGCCTGTTCGCTCTCGCTGTCCAAGATGTGATAGCGCGCCAGGACGGCCTGGCGCCTGGCTTCGTCGTGCGGATGCGGGGGACTTGGCATCCGGCGAACTTAGCCAGCGACCGTTCGTCGGACCAATCGAGGAAAGCTAAAACCAGGCACCCTGTCACAGGGCGAACTCAGAAACGCGTGCTCACCATTGCGTCAGATCGGGCAGCAGGCCGCGCAGCTCGGCGTCGGTGAGGTTGCGCCAGCGCCCGGGCTTGAGCGGGCCCAGCTTGACGTTGTCGATCCGCACCCGGCGCAACTGGGTGACGCGGTAGCCGAAGGCCGCGGCCATCAGCCGGATCTGCCGGTTCAGCCCCTGGGTGAGCACGATGCGGAAGCCGAACTTGGCGATGCGCCCGGTGCGGCACGGCAGGGTCATCTGGTCGTGGATGCGCACGCCCTTGGCCATGCCGCGCAGGAACTCCTCGGTCACCGGCTTGTTGACCTCGACCAGGTACTCCTTCTCGTGGCGGTTCTCCGCGCGCAGGATCTGGTTGACGATGTCGCCGTTGCTGGTCATCAGGATCAGCCCCTCGGAGTCCTTGTCCAGCCGCCCGATCGGGAAGATGCGCTGCTCGTGGCCGACGAAGTCGACGATGTTGCCTTTGACGCTGGACTCGGTCGTGCAGGTGATGCCGACCGGCTTGTTCAGCGCGATGTAGACGTGGCGACGCCCGCTCGACCTGGACACGGTCCGCGCGCGCAGCGGCTGCCCATCGATCAGGACCACATCGTCGGGCCCCACCACCGCGCCCGTGCCGGCCGGATGCCCGTTGACCGTCACCCGCCGCTCCCCGATCAGCCGATCGGCCTCACGCCGCGAGCAGAAGCCGGTCTCGGCGATGTGCTTGTTGAGGCGGGTGGGGGTGGGGGGGGCGGGGTCGGTCATGGTTCGGGATTCGGGATTCGGGATTCGGGATTCGGGATTCGGGATTCGGGATTGGGGATTCGGGATTGGGGATTCGGGATTGGGGATTGGGGATTGGGGATTGGGGATTGGCAGCGTCGCGTCAGATCGCGTGATCCGCCCCCTCCCTTGCGCGCAGCGCAGGGGAGGGCTGGGGAGGGGTTAGCTGTTGCTGTTGCTCTTGCTGTTGCGGTTGCCCTTTAACCCAAGCATCGCGCGGAGCGCCGAAAGCGCCCGTTCCGGCCCTCCTGCGCTGCGCGCAAGGGAGGCTCGAAGCTCACTCCTTCGGCGGGCCCTTGCGGTGCGGCCTGGGCGCCGGCTTGAAGCCGGGCTTGCCGCCTGGGCGCGGCTTGGGCGCGCCGGGCCGGGCGGACGCGGGGCGGTAGCCGCGCGGGGCCTCGTCGCCGGCGTCCTCGCCGACCTTGTGGATCTTCAGCTGCTGGCCCGACACCCAGACCTTCTTCAGATGGGTCAGGGTCTCGCGCGGCATGCCTTCGGGCAGATCCAGGATCGAATAGTCATCCTGGATGTCGATGCGGCCGATGTAGCGGCTCTCCAGCCCGGCCTCGTTGGCGATGGCGCCGACGATGTTGGCCGGCTTGACGCCATGGGCGTGGCCGACCTCGATGCGATAGCGCTCCATGCCGACTTCGGCCTCGCCGGCCGGCGCGCGGCGCGGGCGTTCGGTCGCGACGTCGTCGAAGGAGGCGCGCGCCGGGCGCTCGGGGCGCGGGCGTTCGCCCGGCTCGAAGCGCGCCGGACGCTCGGGGCGCTCGGGACGCGGGGCACGCTCGTAGCGTTCGCTGCGTTCCGCACGCGGGGCGCGCTCGGCACGCTCGGCGCGCGGCGTGCGGTCGGCCGAGAGCAGCAGCGGCGTGTCGCCCTGCAGCAGGCGCGCCAGCGCGGCGGCGATGTCCACCGCCGGCACGTTGTGCTCGCGCTCGTAGGTCTCGATCAGCGCGCGGTACTCGCCCGCCTCGCCGGTGGCCAGGGTGTCGGTGATGCGCGCCAGGAACCGCGCCACGCGGCGGTCGTTGACCGCCTCGACCGTGGGCAGCTGCATCTCGGTGATCGGCTGGCGCGTGGCGCGCTCGATCGCGCGCAGCATCGACTTCTCGCGCGGGGTGACGAACAGGATCGCCTCGCCGCTGCGTCCGGCGCGGCCGGTGCGGCCGATGCGGTGGACGTAGCTCTCGGTGTCGTAGGGAATGTCGTAGTTCAGCACGTGGCTGATGCGCTCCACGTCCAGCCCGCGCGCGGCCACGTCGGTGGCCACCAGGATGTCCAGCTTGCCGTCCTTGAGCTGGGCGATGGTCTTCTCGCGCTGCGCCTGCTGCATGTCGCCGTTGATGGCCGCGGCGGCCAAGCCGCGGGCCTGCAGCTTCTCGGCCAGTTCCTCGGTGCCGGCCTTGGTGCGGGCGAAGATGATCATCGCATCGAAGGTCTCGGCCTCCAGGATGCGGGTCAGCGCGTCGAGCTTGTGCAGGCCCGAGACGAACCAGTAGCGCTGGCTGATGTTGGCCGAGGTGGTGGTCTTGGACGCAATGGTGACTTCGACCGGATCGTTCAGATAGGTCTGGGCGATGCGGCGGATCTGCGCCGGCATGGTCGCCGAGAACAACGCCACCTGGCGCGTGGCCGGGGTCTTCTGCAGCACGGTCTCGACGTCGTCGATGAAGCCCATGCGCAGCATCTCGTCGGCCTCGTCCAGCACCAGCGTGGTCAGGCCGGACAGGTCCAGCGACCCGCGCTCCAGGTGATCGATCACCCGGCCCGGGGTGCCCACCACCACGTGCACGCCGCGCTTGAGCGCCTGCAGCTGCGGGTAGTAGCTCTGGCCGCCGTAGATCGGCAGCACATGGAAGCCGGGGATCTTCGCGGCGTACTTGTGGAAGGCCTCGGCGACCTGGATGGCCAGTTCGCGCGTGGGCGCCAGCACCAGCACCTGCGGCTTGCCGGCGGACGGGTCCAGGTTGGACAGCACCGGCAGGGCGAACGCCGCGGTCTTGCCGGTCCCGGTCTGCGCGGTGCCCAGCACATCGCGACCGGCCAGCATCGCCGGGATGGTGGCGGCCTGGATGGGCGAAGGCGACTCGTAGCCGACGGCGACCAGGGCGGCCTGGACCGGCGCGGACAGGCCGAGGGCGGAGAACGGCACCGCGGGTGCGGCGGTTTCGGAAGACATGATGCAGCTCGCTTGAAGACGCGTAACGGCCGCCTATTGTGCGCCCTGGCGGCCCGACGCGCCTTGAATGCCGCCGCCGCCGCCCCCGGCGCGGCCTATTCCGGTCGATTTCCCGGCCGCCGGCGGCGCGTCAGCGCTGCAGATGCTGCTGCAGCGCGTGCCGGAAGGGCGTCACCGCCGCGACCAGGCGCAGCGCGCCCCCGCGCAGCAGGCGCGCGGCCGGGCGCTCGTCCGTGTACAGCCGCGCCACCAGCTGGGTGGCCGCGTACAGCGGCCAGGTTGCGCGCCGGTGGGCGCGGGCATAGGCCTGCAACGGCGCCAGCGCGCCGGCGTCGTCCTGGCCGTCCAGCGCCTGGGCCAGGCGCCCCACCCCGCCCAGTCCGAAGTTGAAGCCGTGCGCGGTCACCGGGTGCATGCCCACGGCCGCGTCGCCGGCCAGGGCGAAGCGGGCGCCGGCCAAGCGCCGGGCATAGGTGGACACCAGCGGATAGACGTGGCGGGTGCTGAACAGGCGCATCGCGCCCAGGCGGCCCTCGCACAGGCGCGTGACCTCGGCCGAGAACGCGTCCTCGTCCAGGCGCAGCATCGCCGCGGCCCGCTGCGGGGTGAGGGTCAGCACCAGCGAGGACACATCGCCGGTCAGCGGCAGCAGCGCCAAGGTCGCCCCGTAGGCGAACCACTCCAGCGCCACGCCCTGATCGGCCTGTTCGTGGGCGACATGGCAGACCAGCATGCTGCGGCCCAGTTCGTGCAGCTCGGCGCCGACCCCCAGCTGCCGGCGCAGCGCCGACAGGCGCCCGTCGGCGGCCACCAGCAGCTCGGCGTGCAGGGCCAGGCCGTCCTCCAGCGTGGCCTCGACCTGGTCGGGATGGCGGCGCAGGCCAGCCACGCCGGCACTGTCGAGCAGGGTCACGCCGGGATGCGCCAGCGCGGCCTCGCACGCCGCCCGCCGCAGGCGGTGGTTGGCCACCAGCCACCCCAGCGGCGCGTCCTGGCCGCGCTCCGCGCCGATATCCAGCGCGAACGGCGAGACGCCGTCCTGCACCCGTGCCTGGCGCAGCGGCGAGATCGTCTCCGCGTCCAGCCTCGGCCAGACCGAGAGCGCCTCCAGCAGCTGTCGCGACGCGTGGGTCAGGGCGATCTCGCGCCCGTCGAAGGCCGGCGCTTCCAGGGCGGCGCGCGGATGGCGGTCGACCACCGCGACGCGGCGCCCCTGTTCGGCCAGCGCGCGCGCCAGGCACAGCCCGACCGGTCCCGCCCCGCCAATGACCACGTCGAACCGCATGTCGCACCCGCCAAGATGAGAATGGCTCGCATCCTAGCGGCGGCCCGCGCGCGCCGCATTGATCTGGCGCAAGGCCGGCTGTGACAACCGTGCCGCCTGGCCGAATCATCCGGGCATCGACGCACAATCTCCGGCATCCCCCATGGAAGAGCTCGCAATGCCCTCGGCCCCCGCGCAGGACCACACGACCCAGGCGCGCTTCCAGTCCCTGCTGGAAGCCCATCGCGGCATCGTGCTCAAGGTCGCGGCCAGCTATGCCTTCCATCCCGAGGACCGGGCCGAGCTGGCGCAGGAGATCGCCGCGCAGCTGTGGCGCGCGTTCGCCCAGTACGACCCGGCGCGGCCGTTCTCGACCTGGATGTACCGGATCGCGCTGAACGTGGCGATCTCGCAGGTGCGCACGACCGCGCTGCGCCAGCGCCATGCCGCGCCGCTGGACGAGGACCTGCACGACCTGGCCGACCCGAACGCGGCCGACCCCGAGCGCGACCAGCAGCTGCGCCTGCTGCGCGGCTTCATGGCCCGTCAGCCACCGCTGGAGCGCGCCCTGCTGGTGCTGTACCTGGAAGACCGCCCCACGCGCGAGATCGCCGAGATCCTGGGCCTGACCCAGACCAATGTCACCACCAAGATCGCCCGGCTCAAGCAGCGCATCCGCGCCGAACTCTGACCCCTTCCGCTTTCCTCCCTCCCGACCTGGGAATTCCCACATGGACCACATCATGGAACCCGACGAACTCAAGGCCGCCTGGCAGACCCTGGGCCGCCGCATCGAACATTCCGACACGCTGACCCGGCAGCTGCTGCGCGAACGCAGGCTGGACCGGGTGCGCGGCAACCTGCGCTGGATGTACGCGGGCAAGATCGCGCAGATCCTGTTCGGCGACGCGCTGATCTACTTCGGCATCACCACCGGCCTCAAGCACCTGGCCACGCCGCACCTGCTGGCCTGCAGCGTGTTCATGCTGGCCTATGGCGTGCTGACCCTGGTGCTGGCCGGGCTGACGCTGAGCCGGATCTCGAACATCGATTACGCCGCGCCGGTGCTGGACATCCAGCGACGCGCGTTGGGCCTGGTGCGCCTGCAGACCCTGGCCAACCGCTGGCTGGGGCTGCCGTGGTGGTTCCTGTGGATCGCCATCTTCGCCCTGGAAATGAAGGCGAACCTGGGCGTGGACCTGTTCACCACCGCACCGGCCTTCCTCTGGGCCAGCGCGGCGGTCGGCGCGGTCGGCCTGGTGGCGAGCCTGGCGTACCTGCGCCGTCGCGACGCCCGCCTGGGCGAGGGGCACGATGCGCCGCGCCGCCTGCGCGACGCCAGGCGCACGCTGGAGGAACTGCAGGCCTTCGAACGCGAATGAGCGCCTCGGCCCGCTAGACTGCGCGCATGCAGATCCTCGAATTCGATCTCGACGGCGAATACGTCGAACTCCACATCCTGCTCAAGCTGTGCGGCCTGGTCGACAGCGGCGGCATGGGCAAGCAAGTGGTCGCCAGCGGCGTGGTCAGCGTCGATGGCGTGCAGGAACTGCGCAAGACCGCCAAGATCCGCGCCGGCCAGGTGGTGCGCGTGGACGATGAGGTCGAGATCCGGGTGATGGATCCGGCCTGAGCCCAGCGGCGCGGCGCTCAGGCCTGTCTTTCGCTCCCGGGACCGTGGCGCGCGAGGATGACGCGGATGCGGCTCCGCGCGTGCTCCACATCCTCGGGCGCGGCCTGGGACACGATGTCCGCGCACAGCGCATCGAACTGCTTGCGGAAGATGCGCGGCTCGCGCAGGTGCGTGACCCATTCGGCCACGTCGCGTTCCAGCCGATCCAGCGCGGCGTCCAGCGCCTGGCGTGTCAGGGTCATGGCGAACCTCCCGGCAGATCGATCTGCACCTGGTGGACCGCGCCATCGTCGTGCAGCGACAGACGGTTGTCCGGCTGGCGCACGCCGTCCACCGAGAGCGACGGTGCGACCACCTCCCCGTAACGCACCGTGATGGCGTAGGTGGCCTGGCCGGCCGCGTACTGCAGGCTGAAGGTCTTCCAGCCGGCCGGCACGCGCGGCTCCAGCAGCAGCGTGTCGCCCTGGCGCTTGAGGCCCAGCAGCGATTCGAGCAGCAGCCGGTACATCCAGCCCGCCGAGCCGGTGTACCAGGTCCAGCCGCCGCTGCCGGCGTGGTCGCCCACGGCATAGACATCGGCCGCCATGACATAGGGTTCGACCCGGTAGCGCGCCACGCCCTGCGCGTCGCGCGCGTGGTGGATGGGATTGATCATCTCCAGCAACTGCCAGGCGCGTTCGACCAGGCCCAGTTCGGCGAAGGCCATCACCGTCCACACCGCGGCGTGGGTGTACTGGCCGCCGTTCTCGCGCACGCCGGGCACATAGCCGCGGATGTAGCCCGGATCGGGACCGTGACGGTCGAACGGCGGATCCAGCAGCTGGATGAGCCCCGCCTCGGGCTTGACCAGATGCGCGTCCAGCGCGGCCATCGCCTGCTGCACGCGTTGGGCCTGGCCGGCGCCGGACAGCACCGCCCAGCTCTGCGAGATCGAATCGATCCGGCATTCCTGCGCCTGCGCCGAGCCCAGTGGCGTGCCGTCGTCGAACCACGCGCGCCGGTACCAGCCGCCGTCCCAGGCGTGCTCCTCGATGCGCGCGGCCAGCGTATCGGCCTGCGCCTGGCACCAGTCCGCGAACGCGGTCTCCCCGCGCCGCCGCGCCACCGGGACGAAGGCCTTGAGCACGTGGATCAGGAAGAAGCCCAGCCACACGCTCTCGCCGCGCCCGTGCTCGCCGACCTTGTTCATGCCGTCGTTCCAGTCGCCGGTGCCCATCAGCGGCAGGCCGCGCTCGCCGAGCAGGCGACAGCCGCGGCGCAGCGCCAGCACGCAGTGCTCGTACAGGCTGGCATCGCCGGCCGAGACCACCGGCAGGTCGTAGTAGGACTCCTCGTCATCGTTGACCGGGCGGCCCTCGACGAAGCGCGCGCGCGCCTCCAGCACGCCCCAGTCCTGGGTGACGTCCAGATAGCGGCAGGTCGCCAGCGGCAGCCACAGGTAGTCGTCCGAGCAGCGCGTGCGCACGCCGCGCCCGGTCGGCGGATGCCACCAGTGCATGGCATCGCCCTGCGGGAACTGCTGCGCGGCGGCGCGCAGCAGGTGCTCGCGCGCGACCTGCGGCAGGGCGTGGACCATGGCCATGCAGTCCTGCAGCTGGTCGCGGAAGCCCCAGGCGCCGCCGGACTGGTAGAAGCCGCTGCGGCCGAAGTAGCGGCTGGCGATCACCTGATAGAGCAGCCAGCCGTTGGCCAGCAGGTCGAAGGCCGGGTCGGGCGTCTTCACCCGGATGCCGCCCAGCACGCCGCGCCAGTGGATGCGCACGCGGTCCAGCGCATCGTGCGCCGCACCGGCGCCGCGGGTGCGCCGCGCCAGTTCGAGCGCGGCGCCGACATCGGCCGCCATGCCCAGCCGGAAGGTGGTCTCGAAGCTGCTGCCGGCCTCCAGCGCGATCGGCACCTGCAGCGCGGCGCAGGCGTCCAGCGCGGGGCCGAAGCGGCCCGACAGCCCCTCGCGGCGCAGCCCCGCCGGCGCGGCCAGGCTGCCGTTGCGGCCGAGGAACTCGAGCCGGTCGGCGGTGAACTGGCGCAGCAGCGTGCCGTCCTCGGGATTGACCCCGGCATCGACGTCGAAGAACGCGCAGCGCCCCTCGAAATCGCCGTTGAACGGATTGCGCGCGGTGAGCACGCCGCTGGCCAGGTCCACGTCGGTGATCAGATGCATCTGCGAGCGGCTGCGCAGGTCGGCCAGCACCCATTCGACATAACCGGTGGCGCTGAGCCGGCGCGCGCGATCGGACAGGTTGCGCAGCCTGAGCACGCTGTACTTCACCGCCAGTTCGGCGTCCACGTACAGCCACAGCTCGCTGTGGATGCCGTCCTCGACATGCTCGAACACGCTGTAGCCGAAGCCATGGCGCACCCGGTACGCGCCGCTGCCCGGGCACGGCAGCGGCGTCGGCGACCACAGATGGCCGCTGTCCTCGTCGCGCAGGTAGAACGCCTCGCCGCTGCTGTCGCACACCGGGTCGTTGTCCCAGGGCGTGAGGCGGTATTCGTGCGCGTTCTCGCCCCAGCTGTAGCCGGCGCCGGATTCGGTCACCACCGCGCCCAGCACCGGGTTGGCCAGCAGGTTGCTCCACGGAGCCGGCGTCGGCCGGCCGGGCGCCACGGTGATCACGTACTCGCGGCCATCGGCGCTGAAACCGCCGGTGCCGTTGTCGAACTGCAGCGGCCCGCCCTGCAGCGGCTCGAACGGCCAGGGATCCTCGTCGGCCGGATCGGTCTGCAGCGCGGGCGGCAGCCCGGCGACCGCGTCCTCACCGGCCCGCCAGGCGGCCGGCCGCGGCGGCGGCGCCGGCAGCGGTGCGGGCGGCTCGCGCTCCAGCACCGGCAGCCGGTCGACCTGTTCGGCCAGTGTGCCGGCGCGGTCGGTCAGCACTACGCGCGCCACCGACAGCAGCAGCACGCGGTCCTCCTGGCCCAGCTGCTGCGCGGCGCGCACGAAGATGCCGCCGCGCCGCTCCAGGACCTCGGCGCGCTGGTCGCGCGCCAGCAGCGCCAGGATCTGCTCCTGCAGCTGCTGGCGATAGCCGGCCTGGCTCTCGTTCCAGATCACCAGGTCGGTCTCCAGGCCCTTCAGGCGCCAGTACTGGTGCGCCTGCACGACCTGTTCGACCAGCGGCAGGTGGTCCACGTCGGAGACCTGCAGCAGCACGATGGGCAGGTCGCCGGAGATCGCCTGCGACCACAGCGCCGGCTGGGCGCGACGGTTCTGGCGCAGGGTGTCGGCATCGGCGCGCAGCACCGGGTCCGGCTGCAGCACCAGCGCGGCCAGGCGCTCGTAGACCTGCACATCGGCCTCGTGCGCGTTGATCTGGCGGTGCACGACCTGGCTGTGGGTCCAGGCCAGATCGAACACGCGGTCGGCCAGGCGCCGGTCGCGGTACTTCTCGATCAGCGCATCGCAGGCGCTCTCGTCCTCGCCCACGCCGGTGACCAGGTCGAGCAGGGCCTGCTGACCGGGCTGCAGCGTGATGCGCACGCGGATGGCGACGATCGGGTCGAGCACCGAGCCTTCGCTGTTGTCCAGCGCCAGGCGTTCCATCGCCAGCGGCCGCGCCGCGCTGCGCCCGCGGCCGATGAAGCGGGCGCGGTCGGTCTCGTAGGAGATCTGTTCGATATCGCAGTCGTGCGCGGCCACCAGATGCAGCAGTTGCGGCGGCCGCTCGCCGGCCTCGCGCGCGCGGCGCCGGCAGACGATGGCCTGCTTGGCGGCCAGGATGCGGGTCTGCACGAACAGGTTGCCGAACGCCGGGTGCGCCTCGTCCGCGCGCGGCGCCTGCAGCACGACCTCGGCATAGGTCGTCACCTCGACCGTGCGCGGATGGCGCGCGCGGTTCTTCAGGCGCAGGCGCCGCAGTTCGATGTCGTCCTCGGCCGACACCGCGATCTCCAGGTGGCTGTCGATGCCGCGATGGCGCACGCGGAACTCGGCCTTGGCCTGGGAGAAGATCGCCTCGAAGTGCTGGGTGCGCACGCAGGTGGGCTGGTAGGCCGCCGACCAGTACTCGCCCGATTCGGCATCGCGCAGATAGCAGAAGCTGCCGTAGGCATCGCGCGTGGGGTCCTCGCGCCAGCGCGTGAGCGCGGTGCCTTCCAGGCGCGCATAGCCGCCGCCGGCGACGGTGAGCATGGCGTGGTAGCGCCCGTTGGACAGCAGCTGCACCTCCGGGCGCGGGCCGTCGGGATCGCGCAGGATGCGCAGCTGCGGCCCGGCCGCGGCCGCGGCGCCGTCGGCGGGGCCGGGCGTTTCGGATTCGTGCGCCGGCACCACGCCGGCGACGGGCATGCGCTCCTGCAGCAGCAGCAGCGCCGCGCGCAGGGCCGGATCGGCGGCGAAGCGCTTCTGCATCGGCTGCTCGACGAGCAGGTAGTCCAGCGACAGCAGTGCCATGCCCTGGTGGTGGGCCATGTACGAGCGGATCACCACGTGGCGCTCGCCGCGCGGCAGGCGCTCGGCGGTGTAGTCCACCGCCTCGTACATGCCGAACGCGCCGGAGAACCCCTGCGCCGCCATCGTCCGCAGGTTCTCCAGGGCCGCGGGCGGATCGACCATCAGCGCCATCACCGTGGCGTAGGGCGCGATCACCGCGTCCTGCGCCAGGCCGCGCTTGAGCCCCAGCCCCGGCACGCCGAAGGCGCGGTACTGGTAGTTCATGTTCACGTCCACGGCGTTGTAGCCGGACTCGGACACGCCCCACGGGATCTGGCGCGCCTGGCCGTACTCGATCTGCGCCTGGATCACGCCGCGCGCGGTCTGGTCGAGCAGCGAGCCGGGATAGCTGGGCATCACCAGCTGCGGCATCAGGTACTCGAACATCGAGCCGCTCCAGGACACCAGCACCGGCTCGCCGCCGCCCTCGGTCAGCAGCCGGCCGAGCGCGAACCAGCTCTCCTGCGGCAGCTGGCCCTGGGCGATGGCCACGAAGCAGCCCAGCCGCGCCTCGGAGGCCAGCAGGTCGTAGAAGCCGGCGTCCAGGCGGCTCTCGTCGACGTTGTAGCCGATCGACAGCATCCGCTGCGCCGGGTCGTAGAGGAAGCGGTAGTCCTGCTCGGCGTGCCGGGCCGCCAGTTCGGCCAGCGCTTCCAGCGCCTCCAGCTGGCGCGCCGCGAGGCCGCCGGGCTCGGCGTCGGCGAGTGAGCGCAGCGTGGCCTGCGCGCCGTCTTCGCCGGTCGGCGTGGTGCTCGCCTGTTCCAGCATCGCCAGCGCGGACTGGCAGGCCTCCAGCAGCCGCGCCGGCCAGTCGATGGGCGCATGCGGCAACGCGGCCTGCGTGGCCGCCGCATCCAGCGCCTGCGCGCGCTCGAGCAGCGTGCGCGTCAGCGCCAGCCGTTGCGGCGCAGGCAGTGCCGCATCCGCGCACAGCGGCTGCAGCGCGTCGGCGACGGCCCGCAGCGGGGCGGCCAGTGCCTCGCCCAGGCCGGCGCGCCGGGCGTCGTCTTCCAGCACGCCCAGGGTGTCGGCCAGGCCGTCGAAGGTCTTGGGCGCCAGCAGCGGCGCGTCGGCCAGCTGCAGCAGGCCCTGGCGCAGGGTCAGCAGGTGGCCGGTGAGGTTGCCGCTGTCCACGGTGGAGACATAGCGCGGCGCCAGCGGGCGCAGCGTGTCGGTCGCATACCAGTTGTACAGGTGGCCGCGGTGGCGTTCGAGCCGGCCCAGCGTGTCCAGCGTGCCGCGCACGCGCGCCAGCACGCCGGGTAGCTGCAGGTAGCCCAGGTCCCAGGCCGACAGGTTGGCCAGCAGCGACAGGCCGATGTTGGTCGGCGAGGTGCGCCTGGCCAGCACCTGCGCCGGATGTTCCTGCAGGTTGTCCGGCGGCAGCCAGTGTTCCTGCGGACCGACCCAGGTCTCGAAGAACGCCCAGGTACGCCGCGCCAGCTGGCCGAGGAAGCGACGCTGTTCGTCGCCCAGATGGGTCGAGGCCGGCGGCGGGCGCCGGCTCAGCCAGCCCATCAGCCAGGGCGAGGCCGCCCACAACGCAAGGCATGGCACGGCCGCCGGCAGCGCCCCTGGCTGCAGCAGGGCCACGGCGACCAGCACGACCGCGGCGAATGCCGTGACCGGCCACATCAGCGCCACTTCCGGCATCTCGCCGCGCACGCTGCGCTCGACATCGCGCGAGACGTTCCACTGCAGCAGGTGCCGGCGCGAAACGGCCAGCCGCCACAGCGTGCGCACGATCGCCAGCGCGTTGCTGCCGGCCTGGTGCGGCAGGCAGGCGAAGGTCACCGCCGCCCGGCGCAGCTCGCGCAGCGTGCGCGTGCGCAGCAGCGACAGGTGCGCATCCAGCGGCAGTTCGCCGGGGCCGGCCAGCGCATCGCGCAGCGCCGCCAGCAGCGGCGGCAGCCACCACGGGCACAGCAGCCACAGCGTCCAGACCAGCGGCGCGGGCACCACGCACCAGCCGGCCACCAGCAGCGTCAGCACGGCGATCGGCACCAGGCTGCGGCGCAGGTTGTCGGCCAGCTTGCCGCGCGAGAGCCACGACAGCGGGCTGCGCTCCCAGCCGTGCGCGGTGGGCACGCGCGGCAGCAGCCACGGCAGCAGCTGCCAGTCGCCACGGACCCAGCGCTGGCGACGCTTGGCATCGGCGAAGTAGCGCTCGGGATAGTCCTCGTACAGGCGCACCTGACTGACCAGGCCGGCGCGCGCGTAGCAGCCTTCCAGCAGGTCGTGGCTGAGGATGGCGTCGTCGGGCATGCGCCCGGCCAGCACCTGCTCGAAGGCCTCGACCTCGTAGATGCCCTTGCCGACGAAGGAGCCTTCGGCGAACAGGTCCTGGTACACGTCGGAGATGGTGCGCGTATACGGGTCGATGCCCGCCTCGCTGCCGAACATGCGCGCATAGCGCGAACGCAGCGCCATCGCGCTGCCCAGGCCCGGTTGCAGGATGCCGTAGCCGCGCACGACCTTGCGCGTGGCCGCATCGACCAGCGGCCGGTTGAGCGGATGGGCCATGGTGCCCACCAGCGCGCGCGCCGATTCCAGCGGCAGCTGGGTGTCGGCATCCAGGGTGATCACGTAGCGCACGCCGCGCAGCACCTCGGCGCGCCCGACGATGCAGCTGAACGGCGCGGCGTCGCCCTCGCGCAGCAGCGCGTTGAGCGCGGCCAGCTTGCCGCGCTTGCGCTCCAGGCCCATCCAGCGGCCCTCGCGCGCGTTCCACTGGCGCGGGCGATGGAACAGATAGAACAGCTCCCCTTCGGCCGCATCGCGGCCCTGTCCGTGGCGCGCGTTGAGCGCGGCGATGCGCGCCTGGGCGTGGGCCAGCACCGGGGCGTCCTGCGGCAGATGTTCCTGGGCGGCATCGGCGAAGTCGGTCAGCAGGCCGAAGTGCAGATGCGGCCCGCGGTTGGCCAGGAAACGCACCTCCAGGGCATCGACCAGTTCATCGACCGCCTCGGTGTCGGGGATCATCGAGGGCACCACCACCAGCGTGCGCGCCTGCGCCGGGATGCCGGACTGGTAGTCCAGGCTGGGCAGCGGATGCGGCGTCACCAGGTTGCTCGCGGTCCAGTTGACCAGGGCCACGCCGAGTTCGCTGAAGGCCAGCAGCGCCAGCACCGCCGCGCCGGCCACCCAGCCCCACGCCGGCAGCGGCTGGACCAGCGTGCTGGCCAGCAGGCCGGCGGCGAACAGCGCGGCGAACACCGCGATGGGCCCGGCATAGGCGATCAACGGCACCGGCCGCGCGTCGGGCAGCAGCCGGCGCCAGCCGCGCCCGGCCAGGGCGCGGGCGATCTCGCGCGCGCCATCGCCCAGCAGCCACCAGCCGACGTGGCCGCGGCCCGCGGGCGCGTCGGCCGCAGCCGCGCGGGCGCGTTCGAGCACCATCGCGGCGATCTCGCCTTCCGGCCGCCCCGCGCGCCGGGCCATGGTCTCGACCACGCGCCGGTACTGGTCGCGGCTGGCGAAGTCCATGGCCGGATAGGTGCCGTCCGGGTCCTGGCGCAGCAGGTGTTCGATCACGCTGCAGCGCTCGACGAAGCCGCGCCAGTCCAGGCTGGTGATGAAGCGCAGGCTCACGATGCTGTTGCGGATCGAGGCCTGGGCGGCGGCCTGGCGGATGCTTTCGCGCTGGACCACGGCGTCGAGCGAACGCCCGCTCTCGGCCACCCACTGCTCCAGCCAGTCGATCGGCATGTGGGTGGCGAAATTGCCGCCACGCAGGTGCCGCAGCAGCTCGGACACGAACGCCCCGCGCACCGGCGGCTGCGAGCGCAGCATGTCGGCCAGCACCAGCACCACGTCCTTGGGCGCGCGCTGGGCCGCTTCGGCCATGCGTCTGGCCCAGGCCTGGGCCAGGCGGTGGTCGCCGACATCGCGGGTGATGCGCGCGGCGATGCGGCGCAGGTTCTCGATCACGGCCAGGCGCAGCATGATCGGCACCGCCCACAGCTCGCCGATGCTCAGCGCCTGCTCCTGCTGGTAGCCGCCGACCAGGCGCTCCAGGGTGTGCGCGTCGACCTGGCCGTCGCCATGCGACACCGCCTGCATAGCCAGGTCATAGACCCGCGGCAGGCCGGCCGAGCGCCCGCTGGCCAGCGCCGGCAGCGCGCGGCTGTAGCCGCTGGGCAGGTGGCGGCGCGCCAGCCGCACCTGCTCGTCGATCAGGTAGTAGTTGTCCAGCAGCCATTCACCGGCCGGCACCATCGGGAGCTTGTCGCGGGCGAAGGCATCCAGGGCCTGGACCGCGCCTTCCAGCACGGCGCCGTTCTCGGCCAGCCGCGTCAGCATCCGTTCCGGGCCCTGGCCGGCCTGCAGCGTGTGCTGCTGGGCCAGGCGCCGTCCCAGCTGTTCCATCTGCGCGGCGTTCAACAGCTGGGCGCGCAGCGGCGGCTCGGGCGTGGCGCTGCGGACGGCGGTGTCGTGGCGGCCGCGCCGCCATGCGACCAGCAACCGCCTCAAGATCCTCCTGCTTTGCCGCCTCCACCCTGCACGCATATGACGTCCCGTTGAACGGTTGGAAGAAAGACGCGCGCTCCCTGCAGGGCGGCGGTACGCAACCGCTGCCTGGAAGAGACCCAGCGCCTTCCGGAGATCTTCGGACCCCGCGCCACACCTGGAGCGGGGACCAAACGAACAGGCCGGAGCGAACGCTCCGGCCTGTCAGCTGATACGCCAGCACGCGTGATCGCCCCGTGGCGGACGCGTCGGTCCTGCCAGCCCTCAGTGCTTGGGGCGCCTGGACGCGTCGGCCGCCTTGCCGACTTCCTGCTGGACCTTGCCGGCATTCTTCTCCAGCTTGCCGGCCGCTTCCTTGGTCCTGTTGCCGGTCAGCTTGCCGGCGGCTTCCTTCAGGCCGCCCTTGACCTGGTGCTTGGCCCCTTCCACGCGATTCTTGTCCATCGTGCGTACTCGCTCGAGCTCGCCACACATGTGGCGCAGACCGTGTAGACCCGGCAGCGCAATGCAGGAGTGAAAGCGGCGCGTGGACGCCTTCACGCGCATCGATGCATCGGCGTGCCACCCCGGTCTGCCGTGCGCCGGTCATGGCTTTCTGCCAAGCTCGAAGACCTCTTTCTGATTCGTGTCCCGCATGGTTTCGTCTGTTTTCCGGAGCGCGTGGCTGGCCGTCCTGGTGCTGCTGTCGGCCTGCGCCTCCGCGCCGGTCCAGCCCGCACGCCCCGACCCGGTCCTGCTGATCTCCATCGACGCGCTGCGCGCCAGTTACCTCGGCCGGGGCGACACCCCGCGACTGGACGCGCTGGCGCGCGACGGCGTGCGTGCGCAGTGGATGACGCCCTCCTATCCGGCGCTGACCTTTCCCAACCACTACACCCTGGTCACCGGCCAGCGCCCGGACCACCACGGCGTGATCCACAACTCGATGCGCGAGGACGGCCTGGGCGAATTCAAGGTCGCCGACACCCAGTCCACCGCGGATGCGCGCTGGTGGAGCGAAGCCATGCCGATCTGGGTCACCGCCGAACAGCACGGCCTGAAGACCGCGATCTGGGCCTGGCCCGGCAGCAGCGCGCCGATCGGCGGCGTGCGGCCCAACGAATACCGCCTGTTCGACACCGCCATCCCGGCCGCCGCCCGCGCCGCCGACGTGGCCGGCTGGCTGACCGGGCCGGCCCAGGCGCGCCCGGCGCTGGCCGCGCTGTACATGGAAGACGTGGACGAGGAAGGCCACAACCATGGCCCCGATTCGCCGCAGGTGCGCGCGGCCCTGCGCCGCGTGGACGCGGCGGTGGGCGCGCTGCTGGACACGCTGCGGGCGCACGGCCAGCTGGAGCGCACCAACATCGTGATCGTCTCCGACCATGGCATGGCCACCGTCGCGCCCGAGCATGTGGTCGCGGTGGAGGACATGGTCAGCAAGCAGGAGGCGGTGGTCGTGTCGGTCGGCCAGGTGATCGGCGTGCAGCCCAATTCGGGCTTCGAAGCCGCGGTCGAAGCGCGCCTGCTCGGCCGCCACGCGCCCTACACCTGCTGGCGCAAGGGCGAACTGCCGGCGCGCTGGCATTACGGCAGCAATGCGCGCATCCCGCCGATCGTGTGCCAGATGGACGAGGGCTGGGACGCCCTGCCGGCCGAACAGGCCGCGCGCCGACGCACGCTCGGCCACGACCGCGGCTCGCACGGCTACGACCCGGCGCTGGAGTCGATGCGCGCCATCTTCATCGCCCACGGCCCGGCGTTCCGGCGCGGGGTGGTGCTGCCGGCATTCGACAACGTCGACGTCTATCCGCTGCTGGCGCGGCTGCTGGAGATCCCGCCGCAGCCGAACGACGGCACGCTGGCGCCGCTGCAGGCCGGGCTGCGGACGCCCGCGCATTGATGTCCGAAAACGGCCAGTAGGGCGGCATGGCCGGTGCTAGCCTGCCGGCCATGTCCTCGCCCCTGCCCGATGCCGCCCTGTGCGAACGCGCCCGCCTGAGCCGCGATGCGCGCTTCGACGGGCTGTTCTTCACCGCAGTGTCCAGCACCGGCATCTATTGCCGCCCGGTGTGCCCGGCGCCGGTGCCGCGGCGCGAGAACGTCAGCTACTTTCCCTCGGCCGCCGCGGCCGAGGCCGCCGGCTACCGCCCCTGCCTGCGCTGCCGGCCCGAGCTGTCGCCCGAGCACGGCGCCTGGCGCCGCGGCGACGACGCGGTGGCGCGTGCACTCAAGCTGATCGACGCCGGCCTGCTCGCCGACGCGCCGCTCTCGACGCTGGCGCAGCGCCTGGCCCTGAGCGAACGCCAGCTGCGGCGCCTGTTCGCCGATCGCCTGGGCACCTCGCCCCTGGGCGTGCACGCCACGCGCCGGCTGCTGTTCGCCAAGCAGCTGCTGACCGAGACCGCGCTGCCGATCACCGATGTGGCCATGGCCGCCGGCTTCGGCAGCCTGCGGCGCTTCAACACCGTGTTCAAGGAGGCCTATCGCATGGCCCCGCGCGAGCTGCGCAAGCGCGAGGCGCCGGCGGCCGCCGACGAGACCCTGGTGCTGCGCCTGGGCTATCGCCCGCCGTACGACTTCGGCGCGATGCTCGACTTCCTGCGCGGGCGCGCGCTGCCGGGCGTGGAGCACGTCGATGCGCTCTCCTACGCGCGCGTGGTCGGTCCGATCGAGGCGCCCGGCTGGCTGCGCGTCAGCGCCTGGCCGCGTGGCGAACACGCGCTGCGGCTGGAACTGCGGCGGATCGCGCCGGCGCGGATGCTGGGCGTGGTCGCGCGGCTGCGGCGCATGTTCGATCTGGATGCCGACCCGCAGGCGATCGCCGCGGCGCTGAGCCACGATGCGCGCCTGGCGCCGCTACTCGAACGCCGGCCCGGCCTGCGCATTCCCAGCGGCTGGGATGGCTTCGAGATCGCGGTCCGCGCGGTGATCGGCCAGCAGGTCAGCGTGGCCGCCGCGCGCACCTTCACCGCCCGGCTGGCGCAGGCCTTCGGCGCACCGCTGCCCGAGCCGCTGCGCAGCGAGACCCACACGCATCTTTTCCCCACGCCCGAGGCCCTGGCCGATGCCGATCTCACCGCGATCGGCCTGACCCAAGCCCGCGCGGCCACGGTGCGCACCGTGGCCCAGGCGGTGCTGGACGGGCGCGTGGACTTCCGCCCGGACGCGCCGCTGGACGACTTCGTCGCGCGCTGGGTCGCGCTGCCGGGCATCGGCCCGTGGACCGCGCACTACCTGGCGCTGCGCGGGCTCGGCCATCCCGACGCCTTCCCGGCCGAGGACCTCGTGCTGCAGCGGGCACTGCCCAACGACGGCACGCGCCTGAGCGCGCGTGCACTGGCCGCGCATGCGCAGGCCTGGCGGCCTTGGCGCGGCTACGCCGTGCTGCACCTGTGGAAGGACGCCATGCCGGCCACGCCCCTCCGATCGCCCGAACGCCCTGCCAAGGACCTGCCATGACCATCTTCGAACGCCACTTCCCCAGCCCGGTCGGCCCGCTGCGCGTGGCCGCCAGCGATGCCGGCCTGCACGGCATCGAGTTCCCGGAGAACCGGCACCCGGTCAAGCGCCTGGAAACCTGGGAACCGGGCGACCATCCGCTCC
This sequence comes from Pseudoxanthomonas sp. X-1, assembly GCF_020042665.1. Lineage (NCBI taxonomy): Bacteria > Pseudomonadati > Pseudomonadota > Gammaproteobacteria > Lysobacterales > Lysobacteraceae > Pseudoxanthomonas > Pseudoxanthomonas sp. X-1. The sequence goes on from NZ_CP083376.1 coordinate 3,306,772, forward strand.
TGCGCGAGGCGCAGGCGCAGCTCGACGCCTATTTCGCCGGCCGCCTGCAGGCCTTCGACCTGCCCCTGGCCCCGCATGGCACCGCCTTCCAGCGCGAGGTCTGGCTGGCGCTGGCGCAGATCCCCTTCGGTCAGACCTGGAGCTATGCGCGGCTGGCCCAGCGCGTCGGCCGCCCCGGCGCCAGCCGCGCGGTCGGCGCGGCCAACGGCCGCAATCCGCTGCCGATCGTGCTGCCCTGCCATCGCGTCATCGGCGCCGACGGCACCCTGACCGGCTTCGGCGGCGGCCTGCCGACCAAGCAGTTCCTGCTGGAACTGGAAGGCGCGCTGCCGTCCGCGCCGATGCGCGCGTCGCTGTTCAACTGACCCAGCGCGCGCCACCTGCGCGGGCGCGCGGCCCGTGGCGGCGCGCATCGCGCTAGGATGCGCGCTGCCTGCGGACACCGCTCCGTCCCTTGCGCGCATGCCAGCCCTCCGGGCACCGCCCCGTCCCTGGCCGCTGCGCGATCGCGTTGGAGTTCAACCATGTCCGTCACACCCGCATCCCCGCACGCCATCGGCTTCGGCCGGATCGCGCCGACCCTGCCCGTCACCGACATCGAGCGGGCGCTGGCGTTCTACGTCGGCGTCCTGGGCTTCGCCAAGACCTTCGAGAACGGCACCCCGGTGGGCTTCGTGATCCTCAAGAAGGACGCGGCGGAGCTGCACCTTTCCCTGGACCGGTCGCACAAGCCGGACCCGCGCAACCTGGCGCATCTGCTGGTCGACGACGCGGCCGCGCTCTACGCGCATCTGCAGCAGGCCAGCACGCGCATCATCAAGGCGCTGCGCGACGCGGACTACGGCCTGCGCGGCTTCGTCTTCGCCGATCCGGATGGCAACCGCATCGACGTCGGCCAGCGGCTTTAGCGTCTGAAGCAGGCAGGAAAGAAGCCGCTCTGGCGCATCAAGGGATCTTGGCGCGTGCGCGTGCTCTGACTTCGGAAGGGCAGCGATCCGGCGGGCAATGGCCGCTTATCCCTCAATCAGGGCATCCTGCCCTGATTCGGGCGCTCGGCGTCCTGCCTCGCTTGGCGCGGCCATTGCCCGCCAGACCGCTGCCGCGCGCGTCAAGATCAAGACTTCGTTTCAGAAGTAGTCCAGATCCATCTGCAGGGGGCCTCTGCCGGTTGGGTGCGGCCCCTGTGCCCGTGGGAGCCGCCATGGCGGCGATAGGGCTCGTCCGGCGGTGCTGGAGCGCGGTGGAGCTTTAACGGGAAAGCCCCATCGCCGCCCCGGCGGCTCCCACCGAAGCTTTACCGACCTCGCACTCCAACGGAGAGCCCAAAAGAAAACGCGGCGCCAGAGGCGCCGCGTTCCTGTTTGCAGAGCGATGGGAGGCGGCGATCAGCCGGCCTTGGCCACCGTCTTCTTCGCCACGGCCTTCTTGGCCGGCGACTTGGCGACCGACTTGGCGGTCACCGGCGCGGCGACGGCGGCGCCGTGCTTGCGCGAATTGCCATAGCTGGCGTTGTAGCGCTTGCCCTTGGCGGTTTTGCGATCACCCTTGCCCATCTGCGTACTCCTCGTGTTGGTGGCCCGCCGGTTGATGCGGGTGCGCCGCCGGCGTGAAGGCCGGCGCGCAGGGCCGGAGAGGCTACCACAGCGCCGCGTGGCACCACAGGGCCGCCCTGGCCTTCAGTGCGCGCAGCGCGCGTCGTGGACGTGGCCGTGGTTCAGGCGCAGGTTCACCAGGTGCGCCACGCCCACCAGCGTGCCGCCGAAGGTCATGGCCACCGCATGCGGCACCAGGCTGTGATGCAGCGGCGGGTACAGCACCGCGATCCACAGCACCGCCAGTCCCACCAGCAACAGGCCCAGCGCGCGCAGCACCCGGTGCCGGCGATAGCCCGCGGCCAGGCTGAAGACGCCCAGCAGCGAGGCGAACACCACGAAGATCCGCTCGAAGCCCTCGCCCAGCCAGGCCGACAGCCCCAGCGCCGGCAGCAGCGCGATCAACAGCGGCAGCACCGCGCAATGCACGGCGCAGACCAGGGAGCCGGTGGCGCCGATGCGGTCCAGCCAGGAACGGAAGGGAGAGCTCATGGGGTCGAGTATGACTTTCGGGCCAGGCACCGAGTTGATGTCGATATATTATAACGTTAATGTTTCCTGATGACCTCCCTCCCCAGAAGTTGCCATTTATGACGCGATCTTCCTTCCGCAGCGCCGGTGTGGCCGCGCTGTCACGCGCCCCCCTCGCCACCGCCCTCGGCCTGGCCCTGATCGGCTTCGGCGCCCACGCCCAGGAGGCGACCACCGCCCCGTCCAGCGACAGCCGCCACGGCCGCGCCGAGCACCTGCATGCCAAGGACCTGGACGCGATCAAGGTGACCGCCGACCCGTTCCGCAGCGCTGCCGACGACCTGAGCCAGCCGGTCAACGTGCTGGCCGGCGAGAAACTCGACGAGGCGCGCGCCGCCAGCCTGGGCGAGACCCTGCAGGGCATCCCGGGCGTGCAGTCGTCCAACTTCGGTCCCGGCGTGGGCCGGCCGATCATGCGCGGCCTGGACGGCCCGCGCGTGGCGGTGATGTCCGACGGCATGATCACCCAGGACGTGTCCACGGTGAGCCAGGACCATTCCCCGGCGATCGAGCCGTTCCTGGCCGACCAGATCGAGGTGCTCAAGGGCCCGTCCACCCTGCTCTACGGCAATGGCGCCATCGGCGGCGCGGTCAACGTGGTCGACGGCCGCATCGCCGAGACGCCGGTGCAGGGCGTCAGCGGCCGCGCGGAAACGCGCGTGGACTTCGGCGACAAGGACGGGCAGACCAGCATGGCGCGCATCGACGCCGGCAACGGCGGCCTGTCGATCCACGCCGACGGCGTGTACCGCAACGCCAAGGACTACGACACGCCCAAGGGGCCGCAGGCCAACACCTTCCAGGACACCAAGACCGGCTCGTTCGGCGCGTCGTTGTCGGGTGACTGGGGCTTCCTCGGCGCCTCGGTCTCGCGCTTCAACGACAGCTACGGCAACCCCGGCGAGCCGGGCGACCTGGCGCAGGGCGAGCGCGGCGTGCACCTGGAGCTGCACCAGGACCGCTTCGACGTGAAGGGCGGCCTCAACGATCCCTGGGGCGCCGGAAGCGGCCTGCGCTACAGCTTCTCGCACACGCGCTACGACCACACCGAGTTCGAGGGCGAGGAAGTCGGCACCAGTTTCTTCAAGCGCGCCAACGAGGGCCGCGTGGAAGCGACCTTCAGCGCCGACAGCGGCTGGCAGAGCGCGATCGGCCTGCAGGGCACCGACAGCACCTTCCGCGCCGTGGGCGAGGAATCCTTCGTGCCCAAGACCGACACCAAGTCGGTCGGCCTGTTCGCGGTGACCAAGAACGCCTGGGGCCGCTTCTCCACCGAGCTGGGCGCGCGCATCGACCGGGTCAAGTACGAGACCGACACCGGCCTGTCGCCCGACTTCAAGCCGACCAGCTTCTCGGCCAGCTTCGGCTTCGGCCTGGCCGAAGGCTGGCGCCTGACCGCCAACCTGGACCACTCCGAGCGCGCGCCGGTGGAAGAGGAGCTGTTCGCCGATGGCCCGCACATCGCCACGCTGGCCTACGAGATCGGCGATGCGACCCTGGACAAGGAAAAGGCCAACCAGGCCGAGCTGGGCCTGCAGTACAGCAACGACTGGATGGAGGCCAAGCTCTCGGCCTACTACAACCGCTACGACAACTTCATCTACGTGGCCGATACCGGCGGCCAGTGGTACCACGAGGAGGACGACGACTACCTGCCGATCCGCCAGTGGACCCAGGCCGATGCGACCTTCCACGGCTTCGAGGGCGAGGCCGACTTCCACCTGGCCAAGTCCGACACTGCCGGCGACTGGGATCTGCACGTGTTCGGCGACACCGTGCGCGCGCGCCTCAACGATGGCGGCAACGTGCCGCGCATCCCGCCGGGCCGCTTCGGTGCGCAGCTGCGCTGGCAGGCCACCAACTGGCGCGCCTCGCTGGGCGCCACGCGCTACATGAAGCAGGACAAGCTGGGCGCCAACGAGACCGAGACCGCCGGCTACACGATGGTCGATGCCCACCTGGCCTATCACATCGACACCGGCTCGACCGCCTGGGAAGTGTTCCTGGACGGCAACAACCTGCTCGACCGCGATGCGCGCGTGCACACCTCCTTCCTCAAGGACGACGTGATGCTGCCCGGTCGCAACGGCACCTTCGGCGTGCGCGTGTTCTTCTGATCCAACCCGGGCGCGTTCTTCCCGATGGGAAGGGCGCGCCGTCCAGGCCGACCCCGCGCGCGGCGCGTTTGCTCTCTCCCGCGCCGCCGCACGGGACTGCGGGCCGGAAGACCTCCCCTGTCTTCCGGCCCGCTTTTTTTTTTGCGCATCATGCGTGGCGCCGAAGGCGCTTGGTCACCCCGTCAGGGCTTGCGCTGCCCGCGGCGCGTCATGCGGCGCCACAGCGCCCACCAGAGCAGGGCCAGCGGAAACGCCAGGATCAGGAAGGGCAGGCAATAGGCCAGACCCGGCAGGGCCGCACCGATCCCCTCCTTCAGGCCAGCGACCATGTCCTCCCCCAGGTCGCCAAGCGCACCGCGGCCGTCGTGCCGCGGATCGGCGAAGTCGAACGCGACCAGGTTGGTGTCCAGCCGCATTTGCTGGGTCGCCGCCGTCGCCTCGAGCATGCGGCGCTTCTCGGCAAGGCCCGCCTGCTCCCGACTCAGCGCGATCAGGTCGGCGACCGCGAGATCCTTGCGCGCCGCCAGCGCGTCCAGTCGCCGGGCGTAGTCCTCGAGCTGGGCGCGGTCGCGCTGGGTTTCCTGGACGGCCTTGCCGATGTCCTCGGCCTGGGTGCGGCGCGACGCGATCCTGCCGCCCTGCCCGGCCAGGGCGGTCATGCGTTCGACGCCGCCCGGAACGATGCGCAGCGTCAGCGCGCCGCCATGTCGGGACTGCACGATGGACAGCACATTGCAGGCCCCGAACGCCGACGCGGTACAGGCCTTGCGCAGCGCGGCGATCCGCGTTGGCACCTGCTCTTGCTCCAGCTCGATCGAGAGCGTGTGCTCGTAGGCCAGCATCGCGCCGGACCCGCCCTGCTCTCCGACGACAGGGGGCGGCGCACCCGCCTGCTGCTGCGCGCAGCCCATCATCGTCGCGACCATCGCCAGCAGCGCGATCCGCCATCCCCGCATGCCCCTGCTCCCTCCCGGATTTGGCCGCACGATGCCACGAACCCGAGTCGCGCGACAGCGCGGCACCGCGAAGCCGGCGACCGACCCGCACGTGGAATCCGGCATTGCGGAGGGCCGGATTTCAAATAGGTGCATATGCATGCATCATGCGGACAGCCACCCGCTGGAGCCACGCCATGTCCCTGTCCCCGGACGCCGCCTGTACCTGCTTCCGGCTGCGCCGCGCCGCGCGGCAGGCCTCGCAGCTCTACGACCGCGCCCTGGCGGCGATCGGCCTGAGTCTCAACGAATACTCCATCCTGCGCCGCGCGCAGAAAGGCACGCGCACGCTGGGCGAACTGGCCGAGGTCTGCGGCATGGACCGCAGCACCCTCACCCGCAACCTCAAGCCGCTGCTCGCCGCGGGCCTGCTGCGCGAAGCGCGCGGCGACGATGCGCGCCAGCGCCTGATCCAGCTCACCCCCAAGGGGGCGCGCGCCATCGCCCAGGCGATCCCGCGATGGCAACAGGCCCAGGCGCAGATGACCGCGCTGTTCGGCGCCGGCCCCATGCAGCGCCTCAACGCCGACCTGGATGCCCTGCATGCCGCGCTGCGCCCGCTGCGGGAGGCCGCATGAACGCCGCCGCCCCGCGCACGCCCTGGCTGCTGCTGGCCATCGCCTCGGCGATGCTGCTGCTGACCATGGGCGTGCGCCAGACCACCGGCCTGTTCGTCAAACCCATCGCCGCCAGCACCGGCATCGGCATCGCCTCGATCAGCTTCGCACTGGCGATCGGGCAGCTGGTGTGGGGCGCCGTACAACCGGTGTTCGGCGCGATCGCCGACCGCCATGGCCCGGCGCGGGTGCTGGTGTTCGGCGGCCTGCTGATGGCCGCCGGCTGCGCGCTGACGCCGTTCATGACCAGCCAGGGAGGCCTGATCCTCAGCCTGGGACTCATGGCCGCGGCCGGCGCGGGGGCCGGCAGCTTCTCGATCCTGATCGGCGCCACCGCCCAGCACATCCCGGCGGCCAAGCGCTCGTTCGCGTCCGGCGTCATCAATGCGGGCGGGTCGCTGGGGCAGTTCCTCTTCGCGCCGCTGGTGACGCTGGGCATCAGCGTGGCCGGCTGGTCGGCCGCGATGTTCGGCCTGGCCCTGGCCTCGCTGCTGACGCTGCCCCTGATCGCGCCGCTGCTGAGGCCGCGCCGCGACGACCCGGCCGCCGCCATCGCGCAGGCCGCCGAGGCCGCGCATCTGACCCTGCGCGAACAGCTGCGGCTGGCCCTGCAGGACCGCAGCTACTGGCTGCTGCATCTGGGCTTCTTCACCTGCGGCGTGCACATCGCCTTCCTGGTCACGCACCTGCCGGGCGAAGTGGCGCTGTGCGGCCTCTCGCCGGGCGTGGCCGGCACCTCGATCGCGCTGATCGGCCTGTTCAACGTCGCCGGCAGCCTGACCGCCGGCGCACTCGGCCAGCGCATACCGATGAAATACGTGCTGGCCGCGATGTACGGCAGCCGCGCCCTGCTGATCGCGCTGTATCTCCTCTCCCCGCCCACGCCGATGACCTTCTACATTTTCGCCGCGGCGCTGGGCTTCACCTGGCTGGCGACCGTGCCGCCCACGGCGGGCATCATCGGCAAGCGCTTCGGGCCGCGCTACCTGGGCACGCTGTTCGGCCTGACGCTGCTGTCGCACCAGATCGGCGGCTTCTTCGGCGCCTGGCTTGGAGGGGTGGCGCTGGAGCGCTCGGGGAGCTATCTGTGGATGTGGTACGCGGACATGGCGCTGGCGATCGTGGCGGCCGTGGCGAACCTGCCGATCCGGGAGCGGGCGTTGGAGGCGCGACCCGCAGCAGCCTGAGGCTTACCCGGCAAGGCCAGCCATGTACGCGCAGATCGCCTGCCAAGCCGGCCAGTGGGCGATCAGCTCGAAACCCGCATCCTGCACCACCAGCACGATCAGCAGCAGCGGATACGGCGGGCGCAGCGGGCCCTCGCGCATGTCGCGCGCGATCAGCACCAGCACGACCAGCGCGCTGAGCGCCATGGCGCTGTGGAATGCCGCCTCGAACGAATGGATGCCCGGCACGAAGAACCCGAGCGCGCGCGCGAGCGCCGGCGGCAGGACCAGCACGGCGGTGGACGCCATGTAGCGCGCATGCAGGGGTTTGTGCCGGCGATGGCGGATGGCCATGGCGTAGCAGAACGCGAAATAGCCCAGTGCGATCAGGTCAACGAACGTCAGCCGCGGCGCGAACGCCTTCTGGAACGGATTGGTCCCGGCCAGCGCGTCGCACAGCAGCGCCACGCCACTGATCAGGAACAGCGGCACCAGCACCAGCGACGACCAGCCCAGGGTGCGGTGCAGCGCGTAACGTCGCGTGCGCGCCAGCAGGCCCTGCGCGATCAGCAGCAGGATCCAGGCCACGGCCAGGCCGCCGTGCACATGGCGCAGCAGGCCGGCCTCGGCCAGGCGGGAAAAGTAGGTGGGATAGAACCCGACCAGTGCGGTCAGCAGCACCAGGCCGAAGTAGTAGGGCGTGTTGTCGTGCGAACGGGCACCGACCAGGCGCATCGCGATCTTCCATCAGTGGGAATACCGGGATGAACGCACCCTCGGACCGGTTACGGCCAGGGCGCGGCGGCGCTCGGCGCCTGCGGATCAGGCCTGCGCGCAGCGCGCGCACAGTCCATGCACTTCCAGCGTCTGCGCCTGCGGCTGGAACCCCAGCGCCTTGGCCCGCGCCTCCAGCTGGTCGACCACCACCCGGTCCTCCAGCTCCACCGCCGAATGGCAGCGGTCGCAGATCAGGAAGGGCACCGAATGGGCCGCGCTGTTGGGATGGTGGCAGGCGACGAAGGCGTTGACCGACTCGAGCTTGTGCACGAAGCCGTTGGCCATCAGGAAATCCAGCGCGCGATACACCGTGGGCGGGGCGTCGGCGCCCACACCCTTGGAGGCGCGCACCAGGTCGAGCAGTTCGTAGGCCTTGATCGGCTTGCCCGCCTCGGCGATCAGGCGCAGCACGCGCGCCCGGATCGGGGTCAGGCGCAGGCCGCGCTCGCCGCAGGCGTGCTCGACCGCGTCGACGAAACCCTCGGCGTTGTGCACGTGATGGTGTGGCGCGATGCAGGCGGGCTCGGCGGCGGCCATGGGGCGACTCCTTCGATCAGGCGGCTTGCGCGGTCTTGATAAGCGCCGCGTCGATGCGTTTCAAGGCCTGCTCGCGGCCGGCCAGGTAAACGGTATGGGAAATGTCCGGGCTGACCTGGGTGCCGGTGATGGCCACCCGCAGCGGCTGGGCGACCTTGCCCATGCCCAGGTCCAGGGCGGCGGCGGCCTCGTGCAGCGCGGCGGACACCGCGTCGACCTGCCACTCGTCCAGCGCCGCCAGCAGTTCGCGCGCCTTGGCCAGCGGCGCGGCGGCGGCGGGCTTGAGGTGCTTGGCCACGGCGGCCTCGTCGTACTCGGTCAGCGGCTGGTACCAGACCACGGCCTTCTCGGCCATTTCCTTCAGGGTCTGCACGCGCTCGCGCAGGGCGATCACCACGTCCACCGGCGCCGGGCCCGCGGCGAGGTTCACGCCCAGCTTCTCCAGCTGGTAGACCAGCTGCGGGGCGATGGTCTCCGGCGCGTCGGTCTTGAGGTAGTGCTGGTTGACCCAGCCCAGCTTGGCCATGTCCAGGCGCGCGGCCTTGGAATTGACGTCCTTGACGTCGAACAGGTCGATCAGCGCCTGGCGCGAGAACAGCTCCTGGTCGCCATGCGACCAGCCCAGGCGCGCGAGGTAGTTGATCAGCGCGTGCGGCAGGTAGCCGGCGTCCTTGTACTGCATCACGTCGGCCGCGCCGGTGCGCTTGGACAGCTTGGCGCCCTGCTCGTCCAGGATCATCGGCATGTGCGCGAACTTCGGCACCGGCGCGCCCAGCGCCTGGTAGATGTTGATCTGGCGCGGGGTGTTGTTGATGTGGTCGTCGCCGCGGATGACCTCGGTGATGCCCATGTCCCAGTCGTCCACCACGACGGCGAAGTTGTAGGTCGGGTAGCCGTCCGGGCGGAAGATCACCATGTCGTCCAGCTCGGCATTGGCGATCTCGATGCGGCCCTTGATCAGGTCGTCGAACACCACGCTGCCCTCGAGCGGGTTCTTGAAGCGGATCACGCGGTTGGGGTCGTCGCGCTGCGGCAGGCCGGCCTCGCGCGCGGCGCCGTTGTAGCGCGGCTTCTCCTGGCGCGCCATGGCGGCCTCGCGCATGGCGTCCAGTTCCTCGCGCGTCTCGTAAGCGTAGTAGGCCTTGCCCTGCGCCAGCAGCTGTTCGGCCACTTCTCGGTAGCGGGCCAGGCGCTGGGTCTGGTAGATCGGGCCCTGGTCGTAGTCCAGGCCCAGCCAGTCCATCGCCTCCAGGATCGCGTCGATGGCGGCCTGGGTGCTGCGTTCGCGGTCGGTGTCCTCGATGCGCAGGACGAACTCGCCGCCGCGATGGCGCGCCTCCAGCCAGCAGTACAGCGCGGTGCGCGCGCCGCCGATGTGCAGATAGCCGGTGGGACTGGGAGCGAAGCGGGTACGGCAGGTCATGAAGAGCCCAGGAGAACGTGCGGACGCGGGAGGGCCACCATTTTACCCGGCGCCGCGCGGCCGGGCCGGTATCATGCGCCGATGACCACGCTGTTCATCTCCGACCTGCACCTGGACGCCAGCCGTCCGGCCATCACCGACCTGTTCCTGCGGTTCCTGCGCCACGAGGCGCTGCAGGCCGAGGCGCTTTACATCCTGGGCGACCTGTTCGAGGCCTGGGTGGGCGACGACGATCCTTCCGAACTGGCCACGCAGGTCGCCCAGGGGCTGCGCGCGGTCAGCGAGGCGGGCGTGCCGGTGTTCTTCATCCACGGCAACCGCGACTTCCTGCTGGGCCAGGACTACGCCGAGCGCTGCGGCATGCGCCTGCTGCCCGACCCGGCGGTGGTCGAACTCTACGGCGAGCCGGTGCTGCTGCTGCACGGCGACCTGCTGTGCACCTCGGACGTGGCCTACCAGCAGGTGCGCGCGCAGACCCGCAACCCGGCCTGGCAGGCGCACATGCTGGCCCAGCCGCTGGCCGCGCGCATCGCCTTCGCCGCGCAGGCGCGCGCGGCCAGCGCCGCGCATCAGGGCGGGATGAAGGGCGACAGCGCCAAGTTCGAGACGCTGACCGACGTCACCCCGGCCGAGGTCGAGACCAGCTTCGTGCGCTACGGGCTGACGCGGATGATCCACGGCCACACCCACCGCCCGGCCGTGCACGAGCTCATCGTCGACGGCAAGGCCTGCACCCGCATCGTGCTGGGCGACTGGTACGAGCAGGGCTCGGTGCTGCGGGTGACGCCGCACGGCTACGACCTGCAGTCGCTGCCGGTGCAATAGAGGCGCCGCTTGGGGCAGCTCAGGCCCGGGCTCAGGGCGCCTCCAGCGCCGCCAGTTCGTCCTCGTCGAAGCCGGCCTGCAGGCGCGCTTCCAGATTGAACGGCCCGCGCAGGTAGCCGCCGGCGTACTGCCGCAGCAGTTCGCGGAACCGCGCGCGCGGCTCGACGCCTTCGCGCGCGCAGTACCAGCGGTACCAGCGCGAGCCGGCCGCCACGTGCGCCACTTCCTCGCGCAGGATCAGCTCCAGGATCTCCACGGTCTGGGCATCGCCCAGCGAACGCAGCTTGGCGATCATGCCCGGGGTGACATCCAGCCCGCGCGCCTCCAGCACGCGCGGCACCAGGGCCATGCGCGCCAGGCCGTCGTGGGCGGTCTTCTCGCACATCTCCCACAGGCCGTGATGCGCGTCGAAGTCGCCGTAGTCGTAGCCCAGCGCCTGCAACCGCGCGCGCAGCAGCATGAAGTGGCGCGACTCGTCGTGCGCCACGCCCACCCAGTCCGCGTAGAACGCCGGCGGCAGGCCGCGGAAGCGGTAGACCGCGTCCCAGCCCAGGTCGATGGCATTGAGTTCGATATGGGCGATGGCGTGGACGAAGGCCGCGCGCCCCTCCCCGCTGCCCAGGCCGCGCTTGGGGACCTCGCGCGGATGCACCAGCCGCGGTCGCGGCGGGCGGCCGGGCATGCGGATCGGGTCGGGCGGCGGCGCGTGGCCGGGGATGGGCAGCGCACCGCGCGCGAACGCGGCCGCGTAGCGCTGGGTCAGGGCGACCTTCTCGGCCGGATCGGCCGCGTCCAGGCATTGGCGCGCGGCGTCGAACAGGTCGCGCGCGGGGCCCAACACCGCCGCGCTCATTCGAGCGCGATGGAAATGTCGTCGATGGCCACGCCCGGCGGCAGCGACGCGACCTGCGCGTGCAGCTGCCCGGACAGCGACAGGTACGTCGCCAGGTCGGTCGGCTCCAGCGCCTCGCTGGTGCGCGCACCGCCCAGCACCGGCGGCACGCGGAAACTCCACACCTGGCCCGGGGCCAGCGCCTCGCCGGCGCGCAGCCGCGGCGCGACCAGGTCAAAGCGGAAGCAGTGCGCGACGAACTCCGCATCGCCCAGCCGCTGCAGGAACTCGGGCAGATCGTCGGCGACCTTCTCCAGCACGCCATCGACGCAGTCGAGGAAATGCACGGCCTGTTCCCGACCGGCCTGCACGAACGCATCGCCCGCCACGCCGACCATCAGCGGCCGCGTGTCGCCGCCGGTCAGCCAGTCCCAGTCGGCCAGCAGCGTGGCGCGGTCGACGTCATCGCCCAGCGCCACGCACAGGTCTTCCAGGGTGATCGCCATCGCGACGCGGCCGCGCGATCAGACCGCGCGGCGCTTGCGCTTGGCTTCGTCCGAACGCAGCTGCTGGATGCGCTCGAAGTAGCCCGGCTCGATGCCGGTGACATAGTCGCCGTCGAAGCACGAGGAATCGAAGCGCTTGAGCTGCGGGTTGCCCTCGCGCACCGCCGTTTCCAGGTCGTCCAGGTCCTGGTAGATCAGCCAGTCGCAGCCGAGGAATTCCTGGATCTCCTGTTCGGTACGGCCGTGGGCCACCAGCTCCTCGGCGGCGGGCATGTCGATGCCGTAGATGTTGGGATGGCGCACCGGCGGCGCGGCGCTGGCCAGGTAGACCTTGCGCGCACCGGCGTCGCGCGCCATCTGCACGATCTGGCGGCTGGTGGTGCCGCGCACGATCGAATCGTCCACCAGCAGCACCACACGGTTGCGGAACTCCAGGTGGATCGGGTTGAGCTTGCGGCGCACGGACTTGGTGCGCTCGCCCTGCCCCGGCATGATGAAGGTGCGGCCGACGTAGCGGTTCTTGACGAAGCCCTCGCGGTACTTCACGCCCAGCACGTTGGAGATCTCCAGCGCCGCGTCGCGCGAGGTGTCGGGGATCGGGATGATGGTGTCGATGTCGTGATCGGGCCGCAGGCGCAGGATCTTCTCGCCCAGCTTCATGCCCATGCGCATGCGCGCCTTGTGCACCGAGACGTTGTCGATCATCGAATCGGGTCGGGCGAAGTACACGTACTCGAAGATGCACGGCGCGTGCTCGGTGCTGGTCGCGCAGACCTCGGAGAACAGTTCGCCGCGCGCGGTGACCACCAGCGCCTCGCCCGGGCGCACGTCGCGCACGCGCGCGAAGCCCAGGATATCCAGCACCGCCGATTCGGAGGCCACGATGTATTCGTCGCCCTCCACGCTCTCGCGCTTGCCCAGCACCAGCGGACGGATGCCGTGCGGGTCGCGGAAGGCCACCAGCCCCAGGCCCAGCACCACGCTGACCACCGCGTAGCCGCCGCGGCAGCGCCGGTGCACGCCGGCCACCGCGCGGATCGCCGCCTCGGGGGTGAGCATGCGCTGGGCGTCCAGCTCGTGGGCGAACACGTTCAGCAGCACCTCGCTGTCCGAATCGGTGTTGATGTTGCGGCGATCGGCCTCGAACACCTGCTGGCGCAGGGCCTCGGTGTTGGTCAGGTTGCCGTTGTGCGCCAGGGCGATGCCGTAGGGCGAGTTGACGTAGAACGGCTGCGCCTCGTCCATGCCTTCCGAGCCGGCGGTCGGGTAGCGGCAGTGGGCGATGCCCACGCGCCCTTCCAGCACCGCCATGCGCTTCTCGTCGAACACGTCGCGCACCAGGCCGTTGGCCTTCTGCACGCGTAGGCGGGTGCCGTTGGCCGTGGCGATGCCGGCCGCATCCTGGCCGCGGTGCTGCAGTACTGTCAGGCCGTCATAGAGCTGGCCAGCGACGTTCTGGGTACCGACGATTCCGACGATGCCGCACATGGGGATTCTCCGCTCGGGTTGCTGCGAGGTGACTTGGCGAAACTAGCGCGGCCGTTCCTGGCCTTTGGGCGTAGGCACGACCCGCGCCGGGTCGCGTTCGTTGGGATGCACCTGGGCCGGATCGCCCGCCGCAGGGTCTTCAAGGGGCTGGGGCAAGCGGCCTGGATCGCGTCCGCCATTGCCCTTCAGAGCCTCGGACACCGTCTGCCCGAGTTGCGGCAGCTGCGCGGCCGCCTGCTGGAACTTGTCGTTGAGGGCACCATTATCGCCTGACAAGGCCGGATTGTTGAGATCCAGGTTGCGCAACCGGTCCACGTTCATGTCCCGCAGATCGGGCATCGTCGGCATCTGCGGCACGGACAGTTCCGGCAGCTGGCCGCGCATCCAGGCCGCGCCGGGCTCGATCAGGGGCATCAGGTGCGACTGTCGCCAGGCCGCCTCGCGCGGCAGCGGCGTGAAGGACAGCAGCAGCACCAGCACGCAGGCGAAGAATCCGCCGCGCACCAGCCCCAGGCCGCCGCCGGCCAGGCGGTCCACGCCGGACAGCCGGGTATTGCGCACCGAGGCCTTGATCACCATGCCGATCAGCGCCACCACGATCATCACGCCGACGAAGGTCAGCGCGTAGCCGCCCAGGTAGTCGGTCATCCCCGGCGCGCCGCCACCGGCGAACTGGCGCGCGGCGCGGTCGCCGAACAGGAAGGCCGCCAGGCCCGCCAGCAGCCAGGACAGGGTGCCGACCACGATCCCGACGAAGCCGCGCAGCAGGCCCAGCAGGGTGGACACCACGATGACCGTGCCCAGGACCAGGTCGATCACGGGCGGCTCCCCGGGCGTCGACGCCCGGCGGAGGTGGAGAGGTTGGCGCGCATCGGGGTCATCGGTCCTCCTTCCCTGGACGAGCCGGCGTCAGAGCGTGCGATCAGGGATGCGGGCGGACGATGCCGGTCAGGCCATTGCGCGCGGCGACCTGCGCCTTGAGCTGGTCGGCCTCGGCCCGGGTGGAGACCGGTCCGACCCGCACCCGGAACAGCCGCCCGCCGTCGGTGGAGACCGGCTCGACGAAGGCGCTGAAGCCGTTGCCGCGCAGCTTGTCGCGCAGGCTGTTGGCATCGGCCTCCTTGCCGAACGCGCCGACCTGCACGGCGAAGCCCACGCCGGTGGCGGCCGGCTTGGGCACCGCGGCGACCGGCGGCTTGGAGGCGACCGGCGCGGCCGGCTTGGCCGGGGTCGGCTTGGCGGCCGGTTCAGGCTTGGCCGCGGGCGCGGGCTTGGCCGGCGGCGGGGTCTCGGAGGCCAGCTGGGCGGCATCGGGATTGGGTACGGCCGGGGTGGCGGCCGGCGGCGTGGACGCCGCGGGCGCGGTGGCCGGCGAGTTGCTGCCGGCATCCAGCGCGATCACCTCGGCCTTGACGTCGCTGCGCACCTTGACCGCGGCCAGGCGCGCGATCTCGGCCTGCGCGCGGTCGGCATACGGCCCCACGCGCACGCGCCAGGCCGGCTTGCCGCCAATGGTGGCCTCCTGGCGGAAGGCCTCGAGCCCGGACTGGCGCAGGCGGTCGATGACCACGTCGGCGTCGGCCTGGCTGGCATAGGCGCCGAAGGTCACCGCATAGTCGCCGCCCGCGGTGGCCAGCGGCAGGCCCTGGGCGTTGGTCGCCGGCTTGGGCGCGTCGGCCGGGGTCAGGGTCTCGGTGGCCGGCTTGGCCTGGGCGGGCATGCCGGTGGCGCCGTTGGCGCCCGGCTGGCCGGGCGTCACCAGCGGCAGGTCGCGGGTCTCGAACTGGCCGTCCGGCGCCTTGGGCACATCGGTGGAGACATCCGAGACGCCGCTGTCGCTGGCGGGGCCCTTGATCAGCATGGGCAGGAAAATGACGGCCAGGGCGACCAGGACGACGGCGCCGATGATGCGGTTTCTCAAAGCGGTATCCATCGTCGCGGGCGACGGCTTTGGTGATGAGGTGGCGAATTATAAGCGCGCCGGCGGCGGCGCTCTCCTCATGCGCCTGAATCCAGCACCGCCAGCGCCTCGGCCACGGTGTGGAACGAGCCGAACACCAGCACGCGCTCGCCCGGCGCGGCGGCCTGCAGGGCGGCGCCCAGCGCGTCGGCGATGCCGGCGAAGCGCTCGCCCCCCGCCGCCTGGGTGCCGGCCAGGCGCGCGGCGAGCGCGTCGGCGTCCTGCCCGCGCGGCGTGCCCGGCTCCAGCCCGGCCAGGAACCAGCGGGCGATGCGCCCCGCCAGCGCCGTGGCCACGCCCGCCGCGTCCTTGTCCGACAGCGCGGCGTAGACCGCCAGCGTGCGCGCCGGATACCGGTTCAGGAACGCGGCCAGTTCGCGCGCGGCCTGCGGGTTGTGGCCCACGTCCAGGCGGATCTCGATGCCCTCGCGCTCCAGCCGCTGCAGGCGCCCTGACACGCGCGCCTGGGCGATGCCGGCCGCGAAGGCGCTGGCCGGCAGCTCCTCGGGCAGCGCGCGCAGCGCGGCGATCGCGGTGGCGGCGTTGGCGCGCTGGACCGGGGCGTCCAGCGGCGGCGTGGGCAGCAGCAGTTCGGTCCCGACCTCGCGCCAGCGCCACTGGCCATCCCCGGCCGCCTCGTGGAAGAAGTCGTTGCCCAGCTGGATCACCGCCGCGCCGATGGCGTAGGCGTGGCCGAGCACGCTGGACGGCGCGGTGACCTCGCCCAAGACCAGCGGCGTCCACGGCCGGGCGATGCCGGCCTTCTCCTTGCCGATGGCCTCGCGGTCGGCGCCCAGCCAGTCGGTGTGGTCGATGTCCACGGTGGTGATCACCGCCACGTCGGGGTCGATCACGTTGACCGCGTCCAGCCGGCCGCCCAGGCCGACTTCCAGCACGGCCAGGTCCAGCCCGGCGCGCTGGAACAGCCACAGCGCCGCCAGCGTGCCGTATTCGAAATAAGTCAGCGGGGTCCGGCCGCGCGCGGCCTCGACCGCCTCGAACCCCTCCACCAGCGCCGCGTCGTCGGCCTCCACGCCGTCGATGCGCACCCGCTCGTTGTAGCGCCGCAGATGCGGCGAGGTGTAGGCGCCGACCTTCCAGCCGCCGGCACGGGCGATGGCCTCGGTGAAGGCCACGGTCGAGCCCTTGCCGTTGGTGCCGCCGACCGTGACGACCTGGCGCGCCGGCTTGCCCAGGCCCATCGCCTCGGCCACCGCGCGCACGCGCTCCAGGCCCAGTTCGATGGCGCTGGGATGCTGGGCCTGGATGTAGGTGAGCCAATCGGCCAGGGAACGGGAGGTGGGGGCAGACATCGGGCGGTGCGGGCGTTGGCGGGGCGCCATTGTGACCGCACCCCGCCCGCGCCGCGAAGCGCGCCCGCCGCGTTCAGCTCGCCCGCCCGATCGCCGGGTCGCTGCGGCTGGAACGACCGGTTTCCAGGTGCCCGGCCAGGCGGCGGCGGAACGCGCTGCCCGGCTGGGTGAGTTCCAGGTCGTACCAGTGGTCGGCCTGGGCCACCTCGACGCGCACGGTCTGTCGCTCACCGGGGCGCAAGCTGATCCTGCGCGGCGCCGGGTCGGCGTAGTCCAGCGCGCGCAGCTGCAGCGCGACCAGCGCGCGCGTGGGATTGGACAGCTGCAGCACCAGCGTCTCGCCGTCCTGCGTCGCCTCGACCGCCGGCGCGGCATGGCCCTCGCCGGCGAACTCGCGCAGGAAGCCGTTCGGGCCGTGCACCGCCAGCGCGTAGGCGCCGGCCGGCAGCGCGTGCGGCGCGTCCTCCAGCGTGCGGCCCGGCAGCACCGTGTAGTACCAGGGCCCGGCCGCGCCGCCCTCGGCGTAGACGTTGAACACCGCCGCCGCCTGCCCGTCGTTGACGAAGACCAGGCGCAGTCCATCCTCGCCCTGGCGCGCATGCACCTGCAGCGCGTACGGCAGGGCGCGCGCCGGACGCTGGCCGGGTTCCTGCTTCGGCTGCGCGCCCGGCACCGGCACCACGGGCGCGGGCTGGCGCGCGGCGGCCTGCATGCGCTGAAGGTAGTCGGCGGTGGACGGCAGGGCCGAGAGCGCCGAGTCGTCGGGCGTGGCGAAGTCGAACACGCTGGTCAGATCGCCGGCCACCGCGCGCCGCCACGGGCTGATGTTCGGCTCGGCCACGCCGAAGCGCGCTTCCAGCAGGCGCAGCACCGAGGTGTGGTCGAACAACTGCGAATCGACCCAGCCCCCGCGCGTCCACGGCGAGACCACCGTCATCGGCACGCGCACGCCCAGGCCGACCGGCGTGCCCCTGTAGCTTTCGCCGCGCACATCGACCTGGCTGGCGCCCATGCGCGCATCCAGCGCCGGCAGCGGCGCGGGCACGTGGTCGAAGAAGCCGTCGTTCTCGTCGTAGTTGATGATCAGGCAGGTCCGCGCCCAGACCTCGGGCACCGCGGTGAGCGCATCGAGGATGCGCGAGGCCAGCGATTCGCCATGCGCCGGCGTGGCCTCGGGGTGCTCGCTGTACGGATACGGCGCGACGATCCACGACACCTGCGGCAGCCTGCCGTCACGCACGTCGGCGGCGAAGGCATCGACCAGGTGCTGGGCGGTGCTGTGCTGCGCATTGCCGGCATCGGAACCGGGCACGATCCCGCGCCCGCGCCGGTACAGCGGGTCGCGCACGTCCATGGCGCGGAAGCGCGCGAACGAGGACAGCGGGTTGTCGCCGTAGTTGTCGTACTCCTGGTAGACGCGCCAGTCGATGCCGGCTTCCTGCAGGCGTTCGGCATAGGTGGTCCAGCGCAGGCCGGTGAAGTCGGCCCGGTCGCGCTTCATGTCCGCGGTCCAGTTGCCGTCGTCGGCGTTGTCCACCGCCTGGGCGCCGTCGTTGCCCGCGGTCAATCCGCTGCTGCCGGTGAACAGGTACATGCGGTTGGGATTGGTCGGCCCGTGCAGCGAGCAGAAATAGCCATCGCACACGGTGAAGGCATCGGCCAGCGCGTGATAGAACGGGATGTCGTCGCGCTGCAGATGCCCCATGCTCAGCGCGCCCTTGTACGGCACCCAGCAGTCGTAGTGCTGCCAGCGCGCCGCGTCCTGCCCCGGCGCGCCCTTCCAGTTGTGGTCCAGGCTCTTCATCACCGCCGCGCTGGTGGCGCGCGTGTCCAGGTGGAAGGGCAGCACCGGCGCGCCGCCGTCCTGGCGCTGCTGCCACACCGGCGCGCCGTCGCGCAGCCGCAGCGGGCGCGGGTCATCGAAGCCGCGCACCCCGCGCAGCGTGCCGAAGTAGTGATCGAACGCGCGGTTCTCCTGCATCAGGATCACCACGTGCTCCATGTCGGCCAGCGTGCCGCTGCGCACCTGCGCCGGCAGCGCCAGCGCGCGGCCGATAGAAGCGGGCAGCACACCGGCGGCGGTCAGGGCCGACAGACGCTGCAGGAAATCGCGACGCGAAAGCTTGTGCATGCCAACCTGCTCGAAACGAAAGATTGCCCGGCGCGGCGCCGGCGCACAGCGGTATACGCCAGATGTTTGTCAGACGCACGACAGGCCATGGGTCATCGGAACGTCATCGCGGCTTCATGAAGCGATGACACCGTTCCGCCGCCTCCCCTTACGGCTGTCACCGATGTCACTTTCGATTCCCTCGCCGCGCCGCAGCGCCCTGGCGCTCGCCCTGCTCTGCTCCCTCTCCGGCCTGGCCCGGGCCGCCGACCCGCCGGCGGGCGTCGCCGAGGCGGCCCCGGCCGATGCCAAGCAGCTCGACGCGGTCTCGGTGGTCGCCCGCGGGGCGACGCGCCAGGTGCAGCGCGTCAACCAGCAGGACATCGAACGCCTGCCCGCCGGCAGCAGCGCGCTGAAGGCGATCGACAAGCTGCCCGGCGTACAGTTCCAGTCGGCCGACGCCACCGGCGCCTACGAGTGGTCCACCGCGATCTATCTGCACGGCTTCGACCAGAGCCGCCTGGGCTTCACCCTGGACGGCGTGCCGCTGGGCAACATGAGCTACGGCGTCACCAACGGCCTGTCCATCACCCGCGCCATCCTCTCCGAGAACATCGCCGCGGTCGAACTGGCGCAGGGCGCCGGCGCCCTGGGCACCGCCTCCAACAGCAACCTCGGCGGCACGCTGCAGTTCTACTCGGCCGACCCGGAGACCGAGTTCGGCGGCCGCTTCTCCCAGACCGTCGGCGACCGCAACGCCAGCCGCACCTATGCGCGCCTGGACACCGGCGAGCACAACGGCCTGTCGGCCTACGTGGCCTATGCCGACTCGGACATGGACAAGTGGAAGGGCGACGGCAGCCAGCGCTACGAGCAGTTCAACGCCAAGGCGCTGTACGCCTGGGGCGAGGGCAACCGCGTGAGCCTGTTCGTGGACAAGTCGCGGCGCAAGGAACAGGACTACATGGACCTGTCCCTGACCAGCCGGAAGGTGCTGGGCTGGGACTACGACTACCTGGTGCCGGACTGGACCACCGCCGCGCAGATGGCGCGCGCCTATCAGGGCACCGGTGCCTACGCCGGGGTGGCCAACGGCTACCCGGCCTCGCTGGCCGGCCTGCCGGCCGACTACGACTGGCTGGACGCGACCTACTACTGGGGCGCCGGCCTGCGCGCCGACACCCTGGCCGCGCTGGCCGGCAGCTTCGTCTTCGGCCCCGCCGTCTCGCTGGATGTGACCGGCTACTACCACGGCGACCGTGGCGAGGGGCAATGGGTCACGCCCTACGTGCCGACCTCGGCCAGCGTGCCGCTGTCCATGCGCACCACCGACTACGGCCTTGACCGCTTCGGCGGCACCGCCGCGCTGAAGTTCAACATCGGCATCAACGAGATCGAGCTCGGCGGCTGGGCCGAGAACGCGCAGAACACCCAGGAGCGCAACTACTTCCAGCTGGGTGGGCCGTTCACTTCCATGTTCAACTTCTACGAGGCCGGCGACCCGTTCTACCGCCAGTTCCTGCAGAAGTACCAGACCCGCACGCGCATGGCCTACGCGCAGGACACGCTGCGCCTGCTCGACGACCGGCTGAGCCTCAACTTCGGCGCCAAGGCGGTGAGCACGCAGATCCAGGCGCGCTCGCTGGTGCCCAGCAACAGCTATGCGCAGGGCACGATCAAGGCCGACGACCACTTCCTGCCGCAGGTCGGCATCAGCTACAAGCTCGACGAGGCGCAGGACATCTACGCCTCCTACAGCAAGAACATCGCTGCCTTCGGCTACAGCCCGTTCGCCACCAACCAGGCCACGTTCGACCAGCTCAAGAACACCCTCGACCCGGAGCAGTCTCAGACCGTGCAGGCCGGCTGGCGTACCCATGGCGAGCGCTACGAGGCCTCGGTCGGCGCCTACTACACGCGCTTCTCCAACCGCCTGCTGACCATCTCCCCGTGCAGCGCCATCCAGACCTGCTCGGCGATCCTGAGCAACGTCGGCGAGGTGGACAGCTCCGGCGTCGACCTGGCCCTGGTGTGGAAGCCGATCGACGGGCTGAGCTGGCTCAACACGCTGTCCTGGAACCGCTCCAAGTACCAGGACGACTACCTCAACAACGGCGTGGTGGCGACCCAGGGCAAGCAGGTCGTCGGCCTGCCGGAATGGATGTTCTCCTCGAGCCTGTCCTGGCGGCAGGACGGCTGGCACGCCTCGATCGACGGCAAGTACACCGACAAGCGCTACCTCACCTACCTCAACGACTCCAGCGTGCCCGGCTACTGGCTGTTCAACGCCGGCGGCGGCTACGACTTCGGCCGGGTGGGCGCACTGTCGCGCCTGGACGTCTCGGTCAACGTGACCAACCTGGCCGACAAGCGCTACTTCGCCACCACCGGCACCAACGGCTATGTCGCCTCCGACCCGGACGGCTACAACCAGACCCTGATGGCCGGCGCCCCGCGCCAGGTGTTCTTCACGGTCGACGCGCGCTTCTGATCGCGCCAGCCCTGTAGCACCGGCCGCGGCCCGGCGTGGATGAAAGGTCCACGCCGGGCCGCGGCTTATAATCGCCGCCTTCTTTGGTCTTGGGTTGCAACGCACCATGGCGGACACGATGAAAGCGCTGGTCAAGCGCGAAGCGGGCAAGGGCATCTGGATGGAACAGGTCGCCAAGCCCACGCCCGGCCCCAACGAGGTGCTGATCAAGCTGGAGAAGACCGCCATCTGCGGCACCGACCTGCACATCTACCTGTGGGACGAGTGGAGCCAGCGCACCATCAAGCCGGGCCTGACCATCGGCCACGAATTCGTCGGCCGCATCGCGCAGCTGGGCTCGGCGGTGACCGGCTACCAGGTCGGCCAGCGCGTCTCGGCCGAGGGCCACATCGTCTGCGGTCACTGCCGCAACTGCCGCGGCGGGCGCCCGCACCTGTGCCCGAACACGGTCGGCATCGGCGTCAACGTCAACGGCGCCTTCGCCGAGTACATGGTGATGCCGGCCTCCAACCTGTGGCCGATCCCCGACCAGATTCCCTCCGAGCTGGCCGCGTTCTTCGACCCGTACGGCAACGCGGCGCACTGCGCGCTGGAGTTCGACGTGATCGGCGAGGACGTGCTGATCACCGGCGCCGGCCCGATCGGCATCATCGCCGCCGGCATCTGCAAGCACATCGGCGCGCGCAACGTGGTGGTCACCGACGTCAACGACTTCCGCTTGAAGCTGGCCGCCGACATGGGCGCCACGCGCGTGGTCAACGTCGCCAACACTTCGCTCAAGGACGTGATGGCCGACCTGCACATGGAAGGCTTCGACGTCGGCCTGGAGATGAGCGGCAACCCACGCGCGTTCAACGACATGCTCGACTGCATGTACCACGGCGGCAAGATCGCCATGCTCGGCATCATGCCGCGTGGCGCCGGCGCCGACTGGGACAAGCTCATCTTCAAGGGCCTGACCGTGCAGGGCATCTACGGCCGCAAGATGTACGAGACCTGGTACAAGATGACCCAGCTGGTGCTGAGCGGCTTCCCGCTGGGCAAGGTGCTGACCCACCAGCTGCCGATCGACGACTTCCAGAAGGGCTTCGACCTGATGGAGGAAGGCAAGGCCGGCAAGGTCGTGCTGAGCTGGAACTGAGTCCGCCGCAGGGACCCGCCTCGAAGGCGCCGCAAGGCGCCTTTCGTTTGCATGTGCCGCTGCGCCTGGAAAGCAGACAGGGCGCCTTGCGGCGCCCTGCTGCTGGATCGAGCCGGCAGAACCTCAGTTGGCCACGGTGACGCTGACCACGAAGCGGCTGTCCGCGATATGGCCGTAGGCATCGCGGCCATCGCCGTCGGTGCCGATGTAGGCCGCGGTCAGCGTCGCCGGGCCGAAGGCCTTGGACAGACTCACCGACCAGTCCTTGTAGTCGCGACCGACGCTGCCGTCCTCGAACTCGGTCACGCCGCCGGTGGCGGCCACGCTGAAATCGTGCGGAAGGCCCCAGCTCACACCGCCCTGGTAGTACCAGCTGTCGGTGTCTGAATTGAAGATGTTGTCGGTATAGGCCACCAACGCGGTGAAGTGGGAGGCGATGGTGGCCTTGGTGATGAACTCGTTGTAGTTGCCCGAACCGGCGCCCGGGTAGTTGTAGCGGTTGATCATGAAGTCCAGGTTGAGCCAGTCGCTCGCATCGACGTTGTAGCCGACGAACGCATCGACCTCGTAATCCGGGTCGCCCTTGCCGAAGTCCACGTTCGATGCCCACGTGCCGACATACAGACCGATCGGGCTGTGGTAGGTCAGGCCGGGCTGGAAGGCCGGGCCGACGTCGGTCTGCGACAGTCCGCGGAAGCGGTAGTCGGTCGTGGCGGTGAGCGACCACTTCCAGGAAGAGGCGGGCTCCGCCGCCTCCTGGGCAAAGGCAACCAACGGCAATCCGGCCAGGGCCAAGGCCAGGGCAATACGCAGCTTCTTCGACTTCATGGGACGCTCCTGAGGGGTAGGGCGGAGGTTTGTCGGATCAGTCAAACGTGCGACATGCGATGCAACGGGATTTTCACTCCTTTTTAACCAGCCCGATAGTGCGTCGCACCATCCACCCCCGTCAATCCCTGGCCAAGGACCCCGCCGAGGCCTTCATTCGCCGGCGAAAACGCCCCATCGCGTCGGCACTAGACCGATCCTCTCGCCGACCCGTGCGCTTCCGGTAGCGGCCGGCAGCTCCAGCTCGAGCAGCGCGCCGTCGTCGATGCGGGCATGGACGCGCTGCCGCGGTCCACTGCGCTGCACGCTCTCCACCTGCGCCAGCCAGCCGCCCTGCCCCGGCGCGACCGGCTGCAGGTCCTGTGGACGCACGAACAGCGCCACCGCCCCGTCGGGCAGCGCATCGCCTTGCGGCGCCGGCAGTTCCAGCCCGCCCACCCGCAGCGCGCCGCCGTCCTTGCGCCCTGACAGGCGGTTGGCCTCGCCGACGAAGCCGTAGACGAAGGCCGAGGCGGGCTGGTCGTAGATCTGCGCCGGCGTGCCGACCTGTTCGATCCGGCCCCTGTTGAGGATGGCCACGCGGTCGGCCAGTTCCAGCGCCTCCTCCTGATCGTGGGTGACGAACACCGTGGTCACCCCGGTCGCCTCGTGCACCTGCCGCAGCCAACGGCGCAGGTCGCGGCGCACCTTGGCGTCGAGCGCGCCGAAGGGCTCGTCCAGCAGCAGCATCTTGGGCTCGATCGCCAGCGCGCGGGCCAGCGCCACGCGCTGGCGCTGGCCACCGGAGAGCTGGGTGGGATAGCGCCCGCCCAGGCCTTCCAGCTGCACCAGCGAAAGCAGTTCGCGCACCCGCGCGGCGATCCTGGCCTTCGGCCAGCGCGCGCCGCCGCGGCGGACCTTGAGGCCGAAGGCGATGTTCTCCTCCACCCGCATGTGCTTGAACAGCGCGTAGTGCTGGAACACCACGCCCACCTGGCGCTGCTGTACCGGCAGCATCGAGGCGTCCTGGCCGTCGAACAGCACGCGCCCGCCGTCGGCATGCTCCAGCCCGGCGATCACCCGCAGCAGCGTGGTCTTGCCCGAGCCCGACGGGCCCAGCAGCGCCAGCAGCTCGCCCGGACGGATGTCCAGATCGATCGCGTCCAGCGCGGCGAAGGCGCCGAAGCGCTTGGAGAGGTGTTCGACGGTGATGCCCATGGGTGTCGCGGACCTTGAATCAGTGTCGGTGGCGGGCCGCCAGCGCCTCGCCGTGGCGCCATTCCAGCCAGGCCTTGAGCGCCAGGGTGACCAGCGCGCTCAGCGCCAGCAGCGAAGCGGCGGCGAACGCCGCGCTGTAGGCGTACTCGTTGTAGAGGATTTCCACGTGCAGCGGCAAGGTATTGGTGCGTCCGCGGATGTGCCCGGACACCACCGAAACGGCGCCGAACTCGCCCATCGCCCGCGCCGCGCACAGCAGCACGCCATACAGCAGTGCCCAGCGGATGTTGGGCACCGTCACCCGCCAGAAGGTCTGCCAGCCGCTGGCGCCCAGCGTGAGCGCGGCCAGTTCCTCGTCGCTGCCCTGCTGCTCCATCAGCGGCATCAGCTCGCGGGCGATGAAGGGGAAGGTGACGAAGGTCGTGGCCAGCACGATGCCCGGCAGCGCGAACACGATCTTCGGCAGCTGGATCAGCGTCTCGCCCAGCAGCGGCAGCTGCACGCGCCAGCCCTCGTCGATCAGCGGCCAGGCCCAGCCCTGGCGGCCGAAGATCAGCATGAACACCAGGCCGGCCACCACCGGCGAGACGGCGAACGGCAGGTCGATCAGGCTGACCAGGATGCGCTTGCCGGGGAAGCGGTGCTTGCTGACCGCCCAGGCCGCGGCGACGCCGAAGACCAGGTTCAGCGGCACCACGATCGCGGTCACCACCAGGGTCAGCCGGATCGCCGCCAGCGCGTCCGGATCGGTGATCGCCTTGAGGAAGGTCGCCAGGCCGCTGCGCAGCGCTTCGGTGAACACCAGCACCAGCGGCAGCAGCAGGAAGGACAGCAGGAACAGCAGCGCCAGTCCGACCAGCGTCCACCGCACCCAGGCCGGCTCGGTGGTGGGCGCGCGCAGGACGCGCCGTGGCGCGGGCACGGCTGCCATCAGGCCGCGACCTTGAGGCCGCGGCGCGCCAGCCGCGCCTGCAGCGTGTTGATCACCAGCAGCATGGCGAAGGACAGCAGCAGCATCGCCGCGGCGATCGCGGTGGCGCCGGCATAGTCGAACTCCTCCAGCTTGATGGTGATCAGCAGTGGCGCGATCTCCGACACGCCCGGCAGGTTGCCGGCGATGAAGATCACCGAGCCGTACTCGCCCACCCCGCGCGCGAACGCCAGCGCGAAGCCCGACAGCACCGCCGGCCAGACCGTGGGCAGCACCACCTGGACGACGGTGCGCAGGCGTCCGGCGCCGAGGCTGGCGGCGGCCTCCTCCAGTTCGGATTCGACCTCGGCCAGGACCGGCTCGACCACGCGCACCACGAACGGCAGCCCGATGAACACCAGGGCCACGGTGATCCCCAGCGGGGTGTAGGCGACCTTGAGGCCGCCGGCCTCCAGCCAGCGGCCGATCCAGCCGGTCGGGCCATAGAGCTGGGTCAGGGCGATGCCGGCCACCGCCGTGGGCAGTGCGAAGGGCAGGTCCACGATGGCATCGAACAGGCGCTTGCCCGGAAAGTCGTAGCGCACGAACACCCAGGCCACCAGCGTGCCGGCGACAGCGTTGAACGCCGCTGCCGCCAGCGCGGTGGTGAAGCTCACACGCAGCGCGGCCAGCACGCGCGGGTCGGTCCACACCGCCCACAGTCCGTGCCAGCCCAGTCCCGCCGACTTGATGAACAGACCCGCCAGCGGCAGCAGCACGATCAGCCCGAGCCACAGCAGCGTGGTGCCCAGGCTGAGGCCGAAGCCGGGAATCACCCGTCTTCGGCGCCGGTGCGACGCGGCAGGAACGGCGACGCTCAAGGCCGCTGCTTTCCCGCCAGCATCTTGTCGAACTCGCCGCCGTCGGCGAAGTGCGTGGCCTGCGCCTTGGCCCAGCCGCCGAACACCTGGTCCACCGTCACCAGCTGCACCTTGGGGAAGCGTGCGATGTCGGCCGGATCGGCGAACTCGGGATGGCGCGGGCGGTAGAAGTTGTGGGCGATGATCTTCTGCGCCTCCGGCGTGTACAGGAACTCCAGGAAGCCCTGCGCCTCGGCGCGCGTGCCGTGCTTGTCCACGTTCTTGTCCACCAGCGCCACCGGCGGCTCGGCCAGGATCGACAGCTTGGGCACCACGATGTCGAACTTGTCCTTGCCCAGCTCCTCCTGCGACAGGAAGGCCTCGTTCTCCCAGGCCAGCAGCACATCGCCGATGCCGCGCTGGACGAAGGTGGTCGTGGCCCCGCGCGCGCCGGTGTCCAGCACCGGCACGTTGTTGTACAGCGCGGTCACCATGCGCCGGGTCTTGACCTCGTCGCCCTTGAAGATGTGCAGGCCATAGGCCCAGGCGGCCAGATAGTTCCAGCGCGCCCCGCCGGAGGTCTTGGGATTGGGCGTGATCACCTGCACGCCGGGCTTGAGCAGGTCGGGCCAGTCCTTGATCTGCTTCGGATTGCCCTTGCGCACCAGGAAGACGATGGTCGAGGTGTAGGGCGCGCTGTTGTCCGGCAGGCGCTTCTGCCAGTCGGTCGGCAGCAGCTTGGCCTGGCTGGCGATCGAGTCGATGTCGTAGGCCAGCGCCAGGGTGACCACGTCGGCCTCCAGGCCATCGATCACCGCGCGCGCCTGCTTGCCGGAGCCGCCGTGCGAGCTCTCCACGCTGACCGACTCGCCGTGCTTGGCCTTCCAGTCCTGGGTGAACGCGGCGGAGAGCGACCGGTAGAGCTCGCGCGTGGGGTCATAGGACACGTTGAGCAGCTGCTTCTGCTGGGCCATGGCCGCCGCGGCCACGGTCAGCAGGCACGACGCCAAGACCAGCGCGAACAGGCGGATCAGGCGACGGGTGCGGGTGGGGGTCATGGCGGATTCCTTGCGTAATGGACAGCGAGCGGGGCTGCATTCAGGAATGCTTATGCTGCCCAGGCATGAATGTGCCACGAAATAATGAAAGCGCGCGTGCTTATCGCCAACGGGAATCAGCCTGAACCGGAGACCGGCCACAGCGGGGGCGATGCGTAAAATGCGCCCTCCGTTCCCGCCCCAGGCCCGCCGCGATGACCGATGCCCTCCCCGCCCCGACCCACCGCTACGCCGAGGAGCTGGACGGCATCCGCGAGGCCGGGCTGTTCAAGTCCGAGCGCATCATCACCGGCCCCCAGGCGGCGCAGATCACCCTGGCCGACGGACGCCAGGTGCTGAACTTCTGCGCCAACAATTACCTGGGCCTGGCCGACCATCCGGACATCATCGCCGCGGCCAAGCAGGCGCTGGACACGCACGGCTTCGGCATGGCCTCGGTGCGCTTCATCTGCGGCACCCAGGACCTGCACAAGCAGCTCGAGCAGACCATCGCACGCTTCTTCGGCAAGCAGGACACCATCCTGTACGCGGCCTGCTTCGACGCCAACGGCGGCCTGTTCGAGCCGCTGCTGGGCGAGGACGACGCGATCATCTCCGACGCGCTCAACCACGCCTCGATCATCGACGGCGTGCGCCTGTGCAAGGCCAAGCGCTTCCGCTACGCCAACTGCGACATGGCCGACCTCGAAGCGCAGCTGCAGGCCGCCGACGCCGCCGGCTGCCGGACCAAGCTGATCACCACCGATGGCGTGTTCTCGATGGACGGCTTCATCGCCCCGCTCGACGAGATCACCGCCCTGGCCGCCAAGTACGGCGCGCTGGTCCACATCGACGAATGCCACGCCACCGGCTTCCTGGGCCAGACCGGGCGCGGCTCGGCCGAGGTCAAGGGCGTGCTGGACCGGATCGACATCATCACCGGCACGCTGGGCAAGGCGATGGGCGGCGCGCTGGGCGGCTTCACCACCGCCAGCGCCGAGGTGATCGAACTGCTGCGCCAGCGCTCGCGTCCCTACCTGTTCTCCAACTCGCTGCCGCCGCACGTGGTGGCCGCAGGGATCAAGGCCTTCGACATGCTGGACGCCGCCGGCGACCTGCGCACGCAGCTGCGCGAGAACACCGCCTACTTCCGCGAGAAGATGACCGCCGCCGGTTTCGACCTGAAGCCCGGCGTGCATCCGATCAGCCCGGTGATGCTCTACGACGCGCCGCTGGCGCAGCGCTTCGCCGAACGCCTGCTGGAAGAAGGCATCTACGCGATCGGCTTCTTCTTCCCGGTGGTGCCCAAGGGACAGGCCCGCATCCGCACCCAGATCAGCGCCGCGCATACCCGTGAACACCTGGACCAGGCCATCGACGCGTTCACGCGCATCGGCCAGGAGCTTGGCGTGTTGAAGGGCTGATTCCTTCGCCGCCGACCAGACCGATGGCGCGCCGGGCTGGTGCGCCCACCTAGGGCGCTCGGTACGCACCGGCGCCCGGTTCGCTTTGCGAAGGAAGCGTGCATCGAGGCCGCCCGCACTGGCGTCCGCGCGCCGCGGCCGCGTCAGGATCCGGGGCCCCTCCCCGGACTGACGGCGTTGGAAGGCGGCGCGAGCGCGCTCACTTCCTGTGGCGTCAGTTCACGCCAGGCGCCCTTGGCCAGTTTTCCCAACGGCAGCTCGCCGACCGCCACGCGTACCAGCCGCAGCGTGGACAGGCCGAACGCCTCGAGCAGCCGCCGGATCTGGCGGTTGCGCCCCTCGTCCAGCGTGATCTCCAGCCAGGCATTGCGCCCGCCGCTGCGCAGCAGCTGCGCGCGGGCGGCACGCAGGTGTTCGCCGTCGACCGGCACGCCCTGCTCCAGCCGCGCCAGCAGCGCGGCATCGGGAATCGCGTCAACCTGCACGTGATAGGTCTTGCTCGGCCCCGTCGCGGGATCGGTGATCGCCGCGGCCCAGGCCGGATCGTTGCTCAACAGCAGCAGGCCCTCGCTGGCCTTGTCCAGCCGACCCACCGGCGCCAGCCACGGCAGATCCGCGCCATCCAGGCAGCGATAGACCGTGTCGCGCCCCTGCTCGTCGCGCGCCGTGGTAACCAGGCCGCGCGGCTTGTTGAGCATCAGGTAGCGGCGTTCGGCGCCCGCGTCCGGCTGCCCATCGACCTCGATCCGCGAACGGCCGGCAACGGTCGGAAACTCGGGATCGCGCACCACGCGCCCGTCGACGCGCACTCTTCCGGCCGCGATCCAGCGCGCCGCCTCGGTACGCGAGCACAGGCCCAGCTTGGACAGCGCGCGCGCCAGGCCATGCCGCGGCGCATCGCCGCGAACCGGTTTGCGGGTGGCCATGGAGTGCGCCCTCCGAGCCGTCGACGCACGCGCCGACGCGGCCGCCTTACTGCTTGTCGGCGGCCGGCACCACGGCAGCGGGCGTGGCCGCGGCGGGGGCCACCGGCGCATCACCCGGGACGGCGACCGCGGCGGCCGGCTTGGCCTTGACCACGCGCACGCCGCGCGACTTCATCCATGCATCGAATTCATCGGCCGTCATGCGCTTGCCGCCCTGGTTCATGTCGAAGCGCCAGGGCGAGTTGTCGTACTGGGTCTTGGGCTTGTAAGCGGCGGGATCGTTGGCCTTCACCGCCGGCGTGGCCATGGCCAGTTCGCGGCAGCCATCGACCTTCATCCGCAGCAGCACGCGATCGACCGACTGCGCCTCGTCGTAGGACTGCGCCAGCACGCCACTGGGCGCGCCCAGGCTGGTGGTGTTGGCGAACAGTTCCACGGCCACCGGCGAGAGGATGGTCGTGCGCTGCGGCAGCGGCTGCGGCACCACGCCGTTGCAGTCCTGGGCCGCTTCAGCGTGTGCGAACGGGGCAACGGCGAGCAGGGAGACGACCGCAACGAGGGATGCGCGCATAGGGACTTCGCAAGGGAAAAAAGAGGGTTGCGGGAGTTTATGCAGGCCGCGTGCGCGCAATCAACCGTTACGCGATGTTTTCCGCGCAAATGACTGAAAGAAAAGACTGAATACGATGGCGAAGCGAATCCGTGCGACTGAAGTGCATGCTGCGCCAGCGCTCGGAAGCTTGAACGCGTCGATGGGATGGGTGCTGGCCGGTGAGCTTGCTCCGTGCGGCGGCTTCTACCCGCCACGCGCGACTCATCGGCTCGGACGGCCCCGCTGACGGAAACGCCGCGACGCCTCGATAGCGGGAAAAGAAAAAGCCCGGCACAAGGCCGGGCTCTTCTTCACTGCTGAAGGTGGCTGCGGATTCCCGCAGCCAACCCCTGAGCGGCCAGATCAGTTCTGGACGTTCAGCTCGGTGCGACGGTTCTTCGCACGACCCTCGGCGGTGTCGTTGGTGTCGATCGGGCGGGTCTCGCCGTAGCCGATCGGGCCCACCAGACGCGAGGAGGACACGCCATTGCTGGTCAGGTAGTCGTACACGGCCTTGGCGCGACGCTCCGACAGCTTCTGGTTGTACTGCTCGGTACCGACCGAGTCGGTGTGGCCGGCGACTTCGACGCGCAGATCCGGGTAGCGGTTCAGGATCTGAACGGCCTCGGACAGGATCGCCACGGCGTCCGGACGCAGGGTCGACTTGTCGAAGTCGAAGTTCACGCCCTTCAGGTCGATGGTGACCGGAGCCGGGCAGCCGTCCGGACCGATGGTCTGGCCAGCCTGCGAACCGGGGCACTTGTCGTCGCAGTTGTTGACGCCGTCACCGTCGTCATCCAGATCGGCGCAGGTCTGAGCCGGCGGCGGCGGCGGCGGCGGGGCGACCGGCTCGGCCTTGGTGCCCAGCGGGATCACGACGCCGACCGAAGCCAGCACGTCACCGAACCACGACTCGTCCGGAGCGCGGTGGCTCTGGTCGTTGAAGTCGCCACGGTAGGCCACTTCGGCGCGCACGGCGACGCGGCTGTCGAAGGTGGTCTGCAGGCCGACGCCGACCTTGGCGGCGAAGTTGCCGTCCTTGTTCTTGGCCGGGGAATCCGGGTTCGGGAAGTTGTCGTACTCCTCTTCCGAGCGCTGGTAGCCCAGCCCCATCAGGACGTACGGGTTCCAGCCGCGGCCTTCCTGGATGAAGTGGCGACGCAGGTCGAACGAGATGCCGTACTGCGACCAGTTCAGGTTGTCTTCCGGATCCAGGCTCGGGTTCTGGTAGTTCAGCTCACCGTCCAGCGACCAGTTCGGGCTGATGAACTTGCCCAGGCCCAGGGTGGCGAACGGAGCGTCGTCGGTCTTGCGATCGCTGTCCTGCAGGTTGTAGCCGACCGAACCGGTCAGATACCAGCGGTCATCAAACTCCTGAGCCGAAGCGGCCTGCGCCACGCTCAGTCCGGCCAGCATCGCGGCGCAGAGAAGTTTCTTGTTCATTTGCGACTCCTTGAGAGTTCAGGTTTTTGAAAACCGACTGCGTGGGCGTGGGGGGTTCCCGAGCCTTACGGCATTCAGTCCAATGTTTAAACGACATGGGTAGCCGTCAACACCGGCGCAGATTATGCAGGGGCTTGTGAAGACGACGTTAACAGCAGCCTAACAAGTGGATCTGCGCCCTGCAGTGCGCGGGGCACGTTATACGGGCGCCAAAGCGCAGACGATGTGAAAAGCGTGCGCCAAACTTGTGTCCGAATCGTTCATTGCCTTCGGTTCAGGTGAAGCCGCCGTTGGATTTGCGTCAGCGCCTCTTGTCCGGCGCAGCGCCTTGCGGCATGGTGCGCGCACTCTTCCATACGCAAGCGTATTGACATGCCCAGCCAAGCGCCGAGCCAGGCCGATCCGACCCAAGCCTCCCACGCCTATCCGCATCTGCTGGCGCCCCTAGATCTCGGCTTCACCCAGCTGCGCAACCGGGTACTGATGGGCTCGATGCACACCGGCCTGGAAGACCGCGCGGCCGACTTCCCCAAGCTGGCCGCGTACGTGGCCGAACGGGCGCAGGGCGAAGTCGGGCTGATCGTGACCGGCGGCTTCGCGCCCAATCTGGTCGGCTGGCTCAAGCCGTTCGGCGGCAAGCTGTCCTGGCCCTGGGAAGCACGCCCGCACCGTCAGGTCACCCAGGCCGCGCACGCCCATGGCGCGAAGATCTGCCTGCAGCTGCTCCACGCCGGGCGCTACGCCTACCATCCCTTCTCGGTGGCGCCCTCGCGGATCAAGGCGCCGATCAATCCCTTCACACCGCGCGCCCTGAGCGCGCGCGGCGTCGAGCGCCAGATCGACGCCTACGCCCATGCCGCGCGCCTGGCCCGCCAGGCCGGCTACGACGGCGTGGAGGTGATGGGCTCGGAGGGGTATCTGATCAACCAGTTCACCGCCGCGCGCACCAATCATCGCAGCGACGCCTGGGGCGGCGATGCCGAACGCCGGATGCGCTTCGCGGTGGAGATCGTGCGACGCGTGCGTGAGGCCTGCGGGCCGGACTTCATCATCATCTACCGCCTCTCGCTGGTGGATCTGGTCGAAGGCGGCAACGCCTGGCCCGAGATCGCCGCGCAGGCGCGCGCGGTACAGGCGGCGGGGGCGACGCTGATCAACTCGGGCATCGGCTGGCACGAGGCGCGCGTGCCGACCATCGTCACCTCGGTGCCGCGCGCGGCCTTCGCCGAGGTCACCGCCAAGCTCAAGGGCGAGGTGTCGGTGCCGGTGATCGCCACCAACCGCATCAACATGCCGCAGGTGGCCGAGGACCTCCTGGCGGCGGGCAAGGCCGACATGGTGTCGCTGGCGCGCCCACTGCTGGCCGACCCGCACTGGGTGCGCAAGGCGCGCACGGGCGATGCGAACCGGATCAATACCTGCATCGCCTGCAACCAGGCCTGCCTGGACCACGTCTTCCAGAACAAGCGCGCCAGTTGCCTGGTCAATCCGCGCGCGTGCGCCGAGACCGAACTGGTCTACCGCAGGACGCAGACCCCGCGCCGCATCGCGGTGGTCGGTGCGGGCCCGGCGGGCCTGGCCTGCGCCACCGTGGCGGCCGAGCGCGGGCACCAGGTGAGCCTGTTCGAAAGCGGCAGCGAGATCGGCGGCCAGTTCAACTACGCCAAGCGCATCCCGGGCAAGGAGGAATTCCACGAGACGCTGCGCTACTTCCGCCAGCGCCTGGAAGACACCGGCGTCGAGTTGCGCCTGGACACGATGGCCGACGTGGACACGCTCAAGGGCTTCGATGCGGTGGTGCTGGCCACGGGCATCACGCCGCGCACGGTGCAGATGCCGGGCGCCGATCATCCCAAGGTGATCAGCTATGTGGACGTGCTCTCCGGGCGCGTGCAGGTCGGCGCGCGCGCGGCGTTGATCGGCGCCGGCGGCATCGGCTTCGACGTGGCCGAGTATCTGGTCGAACACGGTGCGTCGCCGAGCACCGATCCCAAGCGCTGGATGGCGCAATGGGGCGTGGACGCACGCTTCGAAGCGCCGGGCAGTCTGGTCAAGCCGAATCCCGAACCGCCGGCACGCGAGGTGTGGCTGCTGCAGCGCACGCCGGGGCGACCCGGTGCGCGCCTGGGCAAGACTTCGGGCTGGGTGCATCGCGCCACGCTGAAAGCCAAGCAGGTGCGCATGCTCGGCGGCGTGGAGTATCTGGGCGTGGACGACGAGGGCCTGCATCTCCGCGTGGACGGATCCGAGCAGACGCTGCCGGTCGACCATGTGGTGATCTGCGCAGGTCAGGAACCGCGACGCGAGTTGTTCGATCTGCTGCAGGCGCAAGGCATCACGCCGCATCTGATCGGCGGTGCGGATGTCGCGGCCGAACTGGATGCCAAGCGTGCGATCGATCAGGCCAGTCGTCTGGCCGCAACGCTCTGAAGGCATGCAATGCGAGCGATGTAAACGTGCTGCATCGCGACATCAACATCGCACTGCCATGAGACGCTGACTGCCGTAGTCAGCGTCGTGATGCAAGCGCCGATATTCAGTTGACGTTTTGAATTCGGCCCGTACCTTGCGCCGACTTTCCGACCCGCCGCCCAGTTCAGGCGGGTCTTGTCTGGCCAACCTTTCATTCAAGGCCAGCACCCGGGTAGCCCGTGAGATGGCTGCCTCCCCATGACGCCCAACCGCTGTGCCGGCCGTCTTCCCCAGTTTCGTGGGACGACCCCTTCGCATGCGGCCAAACGGAGCAAGGAGTTCGATGAAACTGGCCTGGATCTTATGGCTGTCGTCGCATGTGATGCCGCAGCCGGCCGCCGATTCGCTATGTCTGTCCACCACCGTCTATCTCGAGGCGCGGGACCAGAGCATGCGTGGACAAGAAGCCGTTGCGGAAGTCGCGCTGCGACGCCGCGACAGCGGGCTGTGGGGCAACTCGCTGTGCGAGGTCGTCACCGCACGGCATCAGTTCGCCCCCGGCATCGTGCCCAGTTCCACGCGCCTGCAGAACGGCGGCGCATGGTCGCGCTCGGTCTCGGTCGCGCTGGATTCGGAACGCAACTGGGCGCTGCCGCGCGGCGCGCGGCGCGAGATCGTCCCCGGTGCCAGCCACTTCGCCGCGCACGAGCTGGTCGCGCCCAGCTGGGCCAATGCCTACACCGTGGCGACCATCGGCGATCACACTTTCTATCGCGTGCAGTCGCTCAAGCCGCGCTCGTGATGCAGCGGCCACCGTCGGTGGTCCGCGGACAAGCAAGAAGGGCCGGCAATGCCGGCCCTTCTTGTTTACGACATGATCTGGATGGTCTCGATCAGCCGCGCTTGGCCAACGGCACGAACTCCAGGTCCTCAGGCCCGGTGTAGTTGGCGCTGGGGCGGATGATCTTGCCGTCGATGCGCTGCTCGATCACGTGCGCGCTCCAGCCCGCGGTGCGCGCGATGACGAACAGCGGCGTGAACATCGCCGTCGGCACGCCCATCATGTGATAGCTGACCGCACTGAACCAATCCAGGTTGGGGAACATCTTCTTGATGTCCCACATCACCGTCTCCAGGCGCTCGGCGATGTCGTACATCTTGGTGCTGCCCTGCGCCTTGGACAGATCGTGGGCGACCTGCTTGATCACCTTGTTGCGCGGATCGCTGACCGTGTAGACCGGGTGGCCGAAGCCGATCACCACTTCCTTGCGCTCGACGCGCGCCTTGATGTCGGCCTCGGCCTCGTCGGGCTTGTCGTAGCGCTTCTGCACTTCGAAGGCCACTTCGTTGGCGCCACCGTGCTTAGGCCCGCGCAGCGCGCCGATGCCGCCGCAGATGGCGCTGTACATGTCGCTGCCGGTGCCGGCGATGACTCGGCAGGTGAAGGTGGAGGCATTGAACTCGTGCTCGGCGTAGAGCACCAGCGAGGTATGCATGGCTTCGACCCATTCCTTGCGCGGCTCCACGCCATGCAGCAGGTGCAGGAAGTGGCCGCCGATCGAATCGTCATCGGTCTCCACATCGATGGCGCGGCCGTTGTGGCTCCAGTGGTACCAGTACAGCAGCATCGAGCCCAGGCAGGCCATCAGCCTGTCGGCGATGTCGCGCGCGCCTGGATGGTTGTGGTCGTCCTTCTCCGGCAGCACGCAGCCCAGCACCGACACGCCCGTGCGCATGACATCCATCGGATGGGCCGAGGCGGGCAGCTCCTCCAGCGCGGCCTTGACCGCGGCGGGCAGGCCGCGCAGCGATTTCAGCTTGGCCTTGTAACCGCGCAGCTCGTCGCGCGTGGGCAGCTTGCCGTGCACCAGCAGGTAGGCGACTTCCTCGAACTCGCTCTTGGCCAGGTCCAGGATGTCGTAGCCGCGGTAGTGCAGGTCGTTGCCGGTGCGACCGACGGTGCACAGCGCGGTGTTGCCCGCTGGCGTGCCGGACAGGGCGACGGATTTCTTCGGCTTGAAGCCGGGGGCGGTGGTTTGCTCGGACACGGTGTTTCCTCCCGATGTTGGGCTTTGACGTGAGGTGTTCAGGACGATGCGGCCGGCGGCGCGTCGCGCTGGGCCAGCAGCTGCTGCAGCATCTCGATCTGGCGGTTCTGCAGTTCGACCAGCGTGGCCCAGTCCTGTTCGCGCAGCTGGTTGAGCTTCTCGTGCACCTGCAGGATTTCCAGTTCGGATTTGACGTTGACCTGGTAGTCGTTCTCCGCGCGCAGACGGTCGGAGGCGGCCTGGCGGTTCTGGCTCATCATGATGATCGGCGCCTGGATCGCGGCCAGGCACGACAGGCACAGGTTGAGCAGGATGTAGGGATAGGGATCGAACGCCCTGGCCAGCACGAAGCTGTTGATCCCCATCCACACCGCCAGGAACACGCCGAAGGCGATGATGAAGCTCCAGCTGC
This sequence comes from Pseudoxanthomonas sp. X-1, assembly GCF_020042665.1. Classification (NCBI taxonomy): domain Bacteria; kingdom Pseudomonadati; phylum Pseudomonadota; class Gammaproteobacteria; order Lysobacterales; family Lysobacteraceae; genus Pseudoxanthomonas; species Pseudoxanthomonas sp. X-1. Next base: position 3,343,282 of record NZ_CP083376.1, read on the forward strand.
CGCCGACCTCGGCCACGCGGTCGGCCACGCGCTCGCCCAGGCTACGGTTCTGATTGAACTCGCGCGCCACGTTGCGCGCGACCTGGCGCTTGGCGATGAAGCGCTCGACGATCGCGCGCTCCTCACCCTGCAGCTTGTCCAGTTCGGTCTGCAGCAGGTGGCGCGCGGTTTCGCGCCGGTCGATGCGGGTACGACGCTGGCGTTCGGCGGCGGGCGGGCGCGGGATGTTCATGGGCAGGCGGGGATCAGCTCGGTGGGAGCCCGATCATGCGCGCTTGCCGGCGAACAGCGCATCCAGCTTGTGCTCGAAGGCGTGGTAGCCGATGCGTTCGTACAGCTCCTCGCGGGTCTGCATGGTGTCCAGCACCGCCTGCTGCGAGCCGTCCTGGCGGATCGCCTGGTAGACGCGCTCGGCGGCCTTGTTGGCGGCGCGGAAGGCCGAGAGCGGGAACAGCTGGATCGCCACGCCGACGCTGGCCAGTTCCTCGCGGGTGAACAACGGCGTGGCACCGAACTCGGTGATGTTGGCCAGCACCGGCACCTTCACCGCCTCAACGAAGCGCCGATAGGTGTCCAGGTCATAGGCGGCCTCGGCGAAGATGCCGTCGGCGCCGGCCTCCACGCAGGCGATGGCGCGTTCGATCGCCGCATCCACGCCCTCGGCCTGGATGGCGTCGGTGCGCGCGATCAGGAAGAAGTCCGGATCGGTCTTGGCGTCGGCCGCGGCCTTGACCCGGTCGGCCATCTCGCCCTGGCTGACGATCTCCTTGCCCGGGCGGTGACCGCAGCGCTTGGCGCCGACCTGGTCCTCGATGTGGCAGGCGGCCGCGCCGGCCTTGATCAGCGACTTGATGCTGCGCTCGATGTTGAACGCGCTGGCGCCGAAGCCGGTGTCGATGTCCACCAGCAGCGGCAGCTCGCACACATCGGTGATGCGGCGGGTGTCGATGAGCACGTCCTCCAGGGTGTTGATCCCCAGGTCCGGCAGGCCCAGCGAGCCGGCGGCGACGCCGCCGCCGGACAGATAGAGCGCCTTGTAGCCGGCGCGCCTGGCCAGCAGGGCGTGGTTGGCATTGATCGCGCCGATCACCTGCAGCGGGGACTCGGCGGCCAGGGCGGCGCGGAAGCGGGCGCCGGGGCTGGAAGTGGACATGGCGGACTCCTGGATCGGGATGGAGGCGCGGCGCGGGGGCGCTCGCGGGACGACGCGCAATCTGGCACCCTGCGATGCATTGATCAATCTTGATCGCACAAATCAACCTGTCATGGACCATGACCTGATTCCGGCCGCCACGGCCTGCGAGCTGCTCGGCATCACCAGCGCCACGCTGTACGCCTATGTCAGCCGCGGCCTGCTGGAATCGCGTCCCGGCCCGGACCATCGCAGCCGCATGTACCGGCGCCAGGACGTGGAACGGCTGGCGCAGAACAAGCGTGCCGGTCGCGGCGCGGCGCGCGGCGCGGCACAGAGCCTGGATCGCGGCCTGCCCGTCCTGGAGACGGGCATTTCACTGATCCAGGCCGACGGCCCCTACTACCGGGGCCGCTCGGCGGTGGCCGCCGTGCGCGCGGGCGCGACGCTGGAACAGACCGCGCGGCTGCTGTGGGACAGCGGCGGCCACGATCCTTTCGCCGCGCCGCCTCCGCCCTGGTCACCGACCGTGGCGCGGCTGGCGCTGGACCAGGGCCTGCCGCCGCTGGAGCGCACCCTGGCCTGCATGCCGCTGCTGGCGCTGGAGGTGCGGCATTCGTTCAACCTGGCACCGGCGGTGCGCTTCGACGTCGCCGCGCAGCTGCTGCGGCAGAACGCGGCGCTGCTGATCGGCCGGCAGCCCGCGCCCGAGCCCGTGCACCTGCAGCTGGCTCAGGCCTGGGTGCCGGGCGATGCGGACTTCGCCGAACTGGTCCGCGCCGCGCTGGTGCTGTGCGCCGACCACGAACTGAATGTCTCGGCCTTCGCCGCGCGCGTGGTGGCCTCCACCGGCGCGCACCTGCACGCCACGGTGTGCAGTGGACTGGCCGCGCTGTCCGGCCCGCGCCATGGTGGCGCGACCGCGCGTGCCTATGCGCTGCTGCAGGCCGGTGCCTACGAAGTGGCGGCGCGCTGGGCGCGCGGCGACGACCTGCCCGGCTTCGGCCATGCGATGTATCCGCATGGCGATCCGCGCGCGGCCGAGCTGCTGACGATGCTGCGCGCTCGCCGCGCCGATTGCCCGCGCCTGGCGCAGCTGGAGGCGCTCATCGCCCGTGCCGAAGAGGCCAGCGGCCTGCGTCCCAACGTCGATCTGATGCTGGCCGCGCTCTGCTTCCTCTACGACCTGCCGGCCTCACCCGCCCTGGTGCTGTTCGCCAGCGGTCGGCTCGCCGGCTGGCTGGCGCACGCGCTGGAGCAGCAGACCCTGGGCAAGTTGATCCGCCCGCGTGCGCGGTACGTGGGGCTGCCGCCGGAGGAGCCAGGAACGGGTGGAAAGCAGCGAGAAACGAGGAACGGGTAGAAAGAGAAGCGCAAGCGCGGCTCGCCGCGCCCACTCGCTCCTCTCCACCCGCTCCTGACGCGGCTCAACTCCCCGCGTCCGGTCCACGCGACAGCGCGCGGCGCACTTCCTCCAACGCATTGGGATCGTCCAGCGTGGACAGATCGCCCGGGTCGGCTCCCTGAGCCAGGGCCTGGATCGAGCGCCGCAGCAGCTTGCCCGAGCGCGTCTTGGGCAGCGCGTTGACGATGTACACCCGCGCCGGCCGCGCGACCGCGCCCAGATCGGTCTCCACGATCCTGCGCATGCCATCGGCCGCGCTGTTGCGGGCGGCGGCTTCGTCGGTGGCCTGGCGCAGGGTCGCGAACACGATCGGCACCTGACCCTTCACCTCGTCCGCCACGCCCACCACCGCCGCCTCGGCCACCGCACCGAAGCCGGATACCGATTCCTCGATCTCGCGCGTGCCCAGCCGGTGCCCGGCCACGTTGATCACATCGTCGGTGCGGCCGAGGATGAAGGTATAGCCGTCCTCGTCGCGGATCGCCCAGTCCAGCGAGCTGTACAGCAGTTCCTTGAAATGGCTGAAGTAGCTGTCGAGGAAACGCTGGTCGTCGTTCCAGATCGTGCTCATGCAGCCCGGCGGCAGCGGCGGCTGCATGACCAGCACACCCTTCTGGTTGGGGGCGACTTCCTCGCCGGTGGCCTCGTCGATGACCTTCATGCGGTAGCCGAGGTTGGGGAACCCCGGTGAGCCGAAGCGGACCGGCTTCATGTCCACGCCCGGCAGCACGCACAGCGCGGGCCAGCCCGTCTCGGTCTGCCAATAGTTGTCGATCACCGGCTTGCGCAGCGCGTCGGTGATCCAGTGCGCGGTGGGCTCGTCCAGCGGCTCGCCGGCGAGGAATAGGTACTTCAGCTCGGACAGATCGTGGCGCCGGATGAAGTCGACATCGTGCTTCTTCAGCACGCGGATCGCGGTCGGCGAGGAGAACATCGTGCGCACGCCGTACTGCTCGCACAGCGCCCACCAGATGCCCGGGTCGGGATGGGTGGGCAGGCCTTCGTACAGCAGCGAGGTGCAGCCGCCGATCAGGGGCCCATAGACGTTGTAGGAGTGCCCCACCGCCCAGCCCACGTCCGAGGTGGAGAACATCACCTGCCCCGGCGCGCAGTCGAAGATGGTGCGCATCGATTGCGCCATCGCCACCGCATAGCCGCCGACATCGCGCTGCACGCCCTTGGGCTTGCCCGTGGTGCCGGAGGTGTAGAGCAGATAGCTCGGCTCGTTGGACTCCAGCCATTCCACTGGCACCTGCGTCTGGCCGACCTGCGCGCGCAGGGTGGCGTAGTCCTCGTCGCGGCCGGGCACCTTGGGTTCGGCCGGATCGAGATCGCGCGAGACGATCAGCACCTTGGGCGGGGCGAACCTGGCCTCGGCGCAGGCCGCATCGATCATCGGCTTGTACGGAATCACCTTGCCGCCGCGGATGCCCGCGTCCGCGGCGATCAGCAGCTTGGGCCTGGCGTCATCGATGCGCAGGGCCAGGTTGTGCGCGGCGAAGCCGCCGAACACCACCGAGTGGATCGCGCCGATGCGCGCGCAGGCGAGCATGGCGAACACCGCCTCGGCCATGTTGGGCATGTACACCACCACCCGGTCGCCGCGGCCGACGCCCAGCTGCCTGAGCACCGCGGCGAAGGCGTTCACCTCGGCGTGCAGCTGCCGGTAGGTGATCTCGCGGGTGACGTTGGTCTCGGTGGACACGGCCACCAGCGCCAGCTGGTCCGGGCGCGTCTCCAGATGGCGATCGACGGCGTTGTAGCAGAGGTTGGTCTGCCCGCCGACGAACCACCTGCGGAACGGCGGATTGGAATAATCCAGGATCTGCCGCGGCGGGACATGCCAGTGGATGGCCTTGGCCTCCTCCGCCCAGAACGCCTCCGGCTCCTCGACCGAACGGCGGTACACCTCTTCGTACGATGACATCCACGCCCCTCCCGAGAGCCGATGCCCGGGAGCATAGAGGGCGTCCGCGCGCCCGGCCGTTGGACCATGGTCGATGCTTGGACCATGGTCGAAGCCGGGCCGCGGCGGCGCCTCAGCCGTCGAGCTCTCTTGGCCTACTTCCCGGCAGCCTCGAGCTCGCCGACGGTGACGTGCCCCTTCCATCCGTCAAAATACTTGTCCGAATAGACCCGGATCGCGCGTACGACTGCGTCTTCGGAGGCCGAGGTACATGCTTCCGGCGTTCCGTTCCCTTGGGCCTCCAGCCCCTCGATCCGCGTAATTCCCACGCCATTGACGCCGCTGAAGCACCAACCCGTCCCGTAGGCCGGATTGCTGGTGATCTCCTTGAGGTTGCGGTTCAAGCGCCGGTCCGCCCGAAGCGCGGCGAACGCATCCCCGTAGCGTGGCTGCAACTGCTGCCGGAGCAAAGTCGCGCGCTCCTTCTCGGCGGGGGAAACCTTGGACAGTGCCGACTGATAAAGCGCCACCGCGTCCGGCTCCTTGCGCTCGGCGGCGAGCGCCAGCCAGGCCAGCCCCAGCGGTCGATCCTGCGGCACGTGGTCCCCATTGAAGTACGCAGTCCCCAACGCCCGCTGCGCGAACTTGTTGCCCCACCCCGCGGACAGCCTGAACATCTCTTCGGCCTGTTGATACTTGTCCTCAAGCCAGTAGCGCTTGGCCAAGCAGAAGTTGAACTCGCCCGGCAGCACGCGGAACATCAGCTCGCCGCAGGACGGATTGACGCGTCCATCGGTCGAGGCCACCCGGGCCGCCTCCTCGGACATGGTCTCCTCGTCCTGCGTGGACGCCTTCTGCTGTGCCTGCGCGGCCAGCGGCATCCATGACAGGGTCAAGGCCGCCAGCAAGTTCAGGGCAGCCCTCGCACACCGCATTCCAACGTCCATTGCGCACTCCTTCGCTGTGGTGGACCGATCATGCCAGAACGAGGCGCCGCTAGAGCTCCCGCGCCCGGTCGCGCAGCACGAATTTCTGCACCTTGCCGGTGGCCGTGCGCGGCAGTTCGCCGAAAACGAAGGCGCGCGGCACCTTGTAGCCGGCCAGGTGCGTGCGGCAATGCTGCTGCAGGGCGTCCACGTCCACTGGGGCCGCGTCCGACTTGAGTTCAACGAAGGCGCACGGCGTCTCGCCCCACTTCTGGTCTGGCCGCGCCACCACGGCCGCGGCCATGACCGAGGGATGCCGGCACAGCGCGTCCTCGACCTCGATGGAGGAAATGTTCTCGCCGCCGGAGATGATCACGTCCTTGGAACGGTCGCGGATCTTGGCGTAGCCATCGGGATACACGACGGCCAGGTCGCCGGTGTGGAACCAGCCGCCCTCGAACGCCCGCGCCGTGGCATCGGGATTCTTCAGGTAGCCCTTCATGGTGATGTTGCCGCGGTACATGATCTCCCCGACCGTCGTACCGTCCCACGGCACCGGCGCCAGCGTCTCCGGGTCGAGCACCTGCATGTCCTCCTGCAGCAGGCAGGCCACGCCCTGGCGACTGTTGAGCTCGGCGCGCGCAGCGATGTCCAGCGACTCCCATTCCGGCCGCGGGATGCACAGCGACGCCGGCCCGTAGACTTCGGTCAGGCCGTAGACGTGGGTGATGTGGAAGCCCATGCGCTCCATGCCCTCGATCACCGCCGCCGGCGGCGCGGCGCCGGCGATCTGCGCGCGGACGCCGCCGATGCCCTGCTTCCATGCCTCGGGCGCGGCCACCAGCGCGCTGTGGATGATCGGCGCGCCGCAGTAATGGGTGACGCCGTGCTCGCGCATCAGCTCGAACACGCGCCTGGCATCGAACCTGCGCAGGCACACCTGCAGGCCGGCCACCGCCGCCATCGTCCAGGGGAAGCACCAGCCGTTGCAGTGGAACATCGGCAGCGTCCACAGGTACACCGGATGCTGCGGCATCGACCAGTCGATGATGTTGGCCACCGCATTCAGGTACGCGCCGCGGTGGTGGTAGACCACGCCCTTGGGATCGCCGGTGGTGCCGGAGGTGTAGTTGAGCGAGATCGCCTCCCACTCGTCGTCCGGCAGCCTCATCCCGAACTCGGCATCACCGCCCGCGAGGAACGCCTCGTACTCGATCTCGCCGAGGAACGCGCCTGTGTCCACCTCCGCATCGTCCACGTCGATCACGCGCGGCTTGTGGCGGCACAGTTCCAGCGCCTGGGCGATCACCGGCGCGAATTCCCGATCGGTGAACAGCACCTTGGCCTGCGCGTGATCGAACATGAAGGCCAACGTCGCCGCGTCCAGGCGCGTATTGAGCGTGTTGAGCACCGCGCCGAGCATGGCCGGGCCGTAATGCAGCTCGAACATCGCCGGCGTGTTGGGCAGCATCGCCGCCACCGTGTCGCCCCTGCCCACGCCCCAGCGCTGCAGCGCGCTGGCCAGGCGCCGGCAGCGCGCGTCCTCATCGGCCCAGGTCAGTCGGCGCTCGCCATGGACCAGGGCCACGCGCTGTGGATGCACCTGCGCGGCCTTGCGCAGGAAGGTCAGCGGCGAGAGTGCGGTGAAGTTGGCCGGGTTACGCTCCAGCCCGGCGGCATAGGCCTGCTGCGACATGACACCTCCCTGGTGGCGGAAGCGCCAGCGTAGCGACGCAATCCGGGCGGCGCGGCTCGACCTTGGTCGAAGCCCAAGGCATGTCACGAACGATGACCGACGCGCCCCCAAAGCAGAACGCCGGACCTCACGGCCCGGCGTTCGCGTCACACATGTCCTGCGCGGCGGATCAACCCAGCAGGTGGGCCACGCCGCTGCGCTCTTCTTCCAGCTCGGCCAGGGTCTTGTCGATGTACTTCTGGCTGAAGTCGTCGATCGGCAGGTCCTTGACCAGGGTGTACTCGCCGTTCTGGGTGGTCACCGGGAAGCCGAAGATCACGCCTTCCGGGATGCCGTAGGAGCCGTCGGAGGGCACGCCCATGGTCACCCACTTGCCGTTGCTGCCCAGCGCCCAGTCGCGCACGTGGTCGATGGCGGCGTTGGCGGCCGAGGCGGCCGAGGACGAACCGCGCGCCTCGATGATCGCCGCGCCGCGCTTGCCCACGGTCGGAATGAAGGTGTTGGCGTTCCATTCCTGGTCGTTGATCGCCTCGCCGATCGAGGCGCCGTCGGCGGTGGCGAAGCGGTAGTCCGGGTACATGGTCGGGCTGTGGTTGCCCCACACCACCAGCTTCTCCATGCCGGCCACCGGCTTGCCGAGCTTGAGCGAGAGCTGGCTCAGGGCGCGGTTGTGGTCCAGGCGCAGCATCGCGGTGAAGTTCTTCGCCGGCAGGTCCGGGGCGGACTTCATGGCGATGTAGGCGTTGGTGTTGGCCGGGTTGCCGACCACCAGCACCTTCACGTTGCGCGAGGCGACCTTGTTCAGCGCGGCGCCCTGGGCGGTGAAGATCTTGGCGTTCTCCAGCAGCAGGTCCTTGCGCTCCATGCCCGGGCCGCGCGGACGGGCGCCGACCAGCAGGGCGTAATCGGCGTCCTTGAAGGCCACTTCCGGGTCATCGGTGCCGACCATGCCGGCCAGCAGCGGGAAGGCGCAGTCCTCCAGCTCCATCATCACGCCCTTCAGCGCGGCCTGGGCCTTCTCCATCGGCAGCTCGAGCAGCTGCAGGATGACCGGCTGGTCCTTGCCCAGCATCTCGCCGGAGGCGATGCGGAACAGCAGGGCGTAGCCGATCTGGCCGGCGGCACCGGTGACGGCGACTCGGACGGGTTGTTTCATGGTGTGGATTCCTCGTGCATCGGATGGCGGGTGCGATGCCCGCCTGATGGGATAGGCGCTAGACGCGCCAGGCGGATGGAGGGGTCACGGAGGCCGACGTCACGATCCCGCAGGCATCCAGCGGATGGCAGCGCGAAATCGGCATGGACGGCGGGCTCCTGGTGGCGCCGCCTCGATTGTGCGGCGCGGAATTTTAGCACGCGTCCCCGGCGCGACCGCGTTCGACCAATGGTCTACCTGCGGGCCCGCCGAGGGGCGGGCGGGTCGCGTTCAGGCGGCCAGGTGCTTGTTCCACTCGGCCACGCGGTCGGCCTTGGCGGCCAGGACGGCGTCGGCGTCGCCCTCGATCACCACCGACTCGATGGTATCGCCCTGCTTGACCGCATCGACGGCCTCCAGGCCCGAGACGACCTTGCCGAACACGGTGTGCTTGCCGTCCAGCCACGGGGTGGCCACGTGGGTGATGAAGAACTGGCTGCCGTTGGTGTTGGGACCGGCGTTGGCCATGGACAGCACGCCGCGCTCGTGGCGCACGCCGTTGCTGGTCTCGTCCTCGAAACGGTAGCCCGGGCCGCCGCGGCCGGAGCCTTCCGGGCAGCCGCCCTGGATCATGAAATCGGGGATGACGCGGTGGAAGTTCAGCCCGTCGTAGAAGCCGCGCTTGGCCAGGTTGACGAAATTGGCCACGGTCAGCGGCGCCTTGTCCGGGTACAGCTCGACCTGGATCGGGCCGCGGGAGGTGTTGAAGGTGGCGGTCAGGGACATCGTGGAACTCCTTGGGAGCAGGCAGCCCGGTTGTGGGCGGTAACCGGCTATAATACGCGCTTCCCTCCCCATCCCTGCGCGCACCGCCGCGCCCGTGCCGCATGTCCATTGAAAACCTTCGCAACATCGCCATCGTCGCCCACGTCGACCATGGCAAGACCACCCTCGTCGACTGCCTGCTGAAGCAGTCCGGCACCTTTTCCGAGCGTGCCGTCATCGCCGAGCGCGTGATGGACAGCAACGACCAGGAAAAGGAGCGCGGCATCACCATCCTGGCCAAGAACACGGCCATCAAGTGGAACGGCAACCGCATCAACATCGTCGATACCCCCGGCCACGCCGACTTCGGCGGCGAGGTCGAGCGCGTACTGTCGATGGTGGACACCGTGCTGATCCTGGTCGATGCGATGGACGGCCCGATGCCGCAGACCCGCTTCGTGACCCAGAAGGCCTTCGCGATGGGCTTCAAGCCGATCGTGGTGGTCAACAAGATCGACCGCCCCGGCGCGCGCCCGGAGTGGGTCGTGGAGCAGGTGTGGGACCTGTTCGACCGCCTGGGCGCCACGCCCGAGCAGATGGACTTCCCGATCGTCTACGCCTCGGCGCTGAACGGCTACGCCTCGCTGGACGAGAACGCCCGCGACGGCGACATGACCCCGCTGTACGAGGCGATCATGCAGCACGCGCCCAAGCCGGAGGTCGACCCGGAAGGCCCGTTCCAGATGCGCATCAGCCAGCTGGACTACAACAACTTCGTCGGCGTGATCGGCATCGGCCGCATCCAGCGCGGCACGCTGCGCAAGAACATGCCGGTGGCCGTGATCGACCGCGAGGGCAAGAAGCGCCAGGGCAAGGTGCTGCAGGTGCTCGGCTTCCTGGGCCTTGAGCGCATCGAGCAGGAGACCGCCGAGGCCGGCGACATCGTGGCCATCTCCGGCATCCAGGAGCTGACCATCTCCGACACCGTCACCGCCCTGGAGGCGCCCGAGGCGCTGCCGGCGCTGACCGTGGACGAGCCGACCATCTCGATGACCTTCCAGGTCAACAACTCGCCCTTCGCCGGCAACAAGGACCTGTCCGGCGGCAAGTTCCTGACCAGCCGCCAGCTCAAGGACCGCCTGGAGCGCGAGACCGTGCACAACGTGGCGCTGAAGGTCGAGCAGCTGGAGGACGCGGACAAGTTCCTGGTCTCCGGCCGTGGCGAACTGCACCTGTCGGTGCTGATTGAGAACATGCGCCGCGAAGGCTACGAGTTGGCCGTCTCGCGCCCGGAGGTCATCATCAAGGAGATCGACGGCCAGCAGATGGAGCCGATCGAGCAGTTGGTGGTGGACGTGGAAGAGATCCACCAGGGCGGCGTGATGGAGAAGCTGGGCGTGCGCAAGGGCCAGCTGAAGAACATGGAGCCCGACGGCAAGGGCCGCGTGCGCCTGGACTATGAAATCCCGGCGCGCGGCCTGATCGGCTTCCAGAACGAGTTCAAGACCCTGACCCAGGGCTCGGGCCTGCTGTTCCACGTGTTCGACCACTACGGTCCCAAGGAACAGGGCGCCATCGCCAAGCGTCCCAACGGCGTGATGATCGCCAATGCGCCCGGCGCCACGCCGGCCTACTCGCTGGGCCCGCTACAGGAGCGCGGCAAGCTGTTCGCCGCCGAGGGCGACAACGTCTACGAAGGCCAGCTGATCGGCATCCACTCCAAGGACAACGACCTGACGGTCAACGCGATCAAGACCAAGCCGCTGACCAATATGCGCGCCTCGGGCAAGGACGACGCCATCCAGCTGACCCCGGCGATCAAGTTCACCCTGGAGCAGGCCCTGGACTTCATCGACGACGACGAGCTGGTGGAGATCACCCCGAAGGAGATCCGCCTGCGCAAGAAGCACCTGACCGAAAGCGAGCGCAAGAAGGCCTCGCGCGCGGCGTAAGGCGGTCTGTGCAAGCTGGCGCGGGTGGCGGCCCACGGGTCGCCGCCCGCGCACCAACCGGCGTATCCTTCCGGCCCGATGCCTCATACCCAACGTCCCTACGATCCGGATCCGCACGCGCATCCGGGCCTGCATGCGCTGGCGTTGTTCGAACTGGCCAAGGGCCTGCTGGCCCTGATCGCCGCGGCCAGCCTGGAAGTCCTGGGGCCCGACCCGATCCGGCGCGCGGTGTACTGGCTGATCGAGCGCTTCCATCTGGACCCGGCGCACGGCGCCCTGCCCTCGCTGCTCAAGCAGATCGACCCCAAGGCGGTGCACCTGGCCGTGGCCGTGGTCGCCATCTACGCGCTCTGGCGGTTGGTGGAATCCTGGGGCCTGTGGCGGGCCAAGGCGTGGGCCTCGTGGCTGGGCTGCGTGGGCACGGCGGTCTACCTGCCCTTCGACATGTACGCGCTGTTCCGGCATCCGGCCTGGCATACGGCCGTGGTGGTGTTGATCAACGTGATCGTGGTGGCCGTGCTGGCCCGCGACCTGATCCGCCGCCGGCGCCACTGAGCCGCTTGCGGCGCCCGCGCCGCTGCGTTTAGCCTGCGACGATCCGCATGAGGGGATCGAACCGATGCACGCCTGCAGGCTTGCGCTGACGCTGTCGTGCCTGGCCGCGCTGGCCGGCTGCACCGCCCCGGCATCCGCCCCGCCCAAGGCCGCGCAACCGGCCCAGTTCCGCTACGCCGAACTGACCATCGCCCAGCTGCAGGAGCAGATGCAGCGCGGCGCGCTGGACAGCCGCACCCTGACCCGCGCCTACCTGGACCGCATCGCCCAGGTCGACCGCGCCGGGCCGCACCTCAACGCCGTGATCCAGCTCAACCCCGAGGCGATGACCGAGGCGGCGCTGCGCGACCGCGAGCGCGCCGGCGGCACCGTGCGCGGCCCGCTGCAGGGCATCCCGATCCTGCTCAAGGACAACATCGACGCCACGCCGATGGCCACTACCGCCGGCTCGCTGGCGCTGCGCGATTTCCGCCCGAAGGCCGACGCCTTCCTGGTCAAGCGCCTGCGCGAGGCCGGCGCGGTGATCCTGGGCAAGACCAACCTGTCGGAGTGGGCCAACTTCCGGTCCAGCGACTCGATCTCCGGCTGGAGCGCGGTCGGCGGCCAGACCCACAACCCCTATGTGCTGGACCGCAATCCCTGCGGCTCCAGCGCCGGCAGCGGCGTGGCCGCCTCGGCCAACCTGGCCGCGGCGACGGTCGGCACCGAGACCGACGGCAGCATCATCTGCCCGGCGGCGGTCAACGGCGCGGTGGGGCTGAAGCCCACCGTCGGCCTGGTCAGCCGCGACGGCATCGTGCCGATCTCCTGGAGCCAGGACACCGCCGGGCCGATCACCCGCACGGTGTCCGATGCCGCGATCCTGCTTGCGGCGATGGCCGGGCGCGACAGCGCCGATGCCAGCACCGGGTACGCCACGCTCAATGCGCCGCTGGACTATGTCGCGCGCCTGCGGCCCGGCGCGCTCAAGGGCGCACGCATCGGCGTGGTCCGCAGCAGTTTCAAGTTCGGCCCCGACGTGGCCAAGGCGATGGAGGGCGCGGTCGCGACCCTGCGCGCGGCCGGCGCGACCGTGGTCGATGCCGAGATTCTCACCGCCGGCCAGTGGGACCAGGACGAGCTGCTGGTGCTCAAGACTGAGTTCAAGAACGGCCTGGCGCGTTACTTCGCGACCAAGGGCGCGCCGGTGGACTCGCTGCAGCAGCTGATCGGCTTCAACCAGCAGCATGCTCGCGAGGAGCTGGCACTGTTCGGGCAGGACCTGTTCGAGCAGTCCGCGGCGATGGGCGGCCTGAACGACCCGGCCTACATCCAGGCCCGTTCGCGCATCAAGCGCCTGGCCGGTCCGGAGGGCATCGATGCGGCGCTCAAGGCGCAGCACCTGGACGCCCTGGTCGCCGCGGCGACCGGCCCGGCCTGGCGCACCGACCCGGCGTTCAAGGATCCCTTCCCCGGCGCCGGCTATGGCGCGGCGGCGGTGGCCGGCTATCCCAGCCTGACCGTGCCGATGGGCGACAGCCGCGGGCTGCCGTTGGGCCTGCTGTTCATGGGCACCGCCTGGAGCGAGGCCAAGCTGATCGGGTTGGGCTACGACTACGAACAGCGCACCCAGGCGCGCGTGCCGCCGACGTATCGCGCCACGCTGGAACCGCGCACGCCCTGAGGGCGGCGGGGCGGCTCAGCGCGACGGCGGCGGCACCGGATCCGGTGCGTCGGGCGAGACCGGCGGCGGGCCGTCCTCGGCGCCGGGCGAAGAGGTCTGGCGCGCGCTGGGCAGCACCTGCGGCGTGTCGGGCGGGGTCTGTTCGCGGGTGAGCATGTTGCGCTGGCGCGGCAGCGCGTCGGGATACTCGCGCGCCAGGTAGTCCAGCACGCGCTCACGCACCACGCAGCGCAGGTCGAAGGCATCGCCGGAGCTGCGCGCGCTGACCAGCAGGCGCACCTGCATGGCGGTCTCGGAGGTCTCGGTGACCTGGGCAATGCAGACCCGGCCGTCCCAGCGCGGGTCCTCGCGGCACACGCGCTCGGTTTCGGCGCGCACGGCGGCCATCGGGGTGCGGTAGTCCAGCCACAGGAACACCGTGCCGAGCATGTCGGCGCTGCGCCGGGTCCAGTTCTGGAACGGGTTCTCGATGAACCAAGTCAGTGGCACCACCATCCGCCGCTGGTCCCAGATGTGCACCACCACGAACGAGCTGGTGATCTCCTCGATGCGGCCCCATTCGCCCTCGACGATGACCACGTCGTCCAGGCGGATCGGCTGGGTCAGCGCGATCTGCAGGCCCGCGATCAGGTTGCCGAACACCGGCTTGGCCGCGATGCCCGCCACCAGGCCCAGGATGCCGGCCGAGGCCAGCAGCGTGCGGCCGAGCTGGCGCACCTCGTCGAACTGCAGCAGCACCACCGAGACGCCGACCAGGATCACCGCGCCGGAGGCCACCCGCCCCAGCACCCGCGCCTGGGTATGGATGGTGCGCGCGTGCAGGTTGTCGGCCACATCGATGCGGTTGTCGCGCAGGATCGCCGCCACCACGCCGGCCACCACGCGCACCACCAGCCATGTCACGCAGCCAACGATGCCGATATGCAGCAGCTGCTTGATCAGCACCAGCTGCGCATCCTTCAGCGGCGTGGCCTCCAGCCCGGCGCGCAGGAACACCAGCGGCAGCACGAACGCCAGCGGCAGGCTGAGGATGCGGGTGATGCGCGCGCGCCGGAAATCCTTGCCGCGCGAGCGCCGCTCCAGCCAGGCGAACAATCCCCAGGCGAGCACGCCCAGCGCCAGGGAAATTCCCAGCGGGATCACGTACTCGCGTGCGGTCATCCAGTGCAGGTCGGCCATCCCCACCGGAGACTGCCAAAGCGCGCGTCGAGGGCGTGTGGGCACGCGCCGCGGACGACAGGGCGAACCGTGCACTCGGCGCGACGCCCCGGATGGCGAACGAAGGCAAAGCGCGGCCTTGCAGCCGTCAGCACCTTCTCGACCTTCGTTCCCGCGAAGGCGGAGGCGGCGATGTCCTTGAGCCGTCTTAGCCCACCGTTGCCTGCAGCTGCCGCTGCTTGCGCACGATCGACATGGCGATCTCCAGCGACTGCTCGTAGTTCAGGCGCGGATCGACGGTCGAGCGATACGCGCGCTCCAGGTCGATGTCGGTCAGCTCGCGCGCGCCGCCGGTGCATTCGGTGACGTCCTCGCCTGTCAGCTCCAGGTGGACACCGCCCAGGCGCGTGCCCGCCGCGGCATGCAGGTCGAAAGCCTGCTCGACCTCGCCGCGGATGTTGTCGAAGCGGCGCGTCTTGAAGCCGTTGCTGGTCGACTCGGTATTGCCATGCATCGCATCGCAGATCCACAGCACGCGGCGGCCGTCGCGCTTGACCGCCTCCAGCAGCGGCGGAAGCCTGTCGGCGATCTGCGCCGCGCCCATGCGGTGGATGAAGGTCAGCCGGCCCGGCTCGTCGTCCGGGTTGAGAATGTCCATCAGTTCCAGCAGCTGATCGGGCTTGACCGACGGACCGACTTTTACCGCGATCGGATTGCGCACCCCGCGCAGGTATTCCACATGCGCCCCGTCGACCGCCGCGGTGCGCATGCCGATCCAGGGATAGTGCGTGGACAGGTTGAACCAGCCGTGCTGGCGCGGCACCTCGCGGGTCAGCGCCTGCTCGTAGGGCAGCAGCAGCGCCTCATGCGAGGTGTAGAAGTCGATGCGGTTGAGGTTGTGCACCTCGGCGCCGGCGAGGGTCTCCATGAAGCGCACCGCGCCGCCGATGTCGGACACCATCTGCTGGTACTCGTTGGCCAGCGGCGAATAGCCGACCCAGCTGAGGTTCCAGTACTCGGGGTGGTGCAGGTCGGCGAAGCCGCCGTCGATCAGCGCCCGCACGAAGTTCATCGTCATGGCCGAGCGCGAGTGAGCGCGGATCATGCGCTGCGGATCGGGGATGCGCGCGGCGGCGGTGAATTCCGGCCCGTTGACCAGGTCGCCGCGGTAGCTCGGCAGGGTGATCTCGCCGCGGGTCTCCATGTCGGTCGAGCGCGGCTTGGCGTACTGCCCGGCGAAGCGCCCGACGCGCACCACCGGCAGCTGCAGGCCGTGCACCAGCACCAGGCTCATCTGCAGCAGCACCTTCAGCCGGTTGGAGATCAGGCCGGACTCGCAGTCGGAGAAGCTCTCGGCGCAGTCGCCGCCCTGCAGCACGAAGCGCTTGCCCTCCTGCGCCTCGGCCAGCTGCTTCTTCAGCGCGAAGATCTCCCAGGAGGTCACCAGCGGTGGCAACTTGCCGAGTTCCTCGACCGCGCGGGCCAGGGCGTCGGCATCGGGATAGGTCGGCAGCTGCATCGCCGGCCGCGTGCGCCAGCTGTCGGGACGCCAGTCGCCGGAGGTGGCAGAGAAAGGAACGGCGGGGGCTGCGGCGGACATGCGGGGCTCCAGGAGGAAGCCGACATGATCGCAGAGCGGGGGCCAGGGGCGCACTTCCTGACGATTCCGACAGTTTTCTGAGGTCTCTAAACCCCGGGAAACGCGGCAACGGACCCCATGACTTTCGGCCTAGGCGCGACAAGCCCGACAGGAGGACCGTTACTTCATAACATTTCCCCAACGGCCCCACGCCCCGCCATGAAGACCCCGAACCTGCTCGCCTCCGCCATCGCCCTGGCCCTGGCGACCACGCCCCTGCTCGCCCTGGCCGATGACGCCCCCACCGATGCCACCGTGGACCTGGACGTGGTCAAGGTCCACGCCAAGCTGGATGCGGCGCGCAACGCGCTCTCCCCGGACATCGGCAGCAGCCAGTTCACCATCAGCGCCGCCGACATCGACCGGCTGCCGCTTGGGGCCTCGACCCCGATAAACCAAGTGCTGCTGCAGGCGCCGGGGGTCGTCCAGGACTCCTACGGCGGCGTCCACGTGCGCGGCGACCACGCCAATCTGCAGTACCGCATCAACGGCGTGATCCTGCCCGAGTCGATCTCCGGCTTCGGCCAGAGCCTGGACCCGCGCACCGTGTCCAGCATCCGCCTGCTCGACGGCGCGCTGCCGGCGCAGTTCGGCGACCGGACCGCGGCGGTGGTCGACATCACCACCAAGAGCGGCCAGGCGCTCGGCAACGGCGGCAGCGTCGGGGTGACCGCAGGCTCGTTCGGCACCTTCAATCCCTCGCTGGCCTGGTGGGGCAGCCAGGGCCGCTGGAGCTGGTTCGTGACCGGCGACTACGACCAGAACAAGATCGGCCTGGAGAACCCCACCAACAGCCGCACGCCCGACCACGACAAGACCCACCAGGGCAAGGCCTTCGCCGACCTGACCTATCTGGTCAACGAGGACACGCGCCTGAGCGTGATGGCCGGCTATGCCAACAACCGCTTCCAGGTGCCCAACAACCCGGGCCAGACCCCGGCCTTCGACAACCAGGGCCAAACCGACTTCGATTCCAGCGCGCTGGACGAGCGCCAGCGCGAGAACACCCGCTTCGCCACCGTCGCGCTGCAGGGCCTGGTCGGCGACAGCGCCTACCAGGTCTCGCTGGGCCAGCGTTACAGCAGCGTGGCCTTCGATCCGGACGTCACCGGCGACCTGATCTTCGACGGCGTCGCCTCGCAGGTCGATCGCGGCAACCGCGCCAACGTGCTGCAGGCCGATGTCTCCACCCCGCTGGGCGCGTCGCATACCTTGCGCTACGGCCTGTACGGCGACTTCGAACACGCCACCGCCAGCAACAACAGCTGGGTGTTCCCGGCCGACGCCGACGGCCACCAGACCAGCAACATCCCCGAACTGATCGGCGACAGCAGCCGCTTCCACGCCAGCACCACCGCGCTCTACCTGCAGGACGAATGGAAGCTCGGCGAGGACTGGACCGTGAACTACGGCCTGCGCGCCGACCGTTACAAGGCCTTCGGACGCAGCGAGAGCCAGCTCAGCCCGCGCATCGGCGCGATCTGGCAGGCCACCGACAGCACCACCCTGCACGCCGGCTACGCCCGCTACTTCACCCCGCCGGCCAGCGAACTGATCTCCGCCGGCGATATCGCCCTGTTCGATGGCACCACCAACCAGCAGGTCGCCGCCGGCGCGCAGGTGCCGCTCAGCGAACGCAGCGATTACTACGACCTGGGCATCTCCCAGCAGGTCGGCGACCACCTGACCCTGGGCCTGGACGCCTACGACCGCCTGGCCGACCGCCTGCAGGACGAGGGCCAGTTCGGCGCCGCCTACATCTATTCGACCTTCAACTACCGCTACGGCCACGTCCACGGCCTGGAGTTCTCGGCCGACTACGACAACGGCCCGGTGAGCGCCTACTTCAACGCGGCCTACAGCCGGGCGATGGGCAAGCAGGTCATGACCGGCGCCTACAACTTCGACCCCGACGCCCTGGCCTATGTGGCGGAGAACTGGATCCACCTGGACCACGACCAGAAGCTCACCTCGTCGGGCGGCATCAACTACAGCTTCGCCGGCCACAACCGGGTGGGCGCCAACTACCTCTACGGCAGCGGCCTGCGCACCGATACGCCGACGGTGCCGAATGGCGCGGCGCTGCCGTCCTACTTCCAGCTCAACCTGAGCGCGGGGCACGACTTCGAGGCCGACACCGCGCATCCGCTGCATGTGCAGGTCGCCGCAGTGAACGCGCTGGATCGCAGCTACCAGCTGCGCGACGGCGGCGGCATCGGCGTGTTCGCGCCGCAATGGGCGCCGCGGCGCGGCGTGTTCCTCAGCGTGCAGCAGGACTTCTGAGGCGACCTGCGCCGCGTCCAGGCTGCGGACCGGTCGACGCGCGCGACCGGTCCGAAGCCAGGTGCGCTCAGGACGGGCGCAGCTCGCGCAGCAGCGTGCGCTTGCGCCGGCGGAAGGCGGCCATCAGCAGCCACAGCGTCAGCACCACGAACCACAGCAGGCTCCACTCGGGCATCGACAGGCCCAGCAGACGCCAGGTGACCTCGGCGCACTCGCCCGACCCGGTCAGTACCTGGCGCAGCACGTCGCCCAGCGGGAAGGCCTCCATCATGTAGGCCAGGTCGGGGCCGCACGCCGGCACCTTGTCGGCCGGCAGATGCTGCAGCCACACGTGGCGACCGGCGATGCCGATGCCGATCAGCGCCGGCACCAGCCCCAGCAGGCCGTAGACGATGCGCCCGCCGCGGCTGCGCGGCCCGTGCAGGCCGCCGATCAGGAACACCAGGCCCAACAGCGCGAACGCGCCTCGCTGGAAGCTGCACAGCGGACACGGGATCTGGTGCTGGTAGTACTGGGTGTACAGCGCGGCGCCCAGCAATCCGACGCATACGAGGAAACCGGCCAGGAACTGCGCGCGGAAGGACCAACGGAAAGGATTCATGGGCAGCGGCAACAGGGAAGTGCCCGCATTATCGCCACCCCGCGCGCCCGGGGCCAAATCCGCCCCCTCCGCACGACCCGCGCCCAAAACGCAAAACCCCGGCCAGGAGCCGGGGTCTGCGGGTGACGCGTGCGGGACTGGGTCGATTACTCGGCCGCTTCCGGACGATCGACCAGTTCCACGTAAGCCATCGGCGCGTTGTCGCCAGCGCGGAAGCCGCACTTGAGGATGCGCAGGTAGCCGCCCGGACGCGACTGGTAGCGCGGGCCCAGGGTGGTGAACAGGGTGCCGACCGCTTCCTTGTCGCGCAGACGCGCGAAGGCCAGGCGGCGGTTGGCCACGCCATCGACCTTGGCTAGGGTGATCAGCGGCTCGGCGACGCGACGCAGTTCCTTGGCCTTGGGCAGGGTGGTCTTGATCAGGCCGTGCTTGATCAGCGAGGCGGCCATGTTGGAGAACATCGCGGCGCGATGCGAGCTGGTGCGGCTGAACTTGCGGCCGGCTTTCTGGTGACGCATGAGGTGGATTCCTGATGAATGGTGCGGCTGTTGAGGTTCGCTGTCGCCTTCGTGGCGTTGTTGCCTGGACTGCGGTTGGTCCTGATCCGGTCATCCTGTCCGGACATCGCGCGGGCCTTTGCGGCCCGTCGTCGAGGTGTTGCGGGTAAAGCGGTATCGCTGGACTTACTCTGGTGAAGCATCGAGCCGGGACGGATCGCCCGCCCCGGCCCGGCGCAGCGCGCCGGGCGTTCGCCCAAGCGCGCGGCAGTGCCGCGCAAGCGGCTTGGGCTTACCCCATCATCCCGTGCTGCGAGACACCGGCCGGCGGCCAGTTCTCCAGCTTCATGCCGAGCGACAGGCCGCGCTGGGCCAGGACTTCCTTGATCTCGGTCAGCGACTTCTTGCCGAGGTTCGGGGTCTTGAGCAGCTCCACTTCGGTCTTCTGGATCAGATCGCCGATGTAGTAGATGCTCTCGGCCTTGAGGCAGTTGGCCGAACGCACGGTCAGCTCCAGGTCGTCGATCGGGCGCAGCAGCACCGGATCCACGCCGCCGGTCTGCTGCTTCGGCGCGCCGCGGTCGCGGTGCGTGAAGTCGCCGAACACCGACAGCTGGTCGCTCAGGATGTCGGCGGCGGTGCGCACGGCTTCCTCGGCGTCGATCGTGCCGTTGGTCTCGATGTCCAGGACCAGCTTGTCCAGATCGGTGCGCTGTTCGACGCGAGCGGACTCGACGGCGTAGGCGACGCGACGGACCGGCGAGAACGAGGCGTCCAGCACCAGGCGGCCGATGGCGCGGTTCTCTTCGTCCGGACGACGGCGGGCGGCGGCCGGCTGATAGCCGAAGCCGCGCTCGATCTTCAGGCGCAGGTTGACCGCGATGTCCTTGGTCAGGTGCGCGATCACGTGGTCGGGATTGAGGATCTCGACGTTGTGGTCGGTCTTGATGTCGCCGGCGGTGACCACGCCCGGGCCCTGCTTGGTCAGGCTCAGGGTGGCGTTGTCGCCGGTGTGGATGCGGATGGCCACATCCTTGAGGTTCAGCAGGACTTCCAGCACGTCTTCCTGCAGACCCTCGATGGTGCTGTACTCGTGCAGCACGCCGTCGATCTCGACCTCGGTGATCGCGAAGCCGGGGATGGACGACAGCAGCACGCGGCGCAGCGCATTGCCCAGCGTATGGCCGTAGCCACGCTCCAGCGGTTCGATGACCACCTTGGCGCGGTTGTCGGTCAGGCGCTCGATCTGCGGGCCGCGGGGGCGCAGCACTTGCTGAGTGATACCCGTCATGTTGCTTTGTCTCCTGCAAACCCCCGCCAGGGCGGGGGTGCGTGTGTGATTACTTCGAGTACAGCTCGACGATCAGCGCTTCGTTGATGTCGGCGGGCAGGTCCGAACGGACCGGCACGGCCTTGAACACGCCGGCGAACTTCTTCGAATCCACCTCGACCCAGGACGGGCTCAGGTCCAGCTGCTCGGCCACGGTCAGGGATTCCTGCACGCGCAGCTGCTTCTGGGCCTTCTCCGACAGCTCGATCGCGTCGCCGGCCTTGACCTGGTAGGAAGGCAGGTTGACCGACTTGCCGTTGACCAGCACGCCGCGGTGCGAGACCAGCTGGCGGGCGGCCGGACGGGTGACCGCGAAACCCATGCGGTAGATCACGTTGTCCAGGCGGGTTTCCAGCAGCTGCAGCAGGTTCTCGCCGGTGTTGCCCTTCTTGGTCGAGGCCTTCTTGTAGTAGTTGCGGAACTGGCGCTCCAGCAGACCGTAGATACGCTTGACCTTCTGCTTCTCGCGCAGCTGGGTGGCGTAGTCGGACAGCTTGCCCTTGCGGGCGGTGGCACCGTGCTGGCCGGGCTTCTGCTCCAGCTTGCACTTGGAGTCCAGCGCGCGCGCCGGGCTCTTGAGGGACAGGTCTGCACCTTCGCGACGGGCGAGTTTGCAGGTAGGACCGATATAACGAGCCATTTCTAATCGCTCCCTTTAGACGCGACGCTTCTTCGGCGGACGGCACCCGTTGTGCGGGATAGGCGTCACGTCGATGATGTTGGTGATCTTGTAGCCGACGTTGTTGAGCGAACGCACGGCCGACTCACGGCCCGGACCCGGACCCTTGATGCGGACTTCCAGCGACTTCAGGCCGTAGTCCAGCGCGGCGCGGCCGGCCTTCTCGGCGGCGACCTGCGCAGCGAACGGGGTGGACTTGCGCGAACCGCGGAAGCCCGCACCGCCCGACGTGGCCCACGAGAGCGCATTGCCCTGGCGGTCGGTGATGGTGACGATGGTGTTGTTGAACGAAGCATGGACGTGGGCGACGCCGTCGGTGACGACGCGCTTGATCTTCTTCTTCGGTGCCTTGGCGGCGGACGGCTTTGCCATGATGTGCGCCCCTTACTTCTTGATGGCTTTACGCGGACCCTTGCGGGTACGGGCGTTGGTACGGGTGCGCTGACCACGCAGCGGCAGGCCGCGACGATGGCGCAGGCCGCGGTAGCAGCCCAGGTCCATCAGGCGCTTGATCGCCATGCCGACTTCGCGACGCAGGTCGCCCTCGACGATGTACTTGCCGACCTCGGCGCGCAGGCGCTCGACTTCCGGCTCGGACAGGTCGCGGATCTTGGTGGTCACCGTCACGCCTGCGGCTTCGCAGACCTTCTTGGACCGGGTACGGCCAATGCCGTAAATGCTCTGCAGCCCCACCCAGACGTGCTTCTGGGCAGGCAGGTTGACACCTGCAATACGCGCCATGACGCGATTCTCCAAACTGTTTGATGGCCGGCTGCACGCCCTCCGTGAACACGGATTGACGGCATATGGCGTAGGGAACTGGAAATTGTACCAAGGTCTCGGGTTGCTTGGAAGTCCATGGAACCTGGGGAGGTTCCACGGACCCGGCATGGGGAGTGTGCCCATGCTCCGGCGCCGGAAGCCGCTTACCGGACGGACCCGAGGATCCGCCGGTGCCCGCGCTACTCTGGCGCAGGGACGAGCCGCTTCACACTCGCGCGCGAGACCGCCGCACGAGCCGCCCATTTTGAAAGTCCGGCCGCTGGCCGGGCTTGGTGGCGGATGGGACCGCCGAGATTACGACCCGCCGAGGTCAGCCGCGCGACAGGCCGCGGTTGCCGCCCTTCAGGTTGGCCTTCTTCAACAGGCTTTCGTACTGGTGGGACATCAGGTGCGCCTGGATCTGCGCGATGAAGTCCATCACGACCACCACCACGATCAGCAGCGAGGTGCCGCCGAAGTAGAACGAGGTGCCCAGCTGCGTACGCATCACTTCCGGCAGCAGACACACCGCCACCAGATACAGCGAACCGGCGGCCGTCAGGCGGGTCAGCACGCCGTCGACGTAGTCGGCGGTGGCCTTGCCGGGACGGATGCCCGGGATCAGCGCGCCGGACTTCTTCAGGTTCTCGGCGGTTTCCTGCGAGTTGAAGACCAGCGCGGTGTAGAAGAACGCGAAGCCGATGATCATCGCCGCGAACACGATCATGTGCAGCGGCTCGCCCGGCGACAGCGCCTGGGAGATGCGCTGCAGGGTCACCGCCATCGGCGACTGGCCAGACCACATCGCCAGCGTGGCCGGGAAGGCCAGGATGGACGAGGCGAAGATCGGCGGGATCACGCCGGCCATGTTGAGCTTGAGCGGCAGGAACGAGGTCTGGTTCATGTACGCGTTGCGACCGCCCTGGCGGCGCGCGTAGTTGACCGTGATCCGGCGTTGCCCGCGCTCGACGAACACCACGAACCAGGTGAACGCGAACACCACCACCGCCACGATGATCAGCGCGATGGGGCTCATCGTGCCGTCGTTGACGGCGCCGAAGGTGTGGATCACCGCGGCCGGCAGGCCGGCGACGATGCCCGAGAAGATGATCAGCGACACACCGTTGCCGATGCCGCGCTCGGTGACCTGCTCGCCGACCCACATCAGGAAGATGGTGCCCGCGGTGAGCGCCACGATCGCGGTGACCACGAAGCCCAGGCCCGGGGCGTACACCACCGGCGCGCCGCCCGGCGCGGTTTGATGCTGCAGCGCCAGCGCGATGCTGCCGCCCTGCACCACCGCCAGCAGCACCGCGCCGATGCGCGAGTACTGGGTGATCTTGCGACGGCCGGACTCGCCCTCCTTCTGCAGCGCCTTGAGCGCCGGGAAGATGTGGGCACCCAGCTGGATGACGATGGACGCCGAGATATACGGCATCACGTTCAGCGCGAAGATGCTGAAACGGTGCAGGGCGCCGCCCGAGAACATGTTGAACATGTCCACGATGCCGCCGCCCTGCGCCTGCATCAGCGCGAGCATCGCATCCGGGTTGACGCCCGGAACCGGAACGAAGCAACCGATCCGGTAGACGACCAGGGCACCCAGCACGAACAGCAGACGCTGCCGCAGCTCGGTGAATTTGCCCAGACCACCCGCGATGCCCTGCTGCGCCATGCCGTGCTTACTCCTGGATGCTGCCGCCGGCAGCTTCGATGGCCGCCTTCGCGCCCGCCGTGGCCTGCACGCCCTTGAGCGTGAACGCCTTGGTCAACTCGCCCTTCTTCACGATCTTGGCGCGCTTGGCGGTGCTGGGCACCAGCTTGGCAGCGCGCAGGGCCGCGAAATCGATCTCGCCGGCTTCCAGACGGTCCAGCTGATAGGACAGCACCTCGGCGGTGTCCTTCTTCAGCTTGGAGCGGAAACCGACCTTCGGCAGACGCTTGATCAGCGGCATCTGGCCGCCTTCGAACTTCGCCTTGATCTTGCCCTTACCAGCGCGGGCGAACGAACCCTTGTGGCCGCGGCCGGCGGTCTTGCCCAGGCCCGAACCGATGCCGCGACCGACGCGCTTGCGCTCGGTGCGGGCGCCTTCTGCAGGCGACAGAGTGTTGAGACGCATGTTGATTACTCCTCGACGCGGACGAGGTAGTGAACCTTGGCGATCAGGCCGCGCACCTGCGGGCTGTCCTTGAGTTCACGCACATCGTTGAGCTTGTTCAGGCCCAGCGCCTTCACCGACAGGCGGTGACGCGACTGGGAACCACGCAGGCCGCGCACCAGGCGCACCTTGACGGTCTTGTTGGACTCATTAGCCATGGGTGAGTTCCTCCACCGACTTGCCGCGCTTGGCCGCGATGCGGGCCGGCGACTGCATGTCTTCCAGGCCGCGCAGCGTGGCGCGCACCAGGTTGATCGGGTTACGCGAACCAACGGCCTTGGCCAGCACGTTCTTCACGCCCACCGCTTCCAGCACGGCGCGCATGGCGCCACCGGCGATGACACCGGTACCTTCCGAGGCCGGCTGCATGAACACCCGGGCCGCGCCGTGGCCGGCCTTGACCGGGTGCCACAGGGTGCCGTTGTTCAGGTCGACGTTGAGCATGCCCTTGCGCGCGTACTCCATCGACTTCTGGATCGCCACCGGGACTTCGCGGGCCTTGCCGTAGCCGAAACCGATGCGGCCGTTGCCGTCGCCCACCACCGTCAGCGCGGTGAAGGTGAACTGGCGACCACCCTTGACCGTCTTGCTGACGCGGTTGACCGCGATCAGCTTCTCGATCATGCCATCGTCGACTTTCTCTTCGCGGTTGCGATCGCGCCCGCGCGAGCGTTGTTCTTCTGCCATGTTGTTGATTCCTGTTGAGAGGGTCTGTACGGCTTGGCCGCTTATGGTTGTGGTCTACCGCAGTGGAGCGTGGCGCGGCTGCAGAAGAGCCGCGGCGCCCGGCGCAATCCGCGCCGGCAGAGGTTGCGTGGGGATGGACCCCACGCGGTTCAAGCTTAGAACTGCAGGCCGCCTTCGCGCGCGGCATCGGCCAGCGCCTTGACGCGGCCGTGGTAGCGGTAGCCCGAGCGGTCGAAGGCGACCTTCTCGACGCCAGCGGCCTTGGCGCGCTCGGCGATCAGCTTGCCGACCTTGGCGGCGGCGTCGCTGTTCTTGCCGTTCTTCAGGCCTTCCTTGACGTCGGCCTGCAGGGTGTTGGCCGAAGCCAGCACCTTGGAGCCGTCGGCAGTGAAGATCTGCGCGTACAGGTGCTGGCCGGTGCGCAGGACGCTCAGGCGCGGCACACCCAGGCTGCGGATGTGAGCGCGGGTCGACTTGGCGCGGCGCAGGCGGGCGGTGTTCTTGATGCTCATGTTCAGTGACCTCGTGGAAGCGGATCGGCGTTGAGCCAGCGGGGAGGCAGCAGCGAGATGCCCTCGCCTCCCGACTGCCGTTAAGCCTTCTTGGCTTCCTTGCGGATGATGGTTTCGTCGGAGTACTTCACGCCCTTGCCCTTGTAGGGCTCCGGCGGACGGAATCCGCGGATCTTGGCGGCGACTTCACCGACGCGCTGCTTGTCGGCGCCCTGCACCAGGATCTCGGTCTGGGTCGGGGCGGCCAGCGTGATGCCTTCCGGCGCCTTGAACACGATCGGGTGGGAGAAACCCAGCGACAGGTTCAGGTCCTTGCCGGACATCGCGGCGCGGTAACCCACGCCAACCAGCTCGAGCTTGCGCTCGAAACCATCGGACACGCCCTTGACCATGTTGGCCAGGATCGCGCGGATGGTGCCGGTGATGGCGTCGTGGTCCAGCGTGGACGGCGACAGGTTCACGGTGCCGTTCTCGACGGCGATGTTCACGCCTTCCGGCTGGGCGATCGTCAGGGTGCCCTTGGGGCCCTTGACGGTCACGGTGCCGTTGGCGTTGTTCAGTTCGGTGCCCTTGGGCAGGGCGATCGGCTTCTTGGCGACGCGGGACATGTGAGAACTCCTTCCCTTAGGCCACGAAGCACAGGACTTCACCACCCACGCCGGCCGCACGGGCCTGCGCGTCGGTCATGATGCCCTTCGACGTGGAGATGATGGCAACGCCCAGGCCGTTGAGGACCTTGGGCAGTTCGTCCTTGCCGCGGTACTGGCGCAGGCCCGAGCGCGACACACGCTTGAGCGTGTCGATGACCGGCTTGCCTTCGAAGTACTTCAGGACGATCTCGAGCTCGGCCTTGTTGTTCTCGGTCTTGGTGACGCGAGAATCGGCGATGTAGCCCTCGGACTTCAGGACGCCGGCGATGGCGACCTTGATGTTGGACGACGGCATCTTCACCGTCTGCTTGCCGACGGCAGCCGCATTCTTGATGCGGACCAGCATGTCGGCGATGGGATCAGTCATGCTCATGTGCGATTCCTATGAGTAGCACCGATATCCGCTTTCGCGAAAATCTCGTGTTGTGGGTGGCGCGGGCCTGATGGCCTGAGCCCTTGCGCGGAAGATCATTCCGCACCAAAGCCCGGCGCCCGTCGGGCCGCCAGGCTCTAGTGGTGAAAATCCGGGGAGCGGATTCTACACCACTCCCCGGCCGTGTTACCAGCTGGCCTTGCGCAGGCCGGGCACGTCGCCACGCATGGTGGCTTCGCGCAGCTTGTTGCGGGCCAGGCCGAACTTGCTGTACACGGCGCGCGGGCGGCCGGACAGCTCGCAACGGGTGCGGAAGCGGCTGGGCGAGGAGTCGCGCGGCAGCTTCTGCAGCTTGGTCGAGGCCTCGATCTTCTCGTCGTAGGACGCGTCCTGGCTGGAGATGATCTTCTTCAGTGCTTCGCGCTTGGCCGCGTACTTCTTGGCCAGCTTCGCCCGCTTCAGGTCGCGGTTGACCATGGAGGTCTTTGCCATGTCTTGTCCTCGACTTAGTTGCGGAACGGGAACTTGAACGCCTCGAGCAGCGCCTTGGCTTCGGCGTCGGTCTTGGCGGTGGTCGTGATGGCGATATCCATGCCGCGGACCGCGTCGACCTGGTCGAAGTCGATTTCCGGGAAGATGATCTGTTCCTTCACGCCCATGTTGTAGTTGCCGCGGCCGTCGAACGAACGGCCGGACACGCCACGGAAGTCGCGCACGCGCGGCAGCGAGATGCTGATCAGGCGGTCCAGGAACTCGTACATGTGGGCGCGACGCAGGGTCACCTTGCAGCCGATCGGCCAACCGTCACGGATCTTGAAGGACGCGACCGAGACGCGCGACTTCGTCGTGACCGGCTTCTGGCCGGAGATCTTGGCCAGGTCGGCGACGGCGTTCTCCAGGATCTTCTTGTTGGTCGCAGCCTCACCCACACCCATGTTGATGGTGATCTTGGTGAGCCTGGGGACCTCCATGGGGTTGGAGTAGCCGAACTTCTTGGTCAAGGCCGGGACGACCTCTTCCTTGTAGATTTTTTCGAGACGAGTGGTCATGACCTCATTCCTCAGGCGTCGAGCGCCTCACCGCTGGAGCGGAACACACGCAGTTTGCGTCCATCCTCCAGCACCTTGAAGCCAACGCGCTCGCCCTTGCCGGAAGCGGCATTGAACAAGGCGACGTTGGAGATATGGATCGAGGCTTCGCGCTCGACGACGCCGCCGGCGACACCCGCCTGCGGGTTCGGCTTGGTGTGGCGCTTGACGATGTTCACGTTGGACACGACCACACGGTCGCCATCCACACGCAGCACGTCGCCCTGCTTGCCCTTGTCCTTGCCGGTGATGACGACCACCTGGTCGCCCTTCTTGATACGGTTAGCCATTGTGATTTCCTCCGCTCACAGCACTTCGGGTGCGAGCGAGACGATCTTCATGAACTTCTCGGAGCGCAGTTCGCGGGTCACCGGTCCGAAGATACGGGTGCCGATCGGCTCCTGCTTGTTGTTCAGCAGGACGGCGGCGTTGCCGTCGAAGCGGATCAGCGAACCGTCGGCGCGACGCACACCCTTGCGGGTACGCACGACCACGGCGTCATAGACCTCGCCCTTCTTGACCTTGCCACGCGGGATCGCGTCCTTGACGGTCACCTTGATGATGTCGCCGATGCCGGCGTAACGGCGCTTGGAGCCGCCCAGCACCTTGATGCACATCAGCTCCTTGGCACCGGAGTTGTCGGCCGCATCGAGATAGCTCTGCATCTGGATCATGATTCAGGACTCCTCTTATTCGGCCGCGCGGGCGACGATCTCGACCACGCGCCAGTTCTTGGTCTTGGACAGCGGCGCGATCTCCACCACGCGGACCAGGTCGCCTTCGTTGCAGGCGTTGTCGGCGTCGTGGGCGTGCAGCTTGGTCGAGCGCTTGATGTACTTGCCGTACAGGGCGTGCTTGACCTGACGCTCGACCAGGATGGTGACCGTCTTGTCCATCTTGTTGCTGACGACACGACCTTCGATCGTGCGCTGCGTTTTCTGTTCGTTATCACTCATGTCGGCGGTCCTTACTTCTTGCTGCCGAGCAGGGTCTTGACGCGAGCGATCTCGCGGCGGACCCGGCGGGTGTCGTGGGTCTTCGGCAGCTGGCCGGTCGCCTTCTGCATGCGCAGGGAGAACTGCTCCTTGCGCAGCTCGCCCAGGTGGGCGTTCAGCTCGTCGGCAGACTTCTCACGGAGTTCCTTGATAGCCATTAGCGCACCGTCCGGGTCACGAAAGTGGTGGTGACCGAGAGCTTGGCGGCGGCCAGGCGGAACGCCTCGCGTGCCGTTGCCTCGTCCACGCCCTCGATTTCATAGATCATGCGGCCCGGCTGGATCTGGGCCACCCAGTACTCCACGTTGCCCTTACCGGAGCCCATGCGGACCTCGATCGGCTTCTTGGTGATGGGCTTGTCGGGGAACACGCGGATCCACATCTTGCCGCCGCGCTTGACGTAGCGGCTGATGGAACGGCGCGCGGCCTCGATCTGGCGCGCGGTCAGCTGACCGTGCGCGGTGGCCTTCAGGCCGTACTCGCCGAACGAGACGAGGTTTCCGCTCCAGCTCAGGCCTTCGTTACGGCCCTTGTGCATCTTGCGGTATTTGGTTCGCTTGGGTTGCAACATTGCCGTTACCTCGCGTCACGATCGCGGGACGGGCGCGACGGACGTTCGCTGCGCTCGGGGCGCGCGTCGTCCTGCTTCTCCTGACCCACCTGGCTGAAGTCGAACACTTCGCCCTTGTAGACCCACACCTTGATGCCGATGATGCCGTAGGTGGTCTTCGCCTCGGCAAAGCCGTAGTCGATGTCGGCGCGCAGGGTGTGCAGCGGCACACGGCCTTCGCGGTACCACTCGGAACGGGCGATCTCGGCGCCGTTCAGACGGCCGGCGACGTTCACCTTGATGCCCAGGGCACCCAGGCGGATCGCGTTGCCGACCGCGCGCTTCATCGCACGGCGGAACATGATGCGGCGCTCCAGCTGCTGGGCGATGGACTCGGCGACCAGCTGGGCGTCCAGCTCGGGCTTACGCACCTCGGTGACGTTGATGTGCGCCGGGACGCCCATCAGATCGCTCACTTCCTTGCGCAGCTTCTCGATGTCCTCACCGCGCTTGCCGATCACCACGCCCGGGCGGGCGGTGTGGATCGTCACGCGGGCGGTCTTGGCCGGACGCTCGATCAGGATCTTGCTGATCCCGGCCTGGGCCAGCTTCTTGCGGAGCATCTCGCGGACCTTGAGGTCAGCGGCCAGGTAGCTGGCGTACTCGCGCTTGTTGGCGTACCACTTGGAATTCCAGTCCTTGGCGATGCCCAGGCGAATACCGGTCGGATGTACTTTATGGCCCATAGTCTTATTTGCCCTTGCCTTCGCCAACCACCACAGTGATATGGCTGGTGCGCTTGAGGATGCGCGTGCCGCGGCCCTTGGCGCGGGCCATGAAACGCTTCAGCGTCGGGCCCTCGTCGACCATGATGGTCTGGACCTTCAGCTCGTCGACGTCGGCGCCCTGGTTGTTCTCGGCGTTGGCGATCGCCGACTCCACCACCTTCTTGATCAGGTGGGCGGCCTTCTTGTCCGAGAACTTCAGCAGATTGACGGCGCGCTCGGCCGACAGGCCACGCACCTGGTCGGCGACCAGGCGGGCCTTCTGCGGGGAGATGCGCGCGGTGCGCAGGATGGCTTTCGCTTCCATTGTCATCTCTCCTTACTTCTTGCCGCCGGCTTTCTTGTCGCCACCGTGACCCTTGAAGGTCCGGGTGACGGCAAACTCGCCGAGCTTGTGGCCGACCATGTTCTCGTTGACCAGCACCGGAACGTGGTTCTTGCCGTTGTGCACGGCGATGGTGAAACCCACCATCTCCGGCAGAATCATGGAGCGACGCGACCAGGTCTTGATCGGGCGCTTGCTACCGGCCGCAGCCTCCACCTTCTTGACCAGGTGGTGATCGACGAACGGGCCTTTCTTGAGTGAACGTGCCATGGTCGATTAGCCCCTACGATCGCGGACGATGAATTGCTGCGTGCGCTTGTTATGGCGCGTCTTGTAACCCTTGGTCGGCACGCCCCACGGGGTGACCGGGTGCGGGTTGCCCTGGCCGGCCTTGGCCTCACCACCGCCGTGCGGATGGTCGACCGGGTTCATGGCCGCACCGCGAACGGTTGGACGCACGCCGCGCCAACGCTTGGCACCGGCCTTGCCCAGCTTCTCGAGGCTGTGCTCGTCGTTGCCGACTTCGCCGATCGTGGCGCAGCACTCGGCCGGAACCTTGCGCATCTCGCCCGAACGCAGGCGCAGCGTGGCGAAGCCCTGCTCACGCGCGACCAGCTGGACCGAGGCGCCGGCGGCGCGGGCGATCTGGGCGCCCTTGCCGACCTTCAGCTCGATGCAGTGCACCGTGGTGCCGACCGGGATGTTCAGAAGCGGCAGGGTGTTGCCGGTGCGGATCGGGGCGTCGCGGCCCGCGATCACCTGGTCGCCGGCCTTCAGGCCCTTGGGCGCGATGATGTAGCGGCGCTCACCGTCGACGTAGCACAGCAGCGCGATGTGCGCGGTGCGATTCGGGTCGTACTCGATGCGCTCGACGCGGGCGGGAATGCCGACCTTGTCGCGCTTGAAGTCGATGATGCGGTAATGCTGCTTGTGGCCACCACCGATATGACGGGTGGTGATGCGACCGTGGTGGTTGCGACCGCCGGACTTGCTCTGCTTCTCCAGGAGCGGAGCGTGCGGAGCACCCTTGTGCAGGTCGGGCGTCACCACGCGCACGGCCGAACGGCGGCCGGCGGAAGTGGGTTTGAATTTCATCAATGGCATGTGGGTCTACCTCAGGCCGTGGCCGACACGTCGATGGCCTGGCCGTCGGCCAGACGCACATACGCCTTGCGCCAGTCGCCGCGACGGCCACCGCGGTTACGGAAGGACTTGTTCTTGCCCTTGACGTTGACCACGTTGACGGCCTCGACCTTGACGTCGAACAGCTGCTCGACCGCGGCCTTGACATCGGCCTTGGTGGCGTCGTTCGAGACTTCGAAGACGTACTGGTTGCTTACTTCCTGCAGACGTGCAGTCTTTTCGGACACGCGCGGGGCGCGCAGCACGCTGAAGATTTTCTCGTTGCTGATCATGCCAGCCACTCCTCGATCTTCTTCACCGCATCGGCGGTGATCACGACAGTGTCGGCACCGACCAGCGACGCCGGATCCAGCGCCTGCACGTCGCGCACTTCCACGTAGGGAAGGTTGCGAGCGGACAGATACAGGTGCTCCGAAGCATCCTCGGTGACGATCAGCGGACGCTTGCCGACGTTCAGTTCCTTGAGCTTGGAGACCAGGCCCTTGGTGCTGGAGGCATCGACGTTGAAGGCGTCGACGACGGTCAGGCGGTCCTGGCGAGCCAGCTCGCTCAGGATGGCCTTCATCGCGGCGCGATACATCTTGCGGTTGACCTTCTGGTCGAAGCTACGCGGCTTGGCCGCGAAGGTCACGCCGCCGCCGACGAAGATCGGGGCCGTCAGGGCGCCATGACGCGCGCCGCCGCCCTTCTGCTTCTTCGACTTCTTGGTGGTGCCGTTGACTTCCGCACGGGTCTTCTGGGCCTTGGTGCCCGCACGACCGGCGTTGCGGTAGGCGACGACGACCTGGTGCACCAGGTCCTGACTGAATTCGCGACCGAACACTTCGTCGGAGACCGACAGTTTGTTGGCGCTGCCGTTGATGGCGAGTTCCATGTTGGTTCTCCTTATGCCTTGCTCGCCGGACGCACGATCACGTCGCCACCCGGCGCACCCGGCACGGCGCCGCGGACGGCGATCAGGCCGCGCTCGGCGTCCACGCGGACGACTTCCAGGTTCTGCGTGCTCTGCTGCACGGCGCCCATGTGGCCGGACATCTTCTTGCCCGGGAACACACGGCCGGGGGTCTGACGCTGGCCCAGCGAACCCGGCGCGCGATGCGACAGCGAGTTACCGTGGGTGGCGTCGCCCATGCGGAAGTTCCAGCGCTTGATCGTGCCCTGGAAGCCCTTGCCCTTGGTCACGCCCTGGACGTCGACCTTCTGGCCCACTTCAAAGATGTCGGCCTTGATCTCGCCGCCGACGCTGAAGTCACCGATCTTGTCGGCTTCCACGCGCAGCTCCCACAGGCCGCGACCGGCTTCGACCTTGGCCTTGGCCAGGTGACCGGCGACCGGCTTGGTGATCAGCGCAGCGCGACGCGAACCCACGGCGACCTGCACGGCGCTGTAGCCGTCAGTCTCGGAGGTCTTGATCTGGGTGATGCGGTTCGGGGTGGCTTCGATCAGGGTGACCGGGATGGACTTGCCATCTTCGGTGAACACCCGGGTCATGCCGGCCTTGCGGCCAACGATGCCCAACGAATATTTCTTCGCAGTCATGGTCGGTGCCTTTAGGTCAGCTTGATCTGGACGTCAACGCCAGCCGCCAGCTCGAGCTTCATCAGCGCGTCGACGGTCTTGTCGTTGGGATCGACGATGTCCAGCACGCGCTTGTGCGTACGGGTCTCGTACTGGTCGCGCGCGTCCTTGTCGGCGTGCGGCGACACCAGGATGGTGTAGCGTTCAATCTTGGTCGGCAGCGGGATCGGGCCGCGCACCTGCGCGCCGGTCCGCTTGGCCGTTTCGACGATCTCGCTCGCCGAGCGATCGATCAGGCGATGATCGTAGGCCTTGAGCCTGATACGGATCTTCTGGTCCGCCATGACGGTTTCCTGTGTTGAAAGAGCGACGGGCGCGGCCTCTGGGATGCCTTGCCCCGGTAATGGTCCACAAGCTTTTTTCTCGAAGTCCCTGCGCCTTGAGTCACCCCTTGCCGGGGGACGCGCCGGGGCCGCGAGGGCCCGGGAATCTTCCTGAAAAACAAGGCAGACCGATGAACGGCCTGCCCAGACGAAAGAGTATAGAACGCGTCAACTGCGCCCGTCAACAGCCCGGACGCATGGCGACGCGAAAAGTCGCCTTTTCGCGCCACCGGTTCACACGTTCAACGTCCTTATCTGGCGAACACGAGGCGCTTCCTGCACCTCTTTTCGCGGTAGGCCGGCCACACCTCCCAGGGAGGGGCCGGCGGGTATTGCGGTGTTGACCTGGTCCCGGACTGGCCGGGGCGTGCAGTCTACTTCATCGGAGCGGTGGATCCCCGCTTTCGCGGGGATGACGTTCCGGCAAAGGCGCCCGCGCTTGCGCGCGAGCGCGCCATCACATCACTTGATGATCTTGGCCACCACGCCGGCGCCGACGGTACGGCCGCCCTCGCGGATCGCGAAGCGCAGGCCTTCGTCCATCGCCACCGGGTTGATCAGCGTGACCTTCATCTTCACGTTGTCGCCCGGCATCACCATCTCGGTGCCTTCCGGCAGCTCGATCGCACCGGTGATGTCGGTGGTGCGGAAGTAGAACTGCGGACGGTAGCCCTTGAAGAACGGCGTGTGACGGCCACCCTCGTCCTTGGACAGCACGTACACCTCGGCCTCGAACTCGGTGTGCGGGGTGATCGAACCCGGCTTGGCCAGCACCTGGCCGCGCTCCACGTCGTCACGCTTGGTGCCGCGCAGCAGCAGGCCCGCGTTGTCGCCCGCCTGGCCCTGGTCCAGCAGCTTGCGGAACATTTCCACGCCGGTCACGGTCGTCTTCTGGGTCGGACGGATACCGACGATCTCGATTTCCTCGCCCACCTTGATCACGCCGCGCTCGATACGGCCGGTCACCACGGTGCCGCGGCCCGAGATCGAGAACACGTCTTCCACCGGCATCAGGAACGCCTTGTCGACGTCACGCTCCGGGGTCGGGATCCAGGTGTCCAGCGCCTCGACCAGCTTCAGGATCGCCGGCACGCCGATCTCCGACTGGTCGCCTTCCAGCGCCAGACGGGCCGAACCGTGGATGATCGGGGTGTCGTCGCCCGGGAACTCGTACTTGCTCAGCAGTTCGCGGACTTCCATCTCCACCAGCTCCAGCAGCTCGGCGTCGTCCACCATGTCGGCCTTGTTCAGGAACACGACGATGTACGGCACGCCCACCTGGCGCGAGAGCAGGATGTGCTCGCGGGTCTGCGGCATCGGGCCGTCAGCGGCCGAGCACACCAGGATCGCACCGTCCATCTGGGCGGCGCCGGTGATCATGTTCTTCACGTAGTCGGCGTGGCCCGGGCAGTCCACGTGCGCGTAGTGGCGGCTCGGCGATTCGTATTCCACGTGCGCCGTGGAAATCGTGATGCCGCGCGCCTTCTCTTCCGGCGCCGCGTCGATCGCGTCGTAGGCCTTGAACTCGCCGCCGAAACGCTCCGCGCCCACCTTGGTCAGCGCCGCCGTCAGCGTCGTCTTGCCATGGTCAACGTGACCGATCGTGCCCACGTTCACGTGCGGCTTGGTGCGCTCGAACTTACCCTTTGCCATTGTCGTAATCCTTCAAAAGTTGTGTCAGTTGGAATGCGGTGCGGAGCGGTCGATTACTTTTTGGTGACTGCTTCGGCGATGTTGGCCGGCGCTTCGGCGTAGTGGTCGAACTCCATCGAGAAGGTCGCGCGACCCTGCGACATCGAGCGCAGCGTGGTGGCGTAGCCGAACATCTCGCCCAGCGGCACCATGGCGTTGATGACCTTGCCCGACGGGCTTTCGTCCTGGCCCTGCAGGATGCCGCGACGACGGCTCACGTCGCCCATCACGTCACCCAGGTAATCCTCGGGCGTGACGATCTCGACCTTCATCATCGGCTCGAGCAGGACCGGCGAAGCCTTGGAGAAGGCCTCCTTGAACGCCATCGAGCCGGCGACCTTGAACGCCATTTCGTTGGAGTCCACGTCGTGGAACGAACCGTCGACGGCCTTGACCGCGACGTCCACCACCGGGAAGCCGGCCAGCGGACCATTGCGCATGGCCTCTTCGATGCCCTTGCCCGCGGCGGCGACGTATTCCTTCGGCACCACGCCACCGACGATCGCGCTCTCGTAGCTGAAGCCCGCGCCACGCTCGGCCGGCTCCATCTCGATCACGATGTGGCCGTACTGGCCGCGACCGCCCGACTGGCGCACGAACTTGCCGTCCTGCTTGACGCCCTTGCGGATCGTCTCGCGGTAGGCCACCTGCGGCTTGCCGACGTTGGCTTCAACGTTGAACTCGCGCTTCATGCGGTCGACGATGATTTCCAGGTGCAGCTCGCCCATGCCGGCGATGATGGTCTGGCCGGATTCCTCGTCGGTCCGCACGCGGAACGAGGGATCTTCCTGCGCCAGGCGACCCAGCGCCAGGCCCATCTTCTCCTGGTCGGACTTGGTCTTCGGCTCGACCGCCATCGAGATCACCGGCTCCGGGAACGTCATGCGCTCCAGGGTGATGATCTTGTCCTGCGCGCACAGCGTGTCGCCGGTGGTGACGTCCTTCAGACCCACCGCCGCGGCGATGTCGCCCGCGCGCACTTCCTTGATCTCCTCGCGGTTGTTGGAGTGCATCTGCAGGATGCGGCCCACGCGCTCCTTCTTCGACTTGACCGGGTTGTAGACCTGGTCGCCGGAGTTGAGCACGCCCGAGTAGACGCGGAAGAAGGTCAGCGAGCCCACGAACGGGTCGGTCATGATCTTGAACGCCAGCGCCGAGAAGGGCTCGTTGTCGCCCGCCTTGCGGCTGTCTTCCTGCTCGTTCTCGTCGATGCCCTGCACCGGCGGACGATCCACCGGCGACGGCAGCAGCTGGATCACGCCGTCGAGCATGGCCTGCACGCCCTTGTTCTTGAAGGCGGTGCCGCAGTAGACCGGCACGATCTCCACGCGCAGGGTGCGCTCGCGCAGACCGCTCAGGATCTCGGCCTCGGACAGGTCGCCCTCGTTGAGGTACTTGTCCATCAGCTCTTCGCTGGCCTCGGCCGCGGCCTCGACCATGAAGCTGCGGGCCTCGTCGGCCTTGGACTTCAGCTCGGCGGGGATGTCGCGGTACTCGAACACGGTGCCCTGCGAGGCGGTATCCCAGTGGATCGCCTTCATCTTGACCAGGTCGATCACGCCCTCGAAGCCGTCCTCGGCGCCGATCGGCACCTGCATCGGCACGGCGTACGCGCCCAGGCGGGCCTTGAGCTGGTCCACGACCTTGTCGAAGTTGGCGCCGGTGCGGTCCATCTTGTTGACGAACGCCAGACGCGGCACGGCGTACTTGTTGGCCTGACGCCACACGGTCTCGGACTGCGGCTGCACGCCGCCGACGGCGCACAGCACGAACACCGCGCCGTCGAGCACGCGCAGCGAACGCTCGACTTCGATGGTGAAGTCGACGTGGCCGGGGGTGTCGATGATGTTGAAGCGGTGCTGCGGCATGGACTTGTCCATACCCGTCCAGAACGCCGTGGTGGCGGCGGACGTGATGGTGATGCCGCGCTCCTGCTCCTGCTCCATCCAGTCCATCGTGGCGGCGCCATCGTGCACCTCACCGATCTTGTGGCTGACACCGGTGTAGAACAGGATGCGCTCCGACGTGGTGGTCTTGCCCGCGTCGATGTGGGCCATGATGCCGAAGTTGCGGTAACGCTCGATGGGAGTGGTGCGAGCCACGAGGAGTCTCTCTTTTTGATGAAAAGAACGTCGCGCCATGGGCGCGGACGGGAGCGATGATCACGGGTCCTAAAGACCGAATGCCGCCCGGGGGCGGCTTTCGCTGTCGTGCGCGATGATCAGCGCGTTGTGTGGCGCCTAAATGGCGCCTGGGGCCCGAAGATTCAAGGCCCCGGCATTGCCTTACCAGCGATAGTGCGCGAAGGCCTTGTTGGCTTCGGCCATGCGGTGGGTTTCTTCACGCTTCTTGATGGCGCCGCCACGGTTCTCGGAGGCGTCGATCAGTTCGGCGGCCAGCTTGCGCGGCATGGTGTTCTCGCCACGCTTGCGCGCCGACTCGATCAGCCAGCGCATGGCCAGGGCCAGGCGGCGCGAGGCGCGCACTTCGACCGGCACCTGATAGGTGGCACCACCGACGCGGCGCGACTTGACCTCGACGGCCGGCGCGACGTTGTCCAGCGCCTTCTCGACCAGCTCGAGGGCGTTGGGATTCTTTTCGCCGATGACGTCCATGGCGCCGTAGACGATCTTCTCGGCCACGGACTTCTTGCCGCTCAGCATCACCATGTTGATGAAGCGGGCGATGGTGTGGCTGCCGTGCTTGGGATCGGGCAGAACGGTGCGCTGCGGCGCGGAACCTTTACGAGACATGTCTTATTCCCTTAGCTCTTCGGACGCTTGGCGCCGTACTTGGAACGGGCCTGGCGGCGCTTGGCGACGCCGGCGGCATCGAGCGAACCGCGCACGGTGTGGTAACGCACGCCCGGCAGGTCCTTGACGCGACCGCCGCGGATCAGCACCACCGAGTGCTCCTGCAGGTTGTGCCCTTCGCCACCGATGTAGCTGATGACTTCTTCCTGGTTGGTCAGGCGCACCTTGGCCACCTTGCGCAGCGCCGAGTTCGGCTTCTTGGGCGTGGTGGTGTAGACGCGCGTGCAGACGCCGCGGCGCTGCGGACAGTTGTCGAGTGCCGGCGAGGCGCTCTTGTAGGTCGTCGCCTGCCGCGGCTTGCGGACCAGCTGGTTGATCGTTGCCATCTTTGGATTCTTTGGATGAAGGCCGTGACGCCGGGCCTTTTGCGTGAAAACGACGGCAGGCCGTAGATGCGGCCTGCCGAGACAGGAGAGTATAGCTGGCAGCGGAATTTGTCGTCAACCGACGAATCCCTCAACTGCCGTCTGGCCGGTCCCAGGCCGGGATACGGGGCGCATCCTGCACCCCCTTCCGCTTGGTCGGGCCGGCCCCGCGGGGCCGGCCCGTCTTGCTTAGGCTTACTGCTCGGTGCTGCTTTCCGACTCGGCTTCGCCACCTTCGGCCACGGCCTCGGCGGTCACCGGCCCGGACAGGGCGGCCATCTCCGACTCGGTCAGGCCCGAGGCGTTGCGGCGGCGCTGGCTGTGGTAGGTCAGGCCGGTGCCGGCCGGGATCAGACGGCCGACGATCACGTTCTCCTTCAGGCCACGCAGGCTGTCGCGGGTGCCGCGCACGGCCGCCTCGGTCAGCACGCGGGTGGTCTCCTGGAAGGAGGCCGCGGAGATGAACGACTCGGTCGCCAGCGAGGCCTTGGTGATGCCCAGCAGGACCGGCTCGTACTGCGCGGGCAGCTCGTTGCGGGCCACCAGCTTGGCGTTCTCCTCGATCACGCGCTGCTTCTCGACCTGCTCGCCCGCCAGGAACTTGCTGTTGCCCGCGTCGGTGATCTCCACCTTGCGCAGCATCTGGCGGGTGATCACCTCGATGTGCTTGTCGTTGATCTTCACGCCCTGCAGGCGGTAGACGTCCTGGATTTCCTTGACCAGGTACGCGGCCAGCGGCTCGACCCCCAGCAGGCGCAGGATGTCCTGCGGGCTCGGCTCGCCGTCCACGATGGTCTCGCCCTTGGCCACGTGCTCGCCTTCGAACACGATGATCTGGCGGAACTTGGGAATCAGCTCCTCGTGCTCGTTGCCGTCGGTGTCCTTGATGATCAGGCGCTGCTTGCCCTTGGTGTCCTTGCCGAAGCTGATCACGCCCGAGCGCTCGGCCAGGATCGCCGGATCCTTGGGCTTGCGCGCCTCGAACAGGTCGGCCACGCGCGGCAGACCACCGGTGATGTCGCGGGTCTTGGACGCTTCCTGCGGCACCTTGGTGACCACGTCGCCCACGCCGACGGCGGCGCCGTCCTGCAGGTTGACCACCGAACGCGGCGGCAGCAGGTACTGGGCCGGCATGTCGGTGCCGGGGATCGACAGATCCTTGCCGTCCTTGTCGACGATGCGCACCAGCGGACGCAGGTCCTTGCCCTGCGAGCCACGACGCTTGGGATCGGTGATCTCACGCGAGGCCAGACCGGTCAGTTCGTCGGTCTTCTCGATGACGGTGATGCCGTCGACGAAGTCCACGAAGCGCACGAAACCGGCCACTTCCGACACGATCGGGTGGTTATGCGGATCCCAGTTGGCCACGGTCTGGCCGGCCTTGACCGCATCGCCGTCCTTGACGGTGATGGTGGCGCCGTAGGGCAGCTTGTAGCGCTCGCGCTCGCGGCCGTGGGCGTCCAGCACCGACAGTTCGCCCGAACGCGACACCGCCACCAGCGAACCGTTGGCGTGCTCGACCGACTTGAGGTTGTTGAACTTGACCGAACCGGTGGTCTTGACCGTGATGTTGTCCACGGCGGCAGCACGCGAAGCGGCACCACCGATGTGGAACGTGCGCATGGTCAGCTGCGTGCCGGGCTCGCCGATCGACTGGGCGGCGATGACGCCGACCGCTTCGCCGATGTTGACGATGTGGCCACGGGCCAGGTCGCGGCCATAGCAGTGCGAGCACACGCCGAAGTCCGAGGCGCAGGTGATGGTCGAACGGACCTTCACCATCTGCACGCCGGCATCTTCCAGCTTCTGCACCCAAGCCTCGTCCAGCAGCGTGTTGCGGGTGACGATCGGATCCTCGTCGTTGCCGGGCAGGAACACGTCCTCGGCCACGATGCGGCCCAGCACGCGGTCCTTCAGCGGCTCGACCACGTCGCCGCCTTCCACGATCGGGGTCATGGTCAGGCCTTCGGTGGTGCCGCAATCGACCTCGGTGATCACCACGTCCTGCGCCACGTCGACCAGGCGACGGGTCAGGTAACCGGAGTTGGCGGTCTTCAGCGCGGTATCGGCCAGGCCCTTGCGGGCGCCGTGGGTGGAGTTGAAGTACTCCTGCACGTTCAGGCCTTCGCGGAAGTTCGCCTTGATCGGCGTCTCGATGATCGAACCATCCGGACGCGCCATCAGGCCGCGCATGCCGGCCAGCTGGCGGATCTGCGCCTGACTACCACGCGCGCCGGAGTCGGCCATGATGTACAGCGAGTTCATCGACTTCTCGTTGATGGTCTCGCCCTTGGCGTTGAGCACCTTGTCGGTACCGATGGTGTCCATCATCGCCTTGGCGATGCGCTCGTTGGTGCGCGACCAGATGTCCACGACCTTGTTGTAGCGCTCGCCGGCGGTGACCAGACCGGACTGGTACTGCTCCTGGATCTCCAGCACTTCCTGCTCGGCCTCGCCCAGGATGCCCTTCTTCTCGTCCGGGATGACCATGTCGTCGATGCCGATCGACACGCCCGCGCGGGTGGCGTAGGCGAAGCCGGTGTACATCAGCTTGTCGGCGAACACGACCGTGTCCTTCAGGCCCAGCTGACGGTAGCTGGAGTTGATCAGACGCGAGATGTTCTTCTTGGTCAGGTCGGTGTTGGCCAGCGCGAACGGCAGGCCGTCGGGCAGGATCTCGGCCAGCAGCGCGCGCCCGACCGTGGTGTCCACGATCGAGGTCTTCTTGCTGCGGCTGCCGTCATCGGCGATCACCGTCTCGGTGATGCGCACCTTGACCTTGGCGTGCAGCTCGACCACGCGGTTGTCGTAGGCGCGCTTGACCTCGGCGATGTTGGCGAACGCCATGCCCTCGCCCGCCTTGTTCTCCAGGGCGCGGGTCATGTAGTACAGACCCAGCACCACGTCCTGCGAGGGCACGATGATCGGCTCGCCGTTGGCCGGGGAGAGGATGTTGTTGGACGACATCATCAGCGCGCGCGCTTCCAGCTGGGCTTCCAGCGAAAGCGGCACGTGCACGGCCATCTGGTCGCCGTCGAAGTCGGCGTTGAACGCGGTGCAGACCAGCGGGTGCAGCTGGATGGCCTTGCCCTCGATCAGTACCGGCTCGAACGCCTGGATGCCCAGGCGGTGCAGGGTCGGGGCGCGGTTCAGCAGCACCGGGTGCTCACGGATGACTTCTTCCAGGATGTCCCAGACCTCGCCTTCCTCGCGCTCGACCAGCTTCTTGGCGGCCTTGATCGTGGTGGCCAGGCCGCGACGCTGCAGCTTGGCGAACACGAACGGCTTGAACAGCTCCAGCGCCATCTTCTTGGGCAGGCCGCACTGGTGCAGCTTGAGGTACGGACCGACCACGATGACCGAACGGCCCGAGTAGTCCACGCGCTTGCCGAGCAGGTTCTGGCGGAACCGGCCCTGCTTGCCCTTGATCATGTCGGCCAGCGACTTCAGCGGACGCTTGTTGGTGCCGGTGATGGCGCGACCGCGACGGCCGTTGTCCATCAGCGCGTCGACCGATTCCTGCAGCATGCGCTTTTCGTTGCGCACGATGATGTCCGGCGCGTTGAGCTCCAACAGGCGGCGCAGGCGGTTGTTGCGGTTGATGACGCGGCGGTACAGGTCGTTCAGGTCGGAGGTCGCGAAGCGGCCACCGTCCAGGGGCACCAGCGGGCGCAGGTCCGGCGGCAGCACCGGCAGCACGGTCATGACCATCCACTCCGGACGGTTGCCGGACTCCAGGAAGGCCTCGACCAGCTTGATGCGCTTGGTCAGACGCTTGAGCTTGGTCTCCGAACCGGTGCTGGCGATTTCCTCGCGCAGTTTGACCATCTCGGCCTGCAGGTCGATATGGCGCAGCAGTTCGAACACGGCCTCGGCGCCCATGGCGGCGTCGAAGTCATCGCCATGCTCCTGGCGCGCGGTCAGGTACTGCTCTTCGGTCAGCAGCTGGCGGCTTTCCAGCGGGGTCAGGCCCGGCTCGGTCACCACGTAGGCTTCGAAGTACAGCACGCGCTCGATGTCGCGCAGGGTCATGTCCAGCATCAGGCCGATGCGCGAGGGCAGCGACTTGAGGAACCAGATGTGCGCGACCGGCGAGGCCAGATCGATGTGGCCCATGCGCTCGCGGCGCACCTTGGCCAGGGTCACCTCGGTGCCGCACTTCTCGCAGACCACGCCGCGGTGCTTCATGCGCTTGTACTTGCCGCACAGGCACTCGT
Organism: Pseudoxanthomonas sp. X-1; assembly: GCF_020042665.1. Classification (NCBI taxonomy): domain Bacteria; kingdom Pseudomonadati; phylum Pseudomonadota; class Gammaproteobacteria; order Lysobacterales; family Lysobacteraceae; genus Pseudoxanthomonas; species Pseudoxanthomonas sp. X-1. The sequence continues at coordinate 3,385,621 of NZ_CP083376.1, forward strand.
AGTCCTTGATCGGTCCGAAGATGGCGGCGCAGAACAGGCCGTCACGCTCGGGCTTGAAGGTCCGGTAGTTGATGGTTTCCGGCTTCTTCACTTCGCCGAAGGACCAGGAGCGGATCAGATCCGGCGACGCCAGCGCGATCTTGATCGCGTCGAAGTCCAGGGTCTGGCGCTGCTGGTTGAAGAGGTTGAGCAGGTCTTTCATGAGTTTCTCCGGGATTCGGAATTCGAGATTGGGGATTCGTCAGAGCGAGGATCCGGGAGCGCGGGAGCGGCTTGCGCCACTCCCCGATCCCGAATCTCCAATCCCGAACCTCAGTTGTCTTCCAGCTCCATGTTGATGGCCAGCGAGCGGATTTCCTTCACCAGGACGTTGAAGGACTCCGGCATGCCCGCGACCATCTCGTGTTCGCCATCGACGATGTTCTTGTACATCTGGTTGCGGCCCTGCACGTCGTCCGACTTGACGGTCAGCATTTCCTGCAGGGTGTGCGCCGCGCCGTAGGCCTCCAGCGCCCAGACTTCCATTTCGCCGAAGCGCTGGCCGCCGAACTGCGCCTTGCCGCCCAGCGGCTGCTGGGTGACCAGCGAGTACGGGCCGGTGGAACGGGCGTGCATCTTGTCGTCGACCAGGTGGTTCAGCTTCAGGTAGTGCATGTAGCCGACCGTGGTCTTGCGATCGAACGCCTCGCCGGTGCGGCCGTCGTACAGCTGCATCTGCGTCTTGCTGGCGTTGAAGCCGAGCAGTTCGGTCTCCGCATCGCCGTCCGGATAGGCCAGGTTGAGCATCTCGCGCAGCTCGTCCTCGTGGGCGCCGTCGAACACCGGGGTGGCCATCGGCACGCCGTCGGTGAGGTTCTGCGCCAGGCCGATCAGCTCGTCATCGCTGAACTGGTCCAGGTCCACACGATCGCCGGCCAGGGCCTTGTCGTGGTTGTAGACCTTGGCCAGGAACGCGCGCAGCTCGCTGACCGCGCGCTGCTGCTCCAGCATCGTCTGGATGCGCTTGCCCAGGCCCTTGGCGGCCCAGCCCAGGTGCACCTCGAGGATCTGGCCGATGTTCATGCGCGAGGGCACGCCCAGCGGGTTCAGCACGATGTCCACGGTCTGGCCATTGGCCATGTACGGCATGTCCTCGACCGGCACCACGTTGGAGACCACGCCCTTGTTGCCGTGACGGCCGGCCATCTTGTCGCCCGGCTGGATGCGGCGCTTCACGGCCAGGAACACCTTGACCATCTTCAGCACGCCCGGCGCGAGGTCGTCGCCCTGGGTGATCTTGCCGCGCTTGTCGGCGAAGCGACGCTCGAACTCCTTCTCGTGCGCCTGGACCTGCTTCTGCGCACGCTCGATGGCGTCGGCCGCGTCGTCATCCTTCATGCGGATGGCGAACCAGTCGGCCTTCTTCAGGCCGTCCAGGTAGGCGTCGGTGATGGTGTCGCCCTTCTTCAGGCCGGCACCGCCGTTGGCCACCTTGCCGACCAGCTGCGAGCGCAGGCGGGCGAAGATCGCGTTCTCCAGGATGCGGAACTGGTCGTCGAAGTCCTTCTTGACGCGCTTGATCTCGGAATCCTCGATCTGGCGCGCGCGCTTGTCCTTCTCGATGCCGTCGCGGGTGAACACCTGCACGTCGATGACCACGCCATCCATGCCCGGGGGCACGCGCAGCGAGCTGTCCTTCACGTCCGAGGCCTTCTCGCCGAAGATCGCGCGCAGCAGCTTCTCTTCCGGGGTCAGCTGGCTCTCGCCCTTCGGCGTGACCTTGCCCACCAGGATGTCGCCGGCGCGCACCTCGGCGCCGATGTACACCACGCCGGACTCGTCGAGGCGGTTCAGCGCGCTCTCCGAGACGTTCGGGATGTCGGCCGAGATTTCCTCCGGCCCCAGCTTGGTGTCGCGCGCCTGGACGGTCAGTTCCTCGATGTGGATCGTGGTGTAGCGATCCTCTTCCACCACGCGCTCGGAGAGCAGGATGGAGTCCTCGAAGTTGTAGCCGTTCCACGGCATGAACGCGATCAGCATGTTCTGGCCCAGGGCCAGTTCGCCGATGTCGGTGGACGGACCGTCGGCCAGCACGTCGCCGCGCGCCACCACGTCGCCCACATTCACCAGCGGACGCTGGTTGATGCAGGTGTTCTGGTTGGAGCGGGTGTACTTGATCAGGTTGTAGATATCCACGCCGGCATCGTGCTCGCCGGAGATCTCGTCCTCGTTGATCTTGACCACGATGCGGGCCGCGTCGATCTGCACCACCTCACCGCCGCGACGGGCGTTGACCGTCACGCCCGAGTCGCGCGCCACGGCGCGCTCGATGCCGGTGCCGACCAGCGGCTTCTGCGCACGCAGCGTCGGCACGGCCTGGCGCTGCATGTTGGCGCCCATCAGCGCGCGGTTGGCGTCGTCGTGCTCCAGGAACGGCACCAGCGCCGCGGCGATGGAGACGGTCTGCATGGGCGAGACGTCCATGAAGTCCACGTCCGACGGCGGCTTGAGCAGCGACTCGCCCTGGAAGCGGCACGGCACGAACTGCTCGGTCAGCTGGTTCTTGGCATCGCTGAGCGCATTGGCCTGGGCGATGACGTACTCGTTCTCCTCGATCGCCGACAGGTACTCGATCTCGTCGGTGATGCGGCCGTCCACGACCTTGCGGTACGGCGTCTCGAGGAAGCCGTAGGCGTTGGTGCGGGCATACACCGCCAGCGAGTTGATCAGGCCGATGTTCGGGCCTTCCGGCGTCTCGATGGTGCAGACGCGGCCGTAGTGAGTCGGGTGCACGTCGCGCACTTCGAAGCCGGCGCGCTCGCGGGTCAGGCCGCCCGGGCCCAGCGCCGAGACGCGACGCTTGTGCGTGACTTCCGACAGCGGGTTGTTCTGGTCCATGAACTGGGACAGCTGCGAGGAGCCGAAGAACTCCTTGATCGCGGCGGCCACCGGCTTGGCGTTGATCAGCTCCTGCGGGGTCAGGCCTTCGGACTCGGCCATCGACAGGCGCTCCTTGACCGCGCGCTCGACGCGGACCAGGCCCACGCGGAACACGTTCTCGGCCATTTCGCCGACCGAACGCACGCGACGGTTGCCCAGGTGATCGATGTCGTCGACCCCACCGCGGCCGTTGCGGATCTCGGTCAGGACCGAGATCACGTCCAGGATGTCCGAGCTCTGGCCGTTGGTGGCGACCAGGCGCTTGGATTCCTCGTCGTTGCGCACGCTGAAGTACTTGTGGTCGTACAGCACCGACTCACCGGTGGTTTCCTTGCGGCCCACGCGGCGGTTGAACTTCATCCGGCCCACGGCCGACAGGTCGTAGCGCTCGAAGGTGAAGAACAGGTTGTGGAACAGGTTCTGCGCGGCGTCCTTGGTCGGCGGCTCGCCCGGACGCATCATGCGGTAGATCTCGACCAGGGCCTCGAGCTGGGTCTTGGTCGGGTCGATGCGCAGGGTGTTGGACAGGTACGGGCCACGATCCAGATCGTTCACCCACAGCGTGCCCACGACCTCGACGCCGGCCTTGCGGAAGGCGGCCAGCTGGTCGTCGGTGATCTCGTCGTTGGCGTTGGCCAGCAGTTCGCCGGTCGAGGCATCGACCACGTCGTGCGACAGGATGCGACCCACCAGGTACTCGTCGGGCACGGCCAGCGCGGCGATGCCCGAGGCCTCCAGCTGCTTGACGTGACGCGCGGTGATGCGCTTGCCGGCCTCGACGATGACCTTGTCGCCATCGGCCAGGTCGAAGTTCAGGGTCTCGCCGCGCAGGCGCTCGGGCACCAGCTCAAGCTGCACGCCTTCCTTCGGGTCGATGTGGAAGGTGTTGATCTCGAAGAAGTGGTTGAGCATCTCCTCGTTGGAGTAGCCCAGCGCGCGCAGCAGGATCGACACCGGCAGCTTGCGGCGGCGGTCGATACGGGTGAACAGCGCGTCCTTCGGGTCGAACTCGAAGTCCAGCCAGGAGCCGCGGTAAGGGATGATGCGGGCGCTGTACAGCAGCTTGCCCGAGCTGTGGGTCTTGCCGCGGTCGTGGTCGAAGAACACGCCCGGCGAGCGATGCAGCTGGGAGACGATGACGCGCTCGGTGCCGTTGACGATGAAGGTGCCGTTGTCGGTCATGAGCGGGATCTCGCCCAGATAGACCTCCTGCTCCTTCACGTACTTGATGGCCTTGGTCGAGGACTCGCGGTCGTAGATGACCAGGCGCACGGTCACGCGCAGCGGCGCGCCGTAGCTCATGCCACGCTGACGGCACTCGCGCTCGTCGAACGCCGGCTCGCCCAGCTTGTAGCCGACGTATTCCAGCGCGGCGTTGCCGGAGTAGCTGGAGATCGGGAACACGGACTTGAGCGCGGCGTGCAGGCCACGGTCCTCGCGCTTGGCGGCGTCAACGTGCTCCTGCAGGAACTCGCGGTAGGAATCGACCTGGATGGCGAGCAGGAACGGGACCTCGAGGATCGACCGCTGCTTGCCGAAGTCCTTGCGGATGCGCTTCTTTTCGGTGAACGAGTATGTCGTCGACATGGGACATTGCCTCTGGCATCGGGGGACCACGCATGCGCGGTACCCGGGGGAACATTCTTTCGAATGGGAAGAACTGTCAGTTGGAAGTCGCTGGTATTGCCGGCACCAGCACGCCATCTCCCGCTACTTCCAACTACCAACTCGTGGATTTTCTCGCCGCGATGCGGCGGAACAACGAACGGCCAGCTGTGTTGCCAACTGCGTGTTGCGGACTGCTTTTTCAACAACGACCGAAGGCCAGGGGCTTTCGCCCCCGGCCTTTGGGTGTCGCCGATGGAACTAGGCGACGAATTGCAATTACTTCACTTCGACGGTCGCGCCAGCGGCCTCGAGGTCCTTCTTCATCTTCTCGGCATCTTCCTTCGAGACGCCTTCCTTCAGGACGCCACCGGCCTCGGTGAGGTCCTTGGCTTCCTTCAGGCCCAGGCCGGTGATGGCGCGGACGGCCTTGATGACGTCGACCTTCTTGGCGCCGGCGTCCTTCAGGATGATGTTGAACTCGGTCTGCTCTTCGACGGCGGCGGCCGGGCCAGCGGCGGCGGCAACGGCAACCGGGGCGGCGGCGGAGACGCCAAACTTGTCTTCGATCGCCTTGACCAGCTCCATGATCTCCATGAGGGTCTTTTCAGCGATGGCGTCGACGATCTGCTCGGTGGACAGGGACATTGTGTTTACCTTCGGTCAAATTTCTGGAATGGGATACGGGAATCAGGCCGTTTCAGCCGGGGCTTCCGCCTCGGCCGGCGCTGCATCGCCACCGCCCTGCTGATCGGCCACGGCCTTGATGGCGCGGGCGAACATCGTGACGGGTTCGGCCAGGACGCGGGCCAGCATGGCCAGGGCCTGATCGCGGGTCGGCAGCGAAGCCAGCACGTCGACGTGGCTGGCCGGATACAGCTGGCCGCCCACGGCCACAACCTTGGGCTGCAGCTTGTCGTTGGACTTGGCGAATTCCTTGATCAGGCGACCGGCAGCGCCGGGCTCCTCGGTCGAGAACGCGTACAGCAGCGGACCGACCAGCGAGTCCTTGGCGCACTCGTATTCGGTACCTTCGACAGCACGGGCGGCCAAGGTGTTCTTGACCACGCGCAGGTACACGCCGGACTCGCGCGCCTGCTTGCGCATCGCGGTCATCTGGGAAACCGTGGTGCCTGCGTACTCGGCGGCGATCAAGGAGTGCGCCTTGGCGGCGACGTCTGCCAGCTCGGCGACAACTTCTTGCTTCTGGGACAGATTGAGAGCCATTAATCACTCCTCATTGTGAACTCCGCTCACGGCTCCTGCCGCTTGCGGTCCAGGGCAGCGTCCGTCCTGGACGCCGGGGACGCCTTCGCGTCCCACTGGTGGCCTTATCAACTGGCCTGCGCGAAGCAAGACCAGAAACCGATGAAGGCGGCACCATCTGCGCGGGCTGGCACCAGGCCAATCAAGCAGTCCCGCTAGCGCCGACGCCGAATCCCTGCCAGGACCGAGCTTCCCTGCCCGTCGTCGGAGCGCGCTGACCGCACCTGCGGTCTTTGACGGCTTTCTGCGGCTCGCACCGCAGATCGCCCCCAAACGCGGGAACACATGGCGGGGATCGAGAAACGAGTGGCCGGCGCTTTTGCTTTGCCTTGACTCGTCGCCCTGCCCCGCTACGCGCTCCCGTCTTTCTTACTTCAGATTCAGCGAGGACTGGTCCACGGTCACGCCGGGGCCCATGGTCGAGCTGATCGAGATCTTCTGCAGGTACTGACCCTTGGCGGTCGAGGGCTTGGCCTTGACCAGGTCGGCCAGCAGGGCCTGCAGGTTGTTCTTCAGGGCTTCGTCCTCGAAGGAGGCCTTGCCGATGGTGCAGTGGATGATGCCGGCCTTGTCGGTGCGGTAGCGCACCTGACCCGACTTGGCGTTCTTCACCGCTTCGGCCGGGTTCGGCGAGACGGTGCCGACCTTCGGGTTCGGCATCAGGCCGCGCGGGCCCAGGACCTGACCCAGCTTGCCGACCACGCGCATCGCGTCCGGGGTGGCGATGACCACGTCGTAGTTCAGATCGCCGGCCTGCATCTTCTCGGCCAGATCGTCCATGCCGACGGCTTCGGCGCCAGCGGCCAGGGCCTCGTCGGCCTTGGCGCCGGCCGGCGCGAACACCGCCACGCGCACCGACTTGCCGGTACCGGCCGGCAGCACGGTCGAACCGCGCACCTGCTGGTCGGACTTCTTGGCATCCACGCCCAGACGCACGGCCACGTCGATCGACTCGACGAACTTGGCCTTGGCGGCGGTCTTGAGGATGTTCACGGCCTCTTCGAAGGCATACGCCTTGCCCGGGGTCACGGCGGCCAGGATGGCCTTCTGTCGCTTGTTCATTGCCATGTCGTTAGCCCTCGACCGTCAGACCCATGGAACGGGCCGAGCCCGCAATCGTGCGCACCGCCGCGTCCAGGTCGGCCGCGGTCAGATCGGGTTCCTTCGCCTTGGCGATGTCCTCGAGCTGCTTGCGGGTGACCTTGCCCACCTTCTCGGTGTTGGGGCGCTTGGAGCCGGACTGGATGCCGACGGCCTTCTTCAGCAGCACCGAAGCCGGGGTCGACTTGGTCACGAAGGTGAACGTGCGGTCCGAATAGGCCGTGATGATGACCGGGGTCGGCAGACCCGGCTCGAGCTTGGAGGTCGCCGCGTTGAACGCCTTGCAGAACTCCATGATGTTCAGGCCGCGCTGACCCAGCGCAGGACCGACCGGCGGCGAGGGGTTGGCCTGGCCGGCCTTCACCTGCAGCTTGATGTAACCGACAACTTTCTTTGCCATTTCAATGCTCTCCGGGTGCTAGCGCCTTGGATCAGGCTCCCCATCGGATCGGGAAAATCACGCGTCCCGACATCGCGTATCTCGTTCGCGACAAAGGCCGCCATCGAGGGCGGCCATTGCGGTTGCCCGGCTCGACCGGACAAGGGAGCCGCGCACTATAGCAGGTTTTCGGCCGTCCGGCGCAAGTGGCGCCGGCGGCGGGGCTCAGGCCTTCTCGACCTGGCCGAATTCCAGCTCCACCGGGGTGGAGCGGCCGAAGATGAGCACCGCCACGCGCAGGCGGCTCTTCTCGTAATTGACTTCCTCGACCACGCCGTTGAAGTCGTTGAACGGGCCGTCGACCACGCGGACCATCTCGCCCGGCTCGAACAGCACCTTCGGGCGCGGCTTCTCGACGCCTTCCTGAACACGGTCCAGGATGGCGGCGGCCTCTTCGTCGCGGATCGGCAGGGGACGATCGGCGGTACCGCCGATGAAGCCCAGGACCTTGCTGGTGTCCTTCACCAGATGCCAGGACTCGTTGTCCATGCGCGGGATGCCGGCCTCGTCGTGGGTCTCGATCTGGACCAGCACATAGCCCGGGAAGAACTTGCGCTCGGAACGGCGCTTCTGGCCCGAACGCATCTCCACCACTTCCTCGGTGGGCACCAGCACGTCGCCGAAGCGATCCTGCATGCCGTCGCGCACGATGCGATCGCGCAGCGCCTGTGCCACCGACTTCTCGAAGCCCGAATAGGCGTGTACCACGTACCAACGCTTCACTGTCGAAATCTCCTCAACGACCCATCGTGAACAGTTTTTCGACCAGCCACTGAATGGCGAAGTCGAAGCCAGCCAGGATCAGGCTGAGGATCACCACCACCACCATCACCACCCAGGTCATGCGCAGCGACTCCTGACGGGTCGGCCACACCACCTTGCGCAGCTCGAAGCGCGACTCGGACAGGAATTCCACCGTGTCCTTGCCCTTGGCCGTGGCGACGAACACCGCCGCGCCGGCGACCAGGCCGACGATCACGATCAGGGCGCGCAGCGGGGTGGGCCACTGGCCAGCAGACCACCACCACACCACCAGGCCGGCAACGACCAATGCCCCGGCCGCCACGTACTTGGCGATATCGCCCGCGGACGTGGTCGGCGCCTTGGATGGTTGGATCTTGCTGTTCATTCGGGTTGGATGTGCCGCCTTGCACTGCACCGCCTGCATCGGCGGGACGATCTGGACAGTGGCACGCCAGGAGGGACTCGAACCCCCAACCTGCGGTTTTGGAGACCGCTGCTCTGCCAATTGAGCTACTGGCGTATGAACTGTAAAGGCACCGGCGAACCGAAAGACTCGCCCGTGCCGATGCGTGGACTCCCGCGGGTGCGGGACTGATAGCTTGGTGCGTCTATGCCGACTCGCTGGATCCCCGCTTTCGCGGGGATGACGTTCCGGCAAAGGCGCTCGCGCTTGCGCGCGAGCGCGCCGTCACATCACTTGATGATCTTGGCCACCACGCCGGCGCCGACGGTACGGCCGCCTTCACGGATCGCGAAGCGCAGGCCTTCGTCCATCGCCACCGGGTTGATCAGCGTGACCTTCATCTTCACGTTGTCGCCCGGCATCACCATCTCGGTGCCTTCCGGCAGCTCGATCGCACCGGTGATGTCGGTGGTGCGGAAGTAGAACTGCGGACGGTAGCCCTTGAAGAACGGCGTGTGACGGCCACCTTCGTCCTTGGACAGCACGTACACCTCGGCCTCGAACTCGGTGTGCGGGGTGATCGAACCCGGCTTGGCCAGCACCTGGCCGCGCTCCACGTCGTCACGCTTGGTGCCGCGCAGCAGCAGGCCCGCGTTGTCGCCCGCCTGGCCCTGGTCCAGCAGCTTGCGGAACATTTCCACGCCGGTCACGGTCGTCTTCTGGGTCGGACGGATACCGACGATCTCGATTTCCTCGCCCACCTTGATCACGCCGCGCTCGATACGGCCGGTCACCACGGTGCCGCGGCCCGAGATCGAGAACACGTCTTCCACCGGCATCAGGAACGCCTTGTCGACGTCACGCTCCGGGGTCGGGATCCAGGTGTCCAGCGCCTCGACCAGCTTCAGGATCGCCGGCACGCCGATCTCCGACTGGTCGCCTTCCAGCGCCAGACGGGCCGAACCGTGGATGATCGGGGTGTCGTCGCCCGGGAACTCGTACTTGCTCAGCAGTTCGCGGACTTCCATCTCCACCAGCTCCAGCAGCTCGGCGTCGTCCACCATGTCGGCCTTGTTCAGGAACACGACGATGTACGGCACGCCCACCTGGCGCGAGAGCAGGATGTGCTCGCGGGTCTGCGGCATCGGGCCGTCAGCGGCCGAGCACACCAGGATCGCACCGTCCATCTGGGCGGCGCCGGTGATCATGTTCTTCACGTAGTCGGCGTGGCCCGGGCAGTCCACGTGCGCGTAGTGGCGGCTCGGCGATTCGTATTCCACGTGCGCCGTGGAAATCGTGATGCCGCGCGCCTTCTCTTCCGGCGCCGCGTCGATCGCGTCGTAGGCCTTGAACTCGCCGCCGAAACGCTCCGCGCCCACCTTGGTCAGCGCCGCCGTCAGCGTCGTCTTGCCATGGTCAACGTGACCGATCGTGCCCACGTTCACGTGCGGCTTGGTGCGCTCGAACTTACCCTTTGCCATGGCTGCTTCTTCTCGGATCGTTAGATAAGAGGGTGAAACGTACTGCTTGGATGGTGCTCACGAAAGGAATCGAACCTTCGACCTCCTCCTTACCAAGGAGGTGCTCTACCGACTGAGCTACGTGAGCGTGAAACCTGTGGCAGCTGCGGACCATCTGGCGACGACGGAGCGGCAGTTCAATGGAGCGGGAGACGGGAATCGAACCCGCACCATCAGCTTGGAAGGCTGAGGTTCTACCGTTGAACTACTCCCGCGCCGGGATACCGCAACTGCTCGAACTTCTTGGTGGAGGGAGGTGGATTCGAACCACCGAAGGCGTAAGCCAGCAGATTTACAGTCTGCCCCCGTTGGCCGCTTGGGTATCCCTCCGGATGACGCTTGGGTCCGGCCTTTCGGGCCGGGGTGAAACAGCCGGTGATTCTGGCGTGGGATCGATGTGCTGTCAACGACTGCGCGAGGATCCGGCCCGATTCACCGATGCGCCTGGAGCGGGCGCACGCTCGCCTGCGAGGGCGAGCCCTGCGGCGGCCTGCCGCGGGGGCGCGCATTGTGGCAGGCAATGGCCGCCACGGGAAGCACCATGTTGCCCTGCGGCGTGCCATCACGGGCGGTCGTCTTCAGCCTGTATGGTGCGCAGCGCGTCGAATCGTGGCGTGGCGCCTGACTTCGGAGACTCATGACACAGGATTTCAGCTTCGAGCTTGGCGAGGACATCGACCAGCTCCGCGACGCCGTGCGCACGTTTTCCAGCGAGGTGATCGCCCCGCTGGCCGACCAGGCCGACCGCGACAACGCCTTTCCCAACGCGCTGTGGCCGCAGCTAGGGCAGATGGGCCTGCTCGGCCTGACCGTGGAGGAGGAATACGGCGGCACGGCGCTGGGCTACCTGGCGCACGTGGTGGCCATGGAGGAGATCTCGCGCGCGTGCTCGGCCATCGGCCTGTCCTACGGCGCGCACTCCAACCTGTGCGTCAACCAGCTGCGCAAGAACGGCGACGCCGCGCAGAAGGCGCGCTACCTGCCCAAGCTCGTCAGCGGCGAGCACATCGGCGCGCTGGCGATGAGCGAGGCCGGGGCCGGCTCGGACGTGGTCAGCATGAAGCTGCGCGCGGACCGGCGCGGCGACCGCTACCTGCTCAACGGCACCAAGATGTGGATCACCAACGGGCCCGACGCGCACACGCTGGTGGTGTACGCCAAGACCGATCCGGCGGCCGGGGCGCGCGGCATCACGGCGTTCATCGTCGAACGCGGGTTCAAGGGCTTCTCGACCGCGCAGAAGCTGGACAAGCTGGGCATGCGCGGGTCGAACACCTGCGAGCTGGTGTTCGAGGACTGCGAAGTGCCGGAGGAGAACATCCTGGGCGGCCTGGGCCAGGGCGTGAAGGTGCTGATGTCCGGCCTGGACTACGAGCGCATCGTGCTCTCCGGCGGCCCGCTGGGGATCATGGCCGCGTGCCTGGACACGGTCCTGCCCTACGTCCGCCAGCGGCGGCAGTTCGGCCGGCCGATCGGCGAGTTCGAACTGATGCAGGGCAAGCTGGCCGACATGTACGTGGGCTTCAACGCCTGCCGTGCCTACGTGTACGCGGTGGCCCGCGCCTGCGACCGCGGCCGCAGCACGCGCAAGGACGCGGCCGGGGCGATCCTCTACAGCGCCGAGAAGGCCACCTGGATGGCCGGACAGGCGATCCAGGCGCTGGGCGGCAACGGCTACATCAACGAGTACCCGACCGGGCGGCTGTGGCGCGACGCCAAGCTGTACGAGATCGGCGCGGGCACCTCGGAGATCCGGCGCATGCTGATCGGGCGTGAGCTGGTGGGGAGCTCGGATTGAGCGGTCCGGACGGATCCGGGAAAGGATGACGCCTGCCGCGTCGGCGGAGCCCAGCGCCCTTGGCTCACTGCGCAAAGTCGCCGGGTTCCCGCGTTCGCGGGAACGACGACAGGAGGCCTGTCCGCGACTCCCAGGGGCATGCAACGAAAAGGCCGCGCAGTGCGCGACCTTTTCATGACGGCTGGCAATGGCGACCCACCCGGCCGCGCGAGGCTTCAGACGTTGAAGCGGAAGTGCAGGATGTCGCCCTCCTGCACCTTGTACTCCTTGCCTTCCAGGCGCAGGCGCCCGGCTTCCTTGGCCCCGGCCTCGCCCTTGTACTTGATGAAATCGTCGTAGGCGATGGTCTCGGCGCGGATGAAGCCCTTCTCGAAGTCGGTGTGGATCACCGCCGCCGCCTTGGGCGCCGTCGAGCCGGCCTTGACCGTCCACGCGCGCACTTCCTGCACGCCGGCGGTGAAGTAGGTCTGCAGGCCGAGCAGCTGGTAGGCGGCGCGGATCACGCGGTTCAGGCCGGGCTCTTCCAGGCCCAGGTCGGCCAGGAAGGCGTCGCGGTCGGCGTCCTCCAGCTGCGAGAGCTCCTCCTCGATCGCCGCCGACACCGGCACCACCTGGGCGCCCTCGGCCTGCGCACGGGCGCGCACGGCGTCCAGGTGCGGGTTGTTCTCGAAGCCGTCCTCCAGCACGTTGGCGATGTACATCACCGGCTTGAGGGTCAGCAGGAACAGGTCGCGCACCAGCGCCTTCTCCTCCTCGTCCAGGCCGGCCGCACGACCGGGCTTGCCGTCGTCCAGCGCCTTGCGCAGCTTCTCCAGCACCGGCTTGCGCGCGATCATCTCCTTGTCGCCGCCCTTGGCGCCGCGCTCGGCGCGGTTGAGCGCCTTCTCCACGCTGTCCAGGTCGGCCAGCGCCAGCTCGGTATCGATGGTCTCGATGTCCGAGATCGGATCGACCTTGTTGTTCACGTGGATGATGTCGCCATGCTCGAAGCAGCGCACCACGTGGGTGATCGCATCGACCTCGCGGATGTGCGCCAGGAACTTGTTGCCCAGCCCTTCACCGCTGGCCGCACCGGCGACCAGGCCGGCGATGTCGACGAACTCCACCGCCGTGGGCACGACCCGCTGCGGCTTGACGATCTCGGCCAGCGCGCCCAGGCGCGGATCCGGCACCGGCACCACGCCCACGTTGGGCTCGATGGTGCAGAACGGGAAGTTGGCCGCGGCGATGCCCGCCTTGGTCAACGCGTTGAAGAGGGTCGACTTGCCGACGTTCGGCAGGCCGACGATGCCGCATTTGATGCCCATATGTGTATCCGGGAATGGAGAATCGGGAATAGGGAATTGGAAAGCCTAGCCGCCTTTCCATTCCCCATTCCCCATTCCCTACTTGCCCTGCGTATGCAACCGCTTCATCGCCTCGTTGAAATCGCCGGCCACCGCCAGCGGCAGCACGTCCAGCGCGTCGTCGATCGCACGGCCGATCAGGATTTCGTCGTCCGCGCCCGGTCGGCCCAGCACCCAGCCGGTGACCTTGTCCTTGTGGCCGGGATGGCCGATGCCGATGCGCAAACGGCCGAAGCGCGCATGGCCCAGCAGCCTGATGGTGTCGCGCAGGCCGTTCTGCCCGCCGTGGCCGCCGTCGAACTTCAGGCGTGCGACGCCGGGCGGCAGGTCCAGTTCGTCGTGGACCAGCAGCGCCTGCTCGGGCTCGAGCTTCCAGAAGCGCAGGGCCGCCACCACCGCCTTGCCCGATAGATTCATGTAGGTGGCCGGCTTGAGCAGGCGCACCGTCTGCCCGCCCACGGTGACCTGGGCCGTCTCGCCGAACAGCTTGGCGTCCACGGCGAAGCGCGCGCCCAGCTGCATCGCGAGGGTGTCGACAAAACGGAACCCGGCGTTGTGCCGGGTCCGCAGGTGTTCGGGTCCGGGATTGCCCAGCCCGACGATGAGACGCACGCCTTCCATCGAAGGTTCGCCGAACCGCCGGGACGCGCCGCTGGCGCGCCCCGGCGCGTCCGGTTACTCGGCGTCCTTGGCTTCGCTGTCGTCGGCGACCTTGGCGGCCGGCACGTCGGCCGACGCCTCGCCCTCGGCGGACTCGTCCTCGACCTTGACGTACTTGGCGGTGACCACGGCCACGTCGTGCTCGGCGCCCAGCTTCAGCTCCGGCAGTTCCACGCCCTTGGGCAGCTTGAGCTGCGAGAGGTGGATCACGTCGCCGACGGCCAGGTTGGACAGGTCCAGCTCGATGAACTCGGGCAGGTCGCCCGGCAGGCACTCGACCACGACTTCGTTGAGCTCGTGGGCGACCACGACGTCGGCGGCCTTGCCGGCCGGCGAGGTGTCCTGGCCCAGGAAGTGCAGCGGCACGGCGGTGCGGATGGACTCCTTGTCGTTCACGCGCTGGAAGTCCAGGTGCATGATCTGCTGCTTGTACGGATGGCGCTGCATGTCACGCAGCAGCACCTTCTGCACGTCGCCGTTGAGGCTCAGCGAGAGGATCGAGGAGTAGAACCAGTCGTGCTGGCTGGCCAGCCAGACGTCGTTGTGGCTCAGCTGGATGCTGACCGGCTTGAGGTCGCCACCGTAGACGATGGCGGGGACGCTACCGGCGTGACGCAGGCGGCGGCTCGCACCCTTCCCCCCGTCCTCGCGGCGCTCCACCTTGATTTCATGTGTCGTTGCCATGGGTTTTCACTTCTTTGCTTGAGTTAAGCCACCTCGCGGTGGCGATGCGACTCTCCCGCGACCAGGAGAGTCGTTGGAAGGCCGGGATTCGGCATTCGGGATTGGGGATTCGCCAAGCGCGCTAACGCCTTGCGAATCACCAATGCCCAATCCCCAATCCCGACCTCAATCCACGTACAGCGAGCTGACCGATTCGCCGAAGGCGATGCGGCGGATGGTCTCGGCCAGCATGCTGGCCACCGACAGCTGGCGGATCTTGCTGCAGCCCTTGGCCGCATCCGACAGCGGGATGGTGTCGGTGACCACCAGCTCGTCCAGCACCGACTTGTCGAGGTTGTCCACGGCCGGGCCGGACAGCACCGGATGGGTGCAGTAGGCGGCGACCTTGGTTGCGCCCCGGTCCTTCAGCGCGGCCGCGGCGGCGCACAGGGTGCCGGCGGTGTCGACGATGTCGTCGACCATCACGCACTCCTTGCCCTCGACGTCGCCGATGATGTTCATCACCGTGGACACGTTGGCGCGCGGACGGCGCTTGTCGATGATCGCCAGCTCCGCGTCGTCCAGGCGCTTGGCCACCGCGCGGGCGCGGACCACGCCACCCACGTCCGGCGAGACCACCATCATCTTGTCGGTGCCGTAGGCGCGCCAGATGTCGGCCAGCAGCAGCGGCGAGGCGTAGACGTTGTCCACCGGGATGTCGAAGAAGCCCTGGATCTGGTCGGCGTGCAGGTCCACGGTCAGCACGCGGTCGGCATTGACCGCGCTGAACATCTTGGCGGCGACCTTGGCGGTGATCGGCACGCGCGAGGAGCGCAGGCGGCGATCCTGGCGCGAGTAGCCGAAGTACGGCACCACCGCGGTGACGCTGGCGGCGCTGGCGCGCTTGAGCGCGTCGATGATCACCAGCAGCTCCATCAGGTTCTCGGCGCTGGGCGCGCAGGTCGGCTGGATCACGAACACCTCCTGCCGGCGCACGTTCTCCTCGATCTCCACCTGCACCTCGCCGTCGGAGAAGCGCGAGACCATCGCCTTGCCCGGACGCACGCCCAGTTCGCGGCAGATGCTGTGGGCCAGCGGCTTGTTGGCGTTGCCGGAAAAGACCAGCAGGCTGCGATCGTCTTGCATGGGAATCTCGTGGGGCAGCGGCGTGGAGGCGGAAGGGGACGGCGGTGCGCGACCTCCGGGCTGCAGACACTGCAGACCGATGACCGCCTTGCGCGCCCCGGGTCGGACTCAACCCGGCGCGGGCAGCGCGCGCATGCTTCAGGACATTGGCTGGGGCGGTAGGATTCGAACCTACGAAATGCCGGGATCAAAACCCGGTGCCTTAGGCCTCTTGGCGACGCCCCAGTGGATCAGTCCTTGCGTGCGCTCCCGTCCAGGGCGTCCAGCAGGGGCGAACGCGCCGCCCCGGCCACCACCCAGCCGCGCAGTTCGCTCGGCAGCAAGGCCAGTCCGGCCTGGGCGGCCTGAAGGCTTGCGAACTCCACGAAACAGCCGCTGCCCGTCCCCGTCAGTCGTGGCGTCCCGATGCGCGAGAGCGTGGCGAACACCGCCTCGATGGCAGGTTCGCGACGACGCAGCACCGGCTCGAACACGTTGTCGGGCACGGATCCGGAAAGGAAGTCCGCTATTTTCACGGGTGCGGCATGGCGCGTCAAATCCGGGGAGGCGAACAGGACCGGCGTGGCCACGTGCAGGCCGGGGTCGACCAGCACGTACCAGGCCGGCGGCAGCGCGATGGGGGTCAGGCGCTCGCCGACGCCCTCGGCCCAGGCGTTGCGCCCGCGCACGAAGATCGGCACGTCCGCGCCCAGCGTCAGGCCCAGCGCGGCCAGCGCGTCCTCGCCCAGCGCCGTGCCCCACAGGTGGTCCAGCACGCGCAGGACGGTGGCGGCATCGGACGAACCGCCGCCGAAGCCACCGCCTGCCGGGATGCGCTTTTCGACGCGGATATCCGCACCAAGAGCGACGTTGGCGCGCGTTTGCAGCAACTTAGCGGCGCGGATCAGCAGGTCGTCGGCCTCCGCCACGCCCGGCACCGAGTCGCCGACGCGGGCGATCACCCCGTCCTGCCGCAGCCGGATGCCGACCGTGTCGCCCCAGTCCAGCAGCCGGAAGGCGCTCTGCAGCTCGTGGTAGCCGTCCGGGCGCCGGCCGGTGATGCGCAGACACAGGTTCAGCTTGGCCGGCGCCGGCCACCAGGACCAGTCGCCGGCCGCAGTCGCCTGGCTCATGGCGTGGGGCCTGCCGCCTGCCAGGTGTCGACGATCAGGCGCACGCGCGCGTCGCCGCGCTGGGCCTCGATCCGCGCCGGCAGCGCTGGCGTGCCGTCCGCCGCCGGCGGCTGCCAGGCGGTGAAGTCGATGGTCCAGCCGCCTTGCCGCAGCTGCGACAGCTGGCCGTCGGTGCCATAGGCGAGCTGGGCCGGCGCCAGCGTCGGCGCGGCCTGGCCGCGGATCCAGTAGGCCAGCGCCTGTACCGGAATCTCCCAGCCGGTGGTCTCCAGCAGCAGCTGGTCGGCATCGGCGCCCTGGCGCGGGCCGCCGTCGACGCCCTCCAGCCGTACCTGCCCGGCGCTGCCGACCAGGCGCCAGGTCTGGCGCGTGACCGGAGCAGCGAGCGACACGTCGAACGCGTCGCCGCGCTGGGTCCAGTCGATGCGGCCGCTGCCGCCCTTGTCAGCGCGGCGGATCGCCACCCGCCCGGTCATCGACCAGTCGCGGTGCGTGGCCAACCAGGCCTCGCGCGCGGCCTGGGCCTCGGCCGCGATGCCCGCGTCGACGGGCGCCGGCGCCGGCCCACGCGCGCCAGGGCCGGCGGCGCAGCCGGCCAGCAGCAGGGCGCCGCACAGCGCGGCGATGGACAGGATGCGAAAGCTCATGCGCCGGTCTTCTCCAGCGCGCGCTGCAGCGAGCGGTTGTCCGGATCCAGCTTGCGCGCCTCGTCGAACAGCTTGCGCGCCTCCTCGTGCTGGCCCTTCTCCCACAGCAGCTGGCCCAGGTGGGCGGCGATCTCGGGATCCTTCATCAGCGTGTAGGCGCGGCGCAGCTGCACCAGCGCCTCGTCCTTGCGGCCCAGGCGATAGAGCACCCAGCCGTAGCTGTCGATGATCGCCGCCTCATCCGGCGCCGCGGCGCGGGCGCGGTCGATCAGTTCCAGCGCTTCCTTGTAGCGGTCGGTACGGTCGGCCAGGGTGTAGCCCAGCGCGTTGAGCGCGGCGGTGTTGGTCGGGTCGGTGACCAGCACGCGGCGCAGGTCCGCCTCGGCGCGGTCGATGCGGTCGCGCCGCTCCCAGGCCAAGCCACGCGCATAGAGCAGGTTGTTGTCGTCGGGATAGGCGGCCAGGCCACGGGCCAGGGCGTCCAGTTCGCCGGCATCGTCGTCGTGCTTCTGGCGCAGCTCGGCCTCCAGCAGGTAGGCGTCGCGGCGGGCGGATTCATCGATGGCCGCGTCGGCCTGCATCGCATGGACGCGGGCGAAGGCCTCGTCGGTGCGACCGAGCTGGTCGAGCGTGCCGATCGCGCGCAGGCGCGCCTCGATCGCGTGCTCGCCGGCGTCGACGCCCTCATACCAGCCCAGCGCGTCCTGCGGGCGCTTGAGGTACTCGGCGATCTGGCCCAGCAGCAGGCGCTGGGCCGGATCCTGGGCCTCGCTGGCCGAGGCCTTGGCCTCGTCGTAGAGCGCGGCCAGGCCGGCATCGTCCTGGGCCTTGGCCAGCAGCGAGGCGCGCAGACCGAAGCTGCGGGTGTCCTGCGGCCCCTTGGCCAGCGCGGCGGCGGCCAGCCCGGGCGAACCCAGGCTGTCGTACTCGGCGGCCACGCCCAGGCGCACCGACGGGTCCAGGTTGGCCTGGCCCTGCAGGTCGACCAGCACCTGGCGGGCCTGGTCGAACTTGCCGGCCTGGCGCAGCTGGC
Source organism: Pseudoxanthomonas sp. X-1 (assembly GCF_020042665.1). Classification (NCBI taxonomy): domain Bacteria; kingdom Pseudomonadati; phylum Pseudomonadota; class Gammaproteobacteria; order Lysobacterales; family Lysobacteraceae; genus Pseudoxanthomonas; species Pseudoxanthomonas sp. X-1. Next base: position 3,404,023 of record NZ_CP083376.1, read on the forward strand.
TGGCATGCAGCAGGGCCACCCGCGGATTGACCGGGAAGCGCTTGACCACCTCGCCGACGATGCGTTCGGCCAGCGCCGGCTGGTCCAGCGACTGGGCCAGGCCGCCGAAGGCCAGCCAGGCGGTGAGTTCGTTGGGCAGCGCCTTGTCGTCCAGCAGCTGGCCGAGCAGGCGCCCGGCCAGGGCCGGATCGCGCCCGCCGCTGCCCAGCACGGTCAGGGCATAGCGCCAGCCCTGCGGATCCTTGTCGCGCAGCAGCGATTCGAGCTGGCGCCGGGCCTCGCGTTCGCGCCCGGCGCGCAGCGACACGGTGGCCTGGGCCGCGCGCATGGCCAGCGAACTGGGCGCGCGCTGCTGCCACAGCGCCAGCGCCTGCGCGGCACGCGCGTCGTCGTTGGCCAGCAGGGCGATACGGGTGGCCAGTTCGGCCAGGCCGACGTCGTGGCCGGCCTGGGCGGCCTGCAGGTACCAGCGCGCGGCCTCGGGCAGCTTGCCGGCCTGCAGGGCGAACTCGCCGGCCATGACCGGCTCGAGCAGCGCGCCGGTCGTCCCGCCTGGCGGGACGGACTCCTTGGCGAGCACCGCGGCGGAGGATGCGAATCCGGCAACGAACAGCAGCAACGGCGGGACGAAACGCATCTTTGCGGGCATTAGGAGGAACCGGGCCGTAAAATGGCGGGCAACAACACGCCAGCAGCTTAGCGCAAGCCCCGAAATGACGTTGTGGGTCCTTGGACTGAATCACCAGACCGCGCCGGTCACCCTGCGCGAACGGGTGGCCTTTGCCGGCGAGGCGCTGCCGGCGGCGCTGGACGCGCTGCGTGCCCTGCCGCAGGTCAGCGAGGCCGCGCTGCTGTCCACCTGCAACCGGACCGAGCTTTACGCCGTAGCCGACGACGCGACGCCGCTGGTGCAGTGGCTGGCCGCGCACGGCGAGGGGCTGGACACCTATCTGTACCGCCACCGCGACGCCGACGCCGTGCGCCACCTGTTCCGCGTGGCCACCGGGCTGGATTCCATGGTGCTGGGCGAGCCGCAGATCCTGGGCCAGGTGAAGGACGCCTGGGCGCTGGCGCGCGAGCATCACGCGCTGGGCAACGGCCTGGACCGGCTGTTCCAGCAGGCCTTCGCCGTGGCCAAGCGCGCGCGCACCGACACCCGGGTCGGCGCCAACCCGGTATCGGTGGCCTCCACCGCGGTGCGGCTGGCGCAAAACTCCTTCGCCCGCCTGAGCGACTCGACGGTGCTGCTGGTCGGCGCCGGCGAGACCATCGAGCTGGCCGCCCGGCATCTGAGCGAGGGCAAGGTACGGCGTCTGCTGATCGCCAACCGCACCCTGGCCCATGCCCAGGCGCTGGCCAGCCAGCACGGCGGCTATGCCCTGCCCCTGGACGAACTGGACCGGCACCTGGCCGAGGCCGACGTGGTGTTCTCCGCGACCGCCGCGCGCGAGCCGGTGATCAACCGCGCGCAGGTCGCCCAGGCGCTGACGCGGCGCCGGCACAAGCCGATGATGCTGTTCGACCTGGCCGTGCCGCGCGACATCGAGGCCAGCGTGGCCGACCTGGCCGACGCCTATCTCTATACGGTCGACGACCTGGAGCGCGCGGTCGAGGAAAACCGCCGCAGCCGCCGCCAGGCCGCCGACGAGGCCGAGGCCATCATCGACCTGCAGGTGGCGCGCTTCGTCGAGACCCTGCAGGCCGCCCCGCGTCAGGAACCGCTCAAGCGCCTGCGCGCCTACGGCGAGACCACCCGCCGCGACGCGCTGGAGAAGGCCCAGGCGCAGCTGGCCAACGGCCGCGATCCGGCCCAGGTGCTGGAGCAGCTGGCCCACACCCTGACCAATCGCCTGCTGCACCCGCCGACCGCCGCCCTGCGCGAAGCGGCGCTGCGCGGCGACACCGAACTCACCCGCGCCGCCGAACGGCTGTTCCCGGCCAAGGCCCCCTACTCCCACGCCACGTTGCCCGATGACGCCGACCCTGCGCCGTAAGCTGGAGGCGCTGGCCGAGCGTCGCGAAGAACTCGAACGCCTGCTCGCGGACCCGTCCGTCGTCGCCGACACCACGCGCTTCCGCGACCTCTCGCGCGAGTTCGCCCAGCTGGCGCCGCTGGCCAGCGCGCTGGACGCCGAGGCCCGCGCCAAGGCCGACCTGGTCGCCGCCGAGGCGCTGCGCGCCGACCCGGAGATGCGCGAGCTGGCCGAGGAGGAAATCGCCACCGCCCAGGCACGCCTGGCCGAGCTGGAGGACGAACTGCTGGCCCTGCTGGTCCCGCGCGATCCGCGCGACGAGGGCAACCTGTTCCTGGAGGTGCGCGCCGGCACCGGCGGCGATGAGGCAGCGATCTTCGCCGGCGACCTGTTCCGCATGTACGCGCGCTACGCCGAGCGCCAGGGCTGGAAGGTGGAAGTGGAATCCGACAGCCCCGGCGAGCACGGCGGCTACAAGGAGGTGGTGGCGCGCATCGTCGGCCGCGGCGCGTACTCCCGGCTGAAGTTCGAATCGGGCACCCATCGCGTGCAGCGCGTGCCGGCGACCGAATCGCAGGGCCGCATCCATACCTCCGCGGCGACGGTGGCGATCATCCCCGAGGCCGACGAGGTCGAGGAGATCGTGATCAACCCGGCCGACCTGAAGGTGGACACCTTCCGCTCCTCCGGCGCCGGCGGCCAGCACGTCAACAAGACCGATTCGGCGATCCGCATCACCCACGTGCCGACCGGCGTAGTGGTCGAGTGCCAGACCGAGCGCAGCCAGCACGCCAACCGCGACAAGGCGATGAAGCGGCTCAAGGCCCAGCTGCTGGACGCCGAACGCAGCCGGCAGGCCGCGGCCGAGGCGCAGACGCGCAAGCTGCAGGTCGGCAGCGGCGACCGCAGCCAGCGCATCCGCACCTACAACTTTCCGCAGGGCCGCATCACCGACCACCGCGTCGAGGGCCTGACCCTGTACGACCTGCCCAACATCATCGAAGGCAGCCTGGACGAACTGATCGGCCGGCTGGCGCACGAGCATCAGGCAGACGAGCTGGCGCGGTTGGCCGAGGGCTGAGCCAAGCGCAGCGCGCCGGCGCGCCTACTGGTTTGGATCAGGCGGTCATTTTGGTAGACGCGTATCGGGTCGAGGAACGACGCGGCAGGCTGAAGACCCAGAGCCGCGGAGAGAACCCGCGCCATCCATGCACTCGCGGACATCGATCGAACCGTCATTCCCGCGAAGGCGGGAATCCATGGACGTGAAGCCTCAGATCGAAGGACCTCGGACCAGAGGATGGCCGCCCCAGGCAGGACACCACCAGCCGTCGTTTCCGCGAACGCGGGAACCTAGCTTTGAGTTTCCCGCGCCAACGCCCATGGGTTCCCGCGTTCGCGGGAACGACGGTAGAGGGGCCGTGGGGTTTGAAAGAGGAAACCGACTGCGCAGTGCACGCTTCCAGGAAGCGACAGCTCGCCTGACCTGTTCCGCCAGCTAATCCGGCACTCAGCGCCAGCCCGCCTTGCGCGCAGCTTGCTCGCCACCGGCATCCAGCGCATCGCCGTCGATCCGTGCATCCACCGCGTCGAGCACCGCCGGCGGCAGCGGCGAGGCCGCCTGCCTCAGTTCGCCCTGCGCGTGCTCGGCGTCGCGCGCCAGCACCGGCAGCGACCAGCCCTGGGCGCCGCGGCAGGCCAGGCCCGCGGTCCTGGCCGACGCGACGCGGAAGGCGCGGCAGTACTGTCCGTCCTGGTCGCGGAAGCTCAAGGCGATCCGAACCTTGCCCACGTGGTCGGCGGAGAGCTGATCATCCAGCGCGGCGGCCAGCGCGCCCCGCGCCTGCAGGCCGTCGGCGCCCTGGACCCAATCCGCATCACCGGCACCGCGCAGCCAGGGCAGCGCGACCACCGCCAGCACGACGCCGGCGGCCAGTGCGCCCAGATGCGTCCACAGCGTGCGCGCCCGCCTGCGCGGCGGGAACGCCACCACGTTGCCCGCCGCTGGAGTCGTCGGCTCGGCCGACGCATCGGGCGCCGCATCGCCCAGCACCAGACGCACCAGCGCGTCGGGCGCCGCTTCCTCGACCGCCGCCGCGTGCGCGGTGCGCAGGCGCGCGTCCAGGCGCCGCTGGCGCGCGATGCGCGCGGCCAGCTCGGGGTCGCGCGCCAGCGCCGCGTCGACCTGCGCGGCCTCCTGCGCGTCCAGCTCGCCGTCCAGGTAGGCCATCAGGGTGGCGTCGTCGAAGTTCATGTCGCGTCTCCAGGTTCGTCGCCCAGCAGGGCCTGCAACGCCTCGCGCCCGCGCGCCAGCCGGCTGGTCAGGGTGCCGATCGGGATCTCCAGCACCTGCGCGGCCTCGCGGTAGGCCAGGCCTTCCACCAGCACCAGCGCGATGGCGCTGCGCTGTTCCTCCGGCAGGCGCGCCATCGCCGCCTCCACCGACAGGCGCACCGCGTGCGCCCCGACCGCGTCCTCGCCGACCTGTTCGCCCAGTGCGGCGTCGGCGAACACCTCCTGGCCGCGCTGGCGCGCACGCACCTCGTCGATCCAGGCGTTGCGCACGATGCGGTACAGCCAGGGATCCAGCGGCTGGGCCGGATCCCACTGCGAGGCGCGCGCCAGCGCGCGCTCGGCAGCGACCTGCAGCAGGTCGTCGGCATCGTGCGGCGTGCCCGCCAGGTTGCGTGCGTAGCGGCGCAGTTTGGGCAGCCGCTCGCACAGCGCCTGACGGAAGGGCAGGCTCGCCGCGTCGTGCTTCATGCTTGATATACGATCGGGAAGCCAGATTGCTTCCATGAGCCGCGCACCATTTTTCCTCCCGCCACGGCGCACCCGGCGCGGCGCGATCCTAGCGCGAACGGCCGCGCTTGCGGCGCTGCTGGCATTCGCGCCGGTCGCGGGGGCGCAGCTGCAGCCGCTTCCGCCCATGCAGCAGGCTGTCTCACCGGTTACCCGGACGCTGGGGCAGGTCGTCGACCCGCTGATGCGCGACGCCACCACCCTGGCCGACCGCACCTTCACCCAGGCACGCCAGCTCGGCCAGCGCCGACTGCTGCGCGAGCATCGCGACGTGCTCGATACGGACCCCAACGACAACGTGGTGATCCGCAGCCAGGTCCTGGCGCTGGCGCCGACCCCCGAGGCGCTGGAACGCGCGCGCCAGGCCGGCTTCACCGTCGAGGCGCCGCGCCGCCTCGACGGGCTGGACCTGGAGGTCGTGCCGCTGCGCGCTCCGGCCGGTCAGTCCACGCGCCGGGCGGTCGAGGCGCTGCGCGCACTCGATCCGGCCGGCAGCTACGACTACGACCATCTCTATGCCAGCAGCGGCGCGGCCGAGGCGGCCAGTGGCGCTGCGGCGACGTCCGCCGCCGGGGCGGCCACGCCCTGGCGCGTCGGCCTGGTCGACAGCGGGGTGGATGCGGGCCATCCCGCGCTGAAAGGTGCGCAGGTGCAGCGCTGGGGCTGTGAAGACCAGCCGCATCCAGACCTGCACGGCACCGCGGTGGCCTCGCTGCTGGTCGGCGATGGCCAGCGCGCGCAGCCCGGCGTGCAGCTGTTCGCCGCCGATGTGTACTGCGGTGCGCCGACCGGCGGCAACGCACTGGAGGTCGCCCAGGCCCTCGCCTGGCTGGCCCGGCAACAGGTCCGCGTGGTCAATCTGAGCCTGGTTGGCCCGGACAATGCGCTGCTCAAGCGCGCGGTGGCCTCGGCCATCGGTCGCGGCATGGTCGTGGTCGCCGCGGTCGGCAACGACGGGCCGGCGGCGGCGCCGCTGTTCCCTTCGGCCTATCCGCAGGTGATCGGCGTGACCGCGGTCGATCCGCGCGATCGCGTCCTGCCGGAGGCCGGGCGCGGCCCGCAGGTGGACCTGGCCGCGGTCGGCGCGCAGGTCGAGGCCGCCGCGCCGGGCGGCAGGTTCGAACGCATGCGCGGCACCTCGTTCGCCGCCCCGCGCGTGGCCGCGCTGGCTGCGCAGGCCCTGGCCACGCATCCGGACGAGGATGCCGATGCCCTGCTTTCCGCGCTGGCGGCGCATGCGCGCGACCTCGGCAAGCCGGGCCCGGACCCGGTCTACGGCCGCGGGCTGGTCCCGGGCACGCCGGATGAACAGGCGGCAACACGTTAGGAGCGTCGGGAAGAAACTTCCTTGCCGGGCCGTAGTGCTTCCTGAAGGCAGCGGATTTCCCGCGCCAACGAGGGAGACCTCTCATGCGTCACAACACTCTGACGTGGGCCACGGCCGCCATCATCGCGCTGGCCAGCACCGGTGCATCGGCTCAGGTCCTGGGCGGCCTGGGTGGGCAGGTGGGCGGCGCCATCGGCGGCGCCGGCAACCTTGGCGGTCAGATCGGCGGCGTCGGCGGGCCCGTGAACGGCATCGGCAACACCATCGACAGCACCCGCGGCATGGCCGGCGACCGCCTGCAGCAGACGCGCAACCGCGCCGAGCGCGCCACCCAGCGCGCCCAGCAGCGCGCGTCGGACACCGCCGCGTCGGTGCGCGATCAGGCGCAGTCGGTCGGCGGCCAGACGCAGGCGCTGGGCAGCGCCGCCGGTTCGGCCGCATCGCTGACCAGTGACGCGAGCGGCACCGGCAACGCCGCCGCCAGCGCCTCGAACGGCGACCTGAGCGGTGCGCTCAACGGGGCCGGCAACGCGGCTGGCTCGGCCAGCGTCGACACCAGCGGTGTGGCCAGCGCCGCCGAGTCCAGCGCGGCGCAGGCCGCCGGCTCGGCCCGCGCCGGCGCCAGCCAGGCCGCGCAGGGCGTGCGCAACACCGCCGACCGCGTGCGCAATGGCGCGCAGGCCGCCGCGACCCGCGCCCAGAGCGGGGTGCAGGGCGCCGCCAGCCAGGTCGGCAGCGCCGCCTCGCAGGCCAGTGACAGCGCCGCGTCGACCAGCGCCAACGGCTCGGCCTCGGGCAACGCCAACGGCAGCGGCGCGCTGGGCAACAGCCTGGGCAACAGCACCAGCAACGCCGCCGCCTCCGGCAATACCAGCGGCAACGCCAGCGGCAGCGCCTCGCGCGATGGCGTGAACGCCTCGGTCGGCGGCTCGGCCAACGGGTCGGCCAACGCCAGCACCCAGCCGTAAGCGTCAGCTGCGGTCCGCACCGGCGCCGGCTTCCTTCGGGAGGCCGGCGCCTTTCGTTTGTACGCAGCCTTCGTTGAAGCCTCACCGCTCAGCGCTTAGGCTGGCGCGATGAGCCATGCCGACACCCTGATCCCCCTGCGCCTGTGCGTGCTGACCGTCTCCGACACCCGGACCCTGGCCAACGACAGCTCCGGCGATTATCTGGTCCAGGCCGCCACCGACGCCGGCCACCTGCTGCACGGGCGCACGCTGGTGAAGGACGACATCTACCGCATGCGCGCCATCGTCTCGGCCTGGATCGCCGATGACGAGGTGGACGGCGTGCTGATCACCGGCGGCACCGGCTTCACCGGACGCGATTCCACGCCCGAGGCGATCGCGCCACTGCTGGACAAGCAGATGCCCGGATTCGGCGAGTTGTTCCGCGCGGTCAGCGTGGACGAGATCGGCACCTCGTCGCTGCAGTCGCGCGCCTTCGCCGGGCTGGCCAACCAGACCTTCGTGTTCTGCCTGCCCGGGTCGACCTCGGCCTGCCGCACGGCCTGGGAGAAGATCGTCTCGGCCCAGCTCGACGCCCGCACCCGCCCCTGCAACCTGGCGACCCTGCGGCCACGGCTGAAGGAATAAGCTCGGCCGCCACGCCCGCGCCAGGATCTCCATGAGCAAGAAACTCAAGCGCAAGGATTACGAGGCGCAGCTCGCGCCGCTGCAGCTGCAGCTGGTCAACCTCTCGCGCTGGCTGCTGCACACCGGCAAGCGCGTGGTGGTGCTCTTCGAGGGCCGCGACACCGCCGGCAAGGGCGGGGCCATCGACGCGATCCGCGAACACCTCAATCCGCGGCAGTGCAAGGTCGTGGCGCTACCCAAGCCGTCCGATCGCGAAGCCACGCAGTGGTACTTCCAGCGCTACGTGCAGCAGCTGCCGGCCGGCGGCGAGATCGTGCTGATGGACCGCAGCTGGTACAACCGCGCCGGTGTGGAGCGGGTCATGGGCTTCTGCACGCCGGACCAGTACACCGCCTTCCTGCAGCAGGTGCCGATTTTCGAACGGCTGCTGATCGACGACGGCATCCTGCTGTTCAAGTACTGGCTGACCGTGGACCAGGCCCAGCAGGAAGCGCGCTTCGCCGAGCGCTTGGAAGACCCGCTCAAGCGCTGGAAGCTCTCCCCGGTGGATCTGGAGGCGCGCAAGCAGTACGCGGCCTACACCGAGGCCCGCGAGGCCATGCTGGCTGCTACCCATACTCACCACGCGCCGTGGACTCTGGTGGACTTCAACGACCAGCGCCGCGGGCGCATCACCCTGATCCGCGACCTGCTCTCGCGCCTGCCCGACACCACGGTGGCGCCCGCCAGGCTGAACATGAAGCCCCTGCACGGCAAGCTGCTGACCGAGACCTTCCAGCTGCTCAAGCCGATCCCGGACACCAGCGCCTGAAGCTGAACAGCGGTAGCGCCCCGGCGCGGACTGGCGCCGGGCAGATCGCCCCGCGGACTGAATACGCGGTGACAAGTGTTGGCGCCGACCCCGTGACGGAAGGCCTAAAACCTTTCATCATGTGTTCATCACGGCACCTGTGCCCGTGCCGGACGTCATTCATGGCTCTTTTCGCTCCTGTCTCCGCCCAGCCCGACCTCTCACCGCGCGTTCGCCTGATCACCCGTGACAACGGTGTGGGGCTGCGCCGCGACCTGACGATCATGTCCAGGGCCCTGTCCGGCGCGCAGATCGGCAGCCAGGCGCTGGCCTTCGGCGGCTCGCGCCTGGGCAACCACCTGCGCCAGGCGCGGACCCGGCTGGGCGCGCTGGCGACCGGCCGCATCGAGACCCAGGTATTCCTGGAGCGCATCTACCGGAGCTGTCTGCCGGCCGCCCGCCGCAACCTGCTGGTGCCCAACCCGGAGTGGATGCTGGACAAGTGGCTGCCGCTGCTGCCGCGGTTCGAAGGGGTGCTGTGCAAGACCCGCCACGCCGAACGCGTCTTCGGCGCGCTGGGCTGCGATACCCGCTATATCGGCTTCACCAGTGAGGACCGTTTCGATGCCGGCGTGGTGCGCCGGCGCGCCTTTCTGCACGTGGCCGGGCGCAGCACCGCCAAGGGCACCGAGGCGGTGGTCCAGGCCTGGCTGCGCCATCCGGAGTGGCCCACGCTGACGGTGGTGCAGTCGCGCGACGTGCCCAGGATCGTGGCGCCCAACATCGACCATCGGCTGGACTACCTGGACGATGCGCAGCTGCGCCAGCTGCAGAACGCGCACGCCTTCCACCTGTGCCCGTCGGAGGCAGAAGGCTTCGGCCATTACCTGGTCGAGGCGCTGAGCACCGGCGCGGTGGTCATCACCACCGACGGCGAGCCGATGAACGAGCTGGTCACGCCCGAACGCGGCCTGCTGCTGCAGCCCTCCGCGCAGCGGGCGATGGCGCTGGGCACGCGCTACCGCGTGGACGCCGAGGCGATCGAAGAGGTGGTCGAGCGCGCGCTGTCGCTCAGCCTGCAGGCCTGCGCGGCACTGGGCGAAGCGGCACGGACCTTCTTCCTGGACAACGACGCGGCCTTTCCCCACCGCCTGGCCCTGGCGCTGCAGCCCTCGCTGGATGCCGGCACGCCGGTGCCGCGCCGCGGACTGGCCCGGCTGGCGACCGCCCTGCTGCCGCACCACGGCCCGGGCTGAGCCCCGCCGCGGCGGTCGTCAGCCGATGCCGAAACCCGGCGCGACCGTCCCCTGCCAGTCCGCGCGCTCCAGCGCATCGACCTGCGCCGGCGCCGGACCCCGCGTCAGCCAAATGGCCAGCGTCTCCACGGCGGCGGGCTCGCCACGCGCCACGACTTCGACCCGGCCATCGGCCAGATTGCGGGCGTACCCGTCCAGCCCCAGCGCCCGGGCCTGCTCGCGGGTGGACGCGCGGAAGCCCACGCCCTGCACCCGTCCACCGACCAGGAACCGGGCGGCGATGACGCTCAGGACCTGGCCGCCGCGCCGGCGTCCACGGCCTGTTCGATCTCCTGCGGGGTGACCGGCCCGAGGAAGCGCTTGGCGACCTTGCCCTGCGGGTCGAGCAGATAGGTCGTCGGCAGGCCGGCGGGCGGCTCGAACGCCGCGGGCGGGTGGTCCATCGACACCTGCGCGATCGGATAGGCGACCGGGTGCTGCTTGAGGAAGGCCACCAGCGCGTCGGGCGCGATGTCGTCGAAGGCCAGGCCGACCACGTCGATGTCCTGGCGGCGCTGGTCCAGCTCGGACAGCGCCGGCATTTCGGCCAGGCACGGATGGCACCAGGTCGCCCAGAAGTTCACCACCACCCAGTGGCCGCGATGCGCGGCCAGATCCAGGGTGCTGCCGTCGGTGGCCGTGAGCTTCAGCGCGATCGGACCACCGGCGGGGGCAGCAGGAACGGCTGGAGGAGACGGTGCGGCGGCCCGCTCGGCCACGACGGCCGGCGAGGAAGCCGCAGGCGCGGACGCGCGCTCGCACCCGGCCAGCATCAGCAGCGCAGCGCAGGCCAGGGACAGCGGCAGGACGCGGGAAGGGAACGAAGACATCAGGGGGTCGACTCCGGCGGGTTGCGGTAGATCGTGCTGGCCGGATGCTGCAGCAGCTCGCGCACGGGCAGGCGGACGCGGTCCAGCGCTTCGCGCGCGACCACGCCCAGCGCGTCGTCCTGGCAGGGCAGCGCCACATCGGCGATGGGAATGCGTAGCTGGCAGGCCTCGTAGAGTTCGGCCAGCGAGGTGTCGTCCAGGTCGCGGGCCAGGAGCCACTGGCCGTCGTCCGTGCAGCGCAGCAGGTTGATCCGCGACAGGTGGCCGATCAGCTCCTGCACCAGCGAATCGGTCAGCATCGGTTCGAGCTTCATGATCTGGTTGTCGCTCAGCCCGTGGCCGTCGCGCCGCGCCTCGACCAGGCGCCCGAGCAGGCGCAGCAGGCCGTAGATCTCGAACCCCTCCGGCAGGCGCATGGCCCGTGGCTGATAGCGGAAGGCCGCCATCGACGAGGCCAGCGAGGCGCCGAGCAGGATCGAACTCCAGCTCAAGTAAATCCACAGCATCAGGATCGGCGCCACCGCCACCGTGCCATAGATGCGGGTGTAGGAGTTGAAGCTGGCCAGGTACAGGCCCATGCCCCACTTGATCGCCTCCAGCCCCACCGTGGCCAGCAGCGCGCCGGCGAAGGCGTAGCGCCAATGGATCGAGCGGTGCGGCACCACCCGGTAGATCGCGGCGATGGCGCACAGCTCGATCAGCACCGGCGCCAGCGACAGGGCCAGCGAGGCCACCTGGCGCCCTTCGGCCGTCCGGAACAGGGGCAGCGCGAACACCTTGGCGGTGATGGCCAACGAGGCGGCCGACAGCAGCGCGCCCAGCGTCAGCACCGTCCAGTACATGACGAAGCGCCCCAGCCGCGGGCGCGTGCCCGACACGCGCCAGATGCGGTTGAACGCGGCCTCGACGCTGTTGAGCGTGATCAGCAGCGAGATCACCAGGGCGATCACGCCGGCCACGGTCAGATCGCGCGCCGCCGCGGCGAACTCCTTCAGATAGCCCTGCGCCGAGCGCGCCGCGCTGGGCACGAAATTGGAGAACACGTAGTCGCTGAGCGTATCGCTCCACTGGCGGAAGCCGGGGAACGCGGCCAGCACGCCGAACACCACCATTGCCAGCGGCACCAGCGCGAACATGGTCGTATAGGCCAGCGCCGCGGCGGTCTGGAACAGGCGATCGTCCCAGAAGCGTCCCAGCAGGAAGCGCGCGAACGCCGTCAGCCGCGCCCGGTCGCGCACGTGCTCGTTCCAGCGATGCAGGGTGGAGGCCAGGGACATCGGGGCCAAGCCTAACCGAAGTGGCGTGGGCAGCCGTGCTGGCGGGCATCCTCCGCCGCCGCTGTCACGAGGGAACTCAGGCCTGCCCGCTCCTCCGACAACGGCGGCGACAACCGCTTCCGCGGCGCCGCCGGAAGCTCGACGCCGCCCTCGCACCTGCCCGCGGCCGCGACAAGCCGGCCTGCCAGCGCCGATACTGGCGCCCCCTTGCCGCTGGACGCCCCCGCCGATGCCCGAGATCCTGGTCCTCTACTACAGCCGCGGCGGTTCGGTCGCGCGCCTGGCGCGGCAGATCGCGCGCGGCGTCGGCGAGGTCGAGGGCATGCGCGCGCGCCTGCGCACCGTGCCGCCGGTGGCGGTGGTGACCGAGCGCAGCGCCCCGCCGGTTCCGGACGAAGGCGCGCCCTACGTCGACAAGCAGGACCTGGCCGACTGCGCCGGGCTGGCGATCGGCAGCCCGACCCGCTTCGGCAACATGGCCGCGCCGATGAAGTTCTTCTTCGATTCGCTGGGCGCCGAATGGGCCAGCGGCACGCTGGTGGGCAAGCCGGCGGCGGTGTTCACCTCCACCGCGAGCCTGCATGGCGGCCAGGAAGCGACGCTGCTGAGCATGCAGCTTCCGCTGCTGCACCACGGCTGCCTGATCGCCGGCATTCCGTTCACCGAGCCGCAGCTGAGCACCACGCGCACCGGCGGCACGCCTTACGGCGCCAGCCATGTGGCCGGCGGCGAGGACGATCCGCAGCCCAGCGAGGAAGAGGCCGCGCTGGCGCGTGCGCTGGGCCGGCGCCTGGCCGACATCGCGCGTCGGCTGCAGGCCACGGCATGAGCGGCATGCGCACCCCGCGTCCGCTGCTGGCGCTGATGCTGCTGGCGCTGTCGGCGCTGTTCGGCTGGTGGTTCCGCGACGACCGCCATGTGCTGGCCACGCTGCTGGTGTTCACCGCGCCACCGCTGGTGCTGGCCATCGGCGCCCGCCTGGGCTCGCGGCTGGCGGTGTTCTGGTCGGGGGTGCTGGCGCTGGGCTGGTTCAGCCACGGCGTGATGACGGCCTGGTCGCATCCGGAGGTGCGGCTGTACGGCTGGATCGAACTGTTGCTGGCCCTGGCCATCGTGCTGGCTTCCAGCTGGCCCGGCCTGCGCGCGCGGCTTGCCCGCAAGCCGAAGACCGGCGGCGACCCACGTTAAAATCGCCTCCATCGCTCTCTGCCTGGACCACGCCGTGAATGCTCTTTCCTCGCCCATGGACGATCTGCTGGTCGTCACCACCGGCGGCACCATCGACAAGATCTATTTCGACGACAAGTCCGACTACCAGGTCGGCGAGCCGCAGATCGGTCGCATCCTCAAGGAGCTGGGCGTGGCGTTCCGCTTCACGGTGATCCCGATCATCCGCAAGGATTCGCTGCACATCACCGACGCCGACCGCGAGCTGCTGCGCGCCACCATCGCCGCGCAGTCCGCGCGCCATGTGCTGATCACCCATGGCACCGACTCGATGGTGCAGACCGCGCAGGCGCTGGCCTCGCTGGAGGACCGCGTGATCGTGCTCACCGGTGCGCTCAACCCGGCCGGCTTCCGCGGCTCGGACGCCGAGTTCAACATCGGCTGCGCGGTCGGCGCGGTGCAGTCGGCGCCCGAAGGCGTGTGGATCGCCATGAACGGCCGCATCTGGAACCCGCGCCATGTGCGCAAGAACGTGGCCGCCAACCGCTTCGAATCGGCCTGAGACACAGGCGGCTAACGGAATTTCCCAGCGGAATTCCGGAAAGAGGTCTGGTCCTGATCGAGTGAGCTGCGGCCTGAGCGATCGGCTTCGGAAGGGCAGCGATTCGGCGTAAAGGGTCGCTTTTCCCTCGGTGAGGGCATCCTGCCCTGGCCCAAGGCGCGGCCCTTCCTGCCGGCCTGCTGCCTCGCGCGTCATGTTTTGAGGCTTCTGCTCGAAAGAAGCCCTGATCACAATTCCGCTAAGAATAAAAAAACCTGCCGGGCATCCCTGCGCCGGCGGGTCGTTCGTTGCGCGCGTCCTTACGGCGCAGGGCGGGCGTCCTTTACCCCGCGCAATCCTTGCGCGACCCTGCGAACCTGGTGACGGATTACGGGGTGTAAGTCCCGGTCAGCTTCACGCCCGAATAGGTCGAGTAGGCCTTGACCCGCACGTAGTAGGTGCCGGTCTGCGGCGTGGCGAAGCTGCAGGTCTCCGAATTGCCCGACTTGTACGGCCGGCAGGCGTAGGTCGAATCGGTCGGGGCGCTGCCGAAGCGCACGTACAGGTCCGCATCGCCGGTGCCGCCGCTGATGGCGAAGCTGAGGTTGGTGGCGCCGGCCGGCACGTTGAGCGTGTAGTTCACCGAATTGCCGGTGCTGGCCGCCAGGCCGGTCACCGCCACGCCGTTGGTGAGCGTCGAACCGCCGCCACCGCCCGTGCTGCCACCGGCCTTGGCCGCGTCCACCGCCGCGCGCGCCTGCAGGATGCCGGTACCGATCGACTGCGAGGGCGTGGACGGGAAAGCCCGCGCCGTGTTCTTGAGGATCGTCTCCACCTGCGCCGGGGTCAGCGCCGGGTTGGCCACCGACTGCATCAGCGCCACCACGGCCGCCACGTGCGGGGTGGCCATCGAGGTGCCGCTATAGGAGGCGTAGGTCTCCGAACCCGGCGAGGTGGTGCCGGAGTTGAGCGTGGAGAGGATGCCCGAGCCCGGCGCGGCGATGTCCACCAGCGAGCCGTAGTTGGAATAGCTGGCCCGCGCCCCGGTGCTGGTGGTCGCGCCGACGGCGATGACGTTGTTGCAGTTGGCCGGGCTGGCGTTGGAGACGTTGGTGTTGTCGTTGCCGGCGGCGATCACCAGCGTGGTGCCGCGCGAGACCGCGCCGTTGATCGCGCTCTGCGTGGTCGTGCCGCAGGCGCCGCTGCCGCCCAGGCTGAGGTTGATCACCTCGGCCGGGTTCTGGTTGGCGGGCACGCCGCTGACCGTGCCGCCGGAGGCCCAGACGATCGCGTCTGCGATGTCCGAATCGAAGCCGCCGCACTTGCCCAGCACGCGCACCGGCACGACCTTGGCGCCGTAGGCGATGCCGGCCACGCCCTTGCTGTTGTTGGTGACCGCGGCGATGGTGCCGGCCACGTGGGTACCGTGCCAGCTGCTGTTCTGCGCCGACTGCGGGACCGGGCGGCCCGACGAATCGGTGCCGCACTCACCGGCGGCCATCCAGTCGCCAGGATCGCTGGGATCCGAATCGCGGCCGTTGCCGTCGTTGCCGATGGTCGTGCCACCCGGCAGGGTATAGGCGGTGATGAAGTCGTAGCCCGGCAGGATGTTGGCGCTGAGATCCGAGTGCGAGGTGATGCCCGTATCCAGCACCGCCACGACCGCGCCTGCGCCGTTGGTCACGTCCCAGGCGGTGGTGGCGTACATGCCGCCGGTACCGGTGCCCAGGTCCCACTGTTCGCTGAAACGGGTGTCGTTGGGCGTCAGCGTGGGGCGGTTGAGCTTGTCCACTTCCACGTAATCCACGTCGGGATCCGCGGCCAGCTGGCGCATCAGCGTCTCCGCGTCCGCGCGGTCCAGCTTGCGGCTGGCCACCAGGACGTCGGAGCCCACCGCGGTGCGGCGCAGGTGCCGCAGACCCAGGGCGGCCGCTCCCTGCGCCGAGGGCACGGCGCGCGCGACGCTGCTCAGGGACTGGGTCAGCGACGTATCGCTGGTCGCCTTGGTGCTGCCGTCGCGGTACTTGACGATGAAGCGCTGGAATCCTTGCTGCTCGGTCGACTGCAGGCCGCTGAGGTTGACCCGGCCCTGGGCCATGGCCGGGGTGATGGCCATCGCGGACAGCGCGATGGCGGTGGCGGCGGTCAAGGCACGCAGCTGCAGACGACGCTTGAACGGAACATCGGACATCGTGAATTCCTTTTTCGCTTGGGATGACCGCGCCTCGGCGCGGGGAAGAACCGGCGATGACCCACGGCCACATCATCGGGGGCTGTTGGGGCGGACTGCGGCGTGCGTGATCTCCGGAAACCGGTCGCCTCGGCGGCGAACCTGACCGAAACCTAACCGAGCCGGATGTGACGCGAGATGGCGTCAGCGTCGTTCTGTGACCGATTGCGTCATGAAAAAAACTCATTTAGCGCCCTGGCGAAACCATCAGGATGCGATCGGTTGCCTTCGAAACCTGTCCTGTACTGTCCCTTCATGGTCATAACGGGTCATCCAGGTCGCCATCCGGGACACCGGATGACCACAAACGACAACGCCCGGCGCGGGGCCGGGCGTTCGGTGTCGCTTGGTGCGACGGGACGAGGCGGCGCGCGCTCAGCCGTCCAGGCGCACCAGCCAGCCGTGGCGGTCGGGCAGACGGCCGTACTGGATGTCGGTCAGCTCCTTGCGCAGCGACATGGTGACCTCGCCGGCCGGCGCGTCGGGGCTGCCGACCGCGAAACCCTCGCCCTTCAGCTCGCCGATCGGGGTGACCACCGCGGCGGTGCCGCAGGCGAAGACCTCGGAGATCGTGCCGTCGGCCACCCCCTGCTTCCATTCGTCGATGGAGACCTTGCGCTCCTCGACCTGCAGGCCGCGGTCGCGCGCCAGCTGCAGGATGGATTCGCGGGTGATGCCTTCCAGGATGCTGCCGGACAGCGCCGGGGTGACCAGGCGTCCGTCGCTGAACACCAGGAACACGTTCATGCCGCCGAGTTCCTCGACGTACTTGCCCTCGACCGGGTCCAGGAACAGCACCTGCGAGCAGCCCTGCGCCTGGGCGATGGTCTGCGGCAGCAGCGAAGCGGCGTAGTTGCCGCCGCACTTGGCCGCGCCGGTGCCGCCCTTGCCGGCGCGCGCGTAGTCGGTGGACAGCCAGATCGACACCGGCGCCACGCCCTTGGTGAAGTACGGGCCGGCCGGGCTGGCGATGACGTAATAGGACGCCTTCTGCGCCGCGCGCACGCCCAGGAAGGCCTCGTCGGCGATCATGAAGGGGCGAAAGTACAGGCTGGTCTCCGGCGCCGAGGGCACCCAGGCGCCGTCGACGGCGATCAGCTGGCGCAGCGACTCGACGAACAGCTCCACCGGCAGCTCCGGCAGCGCCAGACGCTTGGCCGAGCGCTGCAGGCGCGCGCCGTTGGCCTGCGGGCGGAAGGTCCAGATCGAGCCATCGGCGTGGCGATAGGCCTTGATGCCCTCGAAGATCTCCTGGCCGTAGTGCAGCACCGAGGCGGCCGGATCCAGCGACAGCGGGCCGTAGGGCTGCACGCGGGCGTCGTGCCAGCCGTCGGCGCGCGTCCAGCGGATGGCGACCATGTGGTCGGTGAAGTGGTTGCCGAAGCCCGGTGCGGCGAGGATCGCCTGGCGATCGGCATCGCTGAGCGCGGCGGCGGAGGGCTGGACGGTGAAAGCCTGGGACGAAGACATGGACCGCGACCTTGCTGGAGGACAAAACCCGGCAAGGATAGCGCCGCGCGCGCGGCGATTCACCCGACGCGACCACACGCAACCAATGCGCCGGCCCCGGCACGGCGCCTTACAGCATGCCGGTTTCCAGGCGCGCGGCCTCGGACATCATCGTGCGGTTCCACGGCGGGTCGAACACCAGCTCGACATCGGCCTCGGTGATGGTGGGGATCATCTCCAGCTTGCTGCGGACATCGTCGACCAGGATCTCGCCCATGCCGCAGCCGGGCGCGGTCAGGGTCATCTTGACGCCCACCTCGCGCTGCCCGCCTTCGCGATGGCGCAGGTCGACCTCGTAGACCAGACCCAGATCGACGATGTTGAACGGGATCTCCGGATCGAAGCAGGTGCGCAGCTGGCGCCAGACCAGCTGCTCGACCTGCTCGTCGCTGGCGTTTTCGTCCAGTTCCAGCGGCTCGGGCGGCTCCTTGCCCAGTGCATCGGCGTCCTTGCCCGCGATGCGGAACAGGTTGCCTTCGACGAAGACGGTGTAGCTGCCGCCCAGGGCCTGGGTGATGTACCCGTAGGTGCCGGCCGGCAGCGTCACCGACTCGCCCGCGGGCACCATGACGGCGGCGCAATCGCGCTCGAACTGGACCGGTTCGCTGCTGCTGGAATACATGCGGGGAAGATGGGGACGCGAGGCGGCAAGGCAAGCGCGCATTCTACCCGGCGCTTGGCCCGGCCACGGCGCCCCGGCATGCGCCACAGCGTTGCGGACCAGTCGCGCCGGCCGGGACGGGTATCCTTGTCCGATTGCCCTGCGCACCGCTGCCGATGCCCGCCCCGTCCGTCCGTTTCCCTCCGTTGACCGCCCTGCTCGTCTTCGCGCTGCTGGCCCTGCTGCAATCGCTGATGTGGATTGGCCAGGCCGCCTGGCTGGACCGCCAGTGCGGCTGGATGGCGCTGCTGCCGGCGCTGACCGCGGCCTGGGTGCTGCGCGCCGGTGGCATGGCACCGGGCTGGACGCGCGGGCTGTGGGCAGGCCTGCTGACCCTGCTGACCATGGCCTGGGCCAACTGGGGCATCGTGGTGCTGCAGGTAGGCGTGATGATGGGCGTGACGCCGCAGGAATCGGCCGGCAAGCTCGGCGCGCACCTGGCCTGGACCCTGATCACGCTGGCCACCACGCCGCTGGACTGGGCGCTGATGGCGCTGGCGGTGATCGTGGCCGTGGTGCTGGCGCGCTAGGCCGGGCAGGCCGCATGCGCTGGCGGCTCAGTGGCCGCCGTCGAGCGCCTTGAGTTCGCTCACCAGCGAGCTGGCCATCTCAGCGCCGTCGCCGTAGAGCATGCGCGTGTTGTCGGCGTAGAACAGCGCGTTCTCGATGCCGGCGAAGCCGGTGCCCTTGCCGCGCTTGATCACGATGACGTTCCGGGACTCGACCACGTCCAGGATCGGCATGCCGTAGATCGGGCTGGCCGGATCGGTCTTGGCGACCGGATTGACCACATCGTTGGCCCCGATCACCAGCGACACGTCGGTATTGGGAAACTCGGGGTTGATGTCGTCCATGTCGGCGATCAGGTCGTAGGGCACGCCTGCCTCGGCCAGCAGCACGTTCATGTGCCCGGGCATGCGCCCGGCGACCGGATGGATGGCGAACTTCACCTTCACCCCGCGCGCGATCAGGCGCTGGGCCAGTTCCCAGATCTTGTGCTGGGCCTGGGCCACGGCCATGCCGTAGCCGGGCACGATCACCACGCGCTCGGCGTAGGCCATCATCGCCGCCACGTCGCCGGCCTCGATCGGCTTCTGCGTGCCGCTGATCTCGGCCGCCGCACCGCCCCCGCCGAAGTTGGAGAACAGCACGCCGCTGACCGGGCGGTTCATCGCCTTGGCCATCAGCCGGGTGAGCAGGATGCCGGCCGCGCCGACCATCATGCCGGCGATGATCAGCGCCTCGTTGCCGAGCACATAGCCCTCGAAGGACACCGCCAGGCCGGTGAACGCGTTGTACAGCGAGATCACCACCGGCATGTCCGCCCCGCCGATGGGCAGGGTCATCAGCACGCCCAGCGCCAGCGCGGCCACGAAGAAGGCCACGATCGCCAGCGGCGACAGCGACACCGCCGCCCACACGCCCAGCGCGACCACGGCCAGCGCCACGCCCAGGTTGAACAGCTGCTGGCCCGGAAAGGTCACGCGCCGGTCCAGGCGCCCGTCCAGCTTGGCCCAGGCGATCACCGAGCCGGTCAGCGACACCGCGCCGATGGCCGAGCCGATCACCGCCAGCGCCAGCGTGGTCGCCCCGGGCGCCCGGGCGGCGAGCTGGGCCACGGCGGCCTCGCTCCAGTTGGACGTGTCGCGATGGACGATGAAGGCGTAGCGCAGCAGCTCGACCGCGCCGATGGCCGCGGCCGAGCCGCCGCCCATGCCGTTGTACAGCGCCACCATCTGCGGCATGTCGGTGATGGCCACCTTCCTGGCCGAGACCCAGGCCGCGCCGACGCCGATCGCCATCGCCAGCACGATCAGCGCGAGGTTGTGCAGGCCTGGCAGGAAGAACGTGGCGGCGGTGGCCAGCAGCATGCCCGCGCCGGCCCAGCGGATGCCGCTGCGCGCGGTCACCGGCGAGGCCATGCGCTGCAGGCCCAGCAGGAACAGCGTGGCCGCCACCAGGTAGCTGGCGCTGACCAGCCAGTCCAGCAGCTGCATGGTGGTCGGGCTCACGGCGCGTCCCCGGGCTTGCGGCTGGGCTTGAACATGTCCAGCATCCGCTCGGTCACCACGTAGCCGCCGGCGGCGTTGCCAGCGCCCAGCAGCACCGCGACGAAGCCCAGCGCCTTCTCCAGCGTGGTATCGGCATGGCCCAGCACCACCATCGCGCCGATCAGCACGATGCCGTGGATGAAGTTGGAACCGGACATCAGCGGCGTGTGCAGGATCACCGGCACGCGCGAGATGATGACGTGGCCGGCGATGGCCGCCAGCATGAAGATGTACAGCGCAACGAAGCCGTCGATCATGGAACCGCGCTCCTTCCGGACAGGCCCGGCAACGACCGGGGCGGGCGCATCATAACCGCGACCTGACCGGGGCCGCCGCGCCCGTCAACCGCACCACGCGGCGCGCGTTTGCTCCGGTAACCGTGCTGCGTTGGCTATCCTCGTGCTGGTGAGTCCCCTGCTCCCCGATCCACCCGACGTCCAATCGCCCGCGCCCGCCGAGCCCCCGGCGTCGCTGGAGGCGTTCCTGGGCGGCATCTCCACCCGCGCCTTCCGCTTCGCCGAAGCGGGCCTGCGCAGCCGCGAGGACGCGCTGGACGCGGTGCAGGATGCGATGATCAAGATGCTGACCTATGCCGACAGACCCGCCGCCGAGTGGACGCCGCTGTTCTGGAGCATCCTGCGCAGGCGCATCATCGACCTGCAGCGGCGCGGCCGCTTCCGCCTGCGCTGGATGGTGCCGGCCAGCGAGCGCAGCGAGGAGTCGTTCATCGACTGGGCCGATCCGCACGCCGGCCCGGCCGACGCGCACGACCAGCGCGAAGGCTATGCGCGCCTGGTCCAGGCCCTGCGCGGCCTGCCGGCCAGGCAGCGCGAGGCCTTCACCCTGCGCGTGCTGGAGGAGCTGGACGTGGCCCAGACCGCGCGCGCGATGGGCTGCTCGGAAGGCTCGGTCAAGACCCACCTGTCGCGCGCGCGCGACGCGTTGCAGAAACAGCTGGAGGAGTTCCGATGAACGCCCCGTCCGACTTCGACCGCCGCATGCGCCAACGCCATGCCGCCGCGCTGCAGGCGCTGTCGCCGCAGACGCTGGCGCGGCTGCGCGATGCGCGCCATGGCGCGGCCCGCGCGCACCGGCCACGCGGCTATGCGTGGCTGGGCGCCAGCGCGCTGGCCGCGGTCCTGGCGGTGGTCGCCGCCGCGCGGCTGATGCCGCCCTCGTCCCAGACCGCATCGTCCGGCGCCACCCAGGTGCTGGCGGTGCAGGCCACACTCCCCTCCGATGCCACCGACACCCAGCTCAGCACCGCCGATGTGCTGGACCAGAACCCGGACCTGTACGTCTGGCTAGGGGCCTCGGACACCACGATGGAATGACGCCATGCGCCGTTTTGCCTCCCCGATCCTGCTGTTGCTGCTCGCCGTCTGCTCCACCACGGCCGCGGCGCAGGACCGTCGCCCGCCGCCACCGCCTCCGCACGACCACGGTCCGCAGCAGGACTGGCCCGCCTGGGACCAGCTCACCGCGCAGCAGCGCGACGTGCTGGTGTCGCAGCTGCGCGATCGCTGGAACGACGACCCGGCTCGGCGCGGCCGGATGATGGACCACGCCCAGCGCTGGCAGCGCATGAGCCCGCAGCAGCGCGACCAGGCCAAGCGCGGCATGGAACGCTACGAGCGCATGAGCCCGGAGCAGCGCGACCAGGCCCGCGCCCTGTTCGACCACATGCGCACCCTGCCCCCGGCCCAGCGCAAGCAGCTGCGCGACCAGTGGGACGCCATGACCCCGCAGCAGCGACAGGACTGGGTCCGCGCCCACCCGCCACTGCCGGAAGACGATCCGGATTGACGGTGTGCGCCGTTCTGGCGGGCGCGTTGGCCCGTTGCTGCGGTGGATTTCCGGGTCAAGCCTCATCGCCGGCATGCCGGCTCCCACAGCCGAACTGCCGCAGGCGCTTGCGGATCACGTGGCCGCTGCTCCTGTGGGAGACGCCTTCTGGCATTTGGGCCAACGGCGGCGAGGGTTTGACTGAAAAGCGCTGAAGCGGCCTTGCCTGCCCTGTGTCGCCCGGTCCCGCGCTCGCTTTCAGGCCGTCACGGCCTCCGCCTGCCACCGGGTCTTGGCCAGCAGCTCGTCGTCCCAGTCGAACGACAGGGCATCGCCCTTCAGAAACAGCGCCACGAAGTTGTAGACGTTGCGCGCGTACATCTCGCTGGCGTGCACGGCGCCCAGGCTGGCCAGGTTGAGCGGCCCGGCGATGGTCACCCCGCCTTCGGTGGTCACGGTCTGGCCGGGCTGGGTCAGTTCGCAGTTGCCGCCGGTCTCGGCGGCGAGATCGACGATCACGCTGCCCGGTCGCATGCCCGCCACCATCGCGGCGCTGACGATCGTCGGCGCCGGGCGCCCTGGCACCGCGGCGGTGCAGACCAGGGTGTCCACGCCCTTGAGATGCTCGGCCAGGCGGCGCTGCTGTTCGGCGCGCTCCTCATCGGTGAGCTGGCGCGCATAGCCGCCCTCGCCGGCGGCGCTCACGCCCAGGTCGAGGAACTTGCCGCCCAGCGATTCGATCTGCTCGCGCGTCTCCGGGCGCACGTCGAAGCCTTCCACCTGGGCGCCCAGCCGGCGCGCGGTGGCGATCGCCTGCAGCCCGGCCACGCCGGCGCCGACGATCAGCACCTTCGAGGGCCGGATGGTGCCGGCCGCGGTGGTCAGCATCGGGAAGAAGCGCGGCGTCAGTTCGGCCGCGATCAGCACCGCCTTGTAGCCGGCCATGCCGGCCTGCGAGCTCAGCACGTCCATGGCCTGGGCGCGCGTGGTCCGCGGCAGCCGCTCCAAGGGGAAGGCCACCACGCCTGCGCGCTGCAGGGCCTGGGCGCGGTCCGGATCGGCCTGCGGATGCAGGATGCCCACCAGCACGGTGCCGGCCGGCCAGGCGGCGATGGCCTGCGCCGAGGGGCACTGCACGCACAGCACCAGCCCGCCGGTGGGCGGCGTTGCGGCATCCACGACGGTCGCGCCGGCCTCGCGATAGGCCTGGTCGGAGAACCCGGCCGCGGCCCCGGCGCCGGACTCGACCTGCACCGCCGCACCGGCGGCCACGAGCTTCTTCACGGTCTCCGGGACGGCGGCCACGCGCCGTTCGCCCGCTGCCGTTTCCCGCACCACCCGCACCTCGACCGTCATCCCGGTTGCGCCTGCCATCGAAGGAGCCGCGATGCTAGCAAAGCGTCGCGCGGCTGGTGGCCAGGCCTCAACTCTGGCCGGGCTGGCGCAGCACCTCGTCCAGGCGGTCGATCACGCCCTGCATGGCGCTGTCGAAGGCGTCCTCGTGCCGGTGCCGGCGCAGGCGGCCCAGCCGCACCATCACCGCCAGTTCCTCGGGCGAGGCCACGCAGAAGCGCACGCCACGGCGGTTGACGAACAGCAGCCGCGCCGAGATCGGGCTGACCCAGGACAGCTTGCCGGCCTGGACCTTGTTGTCCTTGTCGATGAAGTCCAGCCAGGTGCCGATCGGCAGCCCCCGGAAATGCTCGGCGTCGGCGCTGTCGAACTCCAGCGCGTCGGTGCCGCCGACCAGGGCCAGGCTGGGCGACTGCGCGGCGGCGGCCTGCGCGGCCGGCTCGGCCACCGGCGGCAGGTCGGGCAGCGCGCGCTCCAGGTCCGGGCGCGAGACCGACACCGCCTGCAGCGTGTCGTGCAGCGCATCGATCGCCGCACCGGCGGCCTCGCCGCCCATGCCCACGCTGCTGAACACCTTGATCAGTCCGTGCCGCCATTCGGACAGCCACGGCTTGCCGACCACCTGCGCCTGCGCCTCGGCCAACTCGTGCAGCACGCCATCGGCCAGGGCCAGCGCGCTGGCCGCCATCTGGCTGTCCTCGCCCTCGCGCAGCAGCGCCATGGTCAGATGGTGCGCCCAGGGCTGGCGCAGGAAGTCCTCGATGGCCTGCGGCACGCGCCGGCCTTCCAGGCGCTTGCCCAGCTCGACCGCCGCGCGCGCCCGCGCCGCCTCCAGCCGCTCCTGGCCGCGCTGCAGCTCGGTCGCGCGGCGTTCGGCGATCTCGATGCGGCGCTTGTGCTGGCCGAGGAAGTCGCGGAACTCCTCCTCGAGGGTCTGGAAGATCGCCAGGTTCTCGTTGAACTCGGTCACCAGCCGGTCGACCACTTCCTCGACCTTGGCCAGCAGCGTGCGGTCGGCCTGCGACTCGCCGGTGTTGCCCTCGCAGGCCTCGGCCAGCACGTTGAGCAGCCGCCGCGCCGGATGGGTCTTCTGCACGAACATGCGCCGGTCCAGCAGGGCGACCTTGACGAAGGGCACCACCAGCTTGCCCATCAGCTCGCGCGAATGGGTTTCCAGGTCGCGCTCGTCGAGCATCACGTCGAACAGCATGCCGACCAGGTCGATCGCGTCCTCGTCCACCGGCGACAGGCGGGTGGCGCCCGGCTCCATGCCCAGGCGCGAGGCGTTCTCGATGACCTCGTTCTTCAGGCGCTGGGCCAGCGATTCATTGCTGCTGCCCGTCGCCACGTGCTGCAGCGTGTCGCTGGGCGTGGACTGCAGCATGGACAGCACCGAGAGCATCTCGCGCTTGGACAGTGAACGGCTGTCCACCCCCTCCACGCCGGGGCCGCGCCCCTCGCCCGGCGCGGCATCGCCGACACGCTGGCTGCGCGATTCCTGCAACAGGTGGTGCAGGGCCTCCAGCAGGACGCCCTGCGCGCCCGGCGCCAGCGGCGCCTGAGCGCCCGTCCAGGCGCCGTAGCCCTCGTTGCCGCCGCCCTCGCCGGACCAGCGCTGCGGCGATCCCATGCGTTCGCTGAAGCGCGCCATCCAGGCCGGCAGCGCGTCGTCGTCGTTGACCGCAGTCTGGCCCTCGGCGTCGGCCTGACGCAGCTCCACCGATTCCAGGCCCGGGATCGCCGGCGGGGGCGATGGCGGGCGCGGCGTCGGCCTGCGTGCCGCCCCGGGCTGCTCGGTGGCCACCCCGGCCTGGGCCAGCAGCAGATCCAGCGTGTCGTAGATGCGGCCCAGCTGCGGGACCAGTTCGCGCTCGCCCAGCTTGAGCACGGTCAGGCGCACCTCCAGGGCGAAATCGCAGGGCGCGAACGCCTCGTGCAGGGCCACGCCGATGTGTTCGGCACCGATCGGGTTGTGCTCGGCGTCCAGCGCCTCGACCCCGGCGATCAGCGCCAGGCGCCGGTCCAGGCGCTGCAGCACCTGGCGGCAGTCGCGACCGACCACGCTGGCCAGGTTGCGCGCGGCCAGACGCGATTCCAGTTCGGTCTCCGACAGCAGGCTCAGGCCGGTGACGTTGGCGTCGGTCAGCGCCGTGTCGACCGACAGCGGCTTGCCCTCCTCCAGCGCGCGCCAGGCCTTTTCCAGGTGATCGCGGAAGCGGGCGACCGAGGGTTCGCGCTGGCGGCGCAGTTCGCGCATACCGTCCAGGAAGGCCATCTGCGCCGGACCGGCGCGCTCGGCGCGGTCGAACAGAGCATCGTCGAACCGCCCCAGCGCGTCGCCGAAGGCCGCGGTCAGGGCAGGCAGCACCGTCCGTCGGGCCTGCTCGAGCAGACGCGGACTGCGTCCCAGGCCGTGCTGGAAATCGGCGTAAGAAGACATACGGGCATCGTGTCCGTGGGGTCAGACTTGGGGGAATGCGGTCCCCGACCGCAGGCTCATCCTAGTGTGAGCCCGAGGCATGAACCGTGACGAAACTCCCACTGCCTTGCCCGCCAAAAACAAAGACTTAGCGTTTCAGCCTTCCAGCTGGTCGATCGCGCCCTGCATGGCGCTGTAGAAGGCGTCCTCGTGCCGGTGCATGCGCACGCGGTCCAGCTGCGCCAGGGCCGACAGTTCGTCGGCAGAGGCCACGCACATGCGGCTGCCGCTGCGGTCCACGAACATCAGCCGCGCCGAGATCGGGCTGATCCAGCTCAGCTTGCCCGCGCGCACGCTGCCGTCGCGCGAGACGAAGTCCAGCCAGGTGCCCATCGGCAGCTGGCGGAAGTAATCGGCAGTGACCTCGTCCACCTCGGTCAGTGCGTGCGGCTCCTCCCAGGCGGCCGGCGCGGGCGCCTCGGGCTGGGCGATGAGCGGCGGGCGTGGCAGGGGCGGCAACTCGGACAGCGTGGCCGCGTCCTGGCGGGCCTGGCCCGAGAGCGCCTCGCGCAGCGCCGCGCGCGCGGCGTCGGCGTCGGCCTGGCTCAGGCCCAGGTTGTCCAGCAGCTTGCTCAGCGCCGGCTGCAGCTGCTCCAGCCAGGGGCGGGCCTGGTCGTGGACGCGGGCCAGGTCCAGTTCCTCCAGCAGCGCGTCGGCCAGCGCCAGCGCCTGGGCCAGGTCGTCCGCGCCGCTCTCTCCGCGCAGTGCGGTCATGGCGACGTAGGGCGACCAGTAGCGGGTCATGAAATCGCCGATCGCCGGCGGCAGCGTGCGCCCCTGCAGGCGCGCGGCGGCGGCGCCGTCGGCGAAGCGGCGCGCCTGCTCGCGGCGCTCCTGGGCGCGATGCAGCTCGGTGGCGCGGCGCTCGGCGATCTCGACCCGGCGCTTGTAGCTGGCGAAGGCGCTGCCGAAGGATTGCAGCCAGCCGGCGAAGACCTCGGTGTGTTCGGCGAAATCGTGCTGGATGGCCTCCACCGTGCGATCGAACTCCACGCGCAGCGCCTTCTCGGCCGCGTCGTCGCCGCTCAGGGACTCGGCCGCATCGGCCAGCAGGTTCAGCAGGCGGCGCGGCGGGTCGTTCTCGCGCAGGAACAGGTCCGGGCTCAGCAGCGCGACCTTGGCGTAGGGCACCAGCAGCAGCTGCATGTCCTGGCGCAGCGCCCCATGCAGGTTGCATTCGTCGAGCATCACCTCGAACAGCATCGCCACCAGGTCCAGCATGTCCTCGTCGACCGGATCCAGGCGCACGCGCGCCGGGTCGATGCCCAGCTTGGCCCCGGTGGTACGGATGTCGTCCTTGAGCTGGTCCTTCAGCCGGCCCGCGCGCGGGCCCGGGGGCGGCTCCTCGGGCATGGACTGCAGCAGCGAGAGCACCGAGAGCAGTTCGCGCTGGGACAGCGCCCGGCGGGGGTCAGGGGCCGCCGCCGGTTGCTCGAACTCGCGCGTGCGCTGCAGCAGGGCATGCAGGTCCGCCGGCAGGATCTCCTGCACGGCGCGGGCGTGCTCGTTGCCGGCCGGGGTGACGCCGACCGTGGCCGGCGGCTGCCACTGCGCGAAGAAGCGCGCGATCCAGTCCGGCGCCTGCTCGCCCTCGACCCCGACGTCGGCGAGCAGCCGCGCGCTGGGGATCCGCCGGCGCGAACGCGGTTGCAGCAGCGCGCGCTCGGAGGCCTGCACCACCTGCATCAGGCGCTGCTCCAGGCCGGTGTACAGCGCACCGAGGCGCGACTGCAGCTCTTCCTCGCAGATGCGGATGATCTCCAGGCGCGCGGCCGGGGCCAGGGTCAGTTCGTCGAAGGCGTCGAACACGCCGGCGCCCAGGTGGTGCGGCCCGAACGGCAGGGTGTCGTCGCTGAGCTTGATGCCGCCGGCGAGCAGGCCGACGTAGCGGTTCACCCGCATCAGCTCGGTCCGCCAGCGCGCGGCGATGGCATCGGCCATGCGCCGGATCGCCAGGCGCACCTCCATGTCCTGGTAGCTGAGCAGGCTCAGGCGCGCGGCGCCGTCGCGTTCCAGGTCGGCCTCGGCCAGCTTGTATTCGACCGACAGCGGCCGGCCCAGTTCGAGCAGCTGCCAGGCGTTGACCAGATGGCTGCGGAAACGCGACAGGCTGTGCTCGCGGCGGCGACGGACTTCCTGCCTGGCCTCGATCAGATCGATCTGCGACTGCCCGCCACTGCCGGCCTGCGCGTCCAGCCGCGCCGGCAGCACGTCCATGACCGACTGGAAAATCTCGCCCAGCGGCACGACGGCCAGCAGCCGCACGTGCTCCAGCAGCGCCGCATTGCGGTCGCGCCTGGTGTCCTGGGTGAAACCGTTCACCATGCCCCGATCCCACGCCCCCCGTCGGTATCAACAAGTCTCTTGAATATCTCCTGGCCGGATGACCACGAGACCAGCGCCGCCTGCGCCGGCCGACCTGTCCCACACTCAAAAACCATGCCAAGCCGCTAAACTTCAGCCTATGCCGACCCCAGAACTGCTGCAAGCGCTCGACCAACGCCGTTCAGTTCCCTCACGGCAACTGCAGGCCCCCGGGCCGGACGCGCCCACCCTGCTCCGCATGCTGGAAAGCGCCAGCCGCGTGCCCGACCACGGCAAGCTGGTGCCATGGCGGTTCATCCGCATCGAGGGCGCGGCGCGCGCGGCGATGAGCGCGCTGCTGGTGTCCCGCACCCGGCAGAAGGATCCGCAGGCCTCCGAGTCGGCGCTGGAGAAGGAGCGCGGGCGGTTTGCTTACGCGCCTGTCATCGTCACCGTGGTGGCCCGGCTGCAGCCCGGCCACAAGGTGCCGCTGGAGGAGCAGTGGCTGACCGCCGGCAGCGTGTGCTTCGCGCTGCTGCAGGCCGCGCAGGCCTACGGCTTCGGCGCGCAATGGCTGACCGGCTGGGCGGCGAGCGATCCGGTGGTCTGCACCGAACTGGGCCTGGGCCCGGACGAGCGTATCGCCGGTTTCATCCACATCGGCACCGCGGCGATCGAGGTGCCCGAGCGCGAGCGCCCCGACGCGGCCGCGCTGCTCACCGACTGGACCGGCGGGCATGCCTAGGCCGCATCCGGCCTGCGTTCGGTCTTGCCGGGTCAGGCCTGGCGGAGCCGATACGTGCTGAAGGACCTGTACCTGGTCGATGCCAGCCTGTACGTGTTCCGGGCCTGGCATTCGATGCCCGACCAGTTCCGCGACGCCGATGGCTGGCCGACCAACGCCGTGCATGGCTTCGCGCGCTTCCTGCTGGAGCTGGGCGAGCGCCAGCGCCCGACGCATATCGCGGTGGCCTTCGACGAGGCGCTGGACAGCTGCTTCCGCCATGGCCTGTATCCGGCCTACAAGGGCAACCGCGAGCCGGCGCCGCCGGAGCTGCGCCGCCAGTTCGCGCACTGCAAGGCGCTGTGCGCGGCGCTGGGCTTCAACGTGCTGGCCCACACCGAGTACGAGGCCGACGACCTGATCGGCAGCGCCCTGCACGCGGCGCGGCCACTGGGCTTCCGCGGGGTGATCGTCTCGGCCGACAAGGACCTCTCGCAGCTGCTGACCGATGGCGACGAGCAGTGGGACTTCGCCCGCGGCGTGCGCTGGAGCGCGGCCGGGGTCAAGGCCCGCCATGGCGTGGAGGCCCACCAGATCGCCGACTACCTGGCGCTGTGCGGCGATGCCATCGACAACATCCCTGGCGTCAGCGGCGTCGGCGCCAAGACCGCGGCGATCCTGCTGGCGCATTTCGGCAGCCTGGACGCGCTGCTGGCGCGCTGCGAGGAGGTCGCCTTCCTGCGTATGCGCGGCGCCGCCCAGATCGCCACGCGCCTGCGCGAGCAGCGCGAACATGCGCTGCTGTGGCGCCAGCTGACCACCATCGCGCTGGATGCACCGCTGGACGGCATCATGCCCGGGTTCGCGCGCGCGCCGGCCGATGGCCAGCTGCTCGATGCGCTGTGCGAGGCGCTGCGCTTTGGTCCCACCCTGCGCCGGCGCCTGCGCGCCGCGTCGGGGCTGGAACAGCCGTGGACGCCACCGCACGATGACGCGCCCCATTTCCCCTCCTACGAGCCGGCCACATGAGTTCCAAGACCGAACCCGCAGAAGTGATGTACGACGGCAAATACCTGCGCCTGCTCCGGCGCGGCACCTGGGAGTACGCCGAGCGCGCCCACGCCGGCGGACTGGCGGCGATCATCATCGCCGTCACGCCGGAGGACAAGATCGTCTTCGTCGAGCAGTTCCGCGTGCCGCTGCAGGCCAGCACCATCGAGATGCCCGCCGGCCTGGTCGGCGACATTCACGCCGGCGAGTCGATCGAGGTCTCGGCCATCCGCGAGCTGGAGGAAGAGACCGGCTGGACCGCCGAGCACGCCGAGGTGCTGCTGATCGGGCCGGTGTCCTCGGGCTCGACCAACGAGCGCATCGCCTTCGTGCTCGCCACCGGCCTGCGCCGCGTCGGCGCCGGCGGCGGCGACGAGGACGAGAACATCACCGTGCATGAGGTTCCGCGCGCCCAGGCGGCGGCCTGGCTGGTAAGCAAGCTCGGCGAGGGTTACGAGCTCGACGCCAAGCTCTGGGCCGGCCTGTGGATGATCGAGCACCACCTGGACGGCACCCCGCGTGGCTGAGCCGACCCTGCTCGGACCGCAGGATCCGCCTCCCTTCACCGTGCTCGGCGAGCACGGCCTCTCGCCCTACCTGCTCATCGCCGACCACGCCGGTCAGGCGGTGCCGGCGGCGCTGGACCACCTGGGCCTGCCGCAGGCCGAGCTGGACCGCCACATCGGCTGGGACATCGGCATCGCCGGCACCACCCGCGCGCTGGCCGCGCTGCTGGACGCCACCGCGATCCTGCAGACCTATTCGCGCCTGGTGATCGACTGCAACCGGCCGCTGGAGGCGACCGGCTCGATCGCCGCGGTCAGCGACGGCACCGACATCGCCGCCAACGTCGCCGCCAATGCGCAGCAGCGCGCGCAGCGGGCCGCGGAGATATTCCAGCCCTACCACGACGCGATCCGCGCCCGGCTCGATGCGCGCGCCGCGCGCGGGCAGCCGACGATCCTGATCGCGATGCACAGCTTCACCCCGGTGTTCGCCGGCATCGTGCGGCCCTGGCACGCCGGCGTGCTGTACCACCGCGATGCGCGCCTGGCCCATGCCCTCAAGCCATTGCTCGAAGCCGAAGGCCTGACCGTCGGCGACAACGAGCCCTACGCGGTCAGCGACGCCACCGATTACGCCATCCCGGTGCACGGCGAGGCGCGCGGACTGGCGCATCTGGAACTGGAGATCCGCCAGGACCTGATCGCTACGCCAGAGGGCCAGCAGGCGTGGGCGCAGCGGCTGGCGCGCCTGTTCACCCGGCTGGCGCCGGATTTCACGCCACGGCCCTGAAAATCCCGCTATATGGATGGCTCTCTCCCCGACGCCATCCCACATGCTCATCCGCCTGGGTTACGAAATCGCCTTCCGGCTGCCGCAGCCCACCCCGATGCTGGTGACGCTGAACATCCACGACAGCCGGCGCACCGACATCGTCATCGGCCAGGAGCTGCGCGCCCTGCCGGGCGTGCCGATGCGCCAATACCACGACAGCTTCGGCAACACCTGCACGCGCCTGCTGGCGCCGGAGGGGCTGTTCACCCTCTACGCCGACGCGGTGGTGCAGGACCACGGTCAGCCTGACGCGGTCGTGCCGGACGCGCGCGAGGTGCCGGTGGACGAACTGCCCGACGACACCCTGCTGTTCCTGCTGGGCAGCCGCTACTGCGAGACCGACCAGCTGGTGACCATGGCCTGGGACCTGTTCGGCGCCACGCCGCCGGGCTGGGTCCGCGTGCAGGCGATCTGCGACTACGTGCACAACGCGATCCAGTTCGGCTACCAGCACGCGCGCGCCACCAAGGGCGCGGTCGAGGCGCTGCAGGAAGGTCGCGGCGTGTGCCGCGATTTCGCGCACTCGGCCATCGCCCTGTGCCGCTGCATGAACATCCCGGCGCGCTACTGCACCGGCTACCTGGGCGACATCGGCATCCCGCCGGTGGACGCGCCGATGGATTTCTCGGCCTGGTTCGAGGCCTACCTGGACGGGCGTTGGTACACCTTCGACGCGCGCCACAACACCCCGCGCATCGGCCGTGTGCTGATCGCCCGTGGTCGCGACGCGGCCGACGCGGCGATCAGCAACAGCTTCGGCTTCAACACGCTGGAGAAGTTCGAGGTCTGGACCGACGAGACCGACGACCCGACCCTGTCTCCGCGCGTGCCGGTGCCGCCCATGCCGCTGGGCTACGCGCTCACCTGAGCGCGCGGCCGGTTCAGGCGAAGCGGTCGGTGGCGCGCACCAGCGCGTCGATGTTCTCTTCCTCGAAGGCCGAATGGCCCGAGGTCGGCGTGATCTCCAGGCTCGCCTTCGGCCAGGCCTGGTGCAGATCCCAGGCGTTCTGGATCGGGCAGACCACGTCGTAGCGGCCGTGCACGATCACGCCGGGGATGTCGGCGATGCGGTGCGCGTCGCGCAGCAGTTGGTCCTCGACCTCGAAGAAGCCGCCGTTGACGAAGTAGTGGTTCTCGATGCGGGCGAAGGCCAGCGCGAACTCCGCGTCCTCGTGCCCGCTGACGAAGTCCTCGTCCACGCGCAGGAAGCTGGTCGCGCCTTCCCACACCGACCAGGCGCGCGCGGCGGCCAGGCGCGTGGCCGCATCGTCGCTGGTCAACCGGCGATGGAAGGCCGAGATCAGGTCGGCGCGCTCCACTTCCGGGATCGCGGCGATGTAGTGCTGCCAGGCATCGGGGAACAGGCGGTTGGCGCCTTCCTGGTAGAACCATTCCAGCTCCCAGCGCCGCAGCATGAAGATGCCGCGCAGCACCAGCTCGGTGACGCGCTGCGGATGGGTCTGCGCATAGGCCAGCGCCAGGGTCGAGCCCCAGCTGCCGCCGAACACCTGCCACGCCTCGATGCCCAGGTGTTCACGCAGTTTCTCGATGTCGGCCACCAGGTCCCAGGTGGTGTTGTCCACCAGATCGGCGTGCGGCCGCGAGCGACCGGAGCCGCGCTGGTCGAACAGCACGATGCGGTACCTGGTCGGATCATGGAACTGGCGCATCTTCGGGCTGCAGCCACCGCCCGGCCCGCCGTGCAGCAGCACCACCGGCTTGCCCTGCGGATTGCCGCACTGCTCGAAATAGAGCGTATGGCGCGCGTCGACCTGGAGTTCGCCGGTGTCGAAGGGTTCGATGGCGGGATAGAGCTGGCGCATGGACGGCCTGGAAGTCGGGAAAAACGGACGGCAGTTTACGTCAGGCCTGTTGCGGCTCGCCGCGCCACCGGCCCAGGCTCACCCGGTCGCGGTGTTCCAGATCCTGTTCCGTGCGCGCCTCGTCGAAGCCCACCTCACGCAGCAGCGCGCGCACCGCGTCGCCCTGGTCGAAGCCATGTTCCAGCAGCAGCCAGCCCCCCGGGCGCAGGTGCGCAGGCGCCTGGGCGACGATGCGGCGAATGTCGGCCAGGCCATCGGCGCCGGAGGCCAGCGCGCTGGCCGGCTCGAAGCGCAGGTCGCCGCGCGTCAGGTGCGCATCGCCGGCCTCGATGTAGGGCGGGTTGCTGGCGATCAGGTCGAAGCGCTCGCCGGCCAGCGGCGCCAGCCAGTCGCCGTGGACGAAGCGCACCTGGCCCAGGCCGTGCTCGCGCGCGTTGGCCTGGGCGATCTCGAGCGCGGCGGCGCTGGCGTCGGTGGCGACCACCTGCGCCAGCGGTCGTTCGCTGGCGATGGCCAGGGCGATCGCGCCGCTGCCAGTGCCGAGATCGGCGATCCGCGTAGGCGTGTCGGCGGGCAGGCGCTCCAGGGCCAGTTCGACCAGGCGCTCGGTCTCGGCGCGCGGAATCAGCGTGGCGGGGCTGACCCGCAGGTCCAGCGTCCAGAAGCCGCGCCGACCGGTGATGTAGGCGATCGGCTCGCCGCTCGCACGCCGCGCCAGCAGCGCGGCGTAAGTATCGTGCACGGCGGGGTCGGCAGGGTCGGAACCATGCGCGAAGAGCCAGGCGCGATCGCGGCCCAGGGCGTGGAGCAGCAGCAGTTCGGCCTCGAAGCGCGACGCGTCGCCGCCCAGCTGCGTGGCGCCCTGCCGCAGCAACGCGTCCAGGCGTTCGGGTGACTGGGTTTTCATGGACGTCATGGTAGCCGGTGCATCGTGCGCCCTTCCCCGCCACCACTGCCGGAGCCGATCCCTTGAAGCCCTCCCGTCTGCTGCGCCTGGGCCTGGGCGCGCTGAGCGCGCTGACCCTGAGCGCCTGCCAGAGCCTGGCGTTCGGCGTCGCCAACCATGGCCTGGCACGGCCGGATGCCAGCGCCGTCTATGACCCGGCGCACCAGCTCTCGCTGGACGTGTATCGCCCCGCCGCCGCGGTCCGGAACGCGCCGGTGCTGGTCTACTTCTATGGCGGCAGCTGGCAGCACGGCGCCCGCGCCCACTATCGCTTCGTCGGCCGGCGGCTGGCCTCGACCGGCGCGGTGGTGATGGTGGCCGACTACCGGCTGGCGCCGGAGACGATCTTCCCCGGCTTCGTCGAGGACGGCGCGCGCGCCGTGGCCTGGGCGCGCGCGCATGCGGCCGATTACGGCGCCGATCCGGCGCGGGTGTTCATCGGCGGCCATTCGGCCGGGGCGCAGATCGCCGCCCTGCTGGGCACCGATGCGCACTACCTCGCCGATCAGGGGGTGCCACGGTCGGCGATCGCGGGGGTGATCGGACTGGCGGGGCCATACGATTTCCGGATCAGCGGGGAGCTCACCGAGGTCTTCGGGCCACCGGAGCGCTGGCCGCAGGCGCAGCCGATCGGCTTCGTCGATGGCGATGAGCCGCCATTCCTGCTGGTCAGCGGACGCAGGGACACCGAGGTCGAACCGCGCCAGACCCGGGATCTGGCGGACCGCCTGCGTGCGGCTGGCGGGCGCGTGGAGGTGCTGTGGCTGCCGGGCGGCCACCTGGCGCCGCTGATCGACCTGTACGCGCACCATCGGCACCCGGCCTTGTTGGCGCGGATCCGGGATTTCCTGCGCGGGCCGTGACCGAACTGAAACGCGGCGCGGCCTAGGATGGGGTCCGCGCCCATCGATTGACCGTGGCTATCTATGCAATCCCATCCATCGATTTGAGATATCAACCGGCGGTGCGTAGGATGCCCCCATCGCCTCCACCCCTCCTCAGCAAAAGGAAGAAAACGATGTCCGTCATCAACACCGAAATCCTGCCGTTCAAGGCCACCGCCTACAAGGACGGCGAGTTCATCGAAGTCTCCGATGCCGACCTGAAGGGCAAGTGGTCCGTCGTCGTGTTCTACCCGGCCGACTTCACCTTCGTCTGCCCGACCGAGCTGGAAGACCTGGCCGACCATTACGCCGAGTTCCAGAAGCTGGGCGTCGAGGTCTACTCGGTGTCCACCGACACCCATTTCTCGCACAAGGCCTGGCACGACACCTCGGCGGCGATCGGCAAGATCAAGTACGCCATGATCGGCGACCCGACCCACCAGATCTCGAAGAACTTCGACGTGCTGCGCCCGGCGGGCCTGGCCGACCGCGGCACCTTCATCATCGACCCGCAGGGCGTGATCCAGTCGGTGGAAATCACCGCCGAGGGCATCGGCCGCGAAGCCGGCGACACGCTGCGCAAGGTCAAGGCCGCCCTGTACGTGGCCTCGCACCCGGGTGAGGTCTGCCCGGCCAAGTGGAAGGAAGGCGCCAAGACCCTGGCCCCGTCGCTGGACCTGGTCGGCAAGATCTAAGCCGCCCCACTGCTGCCACGCCGCCCCGCCCGACGCGGGGCGGCGCAGGCGGCAAACCGGAGCCCGCGCATGGCGGCCTGCGGTTTGTCCCCTGAATTCTCGTCTGCCCGCCCCGGGCCGGACGGTCCTTTGCCGCCCTTTGAAGGAGAAGCGCCATGTTGGACGACACCCTCAAGACCCAACTCAAGGCCTACCTGGAGCGCCTGACGCGCCCGGTGGAGCTGATCGCCTCGGTGGATGACTCGGCCACCTCCAAGGAGATGCTCGAGCTGCTGAGCGACATCGTGCTGCTCTCCGACCAGGTCTCGCTGGTCGAGCACCGCGATGCCGACGTGCACACGCCTTCCTTCGCCCTCAACTCGCCGGGCCAGGACATCCACCTGCGCTTCGCGGGTCTGCCGATGGGCCATGAGTTCACCTCGCTGGTGCTCGCGCTGCTGCAGGTCGGCGGCTATCCGTCCAAGGCCTCGCTGGAGACCATCGAGCAGGTGCAGGGACTGGAAGGCGACTACAAGTTCGAGACCTACTTCTCGCAGAGCTGCCAGAACTGCCCGGACGTGGTCCAGGCCCTGAACCTGATGGCAGTGCTCAACCCCAGGATCCAGCACGTGGCCATCGACGGCGCGGTGTTCCCCGACGAGGTGGAACAGCGGCAGGTCATGTCGGTGCCGACCGTGTACCTCAATGGTGAAACCTTCGGCCAGGGTCGCATGAACCTGGAAGAGATCGTCGGGCGTCTGGACGCTGGTGCGGCCAAGCGCGATGCCAAGAAGATCTCGGCCAAGGCGCCCTATGAGGTCCTCGTGGTCGGCGGTGGCCCGGCGGGCTCGGCCGCGGCGATCTACGCCGCGCGCAAGGGCATCCGCACGGGCGTGGCCGCCGAGCGCTTCGGTGGCCAGGTGCTGGACACCATGGCGATCGAGAACTTCATCTCCGTGCAGGAGACCGAAGGTCCGAAGATGGCCGCGGCGCTGGAGGCCCACGTGCGTCAGTACGAGGTCGACATCATGAACCTGCAGCGCGCCGAGAAGCTGATCCCGGCCGGGCCCGACGGCCTGATCGAGGTGCAGCTGGCCAACGGCGCCTCGCTCAGGAGCAGGACGGTGATCCTGTCCACCGGGGCGCGCTGGCGGCAGATGAACGTGCCGGGCGAGAACGAGTACCGCAACAAGGGCGTGGCCTACTGCCCGCACTGCGACGGTCCGCTGTTCAAGGGCAAGCGCGTGGCGGTGATCGGCGGCGGCAATTCGGGCGTCGAGGCGGCCATCGATCTGGCGGGCATCGTCAAGCACGTCACGCTGATCGAGTTCGACCACAAGCTGCGTGCCGACGAGGTCCTGCAGCGCAAGCTGCGCAGTCTGCCCAACGTGGACATCATCGTCTCGGCGCTGTCCACCGAGGTGCACGGCGACGGCAACAAGGTGACCGGTCTGTCCTACACCGATCGCACCAACGAGGCCAAGCACACGCTGGAGCTGGAAGGCATCTTCGTGCAGATCGGTCTGCTGCCCAACACCGAGTGGCTCAAGGACACCGTGGCGCTGTCGCCGCGCGGGGAGATCATCGTCGACGAACGCGGCGCGACCAACGTGCCGGGCGTGTTCGCCGCCGGCGATGCCACCACCGTGCCGTACAAGCAGATCGTGATCGCGATGGGCGAAGGCTCCAAGGCCGCGCTGAGCGCCTTCGACCACCTGATCCGCCATAGCGCCCCGGCGCAGGAGCCGGCGGCCGCCAAGGCTGCCTGATCGGTCCACGCGAAAAGCTATGAACGACGCCCGCCGGCAAAACCGGCGGGCGTTTTTTTTGTTTTGCGCGGTTGAGGGATGGCGGCTGAGTGCGGCGGCTTCGGATGGGCAGCGGGCCGGCGGGCAGGGGCCGCTTTTCCCTCGATCAGGGCATCCTGCCCTGACTCGGGCGCTCAGCGTCCTGCTTCGCTAGGCGCGGCCCCTGCCCGCCGGCCCGCTGCCTCGCGCGTGTTGGTCCATGCCTTCGGGTCGAAAAAGTCCCGATCCATCCGTAGCGGACCTCTAGCGGTAGGGCGCGGACCCCAGATCATCGTGGGAGCCGCCATAGCGGCGATAGGGCTTTACCATCAACGTTTCAGCGCTGTTCAAGCGTTGCCGGCCGAGCCCATCGCCGCCATGGCGGCTCCCACCGAAGCGTGAGGCGCGGTCAATCCTTTCCCATCGCGGCGTTGGCGGACCGAGCCGAGGAGCCGTGCCCGACCGGGTCGAGGCTGGTCGGCCAAGTCCGCTCACCGACCTCGACCGCGCTACCAACTCTTTCAAGTTACCCGCACCGGCGAGGAACCGGTGCCGGGGGTTCAGCCTGCGTCGATTGATCGGGCGAGGCAAAAGGCGTTGAATGCATCGACGGCGCCGATGACAGCGCCAGACGAGTCTCCAAGCCGTGAACCTGCGTGACCTCAAGTACCTGGTCGCCCTCGCCGACCACATGCATTTCGGCCGCGCCGCGGCGGCCAGCTTCGTCAGCCAGCCCACCCTGTCCACGCAGATCAAGAAGCTGGAGGACGAGCTGGGCGTGTCGCTGGTCGAGCGTGCGCCGCGCAAGGTCATGCTGACCCCGGCCGGCCGCGACGCGGCCGAGCGCGCGCGCCGGATCGTGGCCGAGGTCGAGCAGATGAAGGAATCGGCGCGCCGCAGCCAGGACCCCGAGGCCGGCACCGTGCGCCTGGGGATCTTCCCCACGCTCGGCCCCTACCTGCTGCCGCACGTGGTGCCCGCCATCCGCGCGCGCTTCCCGCAGCTGGAGCTGCTGCTGGTGGAGGAGAAGAGCGACGTGCTGCTGCAGCGGCTGCGCGAGGGCAAGCTCGACGCCGGCCTGCTGGCGCTGCCGGTGGACGAGGACCAGCTGCACGTGGAGTTCCTGTTCGAGGAGCCCTTCGTGCTGGCCGTGCCCGAGGGGCATCCGCTGGCCGCGCGCGACTCGCTGACCCTGGACGAACTGTCCGACCAGAAGCTGCTGCTGCTCGAGGACGGCCACTGCCTGCGCGAGCAGGCGCTGGAGGTGTGCCGGCTCTCGGGCGCCAACGAGAAGTCCGAGTTCCGCGCCACCAGCCTGGAAACGCTGCGCCAGATGGTCGCGGCCGACGTCGGCGTGACCCTGCTGCCGACACTGGCGGTCAAGCCGCCGGTGGCGCGCTCGGACAACATCCATCTGCTGGGTTTCAGTGATTCCCATCCCAGCCGGCGCATTGCCATGGTGTGGCGCAAGAGCTCGGCGATGTCCAGTTTCCTGATGCAGCTGGCGCAGGTCTTCAAGGACCTGTCGCCGGCGCTGCTGGATCCCTTCGCGCTCTTCGCCCCGCCGCCGGGCCGTGCCGACTCCACGGCCCGGCAACGACGCGCGTGAGACCCTTGCCCCATCCCTCTTTTTCAACCTGATGGATCACCCCATGAGTGCCCCAAGCAAACTGCAGCAGCTGCGCGAACTGTCCGTGGTCGTGGCCGACACCGGCGACTTCGACGCGATCAAGCGCCTCAAGCCGGTGGACTGCACCACCAACCCGACCCTGGTGAAGAAGGCGCTGGATCTGCCGGTGTATGCCGACCTGATCGATGAGCAGATCGCCTGGGCGCGCGGCCAGGTCGAGGTCACCGATGCGCTGGTCGCCGAAGTCGCCGATCGCCTCACCGTCGGCGTGGGCACCAAGCTCTCCGGCCTGATCGAGGGCCGTGTATCGACCGAGGTCGACGCCGACCTGGCCTACGACACCGCGGCCAGCGTGGCCAAGGCGAAGAAGTTCATCGCCATGTACGCCGACAACGGCGTGCCCAAGGATCGCGTGCTGATCAAGCTCGCCTCGACCTGGGAAGGCGTGGAAGCCTGCCGCCAGCTGCAGGCCGAAGGCATCGACTGCAACTGCACGCTGATCTTCAATCCGACCCAGGCGCTGGCCTGCGCCGAGGCCGACGCGTTCCTGATCTCGCCGTTCGTGGGCCGCATCCTGGACTGGTACAAGGCCCACGGCCAGGCGCCGGCCAGCATCGACGAGGACCAGGGCGTGGTGTTCGTGCGCGGCGTCTACGACACCTTCAAGCGCCGCGGCATCAAGACCGTGGTGATGGGCGCCTCGTTCCGCTCGACCGAGCAGATCGAGGCCCTGGCCGGCTGCGACCGCCTGACCATCTCGCCGGACCTGCTGGACAAGCTCGATGCCGACCACGGCGAGCTACCGCGCAAGCTGACGCCCGCCAAGGCCGAAGGCGGTAGCCACACGCCGGTGGATGCGGCCAGGTTCAAGGCCGACGTCGAAGCCGACCCGATGGCCAAGGAGAAGCTGGCCGACGGCATCCGCATCTTCGCCGAAGACCTCAAGAGCCTGCGCAAGACCATCGCCGACCGCCTGGCTTGATCGGTTGACGCGTCCTTCCCCCGACGGCGGGGGAAGGACCGCGGCCAGGGCATGTTCCGCGCCCGCCGCGAATACCGCGTCCTCGATCGCGCTACCGCAGCACGTCCAGCAGCCGCTCCAGGCCGCCCACCTCGATCGAGACATCCGCCACCTCGCGCACGCGTGGCTTGGCGTGGAAGGCCACCGACAGGCCCGCGGCCTGCATCATCGGAATGTCGTTGGAGCCATCTCCCACCGCGATCGTACGCGCCGGGTCGACGCCCAGCAGCGAGGCCACGTCCAGCAGCGTCGCGCGCTTGACCGCCCCATCGCAGACATCGCCCCAGGCCTGGGGCAGCACGCGTCCGGTCAGCATGCCGTCGGCCACCTCCAGCAGGTTGGAGCGGACGAAGTCCAGCCCCAGCCGCGCGCGCAGGCGCTCGGCGAAGAAAGTGAAACCCCCGGACACCAGCAGCGTCTTCAGCCCCGCGTCCCGGCATGCCTCGAGGAGCCGCTCGGCGCCCGGCGTCAGCCGCAGGCGCGTGTCGTAGACCTCCTGCAGCGCGCCCTCGGGCACGCCCCTGAGCAGCGCCACGCGGCGCAGCAGACTTTCGCGGAAGTCGGCGATCTCCCCGCGCATCGTCGCCTCGGTGATCGCGGCGACCTGCTCCTTCAGCCCGGCCACCGCGGCGATCTCATCGATGCACTCGATGGTGATCAGGGTCGAATCCATGTCCAGCGCGATCAGGCCGAAGTGCGCCAGCGGCGGCAGCGGCGTGGCGTGGCGCAGTCGCAGGCCATCGGCGGGTGCTTGGAAATCGGTCATGGACGGACAGGCCGCGGATCGCAGGGCCTGCAAGCGTAAAGACCCCGGCCGCGCCCGGATAGGGCTAGGCGCGCTCTTCCGCGGACGCGCCCGCCACCACGCGCCGCGCATAGACCGCGTACCCGCCGGCGAGCGCCAGGCAGATCAGCGCCGGCGCGATCAGCACCGTATACGACCAGCGGTGGAAGCCGAGCGCGCCGGCCAGGCCGCCGACCAAGAAGCCGGAGATGACCGTCACGCACAGCGACAGCCGGCGCCACGGCAGCGGCATGCGCCGCAGCCCGTGGCCGATGGCCAGCCCCAGGTCGGTGAACATGCCGGAGACGTGCGTGGTGCGCACCACCGCGCCGCTGTAGGTGGTGGCCATCGCGTTCTGCAGGCCGCAGGCGCAGGCCGCCAGCCACAGGCCCCACACCGAGGCGCGCGTCATCAGCGGCACCGACGCCAGCAGCAGGCAGGCCTCCAGCACCAGCACCAAGCCGTAGCGCCGCCCCAGCTGCAGGGCGACATCGCCGATCAGCGCCCCGCTGAGCGCACTGCCGGCGACGAAGAAGAACGCACCGCCGGCCAGCTGCGCCACGCCCGGCAGATCCAGCGAAGCCGCGCGCGCGCCCATCTCCGAGGTGATGCCGGTCATGTGGCTCACGCCCTGGTGGCCGAACCCCAGCAGCGCCACGACATTGACGATGCCGGCGGTGAAGGCCATGACCCAGGCACCGGACCAGACCCAGCGCGGCAGTTTGGAAATCATCGAAGGGCGCCAGTGGCTCGCGGACGCGGCAAGCGTCGCGCCGCCGCGCGACGGCTGTCAACGCCGCTGCCGGCGAGACCCGGTGACGTCACCCCGGGAACAGCGGGAAGCGGGGCTGCGACGGCGGCCATGGGGCCGAGAAGCCGACTCGCATCCACTTTGCGGTGAGCCAGGATTCGTGAGGTTCGCCTGGCCCTTTGCGCGGCTGTCTTCAGCGCGAACGCAACAGCTAACGCCGACGGGATCCAGCCGTGATGCGTCCTGCGACGACGGCTGCCGGCGCGAGCGCGCACACCCAAGCCAGAAGGAAAACCAGCACCGCAGGCCCGCCCACACTTCCGCGCTCCATCACCAGCATGGCCAACGGCGGAAGCAGTGCGGTGGCGAAGATGCAGGCGCCCGCGACGATGTCGTCCTGCAGTCCCGGGCCCTTCCGGGCTCGTTCGGCCCCCGTCTGCCTGCGCGCCATGAACGCCCAGAGGTAGCAGGCTCCGATGCCATACGCGACGAAGAACGCCGCCCACGCCAGCGACTTGCCCGCCCGCGGGTTCGACAGCCCTCGTTCCACTGCGGAATCCGGCCTCGCCCATGAAAGCTTCAGGTGCCCATCGACCTTGTCGAAATCCGCTTGCGCTTTGCGCAGCTGCGCGACGATCGCCTCACCCTGACGCTTGGCCATCCGCTCGGCAGTCGAGCATGAAGAGGCCTGGATGCGCTCGACCGAGTCCGCCAGCTGGCGCGCATAGCGGCGGGCGATCGCCACATGGTGCTCCTCGTGGACCTGCACCCGATGCTGGAAATCGCGCCAGAACTCCCGGGTTGCCACTGACGCCCTGGGATCAGGCGTCCAGACAGGCAGTGCGACCGAGATGCCGATCCCCACCCGCGCCTGCATGATGCGGCACCCTTCGGACGACTGACGCAGAACATAATCGAGCCGCATCTTCGCGCGCGTCAGGCCAGCGAGTGTTTCTTCGGCCGGCCCGTCGTCCTTTCCCAGCTGGGCCTTGGCCCGCTTGCTCCACGCCGCCATGGAGGCAAGGATCTCGTGGCCATCGCGCCCGGTCACGGTATAGGTGGAGTCCTTGCGGTTCTCCTGGACCGTGCCGGCGTATGCGCTGGTGGTCAGGGCGAGCATGACCACGACAGCAAGACGCCATCCGGCGCGTCGCAACATCCCTGAGCACATCGGCAGTTCCTTGTCTGTCCCCGTCGATGAGCCTAACCCATCCACCTCCCGACAGATCTTCTAGGACCCTGCCGGGCAGTGGCTGATCTCGCAAAGCGTCGACCGGTCGCGAGGGCAACAGAGTCCACGTCGCCAGGTGACATCGACTGGCCTCCGCAGAGTGGAAACAGGGACAGGGATCGACGAACCCGACCGTTTCAAGCCGATTGCCGTTCTGGCGAAACGCGTCGCTTCAGGCGCGTCTTTACCGCTGCGTAATCGGGAAGGCGGGCATCACGGCGCGATCGCCGTGCTTCCTGGAAGTTCACCGGACGCCGAGGTCCTGCGATGGTGGGCCGTGAAGGATTCGAACCTTCGACCAAAAGATTAAAAGTCTTCTGCTCTACCGACTGAGCTAACGGCCCGGACACGCGGCCCGGCGTTGCGCCGGGGCCGGCCATTCTACCGGAATGGGCTGGCGATGCGACCCGCGCCTCAGGCGTAGCGCGTGGGATCGGGCACGCCGGCATCGGCGAAGCCCGCCGCGCGCAGGCGGCAG
The DNA here is from genome assembly GCF_020042665.1 of Pseudoxanthomonas sp. X-1. Classification (NCBI taxonomy): domain Bacteria; kingdom Pseudomonadati; phylum Pseudomonadota; class Gammaproteobacteria; order Lysobacterales; family Lysobacteraceae; genus Pseudoxanthomonas; species Pseudoxanthomonas sp. X-1. The sequence goes on from NZ_CP083376.1 coordinate 3,447,113, forward strand.
GCGTCGCAGTGCCCGCAGGCGGCTCCGCTGGCATCGGCGTTGTAGCAGGACACGGTGGCACCGAAGTCCACGCCCAGGCGCACGCCCTCGCGCACGATGTCGGCCTTGCTCATGAACTGCAGCGGCGCATGCACGCGCAGGCCGGCCCCTTCCACGCCCGCCTTGGTCGCCAGGTTGGCCAGCGTCTGGAAGGCGGAGATGAACTCGGGCCGGCAGTCCGGATAGCCGGAGTAGTCCACCGCGTTGACGCCGCAGAAGATATCGGCCGCGCCGAGCACTTCGGCCCAGCCCAGGGCCACGGACAGCATGATGGTGTTGCGCGCCGGCACATAGGTGACCGGGATGCCTTCGCCACCGGCCTGCGGCACCTCGATGTCGTCGGTCAGCGCCGAGCCGCCGATGCTGCGCAGGTCGACGTGGACGACCTTGTGCGCGGCGGCGCCGAGCTGCTGCGCCACGCGCGCGGCGGCGTCGAGTTCGGAGGTGTGGCGCTGTCCGTACTGCACGCTCAGCGCGTGCGTGCGGAGACCCTGTTCGCGGGCGATGGCCAGGACGACGGCCGAATCCATGCCCCCGGAGAGGAGGACGACTGCATTTTTCATGTGGGGTGTTCTTCTTGCCGGCGAGACAGGCCGGGGAGCGCATAGCCTACCGCCCGGCCGCCGGGCCGGCACCCGCGGCGACGGCTCAGCGGCCGGGCTCGTCGTTCCACAGCAGCTTGTGCAGCTGCATCTGGAAGCGCACCGGCAGGCGATCCTCGACGATCCAGTCGGCCAACGCGCGCGGGCTCACCTGGTCCTTGGACGGGGAGAACAGCACGGCGCAACGCTGGTCCAGCGCGTGCTCGCGCACCACCTGGCGCGCCCATTCGTAGTCGGCGCGGCTGCACAGCACGAACTTGACCTGGTCGCGCGCGGTCAGCAGCGGCAGGTTGTCCCAGCGGTTGCGGTGTTCCTCGGCCGACCCCGGCGTCTTGATGTCCACCACGCGCGATACGCGCGGATCGACCTGCGACACGTCCAGCGCGCCGGAGGTCTCCAGCGAAACGTCGTAGCCGGCATCGCACAGCCGCGCGAGCAGGCCGATGCAGCGCTTCTGCGCCAGCGGCTCGCCGCCGGTCACGCAGACATGGCGCACGCCGGCGCGCGCGACCTCGGCCAGGATGTCCTCGATCTCCCACCAGGTGCCGCCGTGGAAGGCGTAGGCGGTGTCGCAGTACTGGCAGCGCAGCGGGCAGCCGGTCAGGCGCACGAACACCGTCGGCCAGCCGGCTGCGTCGGCCTCGCCCTGCAGCGAGACGAAGATCTCGGTGATCTTCAGCCGGTCCTGCGGCGATTGTTCGATATGGCTGGGGACGGCGGCGGCGTTCATTGCGGGACTCTCTTGAAACGGCTGCGCCACCGCAGACCTCGCGGTGGCGTTCTGGCGTGTCGCGTGCCGCGCGGGGCTTGCGGCCCTGCGCGGGGGTTCAGCGGATCTGACCGACCTGGATCGAGTGCAGGCGATCGTCGGCGGTGCGGGCCACGTCGCTGCCCGGGTACTGCTGGATCACCTGCTGCAGCGTGGTCTGGGCCTCGTTGACCTTGCCCAGCCCGTACTGCGCCAGGCCCAGCTTGAGCAGCGCGCCCGGCGCCTTGTCGTGGGTGGGATAGCGCGAGAGCAGCGCACGGAACTGGTCGGCGGCCATCTGGTAGTTCTGGGTGACGTAGTAGCTCTCGCCCAGCCAGTACAGCGCGTTGGGCGCATAGACACCGCTGGGATACAGCTGCAGGAAGCTGGTGAACAGGTTGGCCGCGTCGGCGTAGTCGCCCTTCTTCAGCGCGTCGAAGGCCACGCCGTAAGCGGTGCGCTCGTCGCCGGCCTGGGCCATCGCGCCGGCGTCGCCATGGACGGCGGGCGGGGCCTCGGTGGTCGCGGCCGCTGCGGCCGCTGCGGCCGGCGCAGCGTTGGCGGCACCCGCCGCGGGTGCCGGCGGCGGCGTTCCGGCGGCCGCGCCGCCGCCCCCGTTCTCCAAGCGACCGATACGGCCGTCCAGGTCGAGGTACTGGTCGCGCGCGCGCTGCTTGAGCTGCTCGTTCTCGTTCTGCAGCTGCTCGACGGTGCCGCGCAGGCTGGCCAGATCCTGGCGCAGCTGGGTGATCTGGTTGAGCAGGTCGGTATTGGCCTGCGTGTTGTTGGCACGGACCTCCAGCGCGGCGACGCGGTCGGCCAGGCTGGCCTTCTGCGCGAAGGCGGCAGGCGCGGTGCCCAGCGACAGCAGCAGGGCCGGCAGGAGAAGACGGAATCGGATGGGACGCATGGCGCTCACGTGACGAGGGTTGCGGTTCGGACGGCCGGAGCATTGAACCATGGCCGTCCAACGAAAAGGGCCGGTGCCGGCCGGGGCAGACAGGTTGTGTCCTGTTGCCCCGCCCCGGTCACCGGCCCCGATGGACCACCGCGAACGGTGGCCCGGGTCGAACGTCGCTTACTTCGCGGTGTACACGATCTCGACGCGACGGTTCTTGGCCCAGCACTCCTCGGTCGACTCGGTGCAGACCGGACGCTCTTCGCCGTAGCTCACGACCGACAGCTGGCTGCCCGAACCACCGGCGGCCTGCAGGGCGGAGGAGACCGCGTTGCCGCGACGCTCGCCCAGGCCCATGTTGTACTCACGCGAACCGCGCTCGTCGGTGTTGCCTTCCAGGTTGATGCGGGCCGACGGACGATCGTTGAGGTACTTGGCGTGGCACGCCATGATCGCCTGGAACTCCGGCTTGACGGCGTCCTGGTCCAGATCGAAGTACACCACGCGCTGGCGCAGGCAGGCGTCGGTATCCAGATCGCTCGGGCCGTAGGCGCCGGCGTTGGTGGTCGGCTGGGTCATAGCCGGCGGCGGCTCGACGGCCGGCGCCGGCGGCTGGGTCTTGGTGTTCTTCTTACAACCGGCCAGAACGGCCACGGACATCAGGGACAAAGCAACGACGCGGAGAGTGGTGTTCATTTGGGTTCCTTAACGCGGATCCGGGGTGGTGGATGCAAAAACGCGGGTTAGTTTAACGCAATGTTAAACCGGCGGAACGACCCTTTCGCATTATTTTTGCGGGGTCTGGTTCCGGTACGGCGACCATGCCGGCTCACGCACATCGCCCTGGGCCAGCACCAGGCGCTGGCGGACACGGCCATCGGCGGACACGGCGTACAGCACCCCCCGACCGCCCTCGCGTGCGGCATACAGGATCATCGAGGCGTTGGGGGCAAAGCTCGGCGACTCATCGAGCGAACCGGGCGAAAGCGTGGTCCAGCGCGGCGAGCCGGTGCTGGAATCCATCATGGCGATCCGGTAGGTGCTGCCCGAGCCCTGGGCCACGGCGATCTTCTTGTCGTCGTAGGACACGGTCGGGGTCGCGTTGTAGTTGCCCTCGAAGGTCACGCGCGTGGCGCCGCCGCCGCTGGCCGAGGCCTTGTAGATCTGCGGGCGGCCGCCGCGGTCGGAGGTGAAGTAGATCGAGCTGCCGTCGGCGCTCCAGGTCGGCTCGGTGTCGATGCCGTACTGGTTGGTGATCTGGGTCAGCGCCTTGCTGCCCAGGTCCATCACGTAGATCTCCGGGTTGCCGCTGCGCGAGAGCGTCAGCGCCAGCCGGCGGCCGTCGGGCGAGAACGCCGGCGCGCCGTTGATGCCGCGGAAGCTGGCGACCAGCTCGCGCGCGCCGGTGGTGATGTCCTGGATGTAGATCGAGGAGTTGCCGCGCTCGAAGCTGACGTAGGCCAGCTTGCGGCCGTCCGGGCTCCAGGCCGGCGACAGCAGCGGCTCGGCCGAGCGCACGATGGTCTGCGGGTTGAAGCCGTCCGAGTCGGCGACCATCAGCGCGTAGCGCGCGTTGGCGCCCAGGCCGGTCTGGGTGACATAGGCGATGCGGGTCCAGAAGGCGCCGCGGATGCCGGTGATCTTCTCGTAGATCGCGTCGGCCATCTGGTGGGCGACATCGCGCATGGCGTTGGCGCGGCCGGTCATGGCCAGGCCGAGCAGGCGCTCCTGCTTGGCCACGTCGAACAGCTCGTACTCGACGCGGTAGGCGCCGTTGCCGCCGTCCAGCACGCGGCCGACGACGATGTAGTCCTGCTTGAGCGCGCGCCAGGTCGGGTACTGGATCTCCGAGCCGCGGGTGGGCTTCTCGACGATGCTGGCCGCCGGCAGCGTGCGGAAGGCGCCCGAGCGGTCCAGGTCGGCGCTGACGACCTGGGAGACGTCGGTGGTCGGCGCCGCGCCCGAGCCCTGGTAGGGCATGGGCACGATGGTGATCGGCAGGGCGGACGGATTGCCGCCGACGATGTTGATCTCCAGGCCCTGGCTCTGCGCGAAGGCGGCTGCAGGCAGGAACAGGGCCACGACAAGGGCGAAGTACCGCGCGAGTTTCTTCATGAAGGCTGGGCTTGTGCGAAAAAGGCCGGCTAGGGATAGCAGCCGACGGGTGAACATTTTCGCAATCATGAACGCCAAGGCGATGTGAACCACCGCCCGGCGCCGCCCGCGATCAGCGGTCCTGCGCCTCGAAGTTGAAGATCAGGCGGCGGTTGAACACCGGCTCGAAGCCGCGGTACGGCAGCGGCTGGGCCTTGAGCACGGCCGCCTCGATCGAACGCTGGCCGGCCGGGTCCATCGGGCAACCCGGCTGCACCTCCGCTGAGATCACCTCGCCGCCGGGCAGCTGGGTCACCAGGACCTTGCACCGGGTGCCCACCGCGACCGAGTCCGGCCGGGTCCACTGGTTCATGACCGCGCTCTGGATCGCCGCCTGGTACTTGGCCAGCAGGCCCGGATCGGTGCCGTTCTGGCCCGGCGAGGAGTTGGAGGCGGCGGCCTGCGACGAGGAGGCCTGCGTGGCCTGCTGCTGCGAGGCCTGGCGCGCGCGCGCGTCGGCCAGCTGGCGCAGCTTCTGCTCGGCCAGCTGGGCCTGCTTGTCGGCCTGGGCGCGCTGGGCGCGGATGGCGGCCAGCTTCTTCTGCCGATCGTCCTCTTCCTGCTGCGCGGCCAGGCGCTGGAGGCGCTCTGCTTCTTCCTGCTTCTTGCGCTCGGTCAGGTCGATCTGCTCCTGGCGGCGCTTGGCTTCCTGCTCCTTCTCGGCCTTCTCCTGGGCGATGGCCAGGCGACTGGCCTCCTCCTGGTTGACCTGCTGCGGGTCGGGCACGCGCTCCTGGGCCTGCTGCTGACGCGGCACCGGCGAATCCTGCGGCTTGGGCTCGGGCACCGGCTGCGGCGGCGGCACAGTGTCCTCGTCGGCCACCGGCTGCGGCATGGGCGTGGGCGGCGTCGGCTTGGGCTCGACCTTGGCCGACTCGCGCACGGCCTGCTGCGCGGCGCGCATGTCGGCGGCGGACAGGTCCAGCGAAGCCTCGATCGCGGGCGAGCCGGCGGCGGCCTCGGCCTGGTCCTGGTTCCAGTGGAAATAGGAGGAAACGATGATCAGCGCCAGCAGCAGCAGGTGCACGCCCACGGCCAGCGCGACCGCCGTGCCGGGGCGGTCGCGCGGGTCGTGGCGATCCAGATGCGTGGCCTCAGCGTGCATTGCCGCCCGTGCCGCCGGGTTGCGAGACCAGTCCCACCTTCTTAACGCCGGACTCGGACAGCAGCGCGGTGGCGGTGATCACCTTCTGGTAGTCGGCGTCGCCAGGCGCGGCGAGCATCACGCTGATCTTGTCCTCACCCTGCTCGGCCACCATCGCCTTCAGGCGCGCGGAGATCTCCTCGGGCGAATAGGCCTGCAGCTTGTCGTCCTTGGTGACCTTGAGGAAGTAGTTGCCGTCCTTGTCCACGGTCATGATGATCGGATCGCTCTTGCTCTCCACCGACCGGGCGTGGGACTTGGGCAGTTCCACGTTGACCGCCAGGGTCAGCATCGGCGCGGTCACCATGAAGATGATCAGCAGCACCAGCATCACGTCGATGTAGGGCACGACGTTGATCTCGGATTTCAGCTTGCGCCGCTTGCGGCTGCGCGAAATGGCCGACTGCATGGACGCCTCCCTCAGGCTTCGCCGGTCTGGCGCTGCAGGATCGAGCTGAACTCGTCGGCGAAGGTCTCATAGCGCACCGAGATGCGCTCGACGCGGGTGGTGAAGCGGTTGTAGGCCCACACCGCCGGGATGGCCACGAACAGGCCGATCGCGGTGGCGAACAGCGCCTCGGAAATGCCCGGCGCGACGGCGGCGATGCCGGCCTGCTCACCGCTGTTGAGCATGTCGTGCATGGTCACCATGATGCCGAACACGGTGCCCACCAGGCCCACGTACGGCGCGGTCGAACCGATGTTGGCCAGCAGCTCCAGGTTGCGCTCCAGCGCATCGATCTCGCGCGCGTAGGCGGTGCGCATGGCGCGCTGGGCGCCCTCCAACTGCACGCGTCCGTCGGTGTGGCGCTTGTCGCGCAGGCGGGCGAACTCGCGGAAGCCCGCCTCGAAGATCGCCTCCAGGCCGGTGACCACGCGGCCGCGGTCTGTGGCCGCCGCGTACAGCTTGCCCAGATCGGCGCCGGACCAGAACCGGCCCTCGAACTCGTCGGCATCGCGGTTGGCGCGCTTGAACACGCCGGCCTTGCGGAAAATGATGATCCAGCTCACCAGCGAGCCGGTCAGCAGCAGCAGCACGATCACCTTGACCGGCAGGCTGGCCTTGAGCAGCAGCTCGAAGTAGTTGATGGAGCTGTGGGCGGCCTGCGCGGTGGCCTGGGCAGCCGCGGTGGCGGCCTCCGGCGGCAGGGTCTCGGTCACGGCGTCCTGCAGCGCCAGGAGCAATCCAATCATCCGTTGTTTCCTCGGGGGTTCTACGCTTTAAAGAAGGGGGAGCGGCAAAGGGTCAGGCGGGCACTTCCAACAGCTTGAATTCCTGGTACAGCGCCTCGTCCAGGCCGACCGGGCGGAAGGCCGAGGCGGAGACCGCGGCGATCTTCACCTGCGCAGCCAGCAGCCGTTCCTCGCCGCGCCAGATCGCCTGGTCGAACACGATGCTGGCGCGCCGCGCCTGGCGCACCTGCACGGTCACGGTGAGCAGGTCGTCCAGCCGCGCGGGCCTGAGGAAGTCCAGCTGCATGCCACGCACCACGAACACCAGGTCGTGCTCGCGGCGCAGCTGCTCCTGCATCTGGCCCCGCGCGCGCATCCATTCACTGCGCGCGCGCTCGAGGAAGGCCACGTACTGCGCGTGGTAGACCACCCCACCCGCGTCGGTATCTTCCCAGTAGACCCTTGTCGGAATACTGAACGGTTGCCCATCGGGGACAGCCTGGGCGGGGGATTCAACAGTCATCGGGTGCTCCGGAGCGCTGCGGGGCGCGGGACTCGGCGGGCCTTGCGGGGCATCAGAACAGGGCCTCGGAGTCCGGAAACGGCAGCCCGGCGTCGCGCCTGGGCTGCAGCCCCAGGTGCGAATAGGCCTTGGCCGTGGCCATGCGCCCGCGCGCGGTCCGCACCAGGAAGCCCTGCTGGATCAGATAGGGCTCGATCACGTCTTCCAGCGTGCCGCGCTCCTCGGACAGGGCCGCGGCCAGCGACTCGACGCCGACCGGGCCGCCGTCGAAGCTCTCCACGATGGTGTGCAGCAGGCGCCGGTCGAGCTCGTCGAAGCCTTCCGGATCGACCTTGAGCATGGCCATGGCCGCGTCGGCGGTCTCCCGGCTGATCTGGCCGCCAGCCTTGACCTGGGCGTAGTCGCGCACGCGCCGCAGCAGGCGGTTGGCGATGCGCGGCGTGCCGCGCGAGCGGCGCGCGATCTCGCCCGCGCCCTCGGGCTCGCAGGGAATGCCCATGATCTGCGCCGAGCGGCGCACGATCCGGGTCAGCTCGGCGGTGTCGTAGAACTGCAGGCGCTGGACGATGCCGAAGCGGTCGCGCAGCGGCGCGGTCAGCAGGCCGGCGCGGGTGGTTGCGCCGATCAGGGTGAACGGCGGCAGGTCGATCTTGATCGAACGCGCGGCCGGGCCCTCGCCGATCATGATGTCCAGCTGGAAATCCTCCATCGCCGGATACAGCACTTCCTCCACCACCGGCGAGAGACGATGGATCTCGTCGATGAACAGCACATCGTGCGGCTGCAGGTTGGTCAGCAGCGCGGCCAGGTCGCCGGCCTTCTCGATCACCGGGCCCGAGGTCGTGCGCAGGCTGACGCCCAGCTCGTTGGCGATGACGTGGCTCAGCGTGGTCTTGCCCAGGCCCGGCGGCCCGAAGATCAGCACATGGTCCAGCGCCTCGCCGCGCCCCTTGGCGGCCTGGATATAGATGTCCAGCTGCTCGCGCACCGGCTGCTGGCCCAGGTAGTCGGCCAGGCGCTTGGGCCGGATCGAGGCCTCCAGGGCGTCGTCCTCGCGGGTGGCGTCGGCGGCGATGATGCGGTCCTGGGTCATGCGGCTATGGTACGGGCAGGAGTGCGGCGTGAGGGGATGCGAGCCCGCTTTGGCGCGTGCTCACTGCGCCTGGCCCACGCCTCGCCCTCAGATCTCCACCTGCGCCCCCAGCTCCACCAGCCGGTTGCCGGGGATGCGGAAGAAGTTGGTGGCCGGGGCGGCGTTGCGGTGCATAGCGGCGAACAGCTTGTCGCGCCAGACCGGCATGCCGCGGTGGGCGCTGGCCACGATGTTCTCGCGGCTGGCGAAGAAGGTGGTGTCCATCGGGTCGAAGTACGGCCCGCCCTGGTCGCAGCTGCGCATCAGCGCCAGCGGCACGTCCGGGGTCTCCATGAAGCCGAACTTGACGATGACGCGGTAGAACTCGTCGCCGATCTCCTCGACCTTCATGCGCTTGTCGGCCGGCGCATAAGGCAACGGCAGGGTGTACACGGTCAGGAAGACGTTGCGCTCGTGCAGGACCTTGTTGTGCTTGAGGTTGTGCAGCAGCGCGTGCGGCACCATGCCGGTCTGGGCGGTCAGGAACACCGCCGTGCCCGGCACGCGCGCCGGCGGGGCCAGCATCAGCCCGGGCAGGAAGCTGTCCAGCGCGATGCCGTCCTTGCGGATCTCCGCGCCCAGCAGCTCGCGCCCGCGCCGCCAGGTGCGCAGCAGGGTGAACACCACCAGGCCCAGCGCCAGCGGGAACCACGCGCCGTCGAAGAACTTGGCGCCGTTGGCGATGACGAAGCCGACATCGACGATGAAGAACACCACGCACAGCGGCAGCACCCAGGTGCGCCACTTCGGCCACAGCGCGCGCGCCACCAGCGCCAGCAGCATGGTGTCGATCATCATCGTGGCCGACACCGAGATGCCGTAGGCGGTGGCCAGCGCGGTGGAACTGCCGAAGGCCAGCACCACGGCCAGCACCGCCAGCATCATCATCCAGTTCACGCCCGGCACGTAGATCTGGCCGATGGTGTCGTGCGAGGTGTGCTTGACCGTCATGCGCGGGATGTAGCCCAGCTGCATCGCCTGGCGCGCCACCGAGAAGGCGCCGCTGATGACCGCCTGCGAGGCGATGATGGCGGCCATGGTGGCCAGCACGATCATGGGGTACAGCGCCCAGTCCGGCACCGCCTCGTAGAACGGGTTGTTGACCGCGGCCGGGTCCTGCAGCACCAGCGCGCCCTGGCCCAAATAGTTGAGCATCAGGCACGGCAGCACCAGGATGTACCAGGCGTAGCGGATCGGCTGGGCGCCGAAGTGGCCCATGTCCGCGTACAGCGCCTCGCCACCGGTCACCGCCAGCACCACCGCGCCCAGGATCAGCACCGAGTGCCAGCCGTGGGTCAGGAAGAAGTTCACCGCCCAGAACGGGTTGAACGCCTTGAGCACCTCGGGCGCATCGACGATGTTGTAGATGCCGATCGCCGCCAGGGACAGGAACCACACCGTGGTGATCGGCCCGAAGATCTTGCCGACCTTCTCGGTGCCGAAGCGCTGGGCCATGAACACCAGGATCAGGATGACCACCGTGATCGGCACGATCCAGTGGTCCAGCGCCGGCGCCGCCACCTCCAGGCCCTCGACCGCGCCCAGCACCGAGATGGCGGGGGTGATCACGCCGTCGCCGAAGAACAGCGAGGCGCCGAAGATGCCGAGGATGCCGACCACGTAGGCCGACCGCGAGCCCTTGGGCAGGGTGCGCTGGGCCAGGGTCATCAGCGCCATGATCCCGCCCTCGCCGTCGTTGTCGGCGCGCATGATGATGGTGACGTACTTGACCGTCACGGTGATCACCAGCGCCCAGAACACCAGCGACAGGATCCCTAGGATGGTGTCGTGGTTGCCGACTAGGCCGAAATGCGGCGAGAAGGCTTCCTTGAGCGTGTACAGCGGGCTGGTGCCGATGTCGCCGAACACCACGCCGATGGCGCCCAGCACCAGGCCGGGCATGCCCTGGTTGCCGTGGCCGTGGTGGGCGGGCGCGTTGCTGGTCGAGGTCGTGGCGGGGGGCGAGGACATGCGGCGCTAGCCTACTGCTGAAAAAGTGAGGATGTCCTGCACGCTCAGCGCAGGGCCGAACGCAGCGCCTTGCGGATGATCTGCGCCGCGTCGTCGCCGGCGGCGGCCGCGTCGCGGGCCATGCGCTGGGCCTCTGCCGGCTTGTAGCCGAGCTGCTGCAGGGCGATGACTGCCTCGGACTGCGGATCGGCCGGCGCGCTCATCGGCGTGATGACATCGCCGCCGGTCAGCGCCGCGGCGCGGTCGCGCAGTTCCACCACCATGCGCTCGGCGGTCTTCTTGCCGATGCCGGGGATGCGGGTGAGCGCGGTGACGTCGCCGGCCTGCACCAGCCGGGCGAACTCGTCCACGCTGACGCCGGAGAGGATGGCCAGGGCGATCTTGGCGCCGATGCCGGTGACCTTCTGCACGTCGCGGAACAACCGGCGCTCGCCCTCGCGCAGGAAGCCGTACAGCGAGACGCTGTCCTCCTTCTGCGCGTAATGGGTGAACAGCGTGACCTCGCGACCCAGCTCGGGCAGGTCGTAGATGGTGCTCATCGGCGCCTCCAGCTCGTAGCCGACGCCGCCGCCGACCTCGATCACCAGCCAGGGCGGGGACTTGGCGATGAGGATGCCGCGCAGGCGCCCGATCATTTCCGGCTCCAGGCCACGCGCGCGTCCACGCCCATGCGCGCGGCGGTGGCGCGCACGTGGGCATGGGTGATGGCCACCGCCAGCGCGTCGGCGGCGTCGGCCTGCAGCTTGCCTTTCAGGTTGAGCATGATCGCGACCATGTGCTGGATCTGTTCCTTCTCGGCGCTGCCCCGACCGACCAGCGCCAGCTTGATTTCCTTCGGCGCGTACTCGTGCACCGGCAGGTCGCGCAGGACCACGGCGCTGATCGCCGCGCCGCGCGCCTGGCCCAGCTTGAGCGCCGAGTCGGCACTCTTGCCGACGAACACCTGCTCGATCGCCACCTCGTGCGGCTGCCAGGCGTCCACCAGCTCGGCCAGTCCCAGCAGCAGGCGCTTGAGCCGCAGCGGGAATCCGCCCTCGCCCAGCAGCACCAGCGGCCCGTTGTAGACATGGACCGCCCGCCCGGCGGCATCCACATCGATGATGCCGATGCCGGTGCGCTGCGAGCCCGGGTCGATGCCGAGGATGCGCACGCAGCCCGGGCTTGGGCTGCGCAGCTGCGGCACCGGCGCCTCGTCCATCACGGCCTGCGCCTGCCCTGCAGGCGTCCGGTCGGACCGCGCCGATGCGCCGTGGCGAACTCCCCGTCCCGATCCCCGAGTCCCGCTGCCTGTGCGCGTCCCCGGCGGCACAGGCTCAGCTTCCCTCGCCCAGCGCGGCCTGATCGGCGTTGGAATAGACGTTCTGCACGTCGTCCAGATCCTCGAGCATGGCCAGCAGCTTGGACACCTGCTGGGCGGTCTCGCCGTCCACCGCCACGTCGTTGTCGGCGCGGAAGGTGACCTCGGCATAGCCCGGGGTGAAGCCGGCGGCGGCGAGCGCCTGCCGGACCTCCTCGAACCCTTCCGGCGTGGTCAGCACGTCGATCGCGCCGTCCTCCGGGTAGACCACCACGTCCTCGGCGCCGGCCTCGATGGCCGCCTCGGTCAGCGCGTCCTCGTCCAGGCCGCCGTCGAAGCTCAGCACGCCGAGCTTCTTGAACATGAAGGCCACCGAGCCCTCGGTGCCCATGTTGCCGCCGCACTTGGCGAAGGCATGGCGCACGTCGGCCACGGTGCGCACGCGGTTGTCGGTCAGGCAGTCCACGATCACGGCCACGCCGCCGGGCGCGTAACCCTCGTAGCGGATGGTCTCGTACTCGACGCCTTCCAGCTCGCCGGTGGCCTTCTTGATCGCGCGCTCCATGACGTCCTTGGTCATGTTGGCCGCCAGGCCCTTGTCCATGGCCGTGCGCAGCGCGGGATTGTTGGCCGGATCGCCGCCGCCGGGGCCGCGCGCGGCCACGCTGATCTCGCGGATGATCTTGGTGAACACCTTGCCGCGCTTGGCGTCCATGGCGTTCTTGCGGGCTTCGATCGAAGGGCCTCGACCCATGACACACTTCCGTTGGCTGAACTTGAGACGAAGCGGCAATTTTACTCCAAGCCGCGCGCCCTGCCGCCCCGCGCCCTCAGCGGCGGAACCGCCCGTGGCGCAGGAAGGCCACCACCTGGCGCGCGGCCTGCGGCGAGAACGGCAGGCCGGTGTGGCTGGCACGCACGCAGCAGTGGTCGACCAGGCCGGACAGGCGGGTCTCGGCCAGGGCCACGGTGCCGTCGGAGGTCTCGTCCATGCCCGCCAGCAGGCGGCCGACGCCGCGCGGCACGTCGCCGGCGATCATCCCGACCTCGGTGGGGCCGCTCCAGGGCGGGCAGCCCCGGTCCAGCAGCAGCGCGCTGCGGCCGAGCACCCCGCCCCAGCCGCGTTGCGCCAGGGCCTGCGCGGTCTGGCTGCCGGACAGCGGCGAGCCCAGGCAGACCAGGCGCGGCACCGGCAGGCCTGGATGCCGGCGCAGGGTCTCCAGCGCGATCAGGCCGCCCAGGCTATGCCCGACCAGATGGGTCGGGCGCCCCTGGCGCAGGCGCTCGGCCAGGCGCGCGATGGCCACCTGCGGGCCGCCGGTGACGCTGGGATAGCCGAAGGGTTCGGCGGCGAAGCCCGCCTGCCGCAGCCGCCAGGCCAGCGGCCGCATCCACAGCGGCGCATGCCAGATGCCATGCAGCAGCAGTACCGGGGGCAGCGGCGCCGACAGCGCGGCGCGGGCGTCGGCGTGACTCAGTCGCAGGTCACCGCGGTGATCCGGTCCTGGGCATCGACGTGCACGGTGACGCGGTCCATGCCGATGTCCGCGGAGGTCTCGCCCGCGCCGAGGGTGCGGATGCGCGTGGCGCGGCTCTCGGCCTGGATGCGGTCCAGCACGCCCTGCTCGGCCACCCGGCCGATGGCCCAGCTGCCCGACGCGGAGGTGCACCGCATCATCTTCTCCCCACCGCAGCCGGCCAGCAGCGCGCAGCCCAGGGACAGTCCCAACAGGGCACGATTTCCTCGCATCGAAGCTTCCTCCATGACGTAAGCCCAGAGCATGACCCAAGCGCGGGCCGCGCTCAACCGCGCTCAGGCGGGGCGACGCAGGATGAATTCGTCGTCCAGGACGTTGCCCACGGCGAACTGGTACTCGCCCACCTTGGCGAACCCGTGCCGCGCGTAGAAGCGCTGCGCACCGAAGTTCTGCGACCACACGCCGACCCATAGCGGGCGCGGCCCGTCGCGCAGCAGCCAGTCCACCGTCGCCTGGAACAGCCGGGTGCCGATGCCGGCGTTCTGCTGCCCCTGCAGCAGATAGAGGCGCTTGAGCTCGCCATCGCCGGGCTGCACGCCCGGATGCGGCAGGCCGCACGGACCGGCGGCCGAATGCCCGATCGCCTGGCCGTCGTGCTCGGCCAGGAAGATCGCGTAGTCCGGATGCGCCAGCACGATCCGCATGCGCTCCAGCGCGTAGGCCTCGTCGAGGAAATCGCGCAGGTCGCGCGCCGGGTACAGATGCCCGAAGGTCTGCACGAAGGTGCGCTCGGCCAGCGCCGAGAGCGCCGGGGCATCGTCGAGGGTGGCGCGGCGGATCAGCATGAGGCTAGGCCCGAGCCGGAAGGAACGAGGACCGCGTGGAGAAGCAGGGGCGAAGGCCGGTCACGGCAGCGCCCTGTACCCGCGCCTCGTCCTCATCACGCGTTGCTCTTCTCGCGCACCTGCACGTGCACCTCGGCCAGCTGCGCGTCCGGGATCGGCGAGGGCGCGTCGGTCATCAGGTCCTGCGCGCCGGTGGTCTTGGGGAAGGGAATGACGTCACGGATCGATTCGGTGCCGGCCATCAGCGCGGCGATGCGGTCGATGCCGAAGGCGATGCCGCCGTGCGGCGGGGCGCCGTAGTTGAGCGCGTCGAGCAGGAAGCCGAACTTGGCGCGCGCTTCTTCCGCGCCGATGCCGAGCAGTTCGAACACCGCGCTCTGCATCTCCGGGCGGTGGATACGGATCGAACCGCCGCCGATCTCGTTGCCGTTGAGCACCATGTCGTAGCCGCGCGAGACCGCGGTCCTGGCGTGGGCACGCAGGTCCTCGATCGAATCCACCGCCGGCGCGGTGAACGGATGGTGCAGGGCCACGTAGCGCTGCGCCTCCTCGTCCCACTCGAACATCGGGAAGTCGGTGACCCACAGCGGGCGCCAGCCGTCCTGGATCAGGCCGAAGTCCTTGCCGGCCTTCAGGCGCACCGCGCCCATGAAGTCCGAGACCTTGCCGTAGGCACCGGCGCCGAAGAACACCAGGTCGCCCTTGCCCGCGCCGACATGCGCGATGAGCGCGGCGAACTTGTCCTCGGCGAAAAACTTGGCGATCGGCGAGGTGATCTCGCCGCTCTCGCCGATCTTGACGTAGGCCAGGCCCTTGCTGCCGTACTTGGCCGCATGCGCGGCGTACTCGTCGATCTGCTTGCGCGACAGCGTCGCGCCGCCGGGGATGCGCAGCGCGGCGACGCGGCCGTCGGCGTCGTTGGCCGGCCCGGTGAACACCGCGAACTCGCTGTCCTTGACCAGCTCGGCCACATCGACCAGCTCCAGGTCGATGCGCAGGTCCGGCTTGTCCGAGCCGTAGCGGCGCATCGCCTCGGCCCAGGTCATGCGCGGGAACTGCGCGTCCAGCTCGACGTCCACGACCTCCTTGAAGATCGCGCGGATCATCTCCTCGACGAAGTCCTGCACATCGCGCTCGCGCACGAAGGCGAACTCCATGTCCAGCTGGGTGAACTCCAGCTGGCGGTCGGCGCGCAGCGCCTCGTCGCGGAAGCAGCGCGCGATCTGGTAGTAGCGGTCGAAGCCGGCCACCATCAGGATCTGCTTGAACAGCTGCGGGCTCTGCGGCAGCGCGTAGAACTCGCCCGGGTGCATGCGCGCCGGCACCAGGAAGTCGCGCGCGCCTTCCGGCGTGGCCTTGGTCAGGATCGGGGTCTCGATGTCCTGGAAGCCGCGCGCGTCCAGGTGGCGGCGCAGGGCCTGCACCAGCCTGATGCGGGTGCGCTGCATGCGCTGCATCTCCGGACGGCGCAGGTCGAGATAGCGGTACTTCAGGCGGGTGTCCTCGCCCGGGTTCTCGTGCGCGTGGAACGGCAGCGGCGCGGCCTTGTTGAGCACGGTGATCTTCGAGGCGATCACTTCGACCTTGCCGGTCCTGAGCTTGTCGTTGACCGCATGGCGCGCGCGGACCACGCCCTCGACCTGCAGCACGTCCTCGTAGCCCAGCGAGGCGGCCACGGCGAACACCTCGGCGTTGTCCAGTTCGACCGTGACCTGGACGATGCCCTCGTGGTCGCGCAGGTCGATGAAGCACACCCCGCCCTGGTTGCGGGCCACGTCGGTCCAGCCGGCCAGGGTGACGGTTTGGCCGATCAGGGTCTCGTCGACCAGGCCGCAGAAGTGGGTACGCATGTGAGGAAACTCCGGGCAGGCCGCACGCCGCGGCCGGGAAAGCCGGCTATTTTGCGGCCCGCGCCGGGGCGCGGCAAATGCGGGCCCAACGGCCCGCGCCAGCTGACGGGACGGCGCCCGGGCCGCGTGTATAGTCCGGCCCACTCGACCACCCGGAGCCGTGCCATGTTGCGACTGTTTGCGGTGCTGCTGTTTGCCTCAGGCGTGTATGCGGCCGCGCCGGCCCATGCCCAGGATTCAGTCACCTGCGAGAGCCAGAACAACCGCTACCGCGAATGCCGGGGCCTGGACGGCCGCGTCCGGCTGGACCGCGCCCTGTCAGACGCGCCCTGCATCGAGGGCCGAACCTGGGGCTCGCGTGGCGGGATGATCTGGGTCGACCGCGGCTGCCGCGGCCGCTTCGTGTCCGTCCGCGGCGGCGGCTGGGGCGACCGCCCGGGCTCGGGCCGGACCGTGCGCTGCGAAAGCACCGACAACCGCACCCGCGAATGCGCCGCCGGCTTCCGCGGCCGCGCCGTGCTGGTGCGCCAGCTGTCCGACAGCCGTTGCGTGGAGGGCCGCAGCTGGGGCCAGCGCGGCGGCAACCTCTGGGTCAGCCAGGGCTGCCGCGGCGAGTTCGCAGAAGGCCGCGGCGGCGGCTGGGGCGGCGGCCCGCCGGACGGCCCGGGCTGGGGCAACGCCAATCCCAACTACACCGTGACCTGCTCCAGCAGCGACAACCGCCGCAGCAGCTGCGGCTGGGACCGCCGCAACGGCCGTCCGGTGATCGTCAAGCAGCTCTCCAGCAGCCCCTGCATCGAAGGCAGGACCTGGGCCTGGCGCGGCGACCAGATCTGGGTCGACGAAGGCTGCCGCGCCCGCTTCGGCGCGCGCTGATCGCCTTCAGGGTCGATCCGGCCGCGCCCGCAAGCGTGGCAGGCATCGCAGAGAGGCCGGGCTGACGCCCGGCCTCTTTTTTGCTCTGCGCCATTCGCCCGAAGGCCTGACCAGCGAAACGGACTTCGCCAAGCAGCCGCGACCGGCCAGACACGGTCTCTCGGCTCGGCGGTGCCTAGAAAGCCGACGCTTGAATGAGAAAGGCCTGACTGCGCCATCGCCGCTGCGGACCGTCCAGGATCGCTCTCTACCCAACCGGCCAGATCGAGGCCAGCTGAGGGAATCAGGACTCCTTCCGATCTTCGACCCGAAGTCCTACGACATCACGCGCGCGGCAGCGGGCCGGCGGGCGGTGGCCGCGCCCAGCGAGGCAGCACGCCGAGCGCCCGAATCAGGGCAGGACGCCCTGATCGAGGGGTAAGCGGCCGCCGCCCGCCGGCCTGCTGCCCACACGAAGCCAGAGCGCGCTCGCCGGGCTCCGACGATCAAGGGAAGAAGCTCTTGCGGCAAAGCAGGCAGGCGATCGATCAATCGCCGCTGGAAGGCGTAGCAGGCTTGGCTTCGCTGGCCGCCGGCTTGGACTCGCTGCTGCTGGACGTGCTGCTGCCCGCCCCCTCGACCAGATTGCGCTTCTTGTCGCCGTCCTTCTTGAAATCGGTCTCGTACCAGCCGCCGCCGGCCAGGCGGAACGCCGGCGCCGTCACCTGGCGCCTGACGGTCTGCGCGCCGCATTGCGGGCAGGTGTCCGGGTCGGGGTCGGAGAGCTTCTGCAGCTTGTCGAAGCTGTGGCCACAGGTGGTGCACTGGTAGGCGTAGATCGGCATGGCGATGACAGGGTTGGCGTTGGCGGATTGCGGGCGCCAACGGTGGGGGCTGGAGGGCGCCGAATCAAGCGGTCCGGTCGGTGCGATCGGCATCCTCGGGCAGCGGACCCGAATCCTGCGCCGGTGGCACGGCCGCGCGCACCCGCTCCTGGTGGAACTCCGAGGCGCCCGGCGCCAGCAGCGTGGCCGCCGCCCCGCCGGCCGCCGGCGCATAGCGCTCCGGCGCGGTTTCCACCGGATCCACGTCGAACGGCGTGCGGAACACCAGCGAGGGCAGCAGCGTGGTCAGCGTCGCATACAGCAACAGCCCGCCGAACAGCGCGTCGGGGATGGCGAAGCGCTCGCGCAGCACCCCGGCCAACACCAGCGTGAAGATCAGCGTCGGCGCCAGCGCCGTGCCGATGCGCAGGCCGGTGCGCAGCGACTCGCCGAAGGTCAGCCTGCGCTGCAGCGCCAGCAGCCCGACCCGCAGCGGCAGCACCACCGCCGTCAGCGCCAGGCCCACGCCCAGCGCGCCCAGGCTCAGCGCGCCGGCGGGCACCTTGGTGCCTGAGTAGAAGAAATAGAACGGCACAAAGAAGCTGGCGAACAGGCGCACCGCGTGCAGGTTGTCGTGCGAGGCCAGCGTCGGCATGCGCTGGCGCAGCAGCCGCGCCACCAGGCCGGTGACGAAGGCGCCGACCAGATCGTGCACGCCGATCAGGTGGGTCACGTAGGCGGCGATCACGCCGACCATCACCAGTAGCGAGAACTCCGCGCCGGGCGAATGCGGCAGCACCCAGCGTCCCAGCGCGATGAACAGCAGCGGCAGGCCGACCAGCATGGCTAACAGGGCCAGCGTGGACCCCAGCATCTCCAGCGGCGGGCTGGCCGACTGCAGCACCACGAACAGCACCGCCAGCGCCAGCAGTTCGCCGGCGATGGCCTTGTTGGTCACCCAGAACTGCTCCTTGGTGTCCAGCCCCAGCCGCCCCAGCGTGTCGATGATGAAGCCGGTGGAAGGCGTCAGCAGGGCCAGCGCCAGCAGCGCGGCCGCCTGCCAGGACAGCCCCGCATAGCGCCAGGCCAGCCACGCCACCGCGGCCAGGCTGGCCGAGCGCGCCAGCAGATGGATCACCAGCTGCTTCCAGCCCTTGCGCAGCGCCTTGGGGTCCACCTCCAGGCCGGCGAACAGGAACAGCGAGGAGATGCCCAGCGAGGCCATCAGCGCCACCACCCCGTCCTCGACCGGCTTGCCGATGACCAGCGCGGCGACCACGCCGAAGGCCAGGCAGGTCAGCGGCGCGGGCAGCTTGAACTGCTGCAGGAACCGCGGAATGACCAGCAGCCCGAAGATCAGCAGCAGATAGATCAGTTCTCGGCTCACGACGGTCCTTTCATGGGGGTTGGACGAACATGCGCAGCATGCTGCAATGCAGCATGCCTGTCCGGGGAGATCCGGCCAAGACAGGACCGGGGCGCCCCCGGCCTGCGGCCAAGCGGCACAGGGCGGATGGGCGGTCGCGCACCTTACGCAACTTTCCCCAAAATAATCAATATGTTATGATGATGAAGGTGACCCGCTTCCCCTTCCCCAGAAGGTCGCGCTGATGCTGCGGCTGTTCACCCTGCTGCTGGGCGTGGCCCTGCTGCTGACCGGCGCCGGGCTGCTCGGCACCCTGCTGGCGGTGCGCGGCGCGCAGGCCGGCTTCGACGACCGCACGCTGGGTCTGGTGATGTCGTGCTACTTCGCCGGGTACTTCTTCGGCACCTTCGTCGGCCCGCCGCTGATCGGCCGCATCGGCCATATCCGCGCCTTCGCCTTCTTCACCGCGCTGGCGGCCATCGCCGTGCTGCTGCACCCGATCTGGGTCGATCCATGGGCCTGGGGCCTGCTGCGCCTGGTCACCGGCGTGGCGCTGGTCGGGCTGTACACCACCATCGAGAGCTGGCTCAACGCCGAGCCCAACCCGGGCACCCGGGCGCGGGTGTTCTCGGTCTACATGATGGTCAACCTGTCGGCGCTGGCCCTGGGGCAGGTGCTGCTGGGCTGGGGCGGCATGGCGATGGCCACGCTGTTCTCGCTGACCGCGATCCTGCTGTGCGCCTCGGTGATGCCGGTGGCGGCCACGCGCCTGCAGCAGCCCGAGGTGCCGCCGATCCAGCGCTTCAGCCTGCGCCGGCTGTACGCGCTGGCGCCGGCGGCCACGGTCGGCGCGGCGCTGTCGGGCCTGGCAATGGGCGGCTTCTGGGGCCTGTCGCCGGTGTACGCCGGCCGCATCGGTCTGGACACGCGCGGCGTGGCGCTGTTCATGCTGGCCGCGATCGCCGGCGGCGCGCTGCTGCAGGTGCCGATCGGCCGCATCAGCGACGGCCGCGACCGCCGCCTGGCGCTGGCGCTGGCTTCGCTGGCCGCCGCCGGCGTGGCCCTGGCGATGCTGCTGCCGGCGGTGCAGGCCGACCGGCGCCTGCTGTTCGGGCTGTTCTTCCTGTTCGGCGGGCTGAGCTTCTCGCTGTACCCCTTCGCGGTGGCGCACATGCTGGACTACCTGCCGCGCGAGCACCTGCTGTCGGGCTGTTCGAGCCTGCTGCTGGTCAACGGCGTCGGCTCGGCCATCGGCCCGGCGTTGGCCGGCGGGGCGATGCAGCGTCTTGGCCCGTCCGCACTGCCGATCTACTTCGCGGTGATGCTGATCGCGCTGGCGGCCTACCTGTTCGCCCGCCTGCGCTTCCACCGCGACCGCACCTTTGCCGCGCCGTTCCGCCCGATGCTGCGCACCACGCCCGCCGCGCTGGAACTGATGCCGGAAACCGAACCCCCTACCCAACCCCAAGAGGACCGTTTTGACTGATCCGACCCAGCCCATCCGCAACACCTCACCCCGCTCCACCCAGGCCCGGCCCGATCCGCGCCTGATCCTGGCCACCGACCTGGACGGCACCTTCCTGGCCGGCAGCGCCGAGCAGCGCCACCGCCTGTACCGCCTGGTCGACCAGCATCCCGAGATCTGCCTGATCTTCATCACCGGGCGCGGCCTGGAAGCGGTGATGCCGCTGCTCACCGACCCCGCGATTCCCCGCCCCGACTATGTGGTGTGCGACGTGGGCGCCACCGTGGTCGACGGCCACACCCTGCAACCCCTGCAGCCGCTGCAGTCGAAGATCGACGGCCGCTGGCCCGGCGAATACACCGTGGCCGACGCGATGCGCGCCTTCCCCGACCTGGTCCGCCAGGACGTGCCACAGGAACGCCGCTGCTCCTATTACTGCGATCCGGCCACGCTGGCGCCGATCCGCGCCGAGCTGGAGGCCGCCGCGCACGCGCTGGGCTGCTCGGTGCTGTACTCGGCCGACCGCTACCTGGACATCCTGCCGCCGGATACCGACAAGGGCCGCACGCTCAAGGCGCTGGCCCGGCAGCTCAAGCTGCCCAGCGAGCGCGTGCTGGTGGCCGGCGACACGCTCAATGATCTGTCGATGTACATGGCCGGCTTCCGCGGCGTGTGCGTGGGCGATTCGGAGGCGGCGCTGATCGAGGCCACCGGCGCGCTGTCCGACGTGCTGCACGCCAAGGCGCCCGGCTGCGGCGGCATCCTGGAGGCCATCGCCCACTTCCGGCTGCTCGACAAGGACGACCCGTGGCTGCCGGTGGCGCGCACCGCGCCGACCGGCAAGGCGCAGCTGCTGATGGTCTACCACCGCCTGCCCTACGAGGAGGTGGTGGAAGACGGCGAGCTGGTGCGCCGCCAGCCCAGATCGCCCAACGGCATCATTCCCTCGCTGCTGGGATTCTTCCAGGGCGGGCAGACCGGCTCGTGGGTGGCCTGGAGCATCGACGATCCCAAGCAGGGCCCGTTCCAGACCCACACCTCGGTCGATGCGCGCTATCCCAACCTCACCGCCGCGCGCGTGCCGCTGAGCAAGACCGAGGTGGACATCTTCTACAAACGCTTCAGCAAGGAAGCCTTCTGGCCGATGCTGCACGTGTTCTGGGAGCGCGCGCGCTTCCGCGAGGACGACTGGAAGGTGTTCCTCAAGGTCAACCGCAAGTTCGCCGAGGCCACCGCGACCGAGGCCGCCGAAGGGGCGACGGTGTGGATCCACGACTACAACCTGTGGATGGTGCCGGCCTACCTGCGCGAGATGCGTTCGGATCTGAAGATCGCCTTCTTCCACCACACCTACTTCCCCTCGGCCGATGTGTTCAACGTGGTGCCGTGGCGGCGCGAGATCATCGGCAGCCTGCTGTCCTGCGATTACGTGGGCTTCCACATCCCGCGCCAGGTGGAGAACTTCGTCGACGTGGTGCGCGGGGTGGCGCCGGTCGAGCGCGTGCGCACCGAGAGCTGCGCGCCGCGCTTCCTCACCTACGGCTGCGCGGTGGGCCTGGACACGATGACCACGCGCCTGCGCGTGGCCGGCCGCGAGGTGGCGCTGGGCGCGCACCCGGTCGGCACCGACCTGCGCCGCATCAACCAGGTGCTGGCCAACCCGGAGGTGCGCAACAACATCTTCAAGCTGCGCCGCGAGATCGGCGCGCGCAAGCTGGTGCTCTCGGTCGAACGCCTGGACTACACCAAGGGCACGCTGGCCAAGCTGGAGGCGTTCGAGCGCCTGCTCGAATCGCATCCGCAGCTGCACAACAAGGTCACGCTGCTGATGATCTGCGTGCCGGCGGCCAAGGAGATGACGGTCTACCGCCAGCTGCAGAACGCGATCGAGCAGGCGGTCGGCCGCATCAATGGCCGCTTCGCGCGGATGGACTGG
Source organism: Pseudoxanthomonas sp. X-1 (assembly GCF_020042665.1). NCBI lineage: Bacteria > Pseudomonadati > Pseudomonadota > Gammaproteobacteria > Lysobacterales > Lysobacteraceae > Pseudoxanthomonas > Pseudoxanthomonas sp. X-1. Next base: position 3,469,413 of record NZ_CP083376.1, read on the forward strand.
ACGCCGGTGCGCTTCTTCGCCCAGGCCTTCCCGTTCGAGGAGGTGGTGGCGCACTACGCCGCCGCGCAGGTGATGTGGATCACGCCACTGCGCGACGGGCTGAACCTGGTGGCCAAGGAGTTCGTCGCCGCCCAGGGCATCGAGGGCGGCAACGGCGTGCTGGTGCTGAGCGAGTTCGCCGGCGCGGCGGCCGAGTTGAAGGGTGCGGTGCTGACCAATCCGCACGACCAGGCCGACCTGACCGCGGCCCTGTCGCAGGCCCTGCGCATGCCCGAGGACGAGGCCGCCGGCCGCCTGCGCCAGCTCAACGACATCGTCGAGTACTACGACGTGGACCGCTGGGGCCGCGACTTCCTGGCGGCGGTGCGCGACTTCACCCCGGCATCGGCCGAGGTGCACGCGCTGGCGGCGGCGCCGAAGCGGGCCGCCCGCGCCTGACCCGCCACGGCCGGCGCCCTGCCCGGGCGCCGGCCGTTTCCTTAGGGGGCCGGCGCTGTCGGCGCCTGGGCGCAAAGGACCAGGCCACGATGATCGAGGGCGCCGGCGGCGAGCTGAACCGGCTGGACTCGATACCGTTCGCCGTGCCGGCGTTCCTCCCCCGCGGCGTTACGCGTTCAACGCGGGCTGATAGGCGCTCAGACGAACGCGGCCATCGTCACGCGCCAGCTGGCCAGCAGCACCACCAGCACCAGCAGGCCGCCGCGCACGCGCGGGCCGTAGTCCAGCCCGATGCGGTCGAGCTGGCGCAGGCCGACCACCACCAGCGCCAGCAGGCACAGGAAGGCGATGCGCTGGCCGGACAGATAGGCCGTGGGCGAGAAGCCCATCATCCCCAGCGACGCCAGGCCCAGCAGCAGCAGGCCGAGCATGCGCACGGCCTCGCGCCCCTCGCGCCAGAAGCCGCAGGCCGTGGCGATGACCACGCAGCCAACGGTGAACGCCGACCATGCGCTCAGCGCGTACAGCCGCGCATTCCACACCGCCTCGCCATCCAGGCGCAGCGGCAGGGCGTGCTGCAGCGGCTCGCCCGGCACGTGCGGAAGAAACAGCAGCATCTGCAGCAGCGAGATCGCCAGCACGCCCGCCAGCACGGCCTTGAGCCAGCGCGCCAGCGGCGCGCGCCACAGCAGCACCAGGGCCAGCACGGTGACGGTGCCGAACAGATAATTGCGCGGGTCGGTCATGGCACGCTCGATCAACCCTAAGCCGATGCGCAGCTTCTCCAGCACGTCCAGGTCGGCGAAGTTGGGAAAGCGCATGCCGGTCTCCTCGCGGAACCGTTCGACATTGCCCGGCGCGCTGAGCGCGAAGGCCGCGTTGGCGCACAGCAGCACCAGCTGCGCCCAGTCCCAGCCCCGCGCACGGCGCTGCCGCGCGCGCCACGCGCACAGCCCGAGCGTCAGCGGCACCAGGACCAGCGCCAGCTGATCGCAGTACGCCGCCAGTGCCGCGGCCAGACACGCGGCAAGCCGCGCCGGCCAGCGATGCGGGCCCTCCTCGACCAACGGCACCAGACTCCACACGCCCAGCGCCACCGGCCACAGATAGTTGAGCGAGCCGGTCAGCCACCAGCACGCCTCGTAGATCGCCTGCGGCGTCATCAGCATCACCAGCGCGAACACTACCCCCGTCGCGCCCGGCCACGACCAGCGCGTGCCGGGCCGCGCCAGCCGCGCCAGGCCCACGCAGAGCAGCGCCATCACCACCGCGTTGCAGGCGCGCCACAGCCCGGGCGCATGGACGATGGTCACCAGCAGCGCCTCGATCGGCAGCCGCCCGGTCCAGGTGTGGTAGCGGTGCACCAGGTAGTCGCGCAGCGTGTAGGTGTCCAGCATGCCGGCGAAGTAGCTGTCGTCGGCCACCCGTGCCGAGCTGATGCCGAAGGCGTGGATCGAGACGATGGACGCCAGCATCCAGGCCACGCCCAGCCATGCCCAGCGCAAGTGCAGACGGGGCGTGCTCACGGCGACAGCCCCGCGCAGTCCAGCGGCAGCAGCGCGTGGCGATCGCCGGCGCGCCAGTCCAGCAACAGCCGCGCGCCCTGCAGCGGAACCCCGGCCACGCGCAGGTTCAGCGAGGCACCGAAGCCGGGGGCGTAGTACGTCCGCTTCTCGCCGGTGCGCGCCTTCAGCAACGGGGCCAGCTGTGGCCGTGCCTGCCAGGCGGTGTCCAGCGCGCGCAGGCGGCCATCGGCCAGGCGCAGCACCACGCGGTTGCCGCCGATCGGCCAGCCATGGCCCTTGCGGATGGCCCAGCCCTGCACCCGCAGATGCTCGTCATCGACCACGCAGCGCTCGGTCGCGTACAGGAACGCTCCCGGGGCCGGCGTCGCCACCGCGGCCCCGGCCACCACGGGCGCGGCGTTGTCGCGCCGGAACAGCAGCGCATAGAACGCGGCGAATCCCAGCGCACAGGCCACCAGCCCGATCCCCGCCCAGCGCGACAGCGCGCGCCCCTGCTCCACCGCCGCCATGCCGTCGTGCCCGCTGCCCGTGCCAGATGCCCGGCTACAATGGTCGCATGTCCCTCCTGCAACTTTCCCGCGTCGACTACAGCGTCGGCGGCCCGCTGCTGCTCGAACAGGTCGAGCTGTCCATCGAACCCCACGAGCGCGTGTGCATCGTCGGCCGCAACGGCGCCGGCAAGTCCACGCTGATGAAGCTGATCGCCGGCGAGCTGCAGGCCGACGACGGCGAGGTGCGCCTGCAGTCGGGCACCGTGGTCGCGCGCATGGCCCAGGAAGTGCCGCCGGACACCGCCGGCAGCATCTTCGATGTGGTCGCCCAGGGCCTGGGCGCGCTTGGCCGGATGCTGGCCGACTACCACCACGCCGTGCACGAGGGCGACATGGACGCGATGGGCCGCGCCCAGGCGCAGATCGAGGCCCACAACGCCTGGGACCTGGACCGCCGCGTGCAGGCCACGCTGGACCGGCTGGAGCTGGACGGCGAAGCGGACTTCGCCGGCCTGTCCGGCGGCATGAAGCGGCGCGTGCTGCTGGCCCAGGCGCTGGTGCGCCAGCCGGACATCCTGCTGCTGGACGAGCCGACCAACCACCTGGACATCGAGGCCATCGACTGGCTGGAAGGCTTCCTCAAGTCGTTCGAGGGCAGCCTGATCTTCATCACCCACGATCGCAGCTTCCTGCGCAACCTGGCCACGCGCATCGTCGAGATCGACCGCGGCCAGGTCACCAGCTGGCCGGGCGACTACGACAACTACCTGCGCCGCCGCGAGGAGCGCCTGCGCGCGCAGGCGCAGGAGAACGCCCGCTTCGACAAGCTGCTGGCCCAGGAGGAAGTCTGGATCCGCCAGGGCATCAAGGCCCGCCGCACCCGCAACGAGGGTCGCGTGACCGCGCTCAAGGCCATGCGCCGCGAACGCGCCGCGCGCCGCGAGCTGCAGGGCAACGTGCGCATGGAGACCTCCAACGCGCAGGCCTCGGGCAAGAAGGTCATCAGCGCCGAACACATCACCCAGGCCTACGCCGGGCGCACGCTGCTGGACGATGTCGCGGTGACGATTATGCGCGGCGACCGGGTCGGCATCATCGGCCCCAACGGCTCGGGCAAGTCGACGCTGCTGAAGATCCTGCTGGGCGAACTGGCGCCGCAGCAGGGCTCGGTCGAGCTGGGCACCAACCTGCAGATCGCCTACTTCGACCAGCACCGCAGCCAGCTGGACGAATCGCGCAACGCGCTGGAGAACGTCGCCCAGGGCACCGACTTCGTCGAGATCAACGGCAGCCGCAAGCACATCATCGGCTACCTGCAGGACTTCCTGTTCTCGCCCGAACGCGCGCGCGCGCCGATCACGCGCCTGTCCGGCGGCGAGCGCAACCGCCTGCTGCTGGCCAAGCTGTTCGCCCAGCCCTCCAACCTGCTGGTGATGGACGAACCGACCAACGACCTGGACGTGGAGACGCTGGAGCTGCTGGAAGAACTGCTGGCCGAGTACAAGGGCACGCTGCTGCTGGTCAGCCACGACCGCGACTTCATCGACAACGTGGTCACCAGCACGCTGGTGCTGGAAGGCGAGGGCCGCGTCGGTGACTACGTCGGCGGCTACAACGACTGGCTGCGCCAGCGCCCACGCGGCCGTGCCGGCTTCGACAGCCAGGCCCGGCAGACCGACCGCACCGTCACCGAGCAGGTGGTCGCGGCCAACGCCGCGGCCGCGTCGGCCACGCCCGCCGCGGCACCGAAGAAGAAACTCGGTTTCAAGGAGCAGCGCGAACTGGAACAGCTGCCGGCCCGCATCGAGCAGCTGGAAGCCGACATCGAGGCGCGCACCGCGGCGATGTCCGGCCCGGCCTTCTTCCAGCAGGACAGCGCGACCATCGTGGCCGAGAACGAGGCCCTGGCCAGCCTGCAGGCCGAGCTGGAGCGCGCCTACGCCCGCTGGAGCGAACTGGACGGCTGAGCGGCGGCGCCGCCACGGCCAGGGATCCCGGAGTCGCGGCGCCTCACTTCGGGGCGTCCGCCTCCAGCGCCATCTGCGCATGCAGGATCCGGCGGATCTCGAGGATGGCCTGCGCGGTCTCCTGCACGCTATGCCCGGAGGTGATCACCTGCTCGGATTCGGCCCCGGCCAGGTGGGCGCTGCGATAGGGCACCAGCCCATCGTCCGAATCGGCCAGCGCGAGCGCCGGGTCGCGGCGGGCGATGATGGTGTTGTAGCGCACCTGCGGCGAGATCGGCAGATCGGCCGCGGCGCGCACGAAGGGGTCCGTATCGCGCAGGTTGTCGATGCTGTTGGGCAGTACGGCCTTGTGCGGCTTGCCCTGCGCATCCTGATCGGCCAGGTCCTGCATCACCTCACCGAACCGGTTCAACAGCGTCGCGGGCAGCCGCACCAGGCGACCGACCAGCCGCGCCAGGCGACCATCCGCCATCGGCGTTCCGCGCTGCGGGGCGGCGATGAAGATCGCGCGGTCGACCTCGGGCAGCGGCTGGAACTGCAGCATCGGCTGCAGCCGTTCGCGCACGCGCCGGCCGCGGTCGCCCTCGAGCTTGCGGTCGGCCAACAGCGCGTTCCACAGCGTGTCGCCGGACGAGGAGACCAGCAGGCGCGCCAGCACTCCGCCCATGCTGTGGCCGATCACCACCATCTGCGAGGAGACCGGCGCCTGTCTGGCCGGATCGAAATGGTCCAGGGTCTGCTCGACCAGGGCCTGGATCTGCTGCCGGTTCCAGGCGATCGGCATGTTGGTCGGGTAATAGACCTGCCAGATCTGGTAATGCTGGCGCAGCGCCTCGTCGCCCATGATTTCATTGGCCAGGTTGACCCAGGCCTCCGGGCTGGAGGCCAGCCCGTGCAACATCAGGATGATGCGCCGCTGCGGGTCGAACGGCTGCATCAGGTACAGATGCGGCCGGTCGAGGCCATCGCCGCGACCGAGCATCGAGCGCAGCGATTGCCGCGCGAATCCGGAGTGCGCCAGCCACAGGCCATAGGCCGCGGTGAAGTTGCCGGCCAGCGGCACGCGCTGGCCGTGCAGCTCGATCGCGTTCTGCCGATACGGGTCGTACGGCACGATCGCCACCTGATGCCCCTGCAGCACCTGCGCCAGGGTCTGGCCCTCGAAGCGCATCAGCACGGTGGCCGGCGCATACGGCATCTCACTGAAGTCGTGGGACGGGCCCTGCCCCTGGCCGCTCGCCGCGCCAGCGCCCGCCGTCAGATCGCCGACGTCGGTCCGTGACACCTCGGCCACCAGTTCGGCGCCGAATCCGTCGCGGCGATAGGTGCTGCGCACGCCATCGAAGTGCAGGGTCGCGGCCTGGGTCAGGCTCGCCGGCCGGGTCGCGTCGCCCGGCAGGCGGAATCCTTCCATCTCCGTGCGCAACCGCCAGTCGCCGATCGCCAGCACGTCGGTGCCCAGTCCGGTCGTGGGATCGGTCTGCGCGGTCCAGCGCGCGTACATCGCCTCGCTGACCCGCGCCACCGCATAGTTGTAGTAGTCACGGACCTGGGTCTGGCGGTTCTCGAAAGCGCGCTCGCCGGGCGTGCGACCGGTGAAGAACAGATAGGCGTAGGCGCGCCGGGCCGCCTCCAGCCATGCGCCGATCGCCGCATCCTCCAGCGGCTGGCGCTTGCTGGCCGCGATGGCCTTCGCGCTCCAGAGCTCGGCCTGGGTCGCCAGGCGACGTTCGTCGCCCAGCCCGTCGATGCCGTCGAGCTGCGTCGAGCAGGCGGTCACGTCCGCCAGGCAGGCCTTGGGCGCGATGCCGGCGACCTGCAGCGACTCTTGGCTCGCCTCGCTGAGGCGATCGGTGCTGAGGATGTCGCCGCGCGTCTGCGCCAGATAGTCCTCGGGACCGCGCGTCTGCACCTTGACCATCGCGCAGCCGGACAACAGTGCCAGCAGCAGCGGAAGCAGGAGCCGCCAGCGGGCATTCATGGCGCTGTTCCTTTGCCCGGCATGCCGGCCCGGATGCGGCCGGAGAAATCCGCGGCGTCGCCCGCCGCGCGCGCACGCGTGGTGATGTGGCCCAGCCGCTTCAGCGTGGCGAAGTCGTAGCCAGGCAGCAGGCCATGCTGGTCGTAGACGTACTCCGCCAGATAGCCGGACAGCAGCAGGCGCCAGTCCAGCGGCAGCCCGGCATCGATCGACCGCGCCAGATGGAACACGATGGTGGTGCAGTTGCTGGTGAGCGTGTTGTAGAAGCGCGGCGCACGATCCAGTTCCTGCGCGGTGCGCACATAGCCCAGGAACAGGCGCCGCAGTGCGTCCGGAGGAACCGCCAGCCGATACAGATACATGTCCTCGCCGCGCACGTTGGTGCGCACGCGCAGGATGTCGCGCTCGTCGGCGGCGACCAGGGTCTGCTCGAACTTGCGGAAGAAGCCGCCCAGCGCCGAGAACGATTCGCCGCGCTGCTTGCGGATCTCCAGCGAGAAGACCACCCGCGACCCATCGTCGAAGCCGAAGGACACCAGCGTGTGCGCGATGGCCGGGCCCATCCAGTACGACAGCGCCAGATCGGCGCTGACCAGATGGTCCAGGTCGTACTCACGCGTCTCCCACCGCGGGGTGTAGTCGTCGTCGCTGCGCCAGTCGAAGTCGCGCACGTTGCGCAGGATCACCCGATGGCCATGCACCTGCGCCTGCAGGCGCCGGGCGACATCGTCGGCCCAGTCCCGATCCTGACGCGGCTGCAGCGCGCACCACCAGGCAAGCAGCGCGACGAAGGCGAGCGCGAACGCGCCGAACGCACGCCATCGCCGCGGGCGCCGCCACAGGCTCCACAGCGCCAGCGCCGCCGCGCCGAGCCAGACCGCGATAACCGTCCAGCGCAGTGGCGGCGCGAGATCGAACAGGAAATGGATCGCCAGCGCGCCCCACGCGGCCGCGACGACAACAAGCACCCGCAACGCCCAACGCCCGGCCCATCGCAGCAGCCGCGCCATCAGCGCCGTCCTCCGCCCGCGGCGACCGGCGCACGCAAGGCCTGCAGCAGCAGGTCGGCCGAGCGGCGCGCCAGCCGCTTGCGTTCGGCCTCGTCGCGGCCGCGCAGGCAACTCCCGAGCATGTCCACCACCAGCATCAGTTGCTCCTCGTCCACGTCGGGCCGGTAGCGTGCGGCCGCGATCCCCCGCTGCAGCAGCGGCATGAAGATCTCCGGCACCCGGCGCTCCCCGCGCGACATGGCCGCGTCGCTGCGCGCCATCGCCCGCCAGAAGTCCACCAACGGTGCGCACACCGCGACGTGTTCGGCGGCATCGTGCAGCAGCACCCCGAAGGCGTCGTCGCGGTCCGCCAGATCGTGGGCGCGGCGTTCCAGCGCGTCGAAGGCACGGTCCAGCAGCGCCATTAGCAGCGCCACTCGATCGGGGAAGTTGCGGTAGAGCGTGGCGCGACCGAGACCGGCGCGCTCCACCACCAGTTCAAGCGGGGCGTTGACGCCGTGCTCGCAGAACACTTCGTCGGCGGCATCGAGGATCTGCCTGCGGCGCAGCGCGGCATCGGAGCTTCTGGGGGCCATAAGCGCATTATCGGACATTTTTGTCCGATTTCATCTGCCCCGCGCTGGACGCTCACGTCAGGGCTGCGCGCATCCCGCCGCGACGACACCTCGGCCCCTCCCTTGCCGGAACCTCAACACCGCTGCCACTAGACTCCGGGATCCATTTCCACCGCAATCGGATGCACGCCCATGTCCAACGTCCCCTCCCTTGAAATGCTCGATGGCCGCACGATTCCGCAGTTCGGCCTGGGCGTGTGGCAGACGCCGGCCGACGAGACCGCGAACGTGGTCAGCGAGGCCTTCCGGCTGGGCTACCGGCATATCGACACCGCTGCGATCTACAAGAACGAAGAAGGCGTCGGCCAGGCCATCGCCACCTCGGGCCTGCCGCGCGACGAACTGTTCATCACCACCAAGCTGTGGAACGAGGACCAGGGCTACGACAGTGCGCTCAAGGCGCTGGACACCAGCCTGGAGAAGCTGCAGCTGGACTATGTCGACCTGTACCTGATCCATTGGCCCTGCCCGGCCAAGGGCAAGTTCATCGACAGCTGGAAGGCGCTGATCGCCGCGCGCGACGCCGGCAAGGTCAAGTCCATCGGCGTATCCAACTTCCGCGTCGAGGACATCGAGCACATCGCCGCCGCGACCGGCGTGCTGCCGGTGGTCAACCAGATCGAGCTGCATCCGCTGCTGCAGCAGAAGTCGCTGCGCGACTACGGCCAGACCCATGGCATCCTGACCGAGGCCTGGAGCCCGCTGGCCCAGGGCGGCGAGCTGCTCGACAACCCCATCCTCAAGGACATCGCCGCGCGCCATGGCAAGACCGCTGCGCAGGTGATCCTGCGCTGGCACATCCAGCGGGGCAACATCGTGTTCCCCAAGTCGGCCACCCCGGCGCGGATCAAGGAGAACATCGACGTGTTCGACTTCAAGCTCGGCCTGGACGACATGGCCGCCATCGCCAGCCTGGATGCCGGCAAGCGGCGCGGGCCGGATCCGGCGGAGCTCAACTGAGGCGAAGGATCGGCGGGATGACTCCCGCCGATTCTTTAACTGCCTCGGATCTTCATGCTCATTGAATGACAGACAGCCCTTTGGGAGCCGCCCTTGTGGCCTTTTCGGCCAATGGCGGCGATGGGCCCTGCCGGTAACGCCTCATCGCCGCCATGGCGGCTCCCAAGAGGCCGTCCCGCGGCCTGGACGGACGTCCATGAATCGCCGCGTTCGCGGGGATGACGAACCGCGCGCGGCCTGCGCGGCTCAGCCGGTGTTCTGCAAGCCCTGCGAAACACCGTTGACGCTGGCCACCAGGGCGCGCAGCAGGGCGTCGTCCTCGCGCCCGGCGGCGCGCCAGCGCTTGAGCAGGTCCACCTGCAGCAGGCTCATCGGATCGACGTAGGGGTTGCGCAGGCGGATGGACAGGTCCAGGCGCTGGTCGTGCTGGAGCAGGCTGGTATTGCCGGTCAGCCGCAGCAGCCAGTGGCGCGTGCGTTCGTGCTCGGCCTGAATGCGCGGGAAGAACTGCGCGTGCAGGTCGCCGGAGAGCTGCGAGAACAGCGCCGCGATATCCAGGTCGCCCTTGGCCAGCACCATGGCGATGTCGTCCAGGAAGGTGCGCACGAACGGCCAGTCGCGTCCCATCTCGCGCACCGCCTCCTCGCCGAACTGCTCCACCGCCGCGGCCAGGCCGCTGCCCACGCCGTACCAGCCGGGGATGGTGGCGCGCGCCTGGCTCCAGGCGAACACCCAGGGGATCGCGCGCAGATTGCTCAGCGCCGCGTCCTGGCCCAGCCGGCGCGAGGGACGCGAGCCCAGGGTCATGCGCTCGATCACGTCGATCGGCGTGGCGGTGCGGAAATAATCCATGAAGCCCTGGGCGCCGACGAAGTCGCGGTAAGCCTCGGTGCTGGCGCGCGCGACGGTGTCCATGAGCGTGCGCCAGTGCGCCTCGCGCGGCTCGGGCGGACGCGGGCGGATGCTCGACACCAGCACCGCGCCCAGCGACTGCTCCAGCGAGCGCAGCGCCAGCGCGCGGATGCCGTACTTGCGGTGGATCACCTCGCCCTGCTCGGTCACGCGCAGGCGGCCATCGACGCTGCCGCGCGGCGAGGCATCGACCGCGCGTGTGGTTTTGCCGCCGCCGCGGCTGATCGAACCGCCGCGACCGTGGAAGAAGGTCAGCTTGATGCCCAGCTCGTGCGCGGCTTCGAGCAGTTCGACCTGGCCGCGCTGCAGCCCCCAGCGCGAGGCCGCGGTACCGCCGTCCTTGCCGCTGTCCGAATAGCCCAGCATCACCATCTGCGTATCGCCGCGTGCCGCCAGGTGCTGGCGGTAGACCGGGTCGGCGACCAGGTCGCGCAGCACCTCCGGCCCATGGCGCAGATCGTCCACGGTCTCGAACAGCGGCGCGATGTCCAGCGGCACCTGGCCGCTCTCGTCCACCAGCCCGCCGCGGCGGGCCAGGGCCAGCACGGTCAGCACGTCGGCGCGGCTGTGCGCCATCGAGATGATGTAGGCGCCCAGCGCATCGGCGCCGTGCAGCCGGCGCGCCTCGCCCAGCGCGGCGAAGACGGCGTCCAGGCGTGGGTTGCCCTCCTCCTCGCTGGCCGGCAGGGCCTCGGTGCCGGCGGCATACGGCCCCAGCAGCGCGGCGCGGGCGGCCGCGTCCAACGCGTCCCAGTCGCCCTGGCCCAGCGCGGCGGCGACCGCGCGGCCGTGCACGCTGGATTCCTGGCGCACGTCCAGTCGCGCCAGATGGAAGCCGAAGGTGCGCACGCGCCACTGCAGGCGGCGCACCGCGAACCAGCCCGCGTGCAGGCCCCGGTGCGCCGCCAGGCTGTCCAGGATCAGCTGGATGTCGGCGGCGAACTCCTCCGGCGCGGCATACGCGCCGGGCGCATCGTCCAGCGTCGCCCGCAGCCGCGCGCGCATCAGGTCGTTGAGCAGGCGATAGGGCATGTCGCCATGGCGCGGACGCGAGCGCGCCGCGGCCTGCGGCAGCTGCGCCTGGTACTGCGCCAGCCGCGCGAGCAGGGCCTCGCTCACCGGCACCAGCGTGGTCGACTGGCTCAGCAGGCTGGCCAGCTGCCACAGCTCCTTCAGATAGCGCTCCAGCACCACTGCGCGCTGGGCGCGCAGGGTGTCGGCGATGGTGGTGGCATCGACGTTGGGATTGCCGTCCATGTCCCCGCCGACCCAGGTACCGAAACGCAGCACGCGCGGCAGGTCCGGCGCGCTGCCGTAGACCTCGGTGAAGGCATGCTCAAGCGATTCGTAGAACACCGGCACCACGCGGTACAGCACCTGGGTCAGGTAGAAGCCCACGTGCTCGCGCTCGTCGGCCACCGTCGGCCGCACCGGCGAGGAATCGGCGGTCTGCCAGGCCGCGGTCAGCGCCATGCGGAAACGCGCCGCCTCGCTGGCCGCCTCGCCCGGCGTCTGCGCGCCGTCCAGGCCGGCCACCAGCGCGGCCACCATCAGCTGTTCCTTCTCCAGCAACGCGCGGCGCACCGCTTCGGTCGGATGGGCGGTGAACACCGGCTCCAGGTCCAGCCGCGCCAGCCAGGCGGTGGCCTCTTCCAGGCTCACGCCCTGCGCCTTGAGCCTGAGCAGGCTGGCGTGCAGCCCTTCCGGCTGCGGCGCGTCGCCCTGGCGCTGGTAGTCGCGGCGGCGGCGGATGCGGTGCACCCGCTCGGCGATGTTGACCACCTGGAAGTAGGCGCTGAAGGCACGGATCAGTGCCTCGGCCTCCTCGGCGGACATGCCGGCCAGGGCCGCGGCCAGGCCTTCGGTGTCCTCGCCCTTCTGGCGGCGGGCGATGGCGAAGGTCCGGATGCGCTCGACCTGGGCGAGGAATTCGTCGGACACCTGCTCGGCCAGCATGTCGCCGACCAGCGCGCCGAGCCGTCGCACATCGTCGCGCAGCGGCAGGTCCGGCGCGGCGAACTCGGAGATCGCAGACGATGCCGACAAGGTTGCAGATGAATTCATCGCGGTCGCGCCAGATGCCAAGCGTGGAGGGGACGCCAAGCCTACTGCAAAGGCGGGCGCGTTCATCGCCGTCCGCGCGCGCGGCGATATACTGCGCACTTCGCCGAGGGGCGCTGCGACCCAGGCCGTGCAAGAGCACGCGCCACGGGCCAGGCTCGGTGATCCACCTGTGCAACGGCGCCCGGCAACCGCGAGCTTTCCACGCCCGCCCTTGACCGGAGCAACACCATGAATGCGCAACTGAAGACCTTCTCGACCGAAGGCGACTACAAGGTCGCCGACATCTCCCTGGCCGACTGGGGCCGCAAGGAACTGGACATCGCCGAGCACGAGATGCCGGGCCTGATGTCGATCCGCCGCAAATATCAGGCCACCGCGCCGCTCAAGGGCGTGCGCGTGACCGGTTCGCTGCACATGACCATCCAGACGGCGGTGCTGATCGAGACGCTCAAGGACATCGGCGCCGACGTGCGCTGGGCCTCGTGCAACATCTTCTCGACCCAGGACCACGCCGCCGCCGCGATCGCCGCGACCGGCACGCCGGTGTTCGCCTGGAAGGGCGAGACGCTGGAGGAATACTGGGACTGCACGCTGGACGCGCTGACCTTCACCCTGCCCGACGGCACCCTGACAGGCCCGGAGCTGGTGGTGGACGACGGCGGCGACGTGACGCTGCTGATCCACAAGGGTTACGAGCTGGAGAACGGCAGCAAGTGGGTCGACGAGCCGGCCTCCTCGCACGAGGAGCAGGTGATCAAGAACCTGCTCAAGCGCGTGGCCAGCGAGCGCCCGGGCTACTGGACGCGCGTGGTCGCCGACTGGAAGGGCGTGTCCGAAGAGACCACCACCGGCGTGCACCGCCTCTACCAGATCGCCGAGGCCGGCAAGCTGCTGGTGCCGGCGATCAACGTCAACGACTCGGTCACCAAGTCCAAGTTCGACAACCTCTACGGCTGTCGCGAATCGCTGGCCGATGGCCTCAAGCGCGCCATGGACGTCATGCTGGCCGGCAAGGTCGCCGTGGTCTGCGGCTACGGCGATGTGGGCAAGGGCTCGGCGCATTCGCTGCGCGCCTACGGCGCCCGCGTGATCGTCACCGAGATCGATCCGATCTGCGCCCTGCAGGCGGCGATGGAAGGCTTCGAGGTCAACACCGTCGAAGACACCCTGGGCCAGGCCGACATCTACGTCACCACCACCGGCAACAAGGACATCATCACCCTCGAGCACATGAAGGCCATGAAGGACCAGGCCATCGTGTGCAACATCGGCCACTTCGACAACGAGATCCAGGTCGATGCGCTGTACGCCTCGGGCGCGGTGAAGACCAACATCAAGCCGCAGGTGGACAAGTTCACCTTCGCCAACGGCAACAGCATCTTCCTGCTGGCCGAAGGCCGCCTGGTCAACCTGGGCTGCGCCACCGGCCACCCGAGCTTCGTGATGTCCAACAGCTTCGCCAACCAGACCCTGGCGCAGATCGACCTGTGGGCCAACAAGGACGTGTACGAGAAGACCGTCTACCGCCTGCCCAAGCAGCTGGACGAGGAAGTCGCGCGCCTGCACCTGGACAAGATCGGCGTGAAGCTGACCAAGCTCACCACGCAGCAGGCCGACTACCTCGGCGTGCCGGTGGAAGGCCCGTACAAGCCGGATCACTACCGCTACTGATCGACGCAGCGGTCGTCGCGTGATCACGAACGGGCGCCGCGAGGCGCCCGTTCGCATTTGGCGGCTGGGCAGCGCGCTCGCCCGACCCGGGTCGCCTGTAGCACGCCTGTGCTACATTGCCGCAAGGTCACCGCCGGAAGCCCTCCCATGAGCACCACGACCATCCGCCTGCCGGACGCGCTCAAGGCCCGCATCGCGAAAGCCGCCGAAGCCGCGGGCACCACGTCGCACAACTTCATCCTGGAAGCCATCGCCGAGAAGACCGAGCAGGCCGAGCGGCGCGCCGACTTCCTGGCGGAGGCAGATCAGCGCTGGGCCGAGTTCCTGGAAACGGGTGAAAGCATTCCCTGGGAGGAGATGCGCCGCTATCTGATGGGCCGAATCCAAGGCAAGGACATGCCGCGTCCGGTCGCCCGCAAACTCGCGAAATGACATGGCGCACGTGGAGTTCCTGCCCCGCGTGTACCAGGACCTGCAGCGCATCGTCAGCCATCTGGAACAGCACGAGGTCGAGCACGTCCCGGACCGCCTGGGCGAGCTTGTCAGTGCGTTCGACGTGCTCACGGACAACCCCTTGATCGGCCGCCCCATCCACGGGGATTTGAGGGAGCTGGTGATCGGGCGCAGCGCCCGTGGCTACGTCGCGCTGTACCAGTACGCAGCCGCCTTGGAGACCGTGTTCGTCCTCGGAGTTCGCGCACAGCGCGAATCGGGTTACCCAAGCGATGCGTGAAACCGGGTCTGACGAACGCCGCTTTCATCGCGTCGCGCAACCTAGGCCTCGACATGGCGGAGTGCACACAGGTCCACGACTGGATTCTCTGCCCTGGCCGGCGAACGAACCAGAACTCTCTTCGACCCGAAGCCATAGGACTTAACGCGCGAAGCAGCGGTCCGGCGGGCGGTGGCCGCGACGAGCGAGGCAGGATGCCGAGCGCCCGAATCAGGGCAGGATGCCCTGATTGAGGGAAAAGCGGCCACCGCCCGCCGGACCGCTGCCCTTCCGAAGTGAACCGCAACACGCACACACCGCGTTCCCTCGATCAAGCGAGAAGAGCCGCTTCGAAAAAACCGGCCCGCCATCATCGACAATGCGCCCATGACGCCCGCCATCGCCCTGCTCAAGCGCGAGAAGATCACCCACACCGTGCACAGCTACGCGCACGACCCCAAGGCCGATTCCTACGGGGGCGAGGCGGTGGAGAAGCTGGGCCTGGACCCCGCTCAGGTGTTCAAGACCCTACTGGCGAGCAGCGAGACCCATGAACTGCTGGTGGCGATCGTGCCCGTGGCGGGGCAGCTCGACCTCAAGGCCCTGGCGGAAGCCGCCGGCTGCAAGCGCTGCGAGATGGCCGGCGTCGACGAAGCGCAGCGCGCCACCGGCTACCTGGTCGGCGGCATCAGCCCCCTCGCACAGAAGAAGCGCCTGCGCAGCTTCCTCGACGCCAGCGCACAGGCGCTGCCCCGCCTGCACGTCAGCGCCGGACGGCGCGGCCTGGAAGTCGAACTGGCCCCCGCCGACCTGCTGCGCCTGACCGGCGGCCGCTACGCCCCGATCGGCAGGCCGCGTTGAGCGAGCCGCGCCGCCGAAGCGAGCGCACGCCGCCTCAGAACGCCACCTGGAAGCGCGTGTTGAACGTATAACCTTCGTCCTGCCCCCGATAGGCGCCGCTGCGGTTGTCGGTCTGCCAGAAGACCGCATCGAGCATGACGCGCGCATAGTCGTTGAGGTACCAGTTGGTGCCCACCGTCCAGGCATGCCCGGTCCCGCCCGTGGGCAGCTCGTCGTAGTCCACATCCTCGTAGCGCGCGCGCAGCTCCCAGGCCCCGCGCCCGCCCGACGTGACCGGATCCTGCACCTTGACCTTGCCCCAGGTGCCGCTCTTGGCCGTATAGGCCGGGCTGGCCCCGGACAGGAACACACCGCCGGACACCGTCCAGGCCGAATGATCCACGTCGTAGCGGCCCGCACTGCCCACCCCGCCGATGCGGCGCGTGCCCCACTCGCCGCTCACCCAGCCCGGCCCGAAGAAACCCGCCGCTTCCACGCCATAGGCCGTGCCACGCTCGGCACCGGCCAGCGCGCCCGGCGCGATCTTGACCAGATCGTTGAAGTGGCCCGAGATCGCCGAGCTGCGCAGCACACCGGTGGCCCCGGCAGGAATGTCCTCGTGGAACGCCCACGCCCCCAGATGCACCGTGGCGGCCTCGCTCAGCAGCGGGTTCCAGTGCGCGCGCGCGGCTACGGTCAGGCTGTCGTTGTCCTCGCCGGCGTTGTTGAGATCGTTGCCCGCCACCGACAGGCTGGCGTGCCAGCCCTGCCCGAACACCCGCTCGGTCAGCCCCACGCCGAACAGGCCGCGCTGGGGCAGGATCAGCGTGCCGACCACGTTGCGATCGGCGAACGGCGTGTTGGTCGTGCTGCTGGAACCATCCAGGCCGCGGTCGTTGAGCCGGTTGCCGATGCTCAGCTCGGCCTGGGTGCCGAACAGGCGGTGATCGACGCTGGCGTAGACCGACTTCCAGGCCACCTCGTTGTCGGCGAAGTCGCCCTCCACCACATAGCCCAGCCGGCCATAGCTGCCCTCGGCGCCCAGGCGCACCGAGCGGATCTCGGTGCCGGAGATGTTGCGGTCGGCGAAGTCCGAGCCGCCCGTGCTGGAGGCGTCCACGAACAACCGACCGCGCGGCCGGAAGGTGAAGCTGCCATCGGCGTTGGAGAACTGCGGCGCGCCCTTGGACCAGCTGACCTTGGGCGCCTTGGACTGGGCGGCCTCGACCTTGGCCACGCGCGCCTCCAGCGCCGGGTCCGCGGCGGCCGGCGCCGGTGCGACCGCCGCGGTGCTCGTGCTGCCGCCGCCTTCGACCGCCTTCAGGCGCGCCTCCAGTTGCTCGATCTTCAGGGCCTGCGCCTGCACCAGGCGGGTGAGTTCTGCCTGGCTCAGCGCCTGCGCGCCGGCCTGGCCGGTGGTCAGCAACAGGCCGATCGCCACCGTCAGCGCTGCCTTGGGCAGCACGTGGATTCGCATCATGGGAAAGCTCTCTCTCGGGCACGGCGACGCAGGCGCGTCGGCGGCCACACGGGGATGGTGCGGGGGATGGGTCCAGCGCGGTGCCGGCTAGAGCGCCGGCACCGTGACGCGTGCGATCAGCTGGTCGCGCCCTGCTGGGCGTTGGGACGCCAGGTGATCACGCGGTTCTCGACGATGTCGAGCAAGGCATCGATGATCAGCACGAAGGCGGCCAGGATGATGATGCCGGCGAACACGCCGACCGCATTGAAATTGCCTTCGGCCTGCGCGATCAGATAGCCCAGGCCCGCCGAGGCGCCCAGATACTCGCCGATGATCGCGCCGACCACCGCGAAGCCCACCGAGGTGCGCAGCGAGGACAGGATCCAGCTGGCCGCCGCCGGGAAGTACACATGCCGCAGCAGATCCCCGCGCCCGGCGCCGAGGATGCGCGCATTGGCCAGCACGGTGGGATTGACCTCGCGCACGCCCTGCATCGCGTTGAAGAAGGTGGTGAAGAACACCAGCGTCACCGCCAGCGCCACCTTCGACCACAGCCCCAGGCCCAGCCACAGCACGAAGATCGGCGCCAGCACCACGCGCGGGATCGCGTTGAAGCCCTTGATGAACGGGTCCAGGATCCGCGCCGACCGCCGGCTCAGCCCCAGCCACACACCACCGGCCACGCCCAGCGCGGTGCCGATCAGATAGCCCAGCGCGGTCTCGGTCAGGGTGATGTAGACGTGCTGGTAGAACGAGGTGTCCGACAGCCAGGTCCACATCTGCCGCGCGATGCCCGACGGCGCCGGGAAGAAGAATGGATCGATCAGCCCGCTGGCCACGCCGGCTTCCCAGCCGCCGAACAGCACGACGATCAGGACGATCTGGATCAGTTTGTCAGTCTTGGCGTGCATAGCTCTTCTCCACTTCGCCGCGCAGGCAGGCCCAGATGTCGCGGTACAGGTCGGTGAATCGTTGATCCAGCTTGATCTCGGCCACGTTGCGCGGGCGCTCCAGGTCGACATCGAAGCTGCGCACCACGCGGCTGGCCGGCCCCGCTGAGAGCACCACGACGCGGTCGCCCAGCGCGATGGCCTCTTCCAGGTCGTGGGTGATCAGCACGACCGAGCGGCGGTCTTCCTGCCACAGCCGCAGCAGCTCGTTCTGCATCAGGTGGCGGGTGTGGATGTCGAGCGCGGAGAACGGCTCGTCCATCAGGATCACCTTGGGCTCGACGATCAGCGCCTGCGCCATCTGCACGCGCTTGCGCTGGCCGCCGGAGAGCTGGTGCGGATACCGATGCTCGAAGCCGGACAGGCCCACCTTGGCCAGCCAGGCGCGCGCGCGTTCCTCGCGCTCCTTGGCCGCCATGCCGCGGAAGCGCAGGCCGAGCTCGACGTTCTGCAGCGCGGTCTTCCACGGCAGCAGCGCGTCCTGCTGGAACAGGTAGCCCACCGACTTCTGCACGCCCTTGACCGGCACGCCGTCGATCGTGATGCCGCCGCTGGCCGGCGTCAGCAGGCCGGCCACCGCGTTGAGCACGGTGCTCTTGCCGCAGCCGGTCGGCCCGACGATGGCGACGAACTCGCCGTTGCCCACCTGCAGGTCGACCTCGCGCACCGCGGTGAAGTCGCCGAAGGACATGGTCACCTTGTCGATGGCGACCATGGTCTCGGCGGGATGGAACTGGGGTGCGCCATTGAGGCTGCGCACACTGGCGTTGAGCGCCATCAGGGAATCCTCCGGTTATTGCCTGGCCGCGACGGTGGCCGATGCGCCACCTCCGGCGGCCAGGGCACGATCGACGAACGCGTTGGTATAGGTCTTGGACAGGTCCACCTTGGCCTGGGCCACGCCGTCGTTGAACTCGCTCAGGACGGTCAGCGGCGTGGTCAGGTCCTCGGGCACGAAGCGCCCGTCGCGGGTGAAGATGGCGCGCGCGTTCTCCACCGCCTTGGCGTAGGTGGCGCGGTCGCCGGAGACGTAGCTGTCCGGCAGCGCGGCCACGATCTGCTCGCCGCTGTGATCGGCGATGAAGGCCAGCGCACGCTGCTCGGCCCGCACGATCTTCTCCACCGCCTGCGGCCGCTGCTGCAGGAACGCCGACTGCGCGTACAGCACCGAGGTCGGGTACAGCCCGCCGTAGACCTGGCGCGCGCCGGCGTCGCTGCGCGCATCGATCAGGATCTTGCCGACCTTGCGTTCGGCGATCAGCGTGGCGGCCGGATCGTAGTTGACCAGCAGGTCGACCTTGCCCTGTTCCAGCGCGGCCACCGCGGCGGCGCCGGAGCCCACGCCGATCAGCGACACGGCCGTCTCGGGAATCTTGTTGCGCGCCAGGTAGTGGCGGACGAAGAAGTCCGACGAGGAACCCGGCGCGGTGATGCCGACCTTCATGCCCTGGATCGTCTGCGGCCTGGCCGGATCGAAGGTGCCGTCGTTGCGCCCGGCCAGCACCAGACCCGAATTTCGCGAGAGCAGGATGAAGGCGGTGACGTCCTTGCGCTTGGCCTGCATCTGGATGGTGTGGTCGTAGAAGCCCACCGCCACATCGGTCGAACCGGCGACCAGCGCCTGCAGCACCTTCGAGCCGCCTTGGGCGAAGTTCTCGGTCTTGACCTGGAGGCCTTCGTCCTTGAAGTAGCCCTGGGCATCGGCCACGAAGAACGGCAGGTTGTTGAGATTGTAGGAGCCGACGCTGATGCGCACCGGCGCATCGTCGGCGCCCGGCGCGGCGCCGGAGGCGTGGCTGGCGTCCTTGCCGCAGGCGGACAGGACGAGGGCGGCGGCGACCAGGGTGGCCGCCATGAGTGGCTTGTACATCGATCCCTCCCAGGATGTATGCGATGCGAAACGTGGACCGGGTCGGACCCGGCGAATCAGGTCATGCCGCTGAGGTCCATTCGGCAGCGACGGAAGTGCGTGGCGAGGGGGCGAACACCCGGCCTTCGAACAGACGCCGCGCGGTCCGCACGACGCTGGCGACGACCGCGTCGCTGCCCGCGGCGCGGCTGAGCCCGACGGCCAGGCTGCCACTGGGATGCTCAAGGGTAATCGTGGTCGGCAGCGGCAGATATCCCACCATGGTGTGGGCCAGCGTGCCCTCGGTGACCACCGCCGTGGCCAGCCCCACCGCACCGGTGATGGCCAGCGCGGTGTGGCACTGATGCGGCATGAAGTAGCGGACCTGCAGGTGGCCGCCGTGCTGCGGCGCAGCAAGCAGCACCGGTTTGGGAATCACGCGGTCGGCGGCGTCGGCGATGCCCATGCGTCGCCCTGCCTCGACGCGGATGGACTCGATCCGGGTCAGCAGCGCGGCATCGGCGTTGAGGCGGGCCGGCGTCTCGTCGCCGCGCAGGCCCAGCGCCTCGGCGCGGATCAGCACCAGCGGCATGGCGCAGTCGACCAGGCTCACCTCGACCTCGTCGATCCACTCGCTGGCGCGCCCGCTCGGCAGCAGCTTGCCGGTGCGCGCGCCAGCGGCATCCAGGAAAGCCAGCGAGATCGGCGCGGCGGTGCCGGGCGCGCCGGCGATGCGGGTATCGCCCAGATAGGCCACCTGGCCGTTGGGCGTCTCCACCGTGGCCACGATCACCTTGCCGGTGTTGACGTTGTGGATGCGCACCTGGGTGCGCGGATGCCGCGCCGGCACCAGGCCGCGCTCGATCGCATACGGCCCCACCGCCGCCAGCATGTTGCCGCAGTTGGGCGCGGTATCGACCACGCGCTGGTCCACGCGCACCTGGGCGAACAGGTAATCGACATCGGCGTCGGCGCGGCTGGCGCGATCGATGATCGCGACCTTGCTGGTCAGCGCGTTGCCGCCGCCGATGCCGTCGATCTGCAGCGGATGGCCCGAGCCCATCACCTCCAGCAGCAGGCGGTCGCGCTCGGCCGCATCGGCAGGCAGGTCCGAGGCGAGGAAGAACGGCCCCTTGGAGGTGCCGCCGCGCATCAGGACACAGGGAACGCTGAGCAGGTCGTTGGACATGGGCGTGGTAGATTCATACCAGTTCCGGATTAATGATCCGGTGTGATGCGATCCTGGCATGGCCACGATTGATCTGTGAATTGCTATTTTTCGGTAGATTGATCCGATATGAGCATGAATTGCGAAATCCTGGACCTGCGCGCCTTCCTGCTGGTGGCCGAGTCGCGCAGCTTCCACCGCGCGGCCGAGACCCTGCACGTCTCCCAGCCCGCCCTGAGCCGGCGCATCCAGAAACTCGAGCAGGCGATCGGCTCGCCGCTGCTCGAGCGCACCACGCGCAGCGTGTCCACCACGGCCGTGGGCGAGAACCTGCTGCCGCTGGTGCGACGCATGCTGGAGGAGTTCGACGGCTCGCTGTTCGCCCAACGCGGCGATCACGTCGGCCGCCAGATCACCATCGCCTGCCTGCCCACCGCGGCGTTCTACTTCCTGCCCAGCGTGATGGCGCGCTTCCATGCCGAGCACCCCAACGTGCGCTTCCGCATCCTCGACGTGCCGGCCACCGAGGGATTGCAGGCGGTGGAGCGCGGCGAGGTCGAGTTCGGTATCAACTTCATGGGCGCCTCCGATCCCAACCTGAGCTTCGAGGTGCTGGTGGAGGATCCCTTCGTGCTCGCCTGCCGGCGCGATCACCCGCTGGCCAAGAAGCGCAAGATCGCCTGGAGCGACCTGGAGAAGCACCAGCTGATCACCGTGCATCGCACCAGCGGCAACCGCACCCTGCTCGACGGCGCGCTCGCACGCGAGAACCTGAAGCTGCGCTGGTTCTACGAGGTCACCCACCTGTCGACCTCGCTGGGCATGGTCGAGGCCGGCATCGGCGTGTCGGTGCTGCCGCGCATGGCCACGCCGCAGGGCGAACACCCCACCCTGGTCACGCGCCCGATCGACAGCCCGGTGGTCTCGCGCACCATCGGCATCGTGCGCCGGAACAACGCGGCGCTCTCGCCGATGGCCGAGCGCTTCCTGCAGATGCTGCAGAAGCAGTGGAAGCCCGGCGCGCGCACGACCGAGCGCACGCGCGGCTAGCGCAGCACGCGCAACGCAAACAGCAAGGTTCTTCGCCGAAGTGGGAGGGCGTGGCCCGATCGATGCGATGCGATGCAGACGGGCAAAAGCACACTTTGCCGACCAGCCTCGCCCCTGCCAGGCGCGGCTCCTCGGCTCGGTCCACCCATGACCGACTTTCGGGTTGACCGTGCCTCGTATTTCCGGTGGAGCCGCCATGGCGGCTCCCACAGGATTGGGCTGGCACGCTTCGCAAGGACGAATCACAGCCTCGCGCCGTCGTCGGTGCTCTGCCCCCACCCTTTCGCCGCAGGCGAAGGGGTGGGGGCCTCAAGTCGATGCCCTTCCGACACTGATCGCGCTGTGCGCATGGGCAAGGGTCTAGAACGCCCCCCCCCCCGCAAACCGAAGTCCTGTGACCTGACGCGCGAGGCAGCGGTCCGGCGGGCGGTGGTCACGCCTAGCGAGGCATGATGCCGAGCGCCCGAATCAGGGCACGGTGCCCTGATTGAGGGATAAGCGGCCACCGCCCGCTGGACCGCTGCCCCTCCGAAGCCAGGACGTTGTCTCTCCGAAGCCGCAACGCACCAAGCGCTCTCAATCCAGAGCAGCACCAACAGAAAAGGCCTCTTGCGAGGCCTTTTCCGTGAGCCAGAGCGCGCGGCGATCAGAACCGCATCGTCAGGCCCAGGGTCAGGCTGCGGCCGTAGCGGTAGTAGCTGTTGAGCAGCAGCGGATTGCCGTTGATGCTGGTGGTCTGCTCTTCGTCGAGCAGGTTGTTGCCCTCGAGCGAGACGGTGAACATGTCGTTGATGTTGTAGGTGATGTGCGCCGTCATCCAGGTGATCGGATCGGCCTTCTCGTTGTAGCCGGCGCCCAGCACGTTGACCGCGCTGACGAAGCCGTCGGTGTGGTCGGCGGTCACACCCAGGTCCCACGGGCCCCTCTCGTACATCAGGCTGACCGAGTAGACCGACGGCGCGATGCCCTCCAGCGGACGCTTCTCGCCATCGACCCAGCTCTCGGACCAGTTGCGCGTGTACTGCGCGCGGAAGCCCAGGCCGCTGTCCCAGAAGTGCTGCAGGCCCGCCTCGATGCCGTGCACCTTGGCGTAGTCGCCGTTGATCGGGCGCATGACGTTGAACAGCGTCGGGCCCGGCGATACCACGTTGCCGTTGGCATCGGTGATGCCGCCCACCCCGATGTCCTGCCCAGTCTCCCAGCTGGTGGTGATCTGGTTGTCGATGCGCTTGTAGAACACCGCCAGGTTGGCGATGGAGTGCTCGGAGAAGTACCACTCCAGCGAGGCATCGCCCTGCTTGGCGCTGTATGGCTTCAGGTCGACGTTGCCGCCGTAGACCTGGGTGAACTCGCCCCAGGACACGCTCTGCGTGGTGCTGGTCGGCGCCAGCTGCTCCACCGACGGTCGCGCCATGGTCTTGGCCGCGCCCAGGCGCAGCTGCAGGTCGTCGCTGAAGTGCCAGACGAAGTTGGCGGCCGGCAGCACGTAGGTGTAGCTGCCCTTCTGGCTGATGCCGGTCGGATCGGCGTAGGTCGCGGTGTAGTTGAACGCCCCGTTCTCGGTGATGCTGGTGATCTTGGCGTCCCAGGCCTGCGAGGTGGTATTGGTCGAGACCACGCGCACGCCGACATTGCCGCTCCAGCGTTCGCCGGACAGGTCGGCCTGCACGTAGAACGAAGCGGTCTTCTCGCTGACGCGGTAGCTTTCCAGCGGATTCCACTGCGGCGCGGCGTTGGCGTAATCGTAGGCGCTGCCGTCCGGACGCACTCCCTTGTAGGCGGCCAGGGCGGCCTCGTAGGCCGGCACGTCGAAGGCGATGAAGCTGCGCGGGAAGCGCGACTTCACGCCGCTCATGAAGTTCGGCAGCGAGTACACCGAGAGCAGGTCGCCCCCCAGGGCCCCCACGTCGATCGCGTTGTCGCCGGAGTAGTAGTCGGCGCCGCCGGTGAGCGTGTTGGTGATCAGGTCGCGCGACTTGCGGCGGTCGGTCAGGCTCACGCCGAACTTCAGATGATCCACATGCCCGGCGCCGACGAACAGGTCGCCGCCGACCGTGCCGCCGGTGATGCGGTCCTCGATGTTGTCGCCGGCCAGCTCGTTGTAGTGGGTGACGAAGTCGTTGGCGCCGAACTCGCCCCTGGCCAGCCCGCTGGCCCAGTCGCGGCCGTCGGTCAGCGACGTGGTGACGTTGGGAATGCCCGATGGATTGAGCGAGATGGTGGTGGTGTTGGGCTGGTTGAGGCGCAGCACCACATAGCTGTCCTGGCCGCCGGAGTGACGCCGCGAGGTGGAGCGGTAGACATCGCCGGTCACGGTGAAGTCGTCGCTGACCTTCCACTGCGCGTTGGCGCCGTAGAGCGCGGTGTCGACCACGCGGTACTCGGTCTTGTTGAGCAGCTCGGGGTTGAGACGCAGCTCGGGATCGGGGTTGTCCAGGGTCAGGCCGGTGACGATGCCGTTCTGCACGGTCACGTTCGACCAGCGGCCCGGCGAGAACAGCGGGTAATAGGACTGCTGGTAGCCGACCTGCGGCGAGTCGAGCTTGGTCTTGAGGCCATCGAGGGTCAGCCGGAAGCTGTCGCTGGGCCGCCACTCGAACTTGCCGGAGAACGCCGTGCGCTTCTTGTCCTCCAGGATCGAGCCGACGCGGAACTGGCCCGGCGCGATCAGGCCGTACTCGTCCGGATCCAGCTCGCCGTTGTTGTTGAGATCGATGTTGCCGCCCCACGCGTTGCCGCCCCAGGACGGATCGTTCGGATCGGGATTGCGGGTCCAGCCGCCGTCGTTGCCGGCGGTGTCGGTGCGGTCCTTGCGGCGCGCCGAGACCACGCCCAGGATCACGCCCATCGTGTCGTCGGCGAAGGTGTTGCTGTAGACGCCGGAGAACTTGCGGCCGTTGAGATCGGACATCTGGTTGCGATCGCCCTCGATGCGCACCACGCCGTGCTGGCCGGGCTGATCGAACGGGCTGGCCGAGCGCAGATTGACCAGGCCGCCGATCGCGCCCTCGGTGTTGGCCGCCTCGGCGCCCTTGATGACATCCGCGCCGCTGATCACGTCGGCCGGCAGGACGTCGTAGGCGAAGTCGCGCCCTTCGCCGTCGGTGGCCAGGATGCGACCGTTGAACGTGGTCAGGGTGTACTCCGGGCCCAGGCCGCGCACGCTGACCTTCTGGCCCTCGCCGCCGGCGGTGCGGCTGATCGACACGCCGGTGATGTGGCTGAGCGAATCGGCGACGTTGTTGTCCGGGAACTTGCCCAGCTCCAGCGCGGTGATCGAGTCCTGCACCGTGGTCGCGTCGCGCTTGAGGTCGTTGGAGCGCGTCAGCGCGGCGCGCACGCCCTTGACCTGGACGGCCTGCAGATCGGTGGCGTCCTGCGCGTCGGCCGGGGCCGCTTCCTGCACCTGCGGCCCGCCCGCCGCCGGCGCCGGGGCGGCCTCCTGCGACCAGGCCGTGGCCGGCATCAGCAGGGCGAGGGCGATTCCATGACACAGACGGCGGCGCTGCAGAGGGACGGCTTTCACGGCGATCTCCTGGAAGGAAGGCGGGCGGGGCCTGGCTGGTGAAGCAACGAAACCGAGCCTAAATCATGTTTCGTTTTGTATCAATAGCGAAATTTAACGAAATGCCCGTATACTCTGAACCGTTTGCCCCAGGAGTCCCCCGTGCCACCCGTCACCCGCGATACCAGCCAGCGCCGCCTGCAGATCAGCGAACTCGTGCGCCAGCACGGCAGCGTGCAGGTCACCGCGCTGGCGCGGCGGTTCGGCGTCAGCATGCAGACCGTGCGCAAGGACCTGCGCTACCTGGAGGAGCGCGGCGTCATGGCGCGCGCCTACGGCGGCGCGATCGACAGCAGCGTGGTCGGCAACACCGTCGTCGAGCCGCACTACGAAACGAAACGCACCGCGCACCTGGACGAGAAGCGCCGCATCGGCGCGCGCGCGGCCGCCCTGGTGAAGCCCGGCGACACGATCGCCATCGATTCGGGCACGACCGCGATCCAGCTGGCCGAGGCGCTGCCGGACATCGAGATCACCGTGGTCACCAACGACTTCGGCGTGCTGTCCTCGCTGGCGCCCAAGCCCAGCATCAACATCGTGATGCTGGGCGGCGAGCTGCGCCGCAGGAACATGGCCTTCTATGGCGGGCTGACCGTCGAGGCGCTGGACGCCCTGCACGTGGACAAGCTGTTCCTGGGCGTCGACGGCTTCGACCTGGAGCGGGGCATCACCACCCATTACGAGCCCGAGGCCATGCTCAACCGCAAGATGGTCGAAACCGCGCGCATGGTGGTGGCGATCACCGACAGCTCCAAGTTCGGCAAGGTCTGCCTGCACCGGATCATCCCGGTGTCCGGACTCAACGCGCTGATCA
Source organism: Pseudoxanthomonas sp. X-1 (assembly GCF_020042665.1). Lineage (NCBI taxonomy): Bacteria > Pseudomonadati > Pseudomonadota > Gammaproteobacteria > Lysobacterales > Lysobacteraceae > Pseudoxanthomonas > Pseudoxanthomonas sp. X-1. Next base: position 3,495,457 of record NZ_CP083376.1, read on the forward strand.
CCGAGGCCGGCGCGCCGGAGGACATTACCGCCGCCTGCCAAGCGCTGGGCGTGGACGTGCTGCGCGCCTGACCGCGGACCGGGCCTTGCCGCTGCAGCGGCAAGACCTCCCTTCCCCAACGAGATCCCATTGCGCTCCCGCTGCGGCGCCCCTGAGTCGCGCGCCCACCGGTAGTCATGCCGCCCTACTGGCATCGAAACGAAACTTTTTGGCGAGACATCGCAACAAAACGCTTGCATCGAGGCGCGTCACGCACGCAGAATGGCTGGCATCGTCACCGGACCAGCCCGCATGTCGCCGATCGGACGCCGCACCGCCCTGAAGTTCATCGCCGGCAGCGTGGCTGGCGGCATGACCTGGAGCGCGATGCCGTGGGCGCGGGCGGCGACCGTCGCGCCGAGCACGGACCAGGAGATCGGCGACGCGGCGCTGGGCATCGCCTTCGACCGCCGCATGCGCACCCGCCTGTCGGCATGGGGCCAGCCGCTGACCGGCTGGGCGTCCAGCGAGGCGCTGCTGCTGGAGGGCGGCGAGCTCGCCGATTTCCGCCTCAGTGGCCAGCAGGCCCATGACCTGGACGATCCGCGCCACGGGCGTGGCCGCCAGGTGGTGTTCACCGGTCGCGCCGCGCAGGGCGTGGAGAAGCAGGTCGCGGTGAGCCGCTTCGATGCCCTGCCCGGTCTGGCGGTGGTGCAGGTGCGCTATCGCAACCTCGGCGATGCGCCGTTGAACGTGACCGGCTGGCGCAGCAGTGCGTATGCGCTGGGCGATGCGCCCGGCGGCTTCTGGAGCTTCTCCGGGTCCACCCACACCGATCGCCGCGACTGGGTGCAGCCGCTCGGCGAGGACTTCGATCAGCGCAACAGTCTGGCGATGGATTCCTCCGACTACGGTGGCGGCACGCCGGTAGCCAACCTGTGGCGCCGCGATGTCGGCCTGGCGGTCGGTCATGTCGAGCCGGTGCCACGGCCACTGGCCATGCCGGTCAGGCGCACCGCGACCGGCGCATCGATCGCCATCGAGGGCCAGCAGCCGATCACCCTGGCGCCCGGCGCCGAGCTGGTCACCGAGCGCACCTTCCTGGCCGTGCATCGCGGCGACTTCTACGCCCCGCTGCAGCAGTACCGCCAGTTCATGGCGGCCGAGGGCATCGAGGGCCCGCGCCCGCCGGACTCGGCCTTCGCGCCGATCTGGTGCGCCTGGGGCTATGAGCGCGACTTCACCGTCAAACAGGTCCTGGACACGCTGCCCAAGGCGCAGGCGCTGGGCTTCGAATGGGCGGTGCTGGACGATGGCTGGCAGACCAACGAGGGCGACTGGAAGATCGACCTGAAGAAGTTCCCGCGCGGCGACGCGGACATGCGCGCCTTCACCGCGCAGGTGCGCCAGCACGGCATGCGTCCGCGCCTGTGGCTGGCGCCGCTGGCCGCCGATCCTGGCAGCGACGTGCTGCACGACCACGTCGACATGCTGCTGCTGGACAAGACCGGCGCCTTCCAGACCGTGACCTGGTGGAACGCGCTGACCCAGTGCCCGGCCTATCAGCCGGTGATCGACTTCTACGTGGCGCTGGTGAAGAAGATCATCGGCGACTGGGGCTTCGAGGGCATCAAGCTGGACGGCCAGCACCTCAATGCGGTGGCGCCCTGCTACAACCCGGCGCACCGCCACGCCCGGCCGGAGGACTCGGTCGAAGGCCTGGCCAGGTTCTGGCAGGCGATCTACCAGGCCGCGCACGAGGCCAATCCCGAGGCGGTGGTGGAACTGTGCCCGTGCGGGACCGCGTTCGCCTTCCACAACCTGCCGGCCACCGACCAGTACCCGGCCTCCGATCCGCTGTCCTCCTGGCAGGTACGCAGCAAGGGCAAGTCGATCAAGGCGCTGATGGGTCATCGCGGCAGCTATGCCGGCGACCATGTGGAGCTGTCGGACCAGCACGACGACTTCGCCTCCACCGTCGGCATCGGCGCGGTGATCTCGACCAAGTTCACCTGGCCCAGGGACACCGAGCATCCGGCCGAGCCGCTGCCGCCGGGCGGCTTCGTGCTGACGCCCGAGCGCGAGGCGCTGTGGCGCAAGTGGGTCGACCTGTACAAGGCGCACATGCTGCCCAAGGGCGAGTACCTGGGCACGCTCTACGACATCGGCTTCGACCGGCCCGAGACCCACGTCATCGCCAAGGACGGAGCGCAGTACTACACCTTCTACGCGCCGCGCTTCGATGGGCAGGTGGAACTGCGCGGCCTGGCCGCGGGCCGCTGGAAGGTGCGCGACCTGTTCAACGCGCGCGAGCTGGGCGTGGTCCAGGGGCCGACGGCGACGCTGCCGGCGTCGTTCGAACGCTTCCTGTTCCTGCAAGCCACGCCGGAGGCTTCCGCATGAGCGCCGTGCTCGCCGCGAGTGCGCCGCGCCGGCGCCCCTGGCTGGCCTATGCGCTGGTCACCGTCGTGCTGTGGGGCGTGTGGGGCGCGCTGTCGCCGCTGTCGGCCGCGCACGGATTCCCCGACACGCTGGTCTACGTGGTGTGGGCGCTGACCATGGTCCCGCCGGCGCTTTACATCCTGTGGCGCGGCGGCTGGCGGCTGGAACGCTCGCCCAGGGCCATCGCCTACGGCCTGACCATCGGCCTGCTCGGCGCGGGCGGGCAGATGCTGCTGTTCCACACGCTGACCATCGGGCCGGCGTACTTCGTGTTCCCGATCATCTCGCTCTCGCCGGTGGTGACCATCGCGCTGTCCTTCGTGCTGCTGCGCGAGCGCACCGGCTGGCAGGGCACGCTGGGCATCGTGCTGGCGCTGGTCGCGCTGCCGATGCTGGACCTGTCCTTCGGCCGCGGCGCGGGCGCGGGGCTGGGCTGGTTCGTGCAGTCGCTGCTGATCATGCTGGCCTGGGGCGTGCAGGCGTTCTTCATGAAGCTGGCCAACGACAGCGTGCGCGCCGACAGCATCTTCGCCTACATGACCCTCGGCGCGCTGCTGCTGGCGCCGGTCGCGCTGTGGATGACCGACTTCAGCCAGCCCATCAACACCGGCCCAAGCGGTCCCTGGCTGGCCGCCGGCATCCAGGTGCTCAACGCCATCGGCGCGCTGACGCTGGTGTTCGCGTTCCGCTACGGCAAGGCGATGGTGGTCGCGCCCTTGAGCAACGCCGGCGCGCCCCTGGTCACCGCGGCGCTGGCGCTGCTGTTCGCCGGCGTGGTGCCCGGCCCGCTGAAGGCCGCCGGTCTGGTGCTGGCGCTGATCGCCTCGCTGCTGCTGGTGCTCGAACCCGAGCGCCCCGCCGCCGCTCCCCTTTCCTGATCTGGATCATTCCCCCGTGCAAGCTCTGCTCGACCTCATCGCGCGCCACACCTCGGGACACGCCGTCGGCGTGACCTCGATCTGCTCGGCGCACCCCCTCGTCATCGAGGCCTCGCTGCACCATGCCCGGCGCACCGGCCAGGCGCTGGTGCTGTTCGAAGCCACCTGCAACCAGGTCAACCAGGACGGCGGCTACACCGGCATGACGCCGGCCGATTTCGTCGCCTTCGTGCACGGCATCGCGCAGCGCGTGGGCTTCGATGCGTCGCGCATCGCGCTGGGCGGCGATCACCTGGGGCCGAACCCGTGGACGATGCTGGCGGCCTCCACGGCGATGGACAAGGCCGAGGTGATGGTCGCGGCCTACGTGGCGGCGGGTTTCCGCAAGATCCACCTGGACTGCTCGATGGCCTGCGCGGGCGATCCGACGCCGCTGCCGGAAGCGGAGATCGTGCGTCGTGCCGTGCGCCTGGCGCGCGCGGCCGAAGCCGCCTGGCAGCAGGCCGGCGGCGAGGCGCCGGTCTACGTGATCGGCACCGAAGTCCCGGTGCCCGGCGGCGCCACCGAAGCCATCGAAGGCCTGGCCGTGACCACGCCGGACGCGGCGCTGGCCACGATCGACGCCCATCGCATCGCCTTCGTCGAGGCCGGTCTCGAAGACGCCTGGCAGCGTGTGATCGCCTCGGTCGTACAGCCGGGCGTGGAGTTCGACCACCACAGCGTCATCGACTACGCCCCCGACCGGGCGGTCGCGCTGAGCCGCTCGATCACCGCCGTGTCACACATGGTGTTCGAGGCGCATTCGACCGACTACCAGACCCGCCAGGCGCTGGCCGCGCTGGTACGCGACCACTTCGCGATCCTCAAGGTGGGCCCGGGCCTGACCTTCGCCCTGCGCGAGGCGCTGTGGGCGCTGGATGCCATCGAACGCGAATGGATCGCCCCCGCCCGGCAGGCGCGCCTGCGCGAGGTCGTGCTGCAGCGCCTGCACGCCGAGCCCGGCCACTGGCGCCGCTACTACCACGGCGCCGGCCACGCGCTGGAGATCGACCTGCAGTACAGCCTGTCCGACCGCATCCGCTACTACTGGCCCGATGCGCGCATCGAACGGGCGCGCCGGCAGCTGTTCGACAACCTGCGCGAGACCCCGCCGCCGATCTCGCTGGTCAGCCAGTTCCTCCCCCTCGCCTTGCACGCCCTCCGCAACGGAACCGCGACGCTCGACCCGCAGTCCCTGGCCATGGCCCACGTCAGTGCCGTTCTCGATGAGTACCACCATGCATGCCATGACCAAGACCGTTCCTGAGCTCCTCGGCGTGCCCGAGGCCGAGCTGGAGGCCGCCCAGGCCATCTGGACGGCGCGCGAGATCGCCCAGCAGCCAAGGATGCTGCGTCGTACCCACGCGCTGATCGCCGGCCTGCATGCGCAACTGCAGGCCTTCATCGCGCCGATCGCCCACGACCCGGCCGCACGCGTGATCCTCACCGGCGCGGGCACCTCGGCCTACATCGGCCAGTGCCTGGCGCCGCTGCTGGACCGCGCGCTGGCCGCGCGCGTGGACGCGGTGCCGACCACCGACCTGGTGTGCGCGCCGCGGCTGTACCTGGATCCGGCGCAGCCGCTGCTGCTGATCTCCTTTGGTCGCTCGGGCAACAGCCCGGAGAGCATCGCCGCGGTCGAACTGGCCGAGTCGCTGGTGCGCGACGTGCGCCACCTGGTGGTGACCTGCAACGCCCAGGGCAGGCTGGCCAGCGCGCCGGTCGGGCAGGCCATGACCGTGACGCTGCCGGAAGAAACGCACGACACGAGCTTCGCGATGACCTCGTCCTTCAGCTGCATGCTCTACGCCGCCCTGGCCACGCTGCTGCCGGCCGGCGCGCTGGACGCGCGCGTCGCGCCGATCGCGCAGGCGACCGAGGCGGTGATCCAGGACGCGCTGCCGCTGCTGCAGACCCTGGCCAACGCACGCCACGACCGCGTCGTGTATCTGGGCAGCGGGCTGTTCCAGGGCCTGGCGCGCGAGGCCACGCTCAAGCTGGGCGAACTGACCAACGGCGCGGTGGCCACCTGCCACGACTCGCCGCTGGGCTTCCGCCACGGCCCCAAGACCTTCGTCACCAGCGGGACGCTGGTGATGGTCTTCGTCTCGAACGATCCCTACACCCGCCGCTACGACCACGACCTGATCGACGAACTGCGCCGCGACGGCGTGGCCGCGCGCGTGATCGAGATCTCCGCCCGGCCGCGCGGCGACGATGCCGACACGCTGGCCGTGCCGGGCCTGGCGCTGGCCGCCGACGTGGACCTGCTGTGGCCCTACGTGGCCGCTGCGCAGATCTATGCTTTCCTGCATGCGCGCGTGCGTGGCGTCACGCCGGACAACCCCAACCCGGCCGGCATCGTCAACCGCGTCGTGCAGGGCGTGCGGCTGTACGCACTGGAAGCCTGAGCGATGCCTGCGCAGGCGTTGTATCTGGGCGTCGATGGCGGCGGCACCAAGACGCGCTTCGCGCTGATCGATGCCGCCGGCACGCTGCTGGCGCAGACCCAGCTGGGCACCGCCTACTACCCGCAGGTCGGGCTGGACGGTGTACGCCGCATGCTGGATGAAGGCATCGCTACGCTGCTGGCGCCGCTGGGGCTTAGCCGCGAGGACATCGCGCAGGCGTTCTTCGGCCTGCCGGCCTACGGCGAGGACAGCCGCGCCACGGCCGCCCTGCAGCTCATCCCCGGCCAGGTGCTGGGACACCGCCGCTACGCCTGCGACAACGACATGGTGTGCGGCTGGGCGGGCTCGCTGGCGTGCGCGGACGGCATCAACATCATCGCCGGCACCGGCTCGATGGGCTATGGACGACGCGGTGCGGCCGCGGCGCGGTCCGGCGGCTGGGGCGAGGCGTTCGGCGACGAGGGCTCGGCCCACTGGATCGCCACACAGGGGCTCAACGCCTTCTCGCGCATGAGCGATGGCCGCCTGCCGCGCGGCCCCCTGCACGCGATCCTGCGCGCGCACTTCGGCCTGGAGGAAGACCTGGACCTCTGCGGGCATGTCTACGGCGAGGGCGTCGGCACGCGCGGCGACATCGCGCGTCTGTCGGTGCAGGTGGCGCAGGCCGCCGGTGAAGGCGATGCGGTGGCGATCGCGATCTTCCAGCGCGCCGGCGAGGAACTGGCACAGATCGCCCAGGCCCTGCGCGGGCTGCTCGGCTTCGAGCCGGGCGAGCCGGTCCCGCTGTCCTACTCCGGCGGCGCCTTCAGCGCCGGCGCGCTGCTGATGCAGCCCTTCCAGGCGGCCCTGGCCAGGGTCAGCACGGACTTCGCCCTGCGCACCCCGCTCCATCCACCGCACTACGGCGCCGCGCTCTACGCGCGACTGCTGGCGGGGACGGCGCCGCGCTGAGCCTGGCCGTCCCCCGCTACGCGCCGCAGGACGGCCTGCGCCGTCTCGTCTTTCAAGGAAACGCGGCGTCCTCGGAACGCCTCACGGCCGCCAGTTCGCGTTGCGCTCCCAGAACGCCACCGCGCGCCGATACGCCTCGCGGTCCAATGGCACGCCGGAACCGCCCTCCTCCACGCCCAGCGCATTGCGCAGCATGGTGATCGGGGCCATCGGGATCTCCTCCGGCTCGGCGGTGTAGAGGCAGCCGACCACGCCCCAGTCCGCGTCGATGGCCTCGCCCTCCCTGGCCAGCTGTGCGCGGCTGTAGAGGATCGGCAGCAGGTACTCGGCGCGCGGGGCCTGCACGCCCTCGAACCAGCGCACCAGCACCGGCAGCTCGGCCGAGGTGCGCGCCTCGTAGGCCGAACGCAGCAGATGCCGGTTGTCCACGGTGATCGGCACGGTCAGGCAGCGGGTCGAGGTCCAGTTGCGGTGCACGTGCAGCTTGCAGAACGGCGCATAGCCATCGAGCACGCGCAGCGGCGGGTGTTGGTTGAGATAGGCCTCGAAGCCCTCGGCGGTGCAGTCCTGGATGGTGTTGCCGCGCGGCGTGCGCGGGAACAGCCGCGCACGCGCGAACGGGGTCAGCACGATCGACATCGCGCCTCAGCCCCGCTGCGCCAGCGCGTAGTCGATCGCCGCGCGGATCGCCGCCACCTGGGCGTCGTTGCACTGCTGCGGCGTGGCGCGCGGGCTGTCGGGATAGACCTCGGTGGTGGTGCGGTAGGGCGCGTCGGTGATCCCCGCGCACAGGCCCAGCGCCTTGCAGTCGTACTCGATCACGCCCGGGGCGACCACCGGCGATCCGATCAGGGTGCCGTCCGGATCGGCCGGCGCGATGTGGGTCACCTTGGCCACGGCGGCGTTGACCGCCTGCTGGAAGGCCGGTGCCGGCGCGGCGCTGTCGGCGCACAGGTAGAAACCATCGGGAATGGTGCCCGGGACATAGGGCTTGCCGTCGCGCGCGGCCAGCGCGGGGCGGAATTCGCTCTCGTCGCTGTCGGTGGTCTCGTGCAGGTCGATGTGCATGACGATGCCCTCGCGCAGCGGCGCGACCAGGGCCAGCAGCGCGGCCGCTTCGGCCGCCGGGCTGTGCGCGCGGAAGTTGCGGTTGGGGTCCAGCGCGTCGGGGTTCCAGCGGTGGATGCGCTCATAGCCCCAGGGGCTCACGCATGGCACCACCAGCAGGTTGGCGCGGCCGGCGTAGCTAGCCGCATGCTGTTCGAGGAACTGCAGCGCGCCCTGCACGCCGCTGGTCTCGTAGCCGTGCACGCCGCCGGTGACCAGCATCGTCGGCAGCGCCGGGTCCCAGGCACGGCTGCGCACCGCGAACAGGTCGTACTGGTCCGCGCCGTAGTCCAGATGGCCGTACGACACGACTTCGAAGCGCGTACGCAGCGGTTCGATCCGGGCCAGCACTTCGTCGGCATAGCCGCGCCTGCGGGTCTGGGCGGCGCGCCACTGCGCCTTTTCGGCCGCGCCCCAGGGGCGGCCCGGCGTGCCGATGGAGACAGACGTGGACACGGTCATGCGATGAACACCTGGCTGGCGAAAGAGGCGCCGGACTGTAGCACCCGGCTGCCGGAGGGATGGACGCCGCGGCAGGGCTCCATGCATCCATCGCGATGAAGCGATAAGATGCCGCACCCGCCGCCCAACGCCCCGCCATGACGCCGATCAGCTTCGAGTTCTACCCGCCCAAGACCGACGAGCAGCGGGCGCAGCTGAATCGCACGGCCGAGCGGCTGGCGCGCTACGCGCCGGAGTACGTGTCGTGCACCTTCGGCGCCGGCGGCTCGACCCTGAGCTATACCGCCGAGACGGTGCGTCACCTCAAGCAGCACCACGGCTTCGACGCCGCGCCGCACCTGTCCTGCGTGGGCGGCAGCCGCGAGGAGATCCGCGAACTGCTCAAGCTCTATCGCGCCATCGGCTGCCGGCGCATCGTCGCCCTGCGCGGCGACCTGCCCTCGGGCATGGGCCATGCCGGCGACCTGCGCTATGCGTCCGAACTGATCGCCTTCATCCGCGCCGAGCACGGCGATGCGTTCCAGCTGGAAGTCGGCGCCTATCCGGAAACCCATCCGCAGGCCAGCGACGCGCTGTCGGACCTGAAGCACTTCAAGGCCAAGGTCGACGCCGGCGCCGATGCGGCCATCACCCAGTATTTCTACAACGCCGATGCCTACTTCGGCTTCGTCGAGGCGGTGCGCCGGCTGGGGGTGGAAATCCCGATCATTCCCGGGATCATGCCGATCGCCAACTTCGCCCAGCTGCGGCGCTTCTCCGAGCAGTGCGGGGCGGAGATCCCGCGCTGGATCGCCAAGCGCATGGCGGCCTTCGGCGACGACGCGGCGGCGGTGAAGGACTTCGGCGCCGACGTGGTCGCCCAGCTGTGCCAGCGCCTGATCGACGGCGGCGCGCCGTCGCTGCACTTCTACACGCTCAACCTGGCCAAGCCTACGCAGACGGTGCTGCAGCGGTTGGGGATTCGCTGAGAACGCGCGAATGCGTATTCCCTAGGAACGCGGTGCTCCTGCAGAAGCCGGGAGCTGGGGTGTTTTTCCTTCGCGCTGGGAAGTCGCTGGGTTCCCAGGTTCGCGGGAACGACGGCAAGGGTCGTCCGGCGGCTTCAGGCCGTCTGTCCCGTGGCAGCCTTCTGTCCACGGCGGGATGGGCTGCACAGGTCGGGCCACATCGCCGGCAGGCCGGTGCCCACCCTCGTCATGGACTTCAGCTTGGCTGGGGTAGGCTGCGCCCCTCCATGCGCGCGCCCGTCCCGCTCCTGCTGCTGACCCTGGCTCTCGCGCTGGCCGCGCTGGCGTGGTCGCCTGCGACGCGGGCCCAGGCGATCCATCGCTGCACCGACGCCAGCGGGGTAAGCGTGTTCACCGATCGCCGCTGCGAGGACCTGGGCGCGGCCAGTCGAGTGCCGGTGCCGCTGCCTTCCACCGCGGGCGAGGCCGGCGACGCCCCATCCCGCACCCACCTGGGCTGCCCACGCAAGCTGTCCGACCTGGTCCAGCGCATCGGCGCGGCCGTCGCCGCCAAGGACGCCAACGACCTGGCCGCGCTCTATCAGTGGAACGGGATCTCCGACGCCTCGGCCAATCGCCTGCTCGACCGCATGGAAGCCATCGTGCGCAGGCCGCTGCTGGACATCACCCCGGTGCTGCCGGCGCCCGACCCGGTGGTCGAGGCCGACGGCACCATCACCGACGCCAACACCGACGGCTTCTATCCGCAGGCCACCTTGCCGCAGCGCCGGCGCCCGGTCGGCCTGCGCCTGCAGCAGACCCTGTCCAACGGCACGCCCACCTCGACGGTAATGGGTATCCGCCGCAGCTACGACTGCTTCTGGATCTCGCTCTGACCGGCCATGCCCGCGAATGCGGGCCTCCATGGTCGGAAGTGCCGCGAACGGCTCAGGAAAGCCTTGGTCGCGGCCTTCAGGCCGGATGGAACCGCAGCGTGGCCACCACGCCGCGCTCGGCGCCGGGGCGCACGCTGACCTGCCAGCCGTAGAGATCGCACAGGCGGCTGACGATGGACAGGCCGATGCCGCCGCCCTGCGAATGCCCGGCGTGGGTGCCGCGATAGCCGCGGTCGAACAGCCGCGCCGCGTCCTCCTCGCTCAGGCCCGGACCGGAGTCGATCACCTCGACCGCATCGTTGAGCACGCGCACCCGTACCGTGCCCTCCTGGGTGTACTTGACCGCATTGCCGACCAGATTGCCCAGCGCCACCGACAGCGCCGCCTCCGGCGCGTCGATGACCAGGTCCTGGTTGCCTTCGAGCATCAGCTCCAGCGGCTTGCCGCCGATCTGCGCGCGGTGCGAATCCAGCAGCTGCTCGGCGACCTTGGCCACGTTGCTGGTGCCCTGCCCGCGCTCGTTGCGCGAGAGCAGCAGCAGCGAACCGATCAGGTCCGAACACGCCTGCTCGGCGCGCTGGATGCGCAGCAGGCGTGCCTGGATCTTGGGTTCCAGGTCGGGCTTGCCCAGCAGCAGCTCGGTCGCGCCGCGGATCACCGCCAGCGGCGTGCGCAGCTCATGGCTGACGTCGGCGTTGAACTCGCGGTCGCGCTGCACGACCTCGGTCAGGCGGTTGGAATAATCGTCCAGCGCGCGCGCCAGTTCGCCCACCTCGTCCTCGGGGAACAGCGGCCCCAGCTGGGTCGGGTTGCTGCTGCCGCGGTAGGCGCGCAGGCGGTTGGCCAGTTCGGACACCGGGCTCATCACTCGCGAGGCCGCCCACCAGCCGATCAGCAGCGAGACCAGGGTGAACACCAGCACCGTGGCGTACAGCGTGCGCTTGAACTGCACCTCGCCCAGCGCGACCTGGCCCATGTCGTAGGCAATGAAGAACCAGGCATTGGGCGTCTTGCGCACGCCGAGTTTGTAGGCGAACGGCTTGCCATCCGGATCGGTGCCCGACATCGGGTGGATGCCGTCGTCGAGCTTCTCCCAATCGGGGAAATCGCGGCGCAGGCTGTCGAGCTTGTCGGGGCGATAGACGAAGCCCTTCATCTGCTGGACCGGGATGTCCAGGTTGCGCCCGCCGCTGGCCACGTAGCTGCGCCAGGACGCTTCCATGTTGCGGTTCATCACGTCCTCGACCAGCTGGTTCTCCACGCGCTGGCGGGCCAGGATCGAGGCATAGGCGAACAGCACCGTCAGGCACAGGCCCAGCAGGGCGAAGGACCAGACGATGCGGGTGCGCAGCCGGCGGCGGAACTTGCGCGCCCGCGCCGCGGCCGGCCGCGCGGTCGCGTGGCCCTCAGGCTTCGGGAGCGGCGATGCGGTAACCGATGCCATGGCGGGTCTGGATGAGCGGGACTTCGAACGGCTTGTCGACCACCGCGCGCAGGCCATGGATGTGCACGCGCAGCGAATCCGAGTCGGGCAGCTCCTCGCCCCACACGCGCGTCTCCAGCTCCTGGCGGGTGACCACGGCCGGCGAGGCCTCCATCAGCGCCTGCAGGATCTTCAGCGCGGTCGGATTGAGCTGCAGCAGCTTGCCCTGGCGGCGCACTTCCAGCGTGTCCAGGTTGTATTCCAGGTCGCCCACGTCGAGCACGCGGGTCTGCACGCCCTTGCCGCGGCGCGAGAGCGCGTTGAGGCGCACTTCCACTTCCTGCAGGGCGAAGGGCTTGATCAGGTAGTCGTCGGCGCCCGAGTCGAAGCCGGCCAGCTTGTTGTCCAGGCTGTCGCGCGCGGTGAGCATCAGCACCGGGGTCTGCTTGCGCGCCTCGTTGCGCAGCTTGCGGCAGACCTCCAGGCCATCCATGCCCGGCAGGTTGAGGTCGAGCACGATGGCGTCGAAGTCGTGGACCACGGCCAGGTGCAGGCCGGTCACGCCGTCGGCGGCGAAGTCCACGGTGTGGCCGCGATCCTCGAGGTAGTCCCCCAGGTTGGCGGCGATGTCGCTGTTGTCTTCGATGACGAGGATGCGCATGTCAGCAGGTCTCCTGCGGCCGGGCGGCCGGGACGGCGCCAGCACGGCGCATCGGGAATGGGAAGGTCATGGGAATCCTTGGGTTGTTGCTGTGCGGGCCAAGCCGCTGCGGGCCGGCCTGTTCAGCCTTCCGCGCGGGACGGGGCGATTCTGTCACACCGCCGGTGAGCCTCCCTGCATGGCCGTTCACGTTCGGCCGGCGGAGCGGCGCGCGGCCGGTGCGTCCCGTTTGACCGCGCCGGCGGCCACCAGTTCCACCACCGCCCCGGCGATGTCCACGCCGGAGACCTGCTCGATGCCCTCCAGCCCCGGGGTGGAGTTGACCTCCAGCACCAGCGGGCCGCGCGCCGAGCGGATCAGGTCCACCCCGGCCACCCCCAGCCCCAGGACCGCGGCGGCGCGCACGGCCACGGCCGCCTCCTCGTCGCTGGCGACGGCCGGATAGGCCTCGCCGCCGCGATGCAGGTTGGAGCGGAAGTCGCCCTCCGGCGCCTGCCGGCGCATGGCGGCCACCACCCGGTCGCCGACCACGAAGCAGCGCAGGTCCGCGCCCTTGGCCTCCTCGACGAACTCCTGCACCACGAAGCTGGCATACAGCCCGCGCAGCGCCTCGACCACCGAGCGCGAGGCCGAGGGCTTCTCGGTCAGCATCACTCCGGCGCCCTGCGCGCCCTCGTTGAGCTTGATCACATGCGGCGGCGGGCCCAGCAGCGCCAGCAGGTCGGCGGTATCGTCGGGGTTGTCGCCGAACACCGTGGCCGGCAGGTCGATCCCGTGGGCGGCCAGCAGCTGGTGCGCGCGCAGCTTGTCGCGCGCGCGCAGGATCGCATCGGAGGGATTGGGCGAATGGCAGCCCATCAGCTCGAACTGGCGCAGCACCGCGGTGGCGTAGCGGGTGACCGACGCGCCGATGCGCGGAATCACCGCGTCGAACCCCGACAGCGTGGCGCCCTTGTAGCGCAGGTCGAAACGGCCGCGGTCGATGCGCATGTAGCAGCGCAGCGGATCGAGCACGCGCACGGTATGCCCGCGCTGGCGCCCGGCCTCGACCAGGCGCTTGGTCGAGTACAGCCGCGTGTTGCGGGAGAGGATCGCCAGTTTCATGCGGCCGCGCGCAGGGATGAAAACGGCGCACAGCATGACACGGCCCGATGGCCGGTCATGCCGCGCGTCGCTGCGGCCTCGTTCGACGGCACAGTCGACCTTGAAGATCGACGTCTGCAGTGCCAGGCGGCGTTGGACCGCAGCGCGCCGGCCAGGGCCGCCATCCCCACCGGTGATCCGGTCGGCTACGGGCCAGGCCGCAAAGCGAAAAAGAGGGGGCCACGGGACGCGCGCCTGATGCCGCCTGGACCCTGCGACACGCCGCGTCGATGAGGCCTGCGCGGCGGACAAGCGACCGGTCTTCGTCGCGAACATGATGCGCCGCGTCCGCATGCGGCTGAGCCCGGAGGGGTTGCGAGCCGTCATGGCAGGTCCGAGTATTGGCCTCGCCCTTCGCCGCCCCGCCCCATGCCAAGCAAGCCGCCGACACCGTTGCCGTCCCGCCAGTCCTCAGCCGAGTATCCGGATCAGGCGCTGATCCGGGCCGCGATCGCCGAGGCACACCGGCGCATCAAACGCATGCTGTCCGCGCACTTCAATGACTTCACGGACAAGCAGCAGCGTCAGGTTCGGGCCTTGCTGGGCGTGGCGTCCACTCCGGCCCGCAAGGCAACGCCGAGGCGCAAACCGCGGACCTAGGTCGTCCGGCCCGGCCAGTCCAAGGCCCTCCCATCGGCCCGGGCCCCTCATCCATCCGCGCTGATGCCCAGGTGCGGAAGGCCGAGAATCAACTCCGCAGATGTTCCTCTGCACGCGTGCACGATCCTACTGATGCGCCGTTCTCTGCAGCGCCTGCGCTTGCGACTGATGCGGGGCCGACAGGGCGTCAGCCGCCGCCGTACTGAATGCCATGGGCGTCAGGGCTCCCTCGGTCACGGACACCTGCGCCCGCCCCAGCACGGCGCCCCGATTCTCGGCGGCACACAGCAGGGTGCCTTCGGGCCCGCCTTTGTCGACCATATCGATCCTGCTCATGCCTTGCCGTTTGGACTCCACCGCCAACGCCGCTGCCAGATTCTCGCGATATTCCTGGGTCGGAAGCACCTGCCGATTCGGATCCAGGAGGTCGATCTGGCGCATGACCTTGTCGAATCGATGATGGTCGGGATGATGCGGGTCGGAAAGCTGCATAACCGGCCCGGTCGCCGCGCGAGGATCCTGGAAGTCGATCGCGCCGCCGGCCTTGAGTCGCGAATACACCTCCATCTTGTACTGGTCCCTTCCGACGAACTCCTTGATCGCGTCGGAAAGTGCCTGCTTGTCGGCCGGACCCATCGCGCCCGTCGCCAAGAAGTGCCTGAACTCACCGGGCCGCTCCGGCTCCTCTTTCAGCGCCTCCTGATACTGGCCCTGACCATTGAGCTCGAACTCGTGAGAGGCATTGGCGGCGCGGCTGACCAGGCGCAGATTGCTGGTCTCGTTGAAAGCATCGAGCACATCCGCCTTCTTCAAGCCCTGGCCGCCCGCGTGCTTGGGTAGCTCCTTGAGGAGTGCCTCGAACGCAATGGCATGATCGATGTCGAACGAGTCGCGGGTACAGAGCTGCTTGGTGACGGCACACTCGAAGAGCGGCACCTTCATGGTGTCGAAAGGCGCGACCGGGCGGACCACCGACGCTTCACCCCGGTAAGCGTCGCGCAAGGCGCTTTCGAACCACTTGCCCTGGACAGCGGTATCGAAGGAAAGGTCCTTGCGCGTCATTGCCGGCGTCCAATCCGCCTCAAGCGTGGCGGCCCGCCGCTTCGCGCCATCGGTTTCCGGATCGAAGGAAGCCCGGGCCGCGGATGGATCGAAGCCGAAGCGCGCTTCGCACCAGGCGCGCCATTCGGCGGACTGGGGGCCATGTTGATCATGGACGCGATCCGCCGCGTCGCGCGCGCGGTTGACCGCTGCCGGCAGCAATCGGAGATTGCTCACATCGTTGTAGCCCATCTGGGCCTCGGCCAGGCTGTGCACGTCCAGCGCCTTGAGATGATCCTTCCACTGCACGATGTGGTCGATGTCCAACGCCTCGGGCGTATGCCAGCTTCCTTCTCTCTCGCTGTAATACAGCATCACCGGGCGATGTCCGGGCAGCGTGGCAGGCGTCGGGCTCATGTGCACCCTCGCCCAGTCGTTCCGCATGAATTCTTCGGTGGAACTGTAGAAACCCAGGCCGATGCGCGAGGCGTCCGGATCCCACGCTGCCTGCTGCAATGCGGCCCCATGTTGCGGCGGCTTCAGCCCTTCCCAATCCACGAGCTCGACCTGCTGTCCGCTCTGGAGCGTGTGCTTTGAAGCGCCCATGACCCTCTCCTTTTGTGGGATTCCTTTCCGGAGCATATAGCGCCCGAAGCACATCAATGGGCGGAAGACCCAGGCCTCCGCGTCTCAAAATGTGACTGGACGCTCGAACTGCCGTCGGTCGTCCACGTTCGCTTACACCCGGAGAGACGCTTGGGTGGCGGGCCATCGAGGCGGAGCGCCCGCGCGCAGCGCGATCGCGCGATACGCCTCGACGACGTGCCGGGTCAACGGGGACCGGCGTTGTCGTTCTCCGCGGCGCGGCGCCGCTCCGGCCATCGTCACAGCCACTGGCTGACGTTCAGGCCCTGAGAAGGGGCGGCGACGCCATGCTGCATGGGGCGGTAACGCTCCCGGGAATAGCGTCGATTCTCAACTCGGGAGACATCCTATGCGCGTCACCTTGCTCAGCACCCTCGTCGTCGCCGCCTTGGCGGCTTGCTCCAACGCAGATAAACCCGGCACGCCAGACACTACAACCGGACCTGATGCCAGCCAGCAGACGAACAACGAACCAAGACAAGGCGATGGCACGGCTGCGACAGACCTGCAGAAAACCGCCGCCAGCCCGCTCTCCGATGGCGACTCGGAGGCCCTGGGGGTTCTTTCCGCGATCAATCAGCACGAGATTGCGGCGGGCCAGCAGGCGCAGAGCCGGCAACTGCCACCCAAGGTCGCCGCCTACGCGGCGATGATGGTCAAGGACCACTCCGAGAACGACGAACAGATCCAGCAGCTGGGACCGCCGCGCGACTCGGCACCCGCCACGGCGCAGAAGACCAAGGGCGAAGCGGAACTTGCCGCGTTGGGCGAGCACAAAGCCGATTACGCCAAGGCCTACGTGGAGGCGATGGTGAAAGGCCATACCGAGGCGCTCAAGGCCATCGACGACAAGCTCCTGCCTCTGGCGAAGTCGTCGGAGGTAAAACTTCACCTCGAAAAAACGCGTGCCGCTGTGGCCCAGCACCTCGAAGAAGCCAAAGCGCTTCAGTCGTCCAGCTGATCCACGCATGGGGCGCCAGTCCGTTGGCTGGCGCTCCAATGGCTTGCGAAGACAAGCCCATCGGCCCGTCGCCCTGCCGCGGCGGGGACGGGTCGCACAACGCCTTGGGCGCCTGCCCATCGCTGCCTTCTTACTGAGTCTTCAGTCCCGTTCAGCCCACCGCGCCAGGTTCTGCTGGATGGTATCGATGCCCTCCCAAGGATCCTTGCGGCGGCGTTTCAACTTCGCCGGCACGTCCTTGATGGTGAAGGCATTGGCCCGCGTGAGCTTGGGCAACTCGCTCCACGGGATCGGCATCGCGACCGGCGCACCGGGGCGCGCGCGCAGCGAATAGGAGGCCACGGCTGTCGCCCCGCGCCCGTTGCGCAGGTAGTCCACGAAGATCCGCTTGTTGCGCAGGCGCTTGGTGGCGGTGGCCAGGAACCGGTGTGGCTCCGACTGGGACAGTGCGTCGGCGAAGCCCTTGGCAAAACGCTTGGTCAGATCCCAGTCGCATCCCGGGTTCAGTGGCACCACGACGTGGAGGCCCTTGCCGCCCGATACGCGCAGGAAGGATTCCAACTCCAGCTGGGCCAGGAGCTTGCGGATGTCCGTGGCCGCCTTTTTGACCTCCTCGAAGGGCACGTCCGGCCCCGGGTCCAGGTCGAACACCACCCGGTCGGCGCGATCCGGCTCCTCGGCGCGACTGCCCCAGGGGTGGAATTCCAGGGCGTTGAACTGAACGAGTTCCAGCAGGCTCGCCGCATCGCGCACCACCAGATAGTGGGCATTGATGCCGCTGTCCTCTTTCAGCCGGACCGAATCGACCAGTTCTAACCCGGCGGTGTGGTGCTTCTGGAAGAAGCAGGGCCGACCGGTGCCGGCGGGGCAACGGATGATCGACAAGGGCCGGTCGATGACCTCCGGCAGCAGGTGCGGCATCACCGCTTCGTAGTAGTCCCAGACCTGCTGTTTGGTGATCTTGTCCTCGGGGAAGAGCACCTTGCCGGGCGACGAGAGCTTGGGCGATGCGCGCTCGGCCGGCGCGCGCTTCTTGCTGGGCTTGTGGGCGCTGGTTGCCTTGGTGGCGCGTTTCGTCCCCTTGGCCGGGACCGCCGGCGTGGCCGCCTCCTCGGTCGGTCCGCGATCTGAATCCATCAGGTCCGCCACGTCCTTGTCGCGGCGCACCGTTTTCAGCGAGGCCTGGCGCAACAGCTGCTGCCCGCCAACGCCGCGGTAGAAGACTTCCACGACGAAGCGCGGCGCAAACCAGGTGGCTGCGCGCAGGTCGGTGTCGTTGGTCGGCACGTGCGCGGTGGGCGTCTTGCTCCCGGCCTTGCCGATCAGCTGGGTCAGTTCCTTGATCAGCGCATCGTTGAAGCCGGATCCGACCCGGCCGACGTAGAGCCACCCATGCTTGGGATCGGGCTTGGCCAGCAGCAGGGAACCAAAGCCTGTTCGGCTCCCCTTCGGCGCGGTGTAGCCGACCACGGCGAACTCTTCCGAGGCCAACTGCTTGGTCTTCTTCCAATCCTCGCTCCGGCCCGGGTGGTAGGCCCGGTCCGCGCGCTTGGAGATGATGCCTTCGAAGTGGCGCTCGCCGGCCAGCCGATACGCCGCCTCCCCGTCTCCCACGACGTGGGAGCTGAAAGCCAGGTGCCCCGCAGGGCCTGTGTCCAGCAGTTCCTTGAGCAGCGCCTTGCGCTCCAGCAACGGCGCGTCGGCGACGTCCACCCCGTCGAGGTGCAGCACGTCGAACAGCGCGTAGGCGAGCGCGCCCTGGCGCTCGCCGGACAAGGTGGCTTGGAGGAGGTTGAAGTCCTCCTTCGTGCCGCTGCCTGCGATGAGCTCGCCGTCCAGCGCGCCGGATCGAAGGCCCAACGCGGCCACCGCGTCCCTGATCTCGGGGATCTTGGCCGTCCACTCCAGCGCGTTGCGGGACCAGAGGCGCACCTGGCCGTCAGCGATCGTGGCCAGGATTCGGTAGCCGTCCCATTTGATTTCGTGGACCCACTGGTCTCCCTTGGGCGGCGACTCGCCCAGCTTGGCCAGCTGGAGCTCGAAGGGGCCATCAGGGGCCTTCGCCTGCTTGGCGTTGGACAGCGCCGCGGCCTTCTTCGCCCAATCCTTTCGACGGCCCTTCTTCGGCGCTGCAACGGCCTTGAGGCCCTTCTTGCGCTCTTTGCCACTGCCGGCCCGTTTCAGATCGGCGGCAGGGGCTTGGGTCACGTCCCCGAGCAGGTCGTCGGCTTCCACCGTGCCGGCGAAGGCGTCGTCGTCCTTGAAGAGCAGCCACTGCGGCTGCCTGGCGGGCTTGCCCGAGCGCACCAGGTGCCAGCCGCCCTTGAGCTTGGTGCCAAACAGTTCGAAGCGCAGGTGGCCCTTGGCCAGCTGCGCCTCGGGATCTCCAGAAGTCGCCCAAACCCCATGATCGAATTGGGCGACGTGACCACCGCCGTACTCGCCCTTGGGGATCTCCCCTTCAAACGTGGCGTAGTCCACAGGGTGGTCTTCCACCTCCACGGCCATCCGTTTGACCTTGGGGTCGTAGCTGGGCCCCTTGGGCACGGCCCAGCTTTTGAGGGCGTCGCCGACCTGAAGCCGGAAGTCGTAATGCCGCCGGCTGGCGTGGTGGAGCTGGACCACGAAGATGGCCCGCTGCCCCTGCGGCAGCGCCTTCCCGGGCTCGGGTTCCTTGGTCTTGTCGAAGCTCCGCTTCCGACGGTATTCGGTCAGCGACATGCCGGAAACCCCGGCTTACTTGCCCAGGTACTTGCGCACCGCCGCCGAAGTTGGGCCGACCGCCTTCACTGCCTCGCGCAGCTTGTCGGCGGACACGCCGAGGGTCTTGGTCCAATACTGCAGCTCATAGTCCTCATTGACGTTGATGCGGTCGCGGTCAGGGGATCCGGTGTTCTTCTTGTCGTCGCTCATCTCGTCCTCCAAGCGGGTTGGATTGGGGCCTGAAAATCGGCGTCGGCCCAAGACGGTTGTAGCGCCGGCTTCGTCTGCCGGATGTGATCAGACCCTCACGGTCACCCAGGTCGGGGCGTGATCGCTCGCGTGTTCTTCCAGGCGGACCCATTGATCCACCCCCGCCTCGACCAAGCCCCCGGCCAGGACGGGATTGAGCAGGAGGTGGTCGATGCGCAGGCCCCGGTCCCGCTCGGCGTGCTGTCGGAAGTGGTCCCAGAATGTATAGATCCGCTCTTCACCGAAGGCTTCGCGCAGGGCATCCGTCCACCCCTGCGCGACCAGGCGGTCAAATGCCTGCCGGGACTCGGGCTGCATCAGGGCATTCTTCTTCCACGACTTCGGGTCGTAAACGTCGAGATCGGTGGGAATGACATTGAAATCGCCCATCAGGGCCACCGGATGCGGCAAGGCCACCAGGGTCTTCGCGTGCCGTTCCAGCCGCTTCATCCAGGCCAGCTTGTAGTCGAACTTCGGCCCCGGCTGCGGGTTGCCGTTGGGCAGATACAGGCCGGCCACCACCACGCCGTGAACGGCCGCTTCGATGTAACGGCTCTGCTTGTCGCTCGGATCCCCCGGCAAGCCGCGGCGGCTCTCGACGGGTTGCGCCTGCCTGCCCAGCAACGCCACACCGTTCCAGGACTGCTGCCCGTGCCAGATCGCCCCGTAGCCCGCCGCCTCAAGCGCCTGGGCAGGGAACGCTGCGTCGGTTGCCTTCAGTTCCTGAAGCGCGACCACGTCGGGCTTGGCTTCCTCCAACCAGTGGAGCAAGTTCGCCAACCGGGTGTTGATGCCGTTGACGTTGAACGTCGCCAGTTTCAGGGTCCTTCGTTTTGGCATCGCTATTCCCGCAGGCTTGCCAGCTTGCCGTCGGCGGTGAAGCCACGGACCTGTCCGCTATGGCTGGCGCGGGACAACCCGCTGTCAGGGTGCGGCTGCATTGAGGCCCCGAAGCAGCGGCGCACGGCACAAAAGCCCGTTCTCCGGGACGCGTTGCGCGCGTCATCTAGATCGCACATGTGCGCAATCTCCCAATGAACAGTCAATGGCGAATTCGGAGACCCTGTATATACCGCCGCTTCTTCCTGCGCCCTGACATCACGCTCACAGACAATCCCTGTGCCTTGCCGGATCAGACCTCTAGCCTATTTCTCCAGCCACGATACTTCGCGCTCATGCCTCGGAATTCAGGCCCAATGGTCGCGCGCTCACGCTGCCAGCAGACAGCATCCAGGCATGCGCGGGCGTGAGCGACCTTGATGGTTGAGCCGGGAATGTCGCTCGTCACCGTAAGGAAGATGCGCAGCGGATAGCGGCTCTGGGCGATGGTGTCAGCCGCCAACGGCTATCGGCGGCGCGCTGAGCGTTCGAGCAACTTCCCGGCGTCGAACGAGGAGGCGAGTGCCACGGTCATGCTGACGGCGACTAGGCGCGCATGGCCGCCCCGACGAGCGCCCAAGGCGAACAATGAAGCGCGAGCCGACCGGGCCTCGCAGATCAGCAGGAACCAAGAAGCGAACGACAAGCCCCGATGGACGCGTCAGGAGATAGGGCTTGGGCACGAACGATACTTCAGACGATACCTTTGAAGTGGGTATCGCTTACGGATGTCGCCGCAAAAATTCCCTTTGAAATCAATTGCATGAGGCGCGATCAAGGGAACTGGAGCGGGTGAAGGGAATCGAACCCTCGTCAGTAGCTTGGGAAGCTACAGCTCTACCATTGAGCTACACCCGCGTCGGGTGGGCAGTCTATGCGCTGGCCGGCGGCCGGCGCAACGCCATCAGGCGATGCGCCGCCCGGCGCGGAGCCGGGCGGCGCGGTCCGGCGGGACCTGATGGATCAGAAGCTGCCGCCCAGGCTGACGAACACGCCCGAGTCGTTGGCGCCGCTCTGGCCGATGGTGCTGCGCGCGCCGAAGTCGGCGTTGAGGCCGGCGACGTGGCCGCGGGCGCCGACCACGACCACACCGTAGTCCTGGTCGAAGTCCACGCCCGGCACCGCGTAGCGCATCGCGCCGGGAATGGACTGCAGCGAGGCCCAGGCCTGCGCGGGGCTGTCCTCGAACTCGCGGTTGTAGGTCGCCTGCGCGTACGGGGTCCAGGTCGGCGAGATGTCGAAGCTGGCGCGCCAGCCGGCGCTGCCGATCAGCGAGTCGAACTTCTGGTTGGGGAAGGACAGCGCGGTCGAGGACAGGTTGTTCTCGTCGTAGCCGTCGACCTTGATCGTCTGCGAGACCAGGCCCAGCACCGGGCCGGTGTGCCAGCGGCCTTCCTGGTTGAAGTCGAAGCCGGCGTTGATCGCCGCGGTGAAGTTGCTGCCGTCCGGCGAGCCTTCCTGCTTGCGCGTGGCCGTGCCCAGCTGGATCTGGCGGGTCACATCGAAGCTCAGCCAGGTGTAGCTCAACTGCGCGTTGACCCAGGCGCCGCGCCCGGCCCACTGCGCGAAGACACCGGCGGTGGTGTCTTCCTGGTCGAACTTGCCGCTGGAATGGCCGAAGTCCTGCTTGCCCTTGCCGTAGCCGGCGAAGGCGCCCAGGGTCCAGCCGTCCTGTGCCCAATCGACGCCGAACAGCCCGGCCGGCGTGGTGCCGTCATACAGGTCGCCGTCCTGCTGGCGCTGGCGGTCGGCCCGCAGGTCGCCCCACCAGCTCCAGCCCTGGGCCTGGCCGGTGGTATCGGCGTGCATGGACACGCGCTCGGCGCGCGAATAGCCCATCACCGAGGCCGAATGCGGCAGCACGGCGATCTGGCGCGGGCCTTCCAGCACCGACAGCGCGTACTGGCCGAGCAGCTGGTGCGCGGCGGTGCTCGGATGCACGCCGTCGGCGAACACGTAATCGGTGTTGGCGGTCGGGGTAACGTAGTTGAGCGGGCTGCAGGTCACCGAGGACATCGCGCCGCAGGCCGTGCCGGTGGCATTGGTGAAGCCGTACGCGGTCGGGTTGCTGGTGACCTCGTCGATCAGGGTGAAGGTGTCCAGCGGAATCACGCGCAGGCCAGAGGCGGCCAGGCCGTTGAACAGCGCGGTGTTGTAGCCCGTGGCCAGCTGCGTACCGGCGGCCGAAGTGGCCGCGCCGCCCGCGAGGAACTGCGGGGTCTTGCCCAGGTCCGGAATCGTCGGCACCAGCACGTACTGCGCGCCGGCCGCCTGCAGCCGGCCGATCACGCCCACCTGCGCGGTCACCGCCGAGCCGATGATGGCCTGGGCCTGCGCCGGGGCCTGGGCCGCGGCGAACAGGTCGTTGGCGCCGCCCCAGACGGTGTACAGCGCCTTGGCATCGGCCACGCCACCGGTGGCGGTCAGATAACTGTTCACCTGCGAGACGATCGACGGCGCCGGACCCAGCGCGGTGTTGACCGTGGCGTTGACCCGCGCGCCACCCACGGCGTAATTGGTGCCGCCCTGGTTATCGCTGGCCGCGTTGGTGCCGTAGAAGTCGGCCACGTACTCGCCCCAGACCAGGCCCGGGTTGGTGGTGAAACGGCCGACGATCGCCGCCGAGGGGCCGGCGACCTGGATCAGGGCCGGGCGGAAGTGACCCGAGTCGGTCAGGCTGTCGCCGAAGAACACGGTCTGCGAATAGGCCGGCTGCTCGGCCTGCGCCGGGACAGCGAACGCGGCCAGCGCGACGACCACCGCTGCGGACAGGGTGGACAGGGAACGGGGTGCGGACATGCGATCCTCCAACGGATCAGAAGAAGAACAAGAGTGCGGTGGCCGCCATACGGCGGCGCACTGGCGGCAATGGTTCATCGTGCGCTGCGGCAACTCACGCTGCACTGCGGCATGCGCGTCGCCACGGAATGACAGGAAGCCGGCACGCGACGACAAGGGAGGTCACGGCCGTGACCCCGGGAGCGCGCGGATGCCGGGCCTAGGGTCGCTCGAGCCCACGCGCCATTGTCTGGAAGCGCATCCGCGATCCTGACAGCGAGTTGGGCGATAATTCGTCTCATGTCGTCCCTCTCCCACCTCTTCACGCCGGCCGGCACCGCGCTGCCCGGCCGCCGCACCCGCCCTGCGGCAGGACCGATCGGCCGATGACCGATCCGTTCTCCAGCCCCGGCGCCAAGGCCCCGGCCAAGCCGTTCACCGTCACCGAAGGCCGTCGCGAGATCCGCAGCTTCGTGCTGCGCCAGGGGCGCTTCACCGAGGCCCAGCAGCGCGCGTTCGACGTGCAGTGGCCGCGCTTCGGCCTGGACTACACCGGCCAGCTGCGCGATTTCGACGCGGTGTTCGGCCGCGCCGCGCCGCGGGTGGTGGAGATCGGCACCGGCAACGGCGATGCGCTGCGCTTCGCGGCCCGGCAGGACCCGTCGCGCGACTATCTCGGCATCGAGGTGCATGCCCCAGGCGTGGGCCGGCTGCTCAATGCGCTGGAGGCCGACGGCAGCGACCACGTGCGCGTCTACCACCACGATGCGGTGGAAGTGCTGCGCAACGAGGTCGCCGACGGCAGCCTGGACGAGGTGCGCATCTACTTCCCCGACCCCTGGCACAAGAAGCGCCACAACAAGCGCCGGCTGGTCCAGCCCGAATTCGCCGCGCTGCTGGTGCGCAAGCTGGCGCCCGGCGGCCGCCTGCACTGCGCCACCGACTGGGAGGCCTACGCCGAGCATATGTGGGACGTGCTCGACGCCACCCCCGGCCTGCGCAACCGCGCCGGCGCGCGCGGCAGCGTGCCGCGCCCGGACTGGCGCCCGCAGACCCATTTCGAGACCCGCGGGCAGAAGCTCGGCCACGGCGTCTGGGACCTGCTCTATGACCGCTGCTGACGAACCGCCCTCGCCCGCCGGAGCACGCGCCGCGTAATGGACACCGGCCTGACGCTGACCAACGACATGCGCCTGGTGCTGGGGCTGGTCGGCTTCGTCATGGTGATGTTCCTGTTCGAGCGCATCCGTGCCGATGTGGTCGCGCTGGTGGTGCTGGTGGTGCTGGGCCTGACCGGCCTGGTCGCGCCGGAGGAGATCTTCGGCGGCTTCTCCGGCAACGCGGTGATGAGCATCATCGCCACCACCATCCTCGGCGCGGGCCTGGAGCGCACCGGCGCGCTGAACCGGCTGGCGTCCTGGCTGCTGCGGCGCGGACATGGGGTGGAACAGCGGCTGCTGCTGCTGACCACGGCCATTGCGGGGCTCAACTCCTCGTTCATGCAGAACCCCTCGGTGATGGCGCTGTACCTGCCGGTAGCAGCGCGCCTGTCCTCGCGCACCACGCTCAACCTGCAGCGCCTGCTGCTGCCGATCGCCTCGGCCATCGTGATGGGCGGCGCGCTGACCATGGTCGGCAATTCGCCGCTGATCCTGCTCAACGACCTGATGATCTCGGCCAACAACAACCTGCCCTCGGGCATGGCCACGCTGGAGCCGCTGCGCATGTTCGCGCCGCTGCCGATCGGCGTGGCCCTGGTGTTGGCCTCGCTGGCGTACTTCCGCTTCTACGGCGATGCCAAGCTGCAGCGCGAGACCACGCCCTCGGCCACCGCCGCGCCGGCCCGCACCGAGAGCTATTTCGCCAGCACCTACGGCATCGAGGGCGAGGTGTTCGAGCTGACCGTCAGCGCCGACAGCGCGCTGGTCGGCATGACCCTGGGGGAGGCCGAGGCCCTGCACGGCGCCCCGCTGATGCTGGCCCTTCAGACCGGCACCGACACGCGCCTGGCGCCGCCCGCGGACATGCGCATCTGGGTCGGCAGCGTGCTGGGCGCGATGGGCAAGCGCGCCGAGGTGGCCGACTTCGCGCAGAACCAGTTCCTGCGCATGTCCTCGCGCCTGCGCCACTTCGGCGACCTGTTCAATCCCAGCCGCGCCGGCATCTCCGAGGCGGTGATCCCGCCGACCTCGCGCTTCATCGGCAAGACCGCCGCCGAGCTGGCGCTGCGCAAGCAGGCTGGGATCAGCCTGCTGGCAATCAACCGCGACAAGAAGGTGCTGCGCGAGGACGTGCGCAAGGTGCCGCTGCGCGCCGGCGACATGCTGGTGTTCCACAGCATCTGGCAGGACCTGGCCGCCGCGGCCAAGGGCGGCGACTTCGTGGTGGTCACCGACTATCCCAAGGGCGAGCAGCGCCCGCACAAGTTCAAGATCGCCATGGCGATTTTCGCCCTGACCATCATCATCGCGCTGACCTCGCACATCCCGGTGGCGCTGATCCTGATGACCGGCGTGGCCGGCATGCTGCTGACCGGCGTGCTGCGCATGGACGAGGCCTATGCGGCGATCAACTGGAAGACCGTGTTCCTGATGGCCGGGCTGATCCCGCTGGGCTGGGCGATGGACTCCAGCGGCGCGGCGGCCTGGGTCGCCGGCCACACCATCGAGCGCCTGCCCGACGGCCTGCCGGTGTGGGTGCTGGAGATCGCCATCGCGCTGCTGACCACGGCCTTCTCGCTGGTGATCAGCCATGTCGGCGCGACCATCGTGATGGTGCCCATCGCCATCAGCCTGGCGCTGGCGGCCGGCGGCAACCCGACCTCGTTCGCGTTGATCACCGCGCTGTCGGCGTCCAACAACCTGATGACCGCCTCCAACCCGGTGATCTCCATGGTCACCGGCCCGGCCAACTACACCGCGCGGCAGATGTGGCGCGTGGGCGGGCCGATGTCGCTGATCTATACCTGCGTGGTGGTGGCGATGGTCAACCTGATGTCGTGGTGGGCGACCCGTGCCTGAGTGCGGTCGCCCGGAGCGCGCGCCATGGCGCTGACGCTGCGCCTGCTGGGGTTGACCTCCGCGGTGTGCCGCCTGCCGGCCGGCGCCGCCCTGCCGGACTGGTGCGCGCCGGCCGCGCAGACGCACATCAGCTGGACCGACGAGGAACTGTCCATCGTCTGCGAAGAGGGCCGCGTCCCGGAGGATGTGCAGTGCGAGCGCGGCTGGCGCACGCTGATGCTGCACGGGCCGTTCGCCTTCGAACTCACCGGCATCCTGGCCCAGGTGCTGCAGCCGTTGGCGCAGGCCGGCGTCGGCATCTTCGCCGTCTCGACCTTCGACACCGACTACGTGCTGGTCAAGCAGTCGCAGCTGGAGGCGGCCATCGCGGCCCTGCGCGCGGCCGGGCACACCGTGCTGGACTAGGCCCTGTCCGATCCCGGGCGGTGCTAGGCCAGCACCACCTGCCCGTCGCGCACCTGCACCGGCACCTGGCTCAACGCCTCGCCGCGGCACGGCCCGGACAGACATTGACCACCTTGTAATTCGAACGTGGCCCCGTGCGCCGCGCACACCAGATGGCCCTGCTTGGTCAGCAGGAACTTGCCCGGCGCCCAGTCCAGGCGCCGGCCCGCGTGCGGGCAGACGTTGCGCCAGGCCCGCACCTGCGGCCCCTGGCGGACCAACAGCAGCGATTCGGCGCCGCCTTCGAGCGCGGCTTCCACCTCGACGGGCTGGCCGTCAGCGAGACTGTCGAAAGGAATCGGATCCATGGGGACTTAACGAAGGTTTCACACGTCTGGCGGGCGGCTCGCCATACTGGCATCCGTTCGCCACACATTCTGTCACGAGCCCATGATCCGCACCTTCTCCTTCGACTCCCAGCGTCTGCGCAACGCGTTCGCGCCGCGCAAGCCCCGGCATCCGCTGCTGCGCGTGGTCGTCGGCCTGCTGGGGCTGGCGGTGCTGGCGGTGCTGGTGTTCTTCGGCCTGTTCGTCGGCGCGGCCATGCTGGCCGCCGGCATGGCCTATCGCCTGCTGCGCCCGCGGGCGCGGACCCACGCGCAGCAGCGCGTGGTTGAAGGCGAATACCAGGTCGTGCGCAAGCAGGCGCTGCCCCTCTCGCACTAAGGGCGCGTCAAGCGCCTTACACTCGCGTTCCTCTTTAGCGTGATCGAGGAACGCCCAGATGTCCGATGTGATTCCCGCGCCCGAGCAGGCGCGCGTGCCGGTGCGCGGCGGTGGCACCTTCCCGGTGCACCGCATCTACTGCGTCGGCCGCAACTTCGCCGACCATGCGCGCGAGATGGGCGCCACCGCGCCGGCCTCGAAGGCCGAACGCGGCCAGCCGGTCTTCTTCTCCAAGCCGGCCGATGCCATCGTCACTGGCGATCGCACCATCCCCTACCCGCCCGGCACGGCCGACCTGCACCATGAGGTCGAGCTGGTCGTCGCGCTGGGCCAGGACGCGCCGGCCGGCGTGCTCGAAGGCGAGGCCGGCAACGCGCTGATCTACGGCTATGCCGTGGGCCTGGACCTGACCCGTCGCGACCTGCAGGCCGCGGCCAAGAAGGCCGGCCTGCCCTGGGACACCGGCAAGGGCTTCGACCACTCGGCGCCGATCAGCGAGATCGTGCCGGCCGCGCAGGCCGGGGACCTGCAGGACGCGGTGATCGCGCTGACCGTCAACGATCAGGTGCGCCAGCGCGGCACGCTGCACGACATGATCTGGAACGTGCCGGAGATCCTGCACGAGCTCTCCAGGCTCTATGCGCTCAAGGCGGGCGACCTGGTGTTCATGGGGACGCCGTCCGGCGTGGGCGCGCTGCAGCGGGGCGACCGCTTCGTGGCCACGCTCGATGGCGTGGGCGAACTGCGCGGCACGATCGGCGTTTGACTCCGCGCGCACGTTGGGTCCGGTAACGTTGCCGGACCTTCCCCCGAGCCTTCAGGAGAGACGAGAGATGGGCATGCTCAGCGAATTCAAGACCTTCGCCATGCGCGGCAACGTGGTGGACCTGGCGGTCGGTGTGGTGATCGGTGCGGCCTTCGGCAAGATCGTCACCTCGCTGGTGGACAAGATCATCATGCCGCCCATCGGCCTGCTGATCGGCGGCATCGATTTCTCCCGGCTCGCCTGGGTGCTCAAGCCGGCCACCGTCGGCGCGGACGGCAAGGAGATCCCGGCGGTGGTGATCGGCTACGGTGATTTCCTCAATACGCTGGTGCAGTTCATCATCGTGGCGTTCGCGATCTTCCTGGTGGTCAAGGCGATCAACCGTCTGGCGCCGAAGAAGGAAGCCGCGCCGGCCGCGACGCCGGAAGACGTGCTGCTGCTGCGCGAGATCCGCGACTCGCTGAAGAAGTAATCCCCGGGCGGCCGCGAGCGAGGCAAGCCGCGGCTGTTAAGCTCGCGGCTTCCCCACTCGCGAGCCTGCCTGCATGCGTCGTTCGATCCTGTCCTGCGCCCTGTTGCTGTGCGCCGCGCTCCCGCTGCACGCCGCCAGCCCGACCACGATCCCCGACGCCGCGCTCAAGCGCGCCGATGCCCTGCGCCAGCAGGCGCTGGCCGACGACACCGGCTGGAAAGTCGTCGAATCGCTGACCACCGAAGTCGGGCCGCGCCTGGCCGGCAGCGAGGCCGATGCGCGTGCGGTGGCGTGGGCGCAGGCCAAGTTCAAGCAGCTCGGCTTCGACAAGGTCTGGACCGAGCCGGTGACCTTCCCCAAGTGGGAGCGCCGCGGCGAACACGCGCAGGTGCTGGGCGCCAACGCGCAGCCGCTGCTGGTGACCGCGCTGGGCGGCAGCGCCGGCGGCACGGTCGAAGGCGAGATCGTGCGCTTCGCCGACCTGGACGCGCTGCAGGCCGCGCCGGCCGGATCACTGGCGGGCAAGATCGCCTTCGTCGACTTCCAGATGCACAAGAAGCAGGACGGCGGCGACTACCGCTATGGCGGTGGCATCCGCGGGCGTGGCCCGTCGGAGGCGATCAAGAAGGGCGCGGTCGGCTTCCTGATGCGCTCGGCCGGCACCACGCCGCATCGCGTGGTCAATACCGGCATCACCCGCTACGAGGACGGGTTGACGCCGATCCCGGCGGCGGCGGTGTCGATTCCCGACGCCGACCAGCTGGCGCGCCTGGTCGCGCGCGGCCCGGTCAAGGTGCGCCTGGCGCTGGACTGCGGCTGGGACGGCCAGGCCACCAGCTACAACGTGATCGGCCAGATCACCGGGCGCAGCAAGCCCGGCGAAATCGTGCTGACCGGCGGGCATCTGGATTCGTGGGATCTGGGCACGGGCGCCATCGACGATGCGGCCGGCATCGGCATCTCCATGGCGGCCGCCAGGCTCGCCGGCCAGCTGCGCCCGGCGCGCACGCTTCGCGTGGTCGCCTTCGCCAACGAGGAGCAGGGCCTGTACGGCGGCCGCGCCTACGCGCAGGCGCACGCCAAGGAGATCGCCCAGCACGTCATCGCCGCCGAGAGCGACTTCGGCGCCGGGCACATCTATGGCTTCAGCAGCAATGCCGATGCGCATGCCAAGGGCGCGATCGAGACGATCGCCGCCGCGCTCAAGCCGCTGGACGTGGCTTACCTGCCGGGCCAGGGCGATCCGGAATCGGACATCGGCCCCATGGCCCAGCTCGGCATGCGCTGGGCGTGGCTGGGCCATGACGGCACCGACTACTTCGACCTGCACCACAACGCGGACGACACGCTGGACAAGATCGATCCGAAGGTCCTGGCGCAGAACGTGGCCGCCTATGCGGTGTTCCTGTACCTGGCGGCGGAAGCGAAGGGCGATTTCGGCAGTGCGCCGGTGCCGGCGGGAGCGAACAAGGAAGCGCACTGAGTCTCGGGTTCGCTACTTGCCGTAGCGCTCGACTGCGCACACCCAAAGCCGCCGCCGATAGCCCCCTACCGGCATTCCCGCGCACGCGGGAACCCATGGACGTTCGCTTTTCCGGCAAGCAGCGCTATTCCCCGCAAACGCGAGGACGAGCGATAGACCCTGTGGGAGCCGCCATGACGGCTCCCACCAAGCATCATCGAAGTCGATCAGCACTAAACACGCCTGACGGCATACGCCCTACTACCGCCTGCCCAACCGCGTATCAACCGCCTCGCGCGTGCCCGCTTGCCCACTGCGCCAGCAGCACCGCGGTGGCGGCGGCGACGTTGAGGCTCTCCACGCGGCCGGTGCCGGGGATGGACAGGGCCAGATCGCAGGCCTTGGCCAGGCCGCGGTCCATGCCTTCGCCTTCGGCGCCCATCACGTAGACCAGCCGCTGCGGCAGCCGCGCGGCGAACAGGTCGTCACCGCCATGCACCAGCGTGGCGGCCAGGCCGAAGCCTGCGGCGCGCAGCGGCGCGAACGCATCCGCCGCCGCACCGGCCTGCACCAGCGTCACCGCTTCGGCGCCGCCTTCGGCCACGCGCGCGGCGGCGCCGGACAGGGCCAGCGGCGAATCCTGCGGCAGCAGCACGCCGGCCACGCCGAAGTGCGCGGCCGAGCGCAGGATCGCGCCGAAGTTGTGTGGGTTGCCCACCCCGTCCAGCCACAGCGCCAGCGCCGGGCCGGCGGGCAGTGCCGCGAGCCAGTCCGTCAACGACAGCGGCGCGCGCCGCAGCACATCGGCCACGACGCCCTCGTGGTGGCTGCTGGCGGCGAGCTTGTCCAGGTCGCCCTCCTCGACCACGCGGTAGCCCACGCGGTTGGCCACGCACCAGGCCAGGATCGGCTTGAGCGCCGGCACGCGCGCCTGGGTCAGATAGAGCTTGCGCAGGGCCTCGGGCCGCGCGCCAAACAGCGCGCGCACCGCGTTGAGGCCGTACAGGCGCACCTCCTCGCCGCGCCGCGCGGGGCGCGCATGCGGCTGCGGCGCCTCGTGTGGCGCCCGCTCGGCATCGCGCGCCGTGCGGGCGACCGGCGGGCGGCGCGGGGGCAGCTTCTGCCAGGGACCGGTCATGCGGGCACCGGTGGGAAAGAGGAGAACGACGATTTCATGGGGCGTCCGCCGGGGCACGGCGGTGGCTGCAGATGGATGCGTACCTTACCCGAAGCGTTGGCCGGGCCTGCTTTTCGCGGCGCGGGGTGCCTGGTGGCTTCAGGCCGCTGTTCTTGCACGCTTCAAGCCCGCCGTGGCTACACAGGCGAAGAGGTGGGTCGCCTGCGGAAGCCCATCGCCGCTATCGCGGCTGCCACCCCGACCCTCGGTCAGCCCAGGCCGAGGTGGACCAGGACGCGCTCGGCCATCTGGTCGGTGGATTCCTCGGCGGCGTGCAGGTGCAGTTCCGGTGCCTCGGGGGCCTCGTAGGGCGAGTCGATGCCGGTGAAGTTGGGGATCTTGCCGGCGCGCGCCTTGGCGTACAGGCCCTTGACGTCGCGCGCCTCGGCCACGGCCAGCGGCACATCGACGAACACCTCGACGAACTCGCCCGGCGCGAAGCGTTCGCGCGCCATGCGCCGCTCGGCGCGGAACGGCGAGATGAAGCTCACCAGCACGATCAGCCCGGCGTCGGCCATCAGCCGCGCGACCTCGGCCACGCGCCGGATGTTCTCCACGCGGTCCTCGTCGGTGAAGCCCAGGTCGCGATTCAGGCCATGGCGCACGTTGTCGCCGTCGAGCAGGAAGGTGTGGTGGCCCGAGGCGTGCAGCCGCTTCTCGACGCGGTTGGCGATGGTGGACTTGCCGGCGCCGGACAGGCCGGTGAACCACAGCACGCGCGGGGTCTGGCCCTTGATCCGCGCCCGCGCGGCCTTGTCCACGTCCAGATGCTGCCAGTGCACGTTGCCGGCGCGGCGCAGGGCGAAGTCCAGCGTACCCGCGCCGACGGTGGCGTTGGTCTGGCGATCGATCAGGATGAAGCCGCCCAGCGCGCGGTTGCGCGCATACGGCTCGAAGGCGATCGGCGCGTCCAGCGACAGGTTGCACACGCCGACTTCATTGAGTTCCAGGCGCTTGGCGGCCAGCGCCTCCTGGGTGTTCACGTCGATGCGGTGCTTGATCTCGCTGACGCTGGCCGGCACGGTGCGCGCGCCGATCTGCAGCCAGTACGGGCGGCCCGGCAGCAGCGGCGCATCGTCCATCCACAGCAGGTGCGCGGCGAACTGGTCGGATACCTCCGGCGGATCGCCGGCGGCGGCGATCACGTCGCCGCGGCTGATGTCGATCTCGTCGGCCAGGGTCAACGTCACCGCCTGCCCGGCGCGGGCCAATGCCACATCGCCATTGGCGTCCAGCACCCTGGCCACGGTCGAACGGCGCGCCGAGGGCAGCACCACCACCGCCTCGCCCGGGCGCACCTCACCGGCGGCGATGGTGCCGGCGAAGCCGCGGAAGTTCGCGTTCGGGCGGTTGACGTACTGCACCGGCAGGCGCAGGCCGAGCGTCTCCGTCGCGTCGTCCAGGGTCAGCGTGTCCAGGTGTTCGAGCAGGCTGGGTCCGGCATACCAGGGCGTGCGCGACGAGCGGCTGGACAGGTTGTCGCCTTCCAGCGCCGAGAGCGGGATCGCCTGCACCTGCGCGATGCCCAGCTGCGCGGCCAGCGCCTGGTAGTCGCGCGCGATGGCGTCGAACACGGCCTGGTCGAAGTCGACCAGATCCATCTTGTTCACCGCCAGCACCACGTGCCGCAGGCCCAGCAGCGAGACGATGTAGCTGTGCCGGCGCGTCTGGGTCTGCAGGCCCTTGCGCGCATCGACCAGCACCACGGCCACGTCGGCGGTGGAGGCGCCGGTGGCCATGTTGCGCGTGTACTGCGCGTGGCCGGGGCAGTCGGCCACGATGTACTTGCGCCGCTCGGTATCGAAGTAGCGGTAGGCCACGTCGATGGTGATGCCCTGCTCGCGCTCGGCGGCCAGGCCGTCGAGCAGCAGCGCATAGTCGATGCGCGCGCCCTGCGTGCCGTGGCGGCGGCTGTCGCTTTCCAGCGCGGCCAGCTGGTCGTCGAACAACCGCTTGCTGTCGTGCAGCAGGCGCCCGATCAGCGTGCTCTTGCCATCGTCCACGCTGCCGCAGGTGATGAAGCGCAGCAGCGGCTTGGATTCGTGCTGCCGCAGGTAGGCTTTGACGGCTGCGCCGTCGGGATTGGGGATTCGGGATTCGGGATTGGCAACGGCGCTTCCTCCCTTTGCCGCATCCGCCGGCAGGCCCCGCTTCTGCGAATCCCCAATCCCCAATCCCGAATCCCTGCCTTCCATCAGAAATACCCTTCCAGCTTCTTCTGCTCCATCGACGCGCCCGGGTCCTGGTCGATCACGCGGCCCTGGCGTTCGGAGCTGGTGGCCACCAGCATCTCGGCGATGATCTTCTCCAGGGTGTCGGCCTGCGACTCGATCGCGCCGGTCAGCGGGTAGCAGCCCAGCGTGCGGAAGCGCACCGACTTCAGCTGCGGCACTTCGCCCTCGCGCAGCGGCAGGCGTTCGTCGTCGACCATGATCAGCGCCCCGTCGCGTTCAACGACCGGGCGCTCGGCGGCGAAGTACAGCGGCACCACCGGGATGCGCTCGCGGTAGATGTAGAGCCAGATGTCCAGCTCGGTCCAGTTGCTCAAGGGGAAGGCGCGTACGCTCTCGCCGGGGTGAATGCGGGCGTTGTAGAGGTTCCACAGCTCGGGGCGCTGGTGCTTGGGATCCCAGCGGTGCCTGTCGTTGCGGAAAGAGAACACGCGTTCCTTGGCCCGCGCCTTCTCCTCGTCGCGACGCGCGCCGCCGATGGCCGCGTCGAACCTGTGCTGGTCCAGCGCCTGCTTCAGGCCCTGGGTCTTCATGATGTCGGTATGGACCGTGGCGCCGTGGCTGAACGGACCGACGTTCTGCGCCACGCCATCCGGGTTGATGTGCACGCGCAGCTCGACGCCGGTCTCGGCGGCGCGACGGTCGCGGAAGGCGATCATCTCGCGGAACTTCCAGCGCGTGTCCACGTGCAGCAGCGGGATCGGCGGCACCGCCGGGGCGAAGGCCTTGAGCAGCAGGTGCAGCAGCACCGAGGAATCCTTGCCGACCGAATACAGCATCACCGGGTTGCGGAACGCGGCGGCCACCTCGCGCAGGATGTGGAGGCTCTCGGCCTCCAGGCGGTCGAGATGGGACAGGGTGGGCACAGCGCTCATCGGCTCGGATGGAGAGGAACGGGGCCCGGACGCAGCGGGGACCGGGCTCGGACGGTGGGGCGGCAGTATTGGCACCGCTTATTCCCGGACGAAATAAGCACGGAGCATAAGCCCATAACCCTGCATCCTTTCAGCCATGTGACGGCGGCGCCTAGCATCGAGGCTCCCACACGCCGCTCTACGGAATCGCGATGTCCGCTGTACCCCCCGCGCTGGCTGCCGGCCCCTTGCCCGACGACCGCAAGGCGCTGCTGGCACGGGTGGTCGATGGCCTGGACAGCGCCTCGCTGTGGTGGCTGTCCGGCTTCACCGCCGGCCTGGCCCAGGCCGCGCACCCGGCGCCCCACCTGGCCCTGCTGCAGGGCGCGGCCGCCAGCGCGGCGGCGCCCGCTACGGGGACAGGCGAGCGGGCCACCGTGCTGTACGGCAGCCAGACCGGCAATGCCAAGCGCGCCGCCGAGGCCCTGGCCGCCGCGCTGGAAGGCGCCGGCCTGGCCGTGCGCCTGGTGCGCACCGACGCCTATGCCACGCGCGAACTGGCCGCCGAGCGCCTGCTCTACCTGGTGATCAGCACCCAGGGCGAGGGCGATCCGCCGGACGATGCGATCGGATTCAGCGAATTCCTACTCGGCCGCCGCGCGCCCAGGCTGCCGGAGCTGAAGTTCGCCGTGCTTGGCCTGGGCGACTCGAGCTATGCCGACTTCTGCGGCATCTCCCGGCGCCTGGACGCGCGCCTGGCCGAGCTGGGCGCCATCCGCCTGCTGCCGGCCGGCGAGGCCGACCTGGACATCGACACCGTCGCCCAGCCCTGGCGCGAGCAGGCCCTGGAGCAGGCCCGCAAGGTCCTCAAGACCGCCCCGGCCGCGCCCAGCGCCAAGGTCACCCCGCTCCGCCCGGCGCCGGCGGCCCAGGCGGTCTCGCCCAGCGCGCCGTTCCAGGCCGAGGTGCTGGCCAACCAGCCCATCGCCGGCCGCGACTTCAAGGGCCCGGCCTTCGGCCGCCACGGCGCGCCGGACAAGCAGGTGCGCCACATCGAGCTGTCGCTGGAAGGCAGCGGCCTGAGCTACGAGCCCGGCGATGCGCTGGGCATCGTGCACCGCAATCCCGACGCGCTGGTCGAGCCCCTGCTGGCGGCGCTCAAGCTGGACGGCGACGCCGCCCACCATGTCGATGGCACCCAGCGCAGCGTGCGCGAGTGGCTGGCCGGGCATCGTGAGCTGAGCAAGCTCTCGCGCCCGTTCCTGGCCGCGCACGCGCGCCTGGCCGGCGCGCGCGAGCTGGAAGACCTGCTCGCCCCCGGCAACGCCGACCTCTCCGCCCTGCTCTCCAGCCACCAGGTGATCGACGTGCTGCGCCGCTGGCCGGTGGACTGGAACGTGGGCGAGTTGCTGGCCGCGCTGCGGCCGCTGGCGCCGCGCCTGTATTCCATCGCCTCCAGCCGCAAGCGCGTGGGCGAGGAGGTCCACCTGACCGTGGACGTGCTGGGCTACCACGCGCACGGCCACGCGCACAGCGGCTCGGCCAGCGGCTTCCTGGCCGGGCTGGCCGAAGGCGACCGCGCGCCGGTCTACATCGAAGCCAACGACCGCTTCCGCGTGCCGGCGGACGGCGCGCGCGACATCCTCATGGTCGGCCCCGGCACCGGCGTGGCGCCGTTCCGCGCCTTCGTGCAGGAGCGGGCCGAGACCGGTGCGAGCGGCCGCAACTGGCTGTTCTTCGGCGCGCAGCACTTCAACAGCGGTTTCCTCTACCAGAGCGAATGGCAGGACGCGCTCAAGCGCGGCGAGCTGGACCGGCTGGACCTGGCGTTCTCGCGCGACCAGGCCGACAAGCTGTACGTGCAGCACCGGCTGCGCGAACGCGGCCGCGAGGTCTTCGACTGGCTGCAGTCCGGCGCGCACTTCTACGTGTGCGGCTCGATCGCCATGGGCAAGGACGTGCACGCCGCCCTGAGCGACATCGTCGCCGAACACGGCGCCCTGGACGCCGATGCCGCGCACGACTACCTCACCACGCTGCAGACGGAGGGGCGGTATGCGCGCGATGTCTATTAGGACGGGGACTGGGGATTCGGGATTGGGGATGCGATGTCCGCAGCCGCCCGCTCGCCCTTGCCTTTGCCAATCCCCAATCCCCAATCCCGAATCCCCAATCCCCATGCATTCAGTAGAAGACATCAAGGCCGAGAGCCGCCGCCTGCGCGGCAGCCTGCTCGAGAGCCTGGCCGACCCGGTCACCGGCGCGCTGCGCGAGGACGACCAGACGCTGATCAAGTACCACGGCAGCTATCAGCAGGACGACCGCGACCTGCGCGACGAGCGCCGGCGGCAGAAGCTCGAGCCCGCCTACCAGTTCATGATCCGCACGCGCACTCCGGGCGGGGTCATCACCCCGGCGCAGTGGCTGAAGCTGGACGCCATCGCCACCCGCTACGGCAACCACTCGCTGCGCGTGACCACGCGCCAGGCCTTCCAGTTCCATGGCGTCATCAAGCGCGAGCTGAAGGCTACGATGCAGGCCATCAACGCCGCGCTGATCGACACGCTGGCCGCCTGCGGCGACGTCAACCGCAACGTGCAGGTCGCGGCCAACCCGCTGCTGTCCGAGGCGCATGCCACCCTGTACGCCGATGCGGCGGCGACCTCCGAGCGCCTGCTGCCCAACACCCGCGCCTACTACGAGATCTGGCTGGACGAGGAGAAGGTGGCCGGCGCAGGCGAGGAGGCCGAGCCGATCTACGGCGACAAGTACCTGCCGCGCAAGTTCAAGATCGGCTTCGCGCTGCCGCCGATCAACGATGTCGATGTATTCGCCAACGATCTGGGCTTCATCGGTGTGACCGATGAAGCCGGCCGGATCGTCGGCTACAACGTCAGCCTGGGCGGCGGCATGGGTGCGACCCATGGCGATCCGGAGACCTGGCCACGGGTGGCCGACGTGGCCGGCTTCATCCCGCGCGAGCGGCTGCTGGACGTGGCGACCGCCGTGGTCACCACCCAGCGCGATTACGGCAACCGCGCGGTGCGCAAGCGCGCGCGCTTCAAGTACACCATCGACGACCACGGCCTGGACTTCATCAAGGCGCAGATCGAGCAGCGTGCCGGCATCGCCTTCGCGCCGGCGCGGCCATTCGCGTTCGAGCACAACGGCGATCGCTACGGCTGGACCCAGGGCGGCGACGGCCGCTGGCATCTGACCCTGTCGCTGGGCGCTGGGCGCATCGCCGATGTCGGCGCCGCCACCCAGCTCACCGGGCTGCGCGAGATCGCGCTGCGGCTGCAGGACGCGGGTGCCGGCGAGTTGCGCATGACCTCCAACCAGAACCTGGTCATCTCCAATCTCGACGACGCGCTGAAGGCGGAGGTGGACGCGCTGGTGTCGGCCCATGGCCTGGACGCCGGCAACGCGCTGCCGACCGCGCTCGCGCGCAAGGCCATGGCCTGCGTCGCCCTGCCCACCTGTGGCCTGGCCATGGCCGAAGCCGAGCGCTATCTGCCCGACTTCACCGGCAAGCTGCAGCCGCTGCTGGAGAAGCACGGCCTGGCCCAGGCACCGATCGTGCTGCGCATCTCCGGCTGCCCGAACGGCTGCTCGCGGCCGTACCTGGCCGAGATCGCCCTGGTCGGCAAGGCGCCGGGCCGCTACAACCTGATGCTGGGCGGCGATCATCGCGGCCAGCGCCTCAACACGCTGTACCGCGAGAACATCACCGAGGAGGAGATCCTCGGCGCGCTCGACCCCTTGTTCGGCCGCTATGCCGCCGAACGCGACGACGCCGAAGGCTTCGGCGACTTCCTCCATCGCGCCGGCGAGATCGGCCTGCCGCCCTATCCCACCCATCGTGCCATTCCCGTGGAGCTGCACGCATGACCGCCCTGCCCGCCAACGACGATCCGCACCTGGACTCCGGTTCGCCCGCCATCGACCTGGACGCGGCCAACGCCGCACTCGAGGCGATGGACGCGCCGGCGCGCGTGGCCTGGGCGCTGGCCCATGGCCCAGCGCAGGCAGCGCTGTCCTCCAGCTTCGGCGCGCAGTCGGCCGTGGCCCTGCACCTGCTGACCCAGCAGCTGCCGGACATCCCGGTGATCCTGGTGGACACCGGGTATCTGTTCCCGGAGACCTACCGCTTCGCCGATGCGCTGATCGAGCGGCTCAAGCTCAACATCCAGATCTTCCGCCCGCTGGTCAGCCGCGCCTGGATGGAGGCGCGCCACGGCCGCCTGTGGGAACAGGGCGTGGTCGGTATCGAGCAGTACAACAACCTGCGCAAGGTCGAGCCGATGCGCCGGGCGCTGGACGAGCTGGACGTGGGCACCTGGTTCACCGGCCTGCGCCGCCAGCAGTCGACCAGCCGCGCCGCCACGCCGATCGTGCAGCTGCGCGGTGCGCGCTGGAAGGTCAGCCCGATCGCCGACTGGACCGACCGCGACGTGTGGCAGTACATGAAGCAGCACGACCTGCCCTATCACCCGCTGTGGGAAGAGGGCTACGTGTCCATCGGCGACTTCCACACCACCCGCCGCTGGGAACCCGGCATGCGCGAGGAAGACACCCGCTTCTTCGGCCTCAAGCGCGAGTGCGGGATCCACGAGGACATCTGAGCGCTGTGCGCTTCCACCCACTCCCTTTGGCCGCGGGCCAACGGAAATTCGAAGTCGCGGCTAGCGACTGAGGGGGAGGGGTCGCTCTTCGCGAGGAAGGCAAAAGCAGAAGCCCCCCCCTCCCAGCCTCCCCCTTCGCTGCGCGAAAGCGGAGGGGCTGAGCGCTTGGTGGGAGCCGCCATGGCGGCGATGGGGCTTCACCGGTAGAGCCCCTCGCCGCCATGGCGGCTCCCACGACAGCGCCGACCAGCGCCAGCGCTTGCTGCGCCACATCCTGCGGGCGCAGCTGTGCCACTGGCCTTGGACCCGGGCGATGCGCTAGAACTGTCGGACCGGCCCCGGAGGGAGGCTGGCCCCGCCACGCGCGCCCGCGCCTACCGCCTCCCGCCCGCCATGACCGACGTCGCCTCCGATTCCCACGACCAGGCCCTGGCCCGCCTGGGCTACCGGCCCGAGCTGCGCCGCAGGCTCGGCCTGGACGATCTGCTGGTCTACGGCCTGGTGTGCATGGTGCCGACCGCGCCGTTCGCCATCTTCGGCGGGGTGTTCGACGTCAGCCACGGCATGGTGCCGCTGGTCTACCTGGTGGGCTTCGGCGCGATGCTGTTCACCGCGCTGAGCTACCAGCAGATGGCGCAGGCCTTTCCGGTCGCCGGGTCGGTCTACGCCTACGTGGGGCGCGGCCTGCATGAGAGCGCCGGGTTCCTGGCCGGCTGGGCGATCCTGCTGGACTATCTGCTCGTCCCCACCCTGCTCTACGTGATCGGCGCCAACGCCATGGCCAGCGTGTTTCCCGGCCTCCCGCAGCAGGCCTGGATCGTGTTCTTCGTCGTGCTCAACACGGCGGTGAACCTGCGCCGCGTGGAGACCACGGCGCGCGCCAACCTGGTGTTCCTGGGCGTGCAGCTGGTGGTGCTGGCGGTGTTCGCCGTGCTGGCGGCGCTGGCGATCCAGCGCGGCGCCTACGGGGCGCACTGGAGCCTGCGCCCGCTGTACGACCCGGCCGCGTTCTCGCTGCCGATGCTGTTCGGCGCGCTGTCGATGGCGGTGCTGTCCTTCCTCGGCTTCGATGCGATCTCCACGCTGACCGAGGAGAGCCGCGGCGGCGCGCGCGCGGTCGGCCGCGCCACCGTGGTGTCGCTGGCGATGGTGGCGGCGCTGTTCGTGCTGCAGACCTGGCTGGCGGCGCTGCTGCTGCCCGAGCTGCGCCGCTTCCCCGACGAAGCGGCGTCCAACAACGCCTTCTTCGAGGTCGGCCGGCGCGTGGCCGGGCCGTGGATGCAGATCGTGATCGCGCTGACCGTGGCCGTCGGCGCGGCGCTGGCCAACGCGCTGGTGTCGCAGGCGGCGACCTCGCGACTGCTGTTCGCGATGGCGCGCGACGGCCAGCTGCCGCGCTTCCTGCGCAAGGTGCATGCAGGCAGCGGCGTGCCGCGCCGGGCGATCCTGCTGGTGGCGGGCCTGAGCCTGGTGCTGGGGCTGCTGTTCCTGGGCAAGATCGCGCTGCTGGCCACGGTGTGCAACTTCGGTGCGTTGACGGCCTTCGCGCTGCTGCACGTGGCGGTGGCCTGGCATTTCCGCCGGTCCGGACGCTGGCTGATGCATGGGGTGGTGCCGCTGGTTGGCGGGCTGATCCTGCTGTACGTGCTCTACAACGCCGACCGCCTGGCGCAGATCGGTGGCCTGGCCTGGCTGGCGGCCGGGGTGGTGGTGGCGCTGGTGCTGCGCCGGCGCGGGCGTTCGCTGCAGTTGGCCTTGGACCGGACTTCGCCGCCCGGGTCCTGAGGCGCCGCGGCGCGGCGTCATGGCCGCGACCGACGCGCTAGAGTTGGGCCCCATCGCCCGACACGACGCACCGCATGGACCGCCCGATCCGCGACTACTTCGAACACGTCCGCACGCTCGACTTCGTGCCGACGCCGGGGCCGCGCAACGCCTGGCAGACCTGCGTCGGCGCGCACCTGGGCGCGCAGCGCGAGGCGCTGTGCTGGGTGGACACCGAGCGCGTGGTACGGCGCTATACCTTCGAACAGCTCGACGCCTGGTCGGCGCAGTTCGCCCAATGGCTGCGCGCGCACGGAACCGGACCGGGACAGGTGGTGGCCGGGCTGCTGCCGCGGCGGCTGGAGCTGCTGATCGTCGTGCTGGGCACCTGGCGCGCCGGCGCGGTCTACCAGCCGCTGTTCACGGCGTTCGGGCCCAAGGCGCTGGAACACCGGCTGGCGGCCAGCGGCGCTCGGCTGGTGGTGTGCTCGGCCGAGCAGCGCCCCAAGCTGGATGAGGTGACCGACGCGCCACCCATCCTGACGCTGGGCAGCGGCGACGACGAAGACTTCTGGGCCGCACTGGAAGGCCAGCCGCAGGCCTTCGCCCCCGTCCCGCGCCGGCGCGAGGACCCGTGCATGATCATGTTCACCTCGGGCACCACCGGTGCGGCCAAGGCGCTGCGCGTGCCGCTGCACGCACTCGATGCCATCGCCACCTACATGCGCGACGCGGTGGACCTGCGGCCCGATGACGTGCTGTGGAACATCGCCGACCCCGGCTGGGCCTACGGGCTGTACTACGGCATCGCCGGGCCGCTGGCGCTGGGCCATTCGGTGACCTTCCACGAGGGCCCGTTCACCGTGGACAGCTGCTACCGCACCCTCGCCGAGCTGGGCGTGACCAACCTGATGGGCGCGCCCACCGCCTATCGCATGCTGATGGCGGCCGGCGATGCCGCCGCCGCGCCGGTCAAGGGCCGGCTGCGCGTGGTCAGCAGTGCCGGCGAGCCGCTCAATCCCGAGGTGATCCGCTGGTTCGACCAGGCGCTGGGCACGGTCATCCACGATCACTACGGTCAGACCGAGACCGGCATGACCCTGTGCAACCACCACGCGCTGGCCCATCCGGTGCAGCCGGGCAGCGCCGGTTTTCCGTTGCCCGGCTATCGCCTGGAGGTGCTGGACGAGCACGGCCAGCCGCAGCCGGTCGGCGTGCCGGGGATGCTGGCGGTGCACGTCGAGGACTCGCCGGCGCTGTTCTTCCGCGGCTACGAGAACGCCGAGACGCAGCCGTTCAAGGACGGCTGGTACCTCACCGGCGACACGGTCGAGCGCAACGCCGATGGCTCCATCGCCTTCGTCGGCCGCAGCGACGATGTGATCACCTCCAGCGGCTACCGGATCGGGCCGTTCGACGTGGAGAGCTGTCTGCTCGAGCATCCCGACGTGGTCGAGGCCGCGGCGGTGGGCAAACCGGATCCGGAGCGCTTCGAACGGGTCAAGGCCTACGTGGTGCTGCGCGCGGGCGCCGCCGGCGACGACGCGCTGGCCGCCTCGCTGGCCCAGCACGTCAAGACGCGGCTGTCGGCGCACGCCTACCCGCGCGAGATCGCCTTCGTCGCCGACCTGCCGAAGACGCCCAGCGGCAAGATCCAGCGCTTCCTGCTGCGCAACCAGGCGCGGGCGGAAGCCGAGGCGGCGTCATCGGCGTGAGGCGCGCGAGGCGCGAGACACCGTTGCCCAACGCCCGGACCAGCCGCTAGTCGTCAACCACCACCACCGGCGTCAGCGGCACCTTCTCGCCACAGGCCAGGCACTTGCGATAACGATGACCGTGCTTGTGGCGGGGCCGCGAAAGCAGTCCGCCGCACGGGCAGCGTCCCTGCTCCATGCCCCGCAGCCACAGGTACAGGCGCCAGCTGGCCAGCGACGCCCAGACCAGCCCCAGCGCCATGCCGGTAAGGGCCAGCAGCGAGCCGATCTGGCGTGCCGCGGCGGCCCCGATCAGCGCCTCCTGGTGCTCGACCACGAACGACAACACCCAGCCGGCGGCCACCAGCACCGGCGCCGGTGCATACAGCCGCGCCACCATCCGCGAAAATCGCCTCATCCCGCCCCCTGTCCGTCGCGACGCGATCCGCGCCGCCATCGGCGAGCTTATCCGCTCACATATGCATGCCGTGCATGTCCGCCGCCGGGGCCGTCGCATCGATCGGCCGCACCTGCAGCCGCACCGTCTGCGCCGGCGCGCGGGCGAAGCGCAGGACCACCTCGATCGCCTGTCCGGCGAGCAGCGGCTGGCGCGGACCGATCAGCATCAGGTGCGCGCCCGAGGGCGCCAGCGCCACCGTCGCGCCCGCCGGCAGGTCCAGCCCGTCGAGCCGGCGCATGCGCATCACGCCGCCGTCCATGCGGCTCTCGTGGATCTCCACCCGCGCCGCCATCGGCGAACTCACCAACAGCAGCCGGTCGGCCTCGGCGCCCGCGTTGACCAGGGTCAGGTAACCGGCGGCGCTGGGCGCCTGCGGCGGCGTGGCCCGCGTCCACGCCTCCCGCACCTGGATGGTCGAGCTCGAACCGGCCGCCTGCGCCAGCGTGGCCAGCAGCAGCATCGCCGCGGTGATGATGGTCTTGCCCATAAGCCTTGCCCTCTCCTTCAAGGTTGAACGACGTCTTGCCCGTGGCCAACGCGCCGGCCGCCGCCGGCTGTTATCTCATGCGCGCCGCAGCCGCTGGCGAGGCTGCACCCAGCCCAGGTCCACCGCGAGCAT
The DNA here is from genome assembly GCF_020042665.1 of Pseudoxanthomonas sp. X-1. Taxonomy (NCBI): domain Bacteria; kingdom Pseudomonadati; phylum Pseudomonadota; class Gammaproteobacteria; order Lysobacterales; family Lysobacteraceae; genus Pseudoxanthomonas; species Pseudoxanthomonas sp. X-1. The sequence continues at coordinate 3,538,906 of NZ_CP083376.1, forward strand.
CACCAGCCACGAGACGCCCACCAGCGGGAACAGCACCCCGCCCACCGCCAGCATGCCCGCCACGACCTTCAGCGTCCGCGGCCGCGCCGGCAGCGGCGGCACGCCCAGCCCGCCGCGCGGACGCCGCTTCCACCACATCACCGTGGCGCTGAGGCACAGCGCCAGCGTGCAGGCGCAGGCCAGCACCAGCAGCACCCGATTGGCATTGCCGAACTCGTCGCCCATGTGCACGTTGATGCCCCACTCCAGCGCCTTGGCCACCGGGCCGTAGTCGGCGTAGCGCATGTCCAGCAGCGTCCGGCCGCTGTACTGGTCCAGGTGAATCACCCGCTGCTGGTCCAGCACGCCGTTGTAGAGCGAGGCGGTGTAGACCCCGCGCGCACCCTGCGGCATCGACACGCTGTAGCCGGCGCCGATCCCGCGCGCGTCGAACGCCGCCACGGCGCGATCCAGCCCGATCGCGCCCGGCTGCGCCGCGCTGGCGTGGCCGGCACCATGCCCGGCGTGCTCCATGCCGGGCATGTCGGCCATGGCCGCGTGGGCGGCCGACTGCGGCACGCGCGCCTGCTGCAGCGACCAGGCTTGGTCGGCGCTGTCGGCCACGCGCGCCTGCGACATGGGCAACTGCACGCGTAGGCCGGCCGGATAGCCGAAGTTGTGGCCGTTGACCAGCTTGTTGACCTGCGCGCCCCATAGCCATGACCAGGGCATGCCCGACAGGGCCAGGAACAGCACCGCCGCCCCCGCGCATATGCCGACCACCGCATGAAGGTCGCGCCAGAACAGGCGCTGCGACGGCCTGCCACGCACCGTGAGCACGCCGCCCAGCTTGCGTCCGTGCTCAGGGAGGGCCGGACGCTTGCTGGGGATGCGCACGATGCGGCGCGGCCACCACAGGTAGACGCCGGTCACCACCAGCACGATGGCCCAGCCCGCGGCCAGTTCCACCAGCGCGCTCGCCCGGCCGCCGAGCAGGTCCAGGCTGTGCAGGCGGCGCAGCGTCCAGCCGAAGGTGCCGCGATCGGCCAGGCTGCCCAGCACGCGCGCGTGCACCGGATCGACGTACACCACCCGACGCGCGCCGCCGGCGGTCGCGATGCCGACCTCCGCCGAGGCATCGGCGCTGGCCGGCGTGGTGTAGCGGAACACCTGACCCGGCTGCGCGGCCAGGGCGGCCTGCACGATGCGCTGCGGCGTGGCCACCCGCTCGCCGGGCGCCGCCGGCGCGACCACCAGCAGGTGGTGATGCACCAGCCGGTCCAGCGGCTTGTGGTAGACAAAGCCCGCTCCGGTCAGCGCCAGCCAGGCCAGCAGCGGCAGCACCAGCAGGCCGGCGTAGAAGTGCCACCGCCAGATGGCGCGATAGAGGGTGCCGGCTATCGGTGCGTGCAACGGCGCAGCTGCCACGGTGGCCATCAGAAGCTCCAGTTCCAGCTGGCGTACAGCCCGCGCCCGTCGCCGGGCGAGAAGCCGTACACGCCGCCGTCGTACCAGGCGTAGACGTAGAAGCGATCGGTGAGGTTCTTCAGCTGCAGCGAAAACGCGTTGCGCGCATCCAGCGTCCAGCTGGCGCCGAGGTTGGCCAGGGCATAGCCGCCGTAGCGACCCAGCGTGTTGGTGCGTTCGAGATGGTAATCGCCCTGGCCGTTACCCCAGGCGCTGAGCCTGAGCCGCTCCCCGACCTGCCAGTCCACACCGGCCGAGGCCAGCCAGTGCGGCACGTTCTCGATGTCGCGTCCCTCGGTCTGCAGCACGTCGGGGGCGGCACGCGCCACCGTCGCCCTCTGCCGCGAGTAGGCCAGCCATGCGTTCCAGCGCGCGTCCGGCCGCAGGTTCACCTGCGCGTCCCAGCCGTGGCGGAAGGTGCGCCCGACATTGACCACGTCGCTGCCGGTCCCGATCGCGCCCAGCACCGTGGCGACCTCGCCGTCGGCGCGCTGCTCCCAGTACGCCACGCGTCCGCTCAGCCATGCGAGCGGCACGAACTTCAGCCCCGCTTCCCAGCCGGTGTTGAGGGACGGGCCCAGGTCGTGGACCGTGGTGCGGTAGGCGCCATCGCCGGCGCCGATCTGGAAGCTGCGCCCCCAGTTGGCGTAGGCGGTCCAGGCATCGCCGAGCGCGTAGGACGCGCTGACCTTGGGCTGGCGGATCGTGCCGTAGCCATAGGCGTCGTAGCGTCGCCCGGTGAGGCGATCGTCCAGGTGGCCATCGACCCGGTCGATGCGATAGGCCGGCACCAGCTTCAAGCCCGCCAGCGGCTGCAGGACGGCCTGCACGTAGGCGCCGTGGGTTCGCAGCGTGTAGTCCCAGTCGCGCGTGCGCGCCAGGCGCTGACGCGCGGCGGTGCGCCAGCGCCGCGCGGTGTTGTCCTGCCATTGCGCGTCCACGCCGGTCTCCACGGCCAGCACGCGGCCCGGCGTCCAGGTGGCCGTGGCGATAGCGCCGCGCTGGGTCTCGTCGTTGTCGCGCTCCTGCTGGCTGCCGGCCTGGGAGAAGCGCACGTAGCGCGCATTGGTGTAGCGGTTGACGTAGGCCTTGCCGCTCCAGGTCCAGTCGCTGCCGATCAGGCCATCCAGATGCAGCGCGGTCTGCGTGGTCTGGCGCTCGCCGGCATCGGCCGCCGCATAGGCCACCGCATCGCGCGGCGCCACACGCGCCTGCAGATAGGTGGGGAAGTAGCCGGGCTCCTGCGCATGGTTGTGGTAGTAGCGCGTGGTGAGCAGCGCGCTCCAGTCGCCCTCGGGCGCGTTGAAGCCCCACTTGCCGGCGAAGTTGCGTTTGACGGCCCTGGCATGGTCGCGATACCCCTCCGAATCGCGCCAGCCGAGGAAGTAGTTCTGCGTCCACGGCCCGGTCTCGAAGCCCTTGGACAGCTGCACCTCGCGCGTGCCGAAGCTGCCGGCGGTGACGCTCAGATGCCCCTCGTCGCCGCCCACGCGCGTGACCAGGTTCACGTCGCCGGCGATGGCGTTGAGTCCGTAGCGCGCATCGTTGGTGCCGCGCACGACGTCGATGGCGGCGATGTCCCCCGACATCACCGAGTCCAGGTAAGGCATGGCGCCGGCGTTGTCGTTGCTGGGGATGCCGTCGATCAGCAGCTTGACCGCGTTGATGCGCCCTTCGCCGTTGAACCCGCGGAAGGAGAACCGGCCGGCCTCGGTGCCCATGCGGAACGGCGTCAGCTGCATGCCCGGCACCTTGGCGAACAGCTCCCAGCTGTTGTCCACGTGCTGGTCCTGGACCTGATCGGCGCCGATCACATCGACCGAACTGAGCACCTTGCGCGCGGGCAAGGCACCGCGCTGCCGTGCATGGGCCTCGACCTTGCCCAGGGTCAGCACGGCGTCGGCGTCATCGGGGCGGGCCGCCTGCGCGGCGGCGGGCGGCGCGGACAGCGCGCAGGCCGACAGGGCCAGGCCGACCGTCGTGGAAAGACGCGAGGGAAAACATTTCATTCTTCGATCCTTCTGGATTCGCGCGACGCGGGCAGGCCCGCGCCGCTGGAGCGCGCCGCCGACGGGCGGCCGCGCGCTGCTCAGTACCTGAAGCCCAGCCGCACCCAGGCGGTGCGGCCGGGCTCGTGGATGCGCACCGGATCGGCGGGGAAGCCGAAGTCCGCGCTGCCGGACAGGTTGAGGTGCTCGGCGTAGTCGCGGTCGAACACGTTGTCCACGCCGGCGGTGAGCTGCCAGGCGTCGCTGAAGCGATAGCCGGCGTTGAGCGCGAGGGTGGCGAAGCCCGCGCTCGGCCCCAGGTCGCGCCCGACGACATTGCCCTGGCCCTCGCTGACCCGGTCCTGGCGCGCGACCGCGCGCAGCAGCGCGCCGGCCGACCAGCGCCGGCCTTCCCAGGAGGCGGTCACACGCGCTTCCAGCGGCGGCATCTGCGGCAGCGCGCGGCCGTCGCTGCGGTTCGCGCCCCAGGCCCAGGCCAGGGTGCCGCCGAGCTTCCAGCCGTCGGCCGGGCGCAGTTCGAGGCCGGCCTCGGCGCCATGGATGTCGGCGTCGACGTTGCCCACCTGCGAGCTGGGCCCCATCATCCCGCCCGCGCTGTAGGTGAACAGCAGATAGTCGTCGATGCGGCCCACATAGGCCGAGACCCAGGCATCCACGCGCACGCTCCTGTACTGCGCGCCGATGTCCAGCTGCGTGGTCTTCTCCGGCCGCAGCGCGGCGAAGGCGTTGACCGCGCCCACGGGCCCGCGGTCGGCGGAGAACAGTTCCCAGTAGTCGGGCATGCGCTCGACATGGCCCAGCCCGGCATACCAGGTCAGCGGCAGATCGCCCGCATCGGCCTCGAAGCGGGCGAAGCCCGAGGTCAGCGTCTGCCGACGGATCTGGCCGAAGGTCGGGCTGGGCATCGCACCGCCCATGCCCATCCCTGATCCCGGGCCATCGTCCATCGCCATGCCGCTGGCCTGCGCGCGCAGATCCTTGACCGACGCCCGGTCCAGGCGCGCGCCGACGATCACCCGCTGCGTCTTGCTTAGATGCAGGGTCAGTTCGGAGAACACGCCTTGGTTGCCCAGATTGGCATCGCGCTGCCAGGCCTCGTAAGGCATGCGGTCCATCGCGTTGCGGCTGCGGTGGCGACTGGCCTGCCAGTCCACACCGGCCACCAGACCGGCACGATCCCAGGCCCATTCCGAGGCGATCCGTCCGCCGCTGGTGCGGCGGTCGACGTTGGCCGCCATCGGCATCGGCATGGCCGAGTGGGGGTTGGGCGTGCGCAGGCTGTAGTTGTCCATGATGTGGTCGGCATCGTTGGCGTAGACGCTGGCCTTGATCGACTCCCAGGCGCCGGGCAGGTCGGTCTGCTCGAAGCGCGCGCCAACGCTGGTGCGGCGGAACTGGCGCCCGTCCATGCCGCGCCCGGCATAGCGCGCCAGGCCATCGCCGACGCCGGCGTTGACCTCCAGCACCGTGTCGGGATCGGGCGTCCAGCCGATGGCCGCGTCGGTGTTCCACTTGCGCCACTTCGAGGGCACCACGTCGCCGGCGCCGTCCTTGTAGTCGTCCGACGCCGAACGGCTGGCGGTCACCCGCGCATAGCCGTGCGTGTCGCCGCCGGTCACGGCCAGGTTCTGGTCGTTGCGGCTACGCGAACCGCCCAGCGCGCTGCCCTGGGCCTGCAGCGTGGGCCGCTCGAAGTGCGGCGTGTCGCGCTCGAAGCGCACCGTGCCGGCCGAGGCGCCCGGCCCCCACAGCACGGTCTGCGGGCCCTTGACGATGGTCAGGCGGTCGTAGGTCTCCGGCGAGACATAGCTCAGCGGATTGTCCATGCGCGCCGGGCAGGCGCCGGGCAGGGCGCCGTCGTTGGTCAGCACGTTCAGGCGCGAACCGAACATCCCGCGCAGCACCGGGTCGCCATTGGTGCCGCCGTTGCGGATGGCGGTGAAGCCGGGAATGGTCTTGAGGTAATCGGCGCCATCGCTGGCCGGCACCGGCTGGCGCGGCAGCCGCGGATCGGTGGTCCAGGTCAGCGGCGTGGACGGCCGCACGGCGGTGACCACCAGCGGCGCGAAGGTGTGGGCGTCGTCGGCCGGATCGACATCGGCGGCCAACACGCAAGGGGACGACAGGACGCACGCCAGCGCGCACGCCAGGCGCGACGGCACGGCCGTCGCGGAGCGGGAGACAGACATCGGGGCACTCCAGGCAACACGGATCGCCACCCGCGCAGGCCAGGCCCGCGCGGATGGGTCGGATCAGGCGACCAGGGTGTGCGGAGGACCGCGCGCGGCGTGGGCCGGCCAGGGCAGGGCCTGGCGCGGCGGGGCCCGGTGTTCGGGCAACAGCGAGGGCGCCGCCTGCAGCAGCGGCAGCAACAGCAGGATCAGGACGAAGGGCAGCAGCCGCGCGGCCAGCAGGCAGTAGTCGCAGGCCATGCCGTCATGGTGATCGGCCGGCATGCCGTCGGGCGCGGCGTGCCCCATGGCGGCCATGTCCATCGCCAGGCCCGGCGCGTGGTCGCCGTGGCCGGCCGGCTGCGACGCGGCGCCGGCCAGGTCGACCAGGCGCAGACCGCCGCTGGTGCACAGCGCGGCCAGCGCGCGCAGCGGCTCGGCCTGGTCCTGTCCCTGCAGCCAGCGGCTGACCACCGGCGCCACGACCATCAGCAGCGCGCCCAGCAGGGCAAGCCGATGCATCAGTCCGAGGAAGCGGCGGTGGCGCAGCATGGCCCGCATTCTAGTGGGTGCCGCGCCGGTGCGCGCAGGCACGCGGATGTGTAGAGGCCTTCACGGGTGCGGCGCGACGGCGGCCTACTCTTGCGCGCTGCGCCGCGGCGCAGCGCGCCCGCCAGGAAACCTTCCTCCGCATGTCAGCCGTCATCCCGCCCCCGCGCGACACATCGCCCCTCGATTGCGCCGCGTCCACCGCGCCGCTTGCGGTCAACGAGACCCTGCGGCTGGAGACGCTGCACGCCTACGCGATCCTGGACACCCCGCGCGAGGCCGCCTTCGACGACATCACCAGCCTGGCCGCGCTGATCTGCAATGCGCCGATGGCGCTGATCAGCCTGGTCGACGCCGACCGCCAGTGGTTCAAGAGCGAGGTCGGCATGGGCGCGCAGCAGACCCCGCTGCACTCGTCCATCTGCGCCCACGCGATCCTGGAGGACGAGGTGCTGGTGGTCGAGGACACGCTGGCCGAGCCGCGCTTCGCCTGCAATCCGCTGGTCAGCGGCGAGCCCTACCTGCGCTTCTACGCCGGCGCGGTGCTGCGCAGCTCCGACGGCCTGCCGCTGGGCTCGCTGTGCGTGCTGGACACCATGCCCCGCACCATCGCACCGCGCCAGCTCGAGGCCCTGCAGGCGCTCGCGCGCCAGACCATGGCCCTGATGGAACTGCGCCGCACCCTGGCCCTGGCGCAGGAAGCCAACCATTACCGCGCCCGGCTGATGGCCATCGCCGGCCACGACCTCAAGGCGCCGCTGCGCAGCGCCGGCTACGCGCTGGAAAAGCTGCGCCGCACCCTGCCCGGCGATGCCCCCGCCCTGCCCGCGCTGGACGACGCGCGCGCCGCACTGGGTCAGATCGGCCGCGGCTTCGACCAGCTGGCCAGCCTGGCGATCGCCGGCGGCGATGACGCCCGCCCCGACCTGATCGACCTGCCGCTGCAGGACGTGATCGACGACATCCTGGCCACCTGGCGCCGCCCGGCGCAGCAGCGCGGCCTGCGCCTGCGCAACGTGCCCACCGCCCTGCGCGTGCGCAGCCACCGCACCCTGCTGTCCACGCTGCTGGGCAACCTGCTCGGCAACGCGGTCAAGTACACGGACACCGGTTCGGTGCTGATCGGCTGCCGCCGCCTGGGCGACCGCGTGTCGGTCGAGGTGCTCGACACCGGCGTGGGCATGGACGCGCACGACGCGCGCGAGATCTTCAGCGCCTTCCGCCAGGCCGATCCGCATGGCGAGGGACTGGGCCTGGGACTGTGGATCGTCAGCCGGACCGCGCAGACCCTGGGGTATCCGGTGGAGGTGCAGACGCGCAAGGGGCGCGGGAGCCGCTTTCGGGTCGTGTTGCCGCTGGCCTGAGACGAGGTTCCAGATGGTCCGCCTGCATGCTCCTCGCCGCCCTGCCCTGGCCGCCGCGTTCCTCGGCCTTGCACTGACGACCGCATCGCTCTGGGGCCAGACCCCGGGGCTCACCGCGTCGGCAACTCCGCGAGCGCTTCCGGATGTCGCGCTGCCACCGGAGCTGGATCGCGTGCTTCGCGACTACGAGCGCGCATGGCGCGCGGGCGATGCCGCGGCGCTCGCCAGACTGTTCACCGAGGACGGATTCGTTCTGCAGAGCAACCGCCCGCCCGCTCGGGGCTGGCGCGACATCGAGGCGGCCTATGCCGGGCAAGGCGGCAGTCCGCTGCGCCTGCGCGCGCTCGCCTTCGCCGCGGAGGGAACGACCGGCTACATCATCGGCGCCTACGGCTATGGCGATGCGCCTGGCGACACGGGCAAGTTCACGCTGACCCTGCGCCGGGCGGCCGGTGGACCGTGGCGGATCTTCTCGGACATGGACAACGCGGGTGCGGCGCCGCCCGGGAGCCGGCCCGATACGGCGCCGTGAACGGTCCGTCGGAAGGGCTGGAGATGCGCGCTCCCTGACCGTCCGTGCATCGCCACGCCGAGGAAGAACACGCTCTGGCGACCTGCCCCCGCCCGAAAGGAAATCCGCCAACGCCACGCCACCTTGCGTGCCATCGCGCGCGCCTGGCCCCTCGCCGTGCCTTGCGGGGACCCGAGCGCGACAGCACGGGCGAAGAGTGAAGTCCCTGGAGTCCCGCTTTCGCGGGAATGACGACCTGGAGGTAGCGCGCGCCCGCGCGGCCCCTCAGCTGGTGATGGTCTGGGTCAACGCTTCCCACGTCGGCGGCACCGGCCAATCCGCCTCGCGGTTGCCGTCCATCACCTGCCGCAGGTCGCGCTTGTCGATCTGCGGCGCCAGCACATGCACCAGATCCAGGGCGTAGTCGCGCAGCACCCGCTCGCGCGGGAGCACCGCCCAGGCGATGCACTCGCTGATCTCCGGCGGCGCCGGCCAGGCGCGCAGGTCGGCGTCGCCGGCGTTGACCGCCATCTCGGCCAGCAGGCCCACGCCCATGCCGGTACGCACGTAGGTCTTGATCAGGTCCGCATCCAGCGCGGTGAGCGCGATGTTGGGCTCCAGGCCGGCCTGCACGAAGGCGCGCTGCAGCGACGAGCCGGGCCGGGTGGAGGATTCGTAGCTGATCAGCGGCTGGCCGGAGAGCGCGGCCAGATCGGGCGCGGCGCCCTTGCGGTCCAGCGCGTGCCCGCGCGGCACCACCACCAGGCGGCGCCAGCGGTACAGCGGCACCGCCAGGCCGGCCGCCGGCGTATCGCCGGAGGTGCTGATCACTGCCATGTCGGCATCGCCCTGGCCCAGCAGGTCCAGCGCGTCGGCCTCGGCGGCCTGCTGCAGGTGCACGCTGACCTGCGGATAGGCGCGCTTGATCTGCGCCACCGCGTGCGGCAGCACGAAGCGCGACTGGGTGTGGGTGGTGGCCAGCACCAGCTGGCCCTGGCTCTCGCGACGCTGGTTGGCCGCGTAGGTGCGGATGTTGTTGGCCTCGGACAGCACGGCGCGCGCGCGCTGGATGACTTCCACGCCGGCCGGCGTCACCGATTCAAGACTGCGGCCCTTGCGCACGAACAGCAGGAAGCCCAGCTCGTCCTCCAGCTGCTTGAGCTGCTTGGACAGGCCCGGCTGGGTGGCGTGCACGCGCGCGGCCGCCAGGGTGATGTTGAAGTCGGCGTCGGCGATGGCGACCAGATAGCGGAGCTGGGTCAGGGTCATCTGCGGAAGATCGCTGGCAAGGTACGGCGCGTGGGGAGATGAATGTACGTGTTCCGGCCGGCAGCGCTTATAACGTAGGGTTATCTGAACGCAGCGGCAAGTCATTTCCGATGGTCATAAGCGGCGCGTAGCGTCGTGCTCCTCTCGACCCGGACCCGCCCGTGAGCGCTGCGCTGTTTCCCCTGTTCGCCGACCTGCGTGGCCGCGCCGTCCGCGTGGTCGGCGGCGGTGCGGTGGCCGAGCGCAAGGTCGAGGCCCTGCTCCATGCCGGCGCCCTCCCCCACGTGGGCGCACCGACGCTGACCCCGCGCCTGGCGCAATGGGCCGAGCAGGCGCGCATCGCCTGGCAGCCAGGCAGCTTCAGGCCGGACTGGCTGGACGGGATGTGGCTGGTGATCGCGGCCACCGACGAGGGCGAGGTCAACCGGGCCGTCGCCGCCGAAGCCGCATCGCGCCGCTTGCTCGCCAACGTGGTCGACGACGCCGAGCTGTCCAGCTTCCAGGTGCCGGCCCTGGTCGAGCGCGGCGCCCTGCAGATCGCCATTTCCAGCGGCGGCCATGCGCCGATGGTGGCGCGCCACATCCGCCGGCAGCTGGAGACGCTGCTGGACGACTCCTGGGGGTCGCTGGTTGCCCTGCTCGGCCGGCAGCGCGCCCGCATCCGCGCCCGCTTCCCCGAGATGGGCGCGCGCCGCCGCTTCTTCGAGCAGCTGCTCGCCGGCGCCGTCCCGCGCCTGCTGCGCCAGCGCCAGGACGCGGCCGCCGAGACCGAGCTGCAGCGCGTGCTGTCCAGCGCCGCCCAGGCCCCCGCCGGCACCGTCACGCTGGTCGGCGCCGGCCCGGGCGATGCCGGCCTGCTCACGCTCAACGCGCTGCGCGCGATGAACGAGGCCGACGTGATCCTGCACGACCGCCTGGTCAGCGCCGAGGTGCTGGCGATGGCGCGTCGCGACGCCACCCGCATCGAGGTCGGCAAGTCCGCCCAGGGCCACAGCACGCACCAGGACCAGATCCACGCGCTGATGCTCGAGCACGCCCGCGCCGGACGGCGCGTGGTGCGGCTCAAGGGCGGCGATCCGTTCGTGTTCGGCCGCGGCGGCGAGGAGCTGGAATTCCTCAAGGCCCACGGCATCGCCTTCGAGGTGGTGCCGGGCATCACCGCCGCGCTGGCCTGCGCGGCGTATTCGGGCATCCCGCTGACCCACCGCGACCATGCGCAAGGCCTGCGCCTGGTGACCGCGCACTGCCGCGACTCCCTGGATACGCTGGACTGGCAGGCGCTGGCGCAGGAACGCCAGACCCTGGCGGTCTACATGGGCGTGGCCGGGCTGGAAGCCTTCCGCGAGCGCCTCATCGCCCACGGGCGCGCCGCCGCCACGCCGTTCGCGCTGGTCGAGAACGGCTCGCGCCGCACGCAGCGCGTGATCACCGGCACCCTGGCCGACCTGCCCGAGACCGCGCGCCACCACCAGGTGCGCTCGCCGGCTTTGCTGATCCTGGGCGAGGTCGCCGCGCTGGCGCACACGCTGCACTGGCACGGCGATGCGCCACTGCCGGCGCCCGCACCACATTCCGACAACACCGACGCGCCCACGCTGTCGCGCGCCGCCTGATCCCACGCTTCGCAACGAAAGAGACCTCTTCGCATGGCCATCTACGACAACATCCTGGATACCATCGGCCGCACCCCGGTGGTCAAGCTCCATCGCCTCGCGCCGGCGCACGCCACCGTGTATGCGAAGGTCGAGTCGTTCAATCCCGGCGGCTCGGTCAAGGACCGCCTGGCCTTGGCGATCATCCTCGACGCCGAGGCCCGCGGCCTGATCAAGCCCGGCGACACCGTGGTCGAGGCCACCTCGGGCAACACCGGCGTGGCGCTGGCGATGGTCTGCGCGGCGCGCGGCTACAAGTTCGTGGCCACGATGGTGGAGACCTTCTCCATCGAGCGCCGCAAGCTGATGCGCGCCTACGGCGCCAAGGTCATCCTCACCCCGGCCGCCGAGCGCGGCAGCGGCATGGTGCGCAAGGCCAGGGAACTGGCCGAGCAGCACGGCTGGTTCCTGGCCAGCCAGTTCGCCAATCCGGCCAACCCGGCCTATCACCGCAACACCACCGGGCCCGAGATCCTGCGCGACTTCGCCGGCCAGCGCCTGGACTTCTTCGTCACCGGCTGGGGCACCGGCGGCACCCTGACTGGCGTGGGCGAAGTGCTCAAGGTCGCGCGCCCGGACACCAGGATCATCGCCACCGAGCCGGCCGGCGCGGCGCTGCTGAAGGGCGATGAGTGGAAGCCGCACAAGATCCAGGGCTGGACCCCGGACTTCGTGCCGGAAGTGCTCAACCGCGAGGTCTACGACGAGCTGTACACCGTCACCGACGAGCGCGCGATCGAGACCTCGCGCCGGCTGGCGGCCGAGGAAGGCATCTTCGTCGGCATCTCCGCCGGCGCCACCCTGGCCACCGCGCTGGAAGTGGCCGAGAAGGCCGTGCCGGGCTCGGTGATCCTGGCGATGCTGCCGGACACCGGCGAGCGCTACTTCTCCACGCCGCTGTTCGCCGACATCAACGAAGGCAGCGACGACGACTGGCTGGCCGGGCTGCCCTGAGCCCGGCGCTCAGCGTCAGGAATGCACGAACGGGCCGCTCAATGCGGCCCGTTGTCCGTGGTCGGCACGTAGGCCTTGAGCGTCTGCGCCGCGCACTTGGGATGGTTGGTCACCAGCACGTCGGCGTAGTGGGCATCGATGTAGTCGACGTAGGCCTTGCAGCCCTGCTTGGCGACCTTGGCGTTCAAGGCCGCGTTGTCCTCGGCCTCGCCGTCGATCACGTCGGTCACCAGCACCGCGCCGGCGGTCTTGGCGTAGCCGAAGACCTTGTTCTTCGAATCCTGCGGCACGTACATCGCCAGCGGCCGGCCAGCGGCGATGCGCTTGTAGTAGTTCGCGTCGGACTGGGTCTTGATCAGCACCGCCACCAGGGCGCCGTCGGCGTTGGCCAGCGCCTCGGCGGCCGCGCCGCGCTCGAAGGTCAGCAGGATCACGCGGTTCTGCAGCTTGCGCTCGCGCAGCAGCGGCGCGAGCGTGGCGACCCGGGTGTTCTTCAGGTCGATCATCAGGATCACGTCGGGCACACCGGCGGCCCAGTCCAGGACCTTGGTCAGGCGCGGCAGCGCCTCGTCGGTCGGCTTGCCGTGACCGTCCTTGAGCCTGACCGCGTCCAGCGCCTGGCTGGTCTGCGCCTTGATCGGGCCGGTGCCGGTGGTGGTGCGGTCCAGGGTGTCGTCGTGCAGCAGGTAGAGCACGCCGTCCTGGCTGGCGGCCAGGTCCATCTCCACGCCGATCTGGTGGTTGGCCACCTGCTGCATCTGCACCAGGCTGTTCTCGGCGCCGTCGGCGCTAGCGCGGCCGCGATGGGCCACGATCAGCGGGCGCTGGCTCAGCCGCATCTGCGGCACCTCGGCGCCCTGGCGGCGGCTCTGCGCCAGCGCGGGCGCGGCCATCAGCAGGGCCAGCACGGTCAGCGACAGGGCGCGCAGGGGACGGGGGGATGCGAGGTTGGCAGGCATGGTGTCACTCCTTCGGCACGCCGTGCGACCACGCCTCCCAGTGCGTCAGGATGGCCTCGGTCAACGCATGCCCGACTCGGTAGGCGTTGTGGGTCGATGGCAGGAAGCCACCGGACTTGGCCGACAGCGAGACGCCCACGTCCTGTCCTGGCGCCTCGCGGTCGAAATTGGAGGCCGTGCGCAGCAGGGCGATGCGGTCGAACTGCAGCCTGCCCGCCTCGGCTCCCCGCTTGAGCGCGGTCAGGGTGGCATTGTCCTCCATCTGGGTGATGCAGTAGCGACCGCGCCCGCCGGTGGTCAGCTGCACGTAAGCCTCCATCGCCGCGGCGATGAGGCTGCCGTGCCAGTAGGTGTCGCTGGTCAGGCTGTCGCAGATGCTCACCGCCGGCGCGGCGCGCGCGGCCGGCTGCGGATACTGCAGGCGATAGGCCGCGGCCGCGTCGCTGTCTTCCAGCGCCACGCCGGCGCTCAGGGCGTAGGCCTTCCGCAGCAGGGTCTCGTCGAGCTGGAACACCTCGGTCCCGGTGCGGTGCTCGACCTGCTGCCCGGGCGCGTTGGCGCCGAGCATCAGCAGGTTGGACGACCAGCCGGCCGGCTGCTGGCGCGGGTCGACCGCGCGCATCAGCCCGCCATCGATGGCCAAGCGGGCCCAGTGCGCCGAGCCCAGCGTGCCCTGCTCCGGCGCGACGCCGCCGATGCCGGCGATCAGGACATAGGTGCGGCGCAGGTCGAAGCGCGGCGAGGCCACCAGCGCGGCGACCGAACTGGCCGCATTGGCCAGGCCCATGTCGGTGGTCATCAGGCACAGCCCGGCGGGCGTGCAGTCCACGGTCGGATACCTGGGCGACAGGCCCGGCACGGGCACCTGCGTCTGGAAGCGCTCGGCCTCGCGCCAGGGCGCTGCCTCCGGCGCGAACATGGTGATCACCAGCACCTTGGGCGCCAGCGGCTTCTGCGCGAACGCCGGCGTGGCGCACAGGCAAAGCAGCGCCGGCAGCAGGAACTTGCTCAGGGAACGGAACATGCGGGCTCCGGTGTGAGGGATGACGGGAAGGACGCCCGGACCGCACAAGCGGCTCCGAACGTCAAAAGTGGACGCGACAGCCTCATGCGCGGCCACCGCGTGGGGCAATCAGCAGATGTCGGGCGCGTGGGATGGCCCCGCGCCAAGCCTACCGCCCCGCACGCGGGGCGACAGACGCGAGGTCCGCGGGGCCAGGCCCCGCGGACGATGGCGCGCGCAGCGCGGACCCTCGTCCGCGGCCGCGCGATCCGGCGGTGTTACAGGTCGAACGAACCGCCCACCGTCACCATGAAGGTGCGGTCCTGCAGCAGCTGGTAGGTATCGGTGCCGACCGAGCGGTAGGTCGTCACGCTGGAGGCCCAGGTGAAGGCCTTGCGGTTGGCCACGTTCCACAGGTTGACCTTGATGTAGGGCTTCTTCAGCCAGCCCGCATCGGCGAAGTTCCATCCGCCATTGAGGTTGATCGTGGTGTAGCCGCCGGCATGGGCGCGGTTTTCCCAGTCGGCGTAGATGCCGCCCAGGACATTGGCGTTGGCGCTGGCCCAGAACGGCCCCTGGTCGTAGTTCACCGCGACGTAGCCCACGTTCTTGGGCGCGTTGATCATGGTCTTGCCGTCGGTGTCGTAGGTGACGCCGGCCACGGTCAGGTCGCTCTTCATCTCCGACTTGTTGTAGGCGTAGGAGGCGTAGGCGGACCAGTTGTCGTCGAACTTGTAGCTGACCTCGCCATTGATGCCGGTCACGTCGACCTTGTCCAGCGTGGTGTAGACCGAGGCCTTGCTGACCGGGTCGGTGCCGCTGACCTGCTTGTCCTTGAACTTGCTGCTGTAGATGTCGACCATCGCGCTGACCTGGTCGCCGTAGAAGCGCCAGCCCAGGTCGGCCGTCCAGGAGGACTCGGGCTTGGGCTTGATCGTGCCGCTGGGCTGGGCCAGCGCCGCGGCCGCGGCCTTGCTGTAGAAGTAGTTCAGCGCGGCGGTGTTGATCGGGGCGCGATAGGCCTGGCCGATGCCGAAGTAGAACTGGTTGCGCTCGTCGAGCTGGAACTTGACGCCGCCGGTCGGGGTGAACTTGTTGTACTTGGCCTCGCCCTCGCCGGTCACCTCGCCCAGGCTGGTACCGGTGGTCGCGATGCCCGAGTCCGGCAGATTGGTGTACCAGCCCTTGCGGTTGACCCAGGTGTAGGCGCCGCCCAGCGTCACGGTCCACTGGTCGTTGGGCGTCCAGGTGTTGGTCGCGAACAGGCGCTTGGTGTCGGTGATCGAGTAGGAACGGTAGGTCTGCAGGGCGCTGCCGTTGGGATAGGTCAGCATGTCCTCGTTGTCCTGGCCCCACAGGTTGGACGGGTCGCCGTCGATGCTGGTGGGCATCAGGTTGCGGCTCTGCTGGTTGCGCGGACGCTCGTAGAGCGCGCCGAACTCCAGGCTGTCGTTGAGGCCGAAGTCCTGCTTGAACTTGACGTGGATACCGGGGCGGTAGGTGTCGGAGGTGAACATCTGATAGACCGGCACATTGGTATCGCGCGTGTCGCCGTCCTTGTTGGCGTCGATGCCGCCGTAGGCCGATTCGTTCTGGGTGGTCCCGCTGCCGCCACCGCCGTAGCCGTAGACCATGTACGGCACCACCGACAGGTGCAGCGAGTCGGTCAGGGTGAACTCGCCGTCCAGGCTGGCGATCCAGCTGCGGAACGGGTTGGTCTGCATCCAGGCGTAGGCGCCGGGCGCGGCCGGGTTGTAGTTGCCGTCGTAGCCGAAGTGGTAGTTCTGGTGGGCCTGGGCCTTGGTGACGTTGCGGTAGTTGTTCTTGAACTCGCGGTTGTACTGCAGCGAGCCGGTGATCGAGTTGTCCTCGTCGATGGTCCACACCGACTTGGCGTCGACCTTGGTCACCAGCGACTTGCCGGTGCCGCGCCATAGGCTGGTCTCGTTGTTGGAGTAGGAGATCCACGAGCGCAGCGGGCCGGTGTCGCCGGTGTTGTAGCGCAGGAAGGTGCGGTGGTAGCCGTTGCTGCCCGCGCTCTGGCTGAAATCCAGGCCGGCTTGCGCCGTCGGGTCGACGGTCACCCAGGCGATGTTGCCGCCGGCCGCGCCGATCACCGGCGAGGTCACGCTGGGATAGCCCTGCTCGACGGTGATGTCGCCCATGTTCTCGGTATCGCCGTACTCGGTGGCGTACATCTTGTAGTTGCCCGAGTCGTTGATCGGCACGCCGTTGACGGTCACGCCCACCTCATCGGGCGGATAGCCGCGCACGGAGAACTGGCCATCGTTGAGGCCGGTCACGTCGTTGGTGGCCGAGGTCGCGCCCGGGATGCTGGACAGCATCTGGGTGAAGTTGGCGCCGGGCGCGGCCTTGAGGATGGCCTCGCGGCCGATGGTGGACACGGCCTTGGGCGCGTCCTGGACCTGCATGTTGCCGCCGCCCAGCGACAGCGAGGTGCCGGTGACCTTGACCGCGTCGAGCTGGCGCGCGCGCTGGGTGGCGTTGGAATTGGTGGTATTGGAGGTGGTGGTGACGCTGCTGCGCTGCCCTGCGTCGGTGCCGGTGGCGTCCTGGGCGAAGGCGGCGCCGGCGGTCGCGTACAACGCGGCCGTGACGGCAAGGGAAAGGAGCGCTTTGTTCATGTGGGGATTGCCTGTGTGGGTGAGGGTTCGAGCCAGGACATCGCCGCGCCGGCGCACGCACGCGCCGGCTGGCGTCCGGGCCGCGTCCGTGGCCCGACCGCTTGCAACTCCGGAAATCAGGGCACGGCCGTGCCGACCGCGCGCGGCTGGGGCCGGGTGAGCAGGCGCGTCATCAGCGCCTCGAACCGCGGCACATCAATGCTGCGCACGACGGTCTGGCGCTGTTCGCCCAGGCCCGGCGCGTACGGCGGGCTCCAGGACAGGATGTCGCCATAGCCGGCGCCACGGTCGAGGTTGGTATCGACCATCAGTTCGTCGGATGCGGTGATCAGCGAGGGGTCCAGCCACACCGCCACGGCCAGTTCGTCCCACAGCGGGAAGCCGGTCTGGCGCGAGGCCAGCGCGCGGGCGATCGGCGTGTCGGCCGCGCGCATGCGCCCCAGGAGGTCCGGGGTGACCTCGGTGGCGGTGGACGGGTCGACCGGCACCATCACGATCTTCTTCCACGGCGCGCGCATGACGATGCTGGCGGCCTCGGGATCGAAGCGGATGTTGAACTCGCGCCGCGGCGTGTTGACGAACTCGCGCGCGAACTGCCGCGCCGCCTCGCTGTCGCGGGTCTGCCTGGGCTCCAGGCTGCCGCCCATGTAGACCAGTTCCTTGGCCAGGCTGGCGAACTGCGGGTCCAGGCGCTGGGCCAGCGCCAGGTTGGTCAGCGGCCCGGTGGCGAGGATGGTCACCTGCCCCGGATGCGCGCGCACCATGCGCAGCAGGAACAGCGCCGCCGGTTCATCGCTGGCCTTGACCACGCTGGGATTGCCGAGCTTCAGATCGCGCACCACCTCGGGGCCGTGGTAATCCGGATCGGCCTGGAAGTTGTCCTCGACCCAGTGCTTCATCCACACGCCCTTCCACACCAGCCTGCCGTACAGCGCTTCCCAGCGCTCGGTCTGCGCTTCGGTGTTGACCAGCGGATCGATCGCGCCCTGCACCGCCGGCACCTCGGGATGGCCGGTGATCTCCAGCATGCGCCGCGCATGCGCGGTGGCCTGGGTGGCCCAGGCGTTGCCGCTGACCGTGGTGATGCCCAGCACCTCCACGTCGGGCGCCTGCAGCGCCATCACCTGCGCCGGGGCGAAGCCGTCCAGGTCGTCGTCGAGGATCACCAGCCGCTTCTGTCCCGCCCACGCCGACGCACTCGCGGCCAGCGACAGCAGCAGCGCGCCGCGCGCCAACACGCGTGCGAGGCGGCTCATCGGCGCGCCTCGGCCAGCTGCTGGGTTTCGAAGGCGACGAAGTCGCGCTCCAGCTGCCACTGCAGACGCGCCTTCTCGCTGCCCTCGAGCAGCGCCTTGCAGCGCGCCGCCTCGCTGCCGGACGCCAGCGAGGCGGCGCAAGCGGCCGCAGGCGTGCGGCCATCCGCATCCCACAGGCTCTGGCCCGGCGCGAAGGAATAGGTCAGCCCGTTGCGCGCAACCTGCTTGAGCGTGGCGTAATCCAGGCCCTGCTCGGCCACGGCGCGCTGGTATTCGTGGGTCATGTCGCTGCGCGAGACGCCCTCGTCGTCCGTGGACAGCACCACCGGCACGCCCGCGGCCAGGTACATCGGCAGCGGATGGTCGCTGCCCTTGACCCCGAGGATCACGTCGTTGCTGGTCAGGTTGATCTCCACCGCCACGTGCTGGGCCTTCATCTGCCGCAGCAGTCCGGCGGCATCGTCCTCGTAGCCGATGTCCACGCCGTGGCCGATGCGCCTGGCACCGGCGGCCACCGCATCGCGGATGTGGAAGCGCAGGTCCGCCGGCGGCACCAGGCCCAGGCTGAGTTCGCCCGCGTGCAGGGTCAGCGGCACTTGCGGGTAGCGCGCGGACAGCAGCTTGAACATCGCCATGTGCAGGCGGTAGTCGCGCAGCGCGACCGGGTTGTCCTCCGGCGCGACGATGTTGACCCCGGCGTAGCGCTGCGGATCGGCCTGCACCACCGCATAGCCCATCAGCATCTGTCCGAACACCACCGGCGCCGGCAGCGTGCGCAGCGCGTACGGCACGTAGCGATAGCGCACGCCGCAGCCGATGCTGGCATCGGCCTGCCCGCAGCGCAGCAGCTGGGCCACGCGCGCATCGAGCGCGGCGGTGTCGGCCCTGGCCGCCTCGACCAGGGCCGGCAGCTGCGCCTGCAGCGGCGCCAGGTTTGCGGCCAGGTCGTCGGTGTTCCATTCCAGCGCGCCGGCGCGCTTGCCGAGCTCGGCCGACTGCGCGGGATTGGCGATCAGTTCGACGTAGCTCACGCGGTCGCGGGCGGCCTGCTCCAGCGTCGCGGCGATCGCGTCGGGGCGCCGCGCCTGCGAACTGCCGAAGCGGCCGAAGGTGCTGAAGAACTGGTCGTGTCCCGAGGCCGCCGCGTTGCCCTGCACGAAGTTGCGCATCGACAGCGCATCGACCGTGGCGGAGAAGAACGCCGCATCGCGCGCGGCCAGGCCGCGTGCCGGCACCGCGCCCTCGCCGCACGGCGGCGGCAGCAGCTGATGGGTATCGCGGGCGATGCAGCCCTGGTCCTCGTCGGCCCAGCGCAGGAAATCCTCGGCGTAGTTGCTGCCACCCACATGGTTGTGCAGGTCCGCGCCCTTGGGCATGGCCTGCAGGAAGGCGCGCAGCTGCGGGCCGTTGCCCGCCACGCGCTGCATCAGCGCGGCCACCTTCGCCTCGCGCGCAGCGGCCGCGCCGCCGCCATCGGCCGCCCAGGCCTGGCCGACCAGCGCCACACAGGCGATCACGCCCCAGATTGTTCGACTTCCCACCACGTGCACGACTCCCCTTGCCAAAACGTCTTGCGAAATCCCCACCGCCCGCGTCGCGCTACAGCGCGTAACGCAGCACGAACAGCGCCGCGACCACCCAGGTCGCCACGTGCACGCCGCGCCAGCGCCCGGTGCCGAGCTTGAGCAGTGCATAGCTGACGAAGCCCAGCGCCAGGCCGTTGGCGATGGAATAGGTGAAGGGCATGCCCAGCGCCGCCAGGCTGGCCGGCATGGCCTCGGTGACATCGCTCCAGTCCAGGTGGACCAGCTCGCGCAGCATCAGCCCGGCCACGTAGATCAGCGCCGGCGCGGTCGCATAGGCCGGCACCATCGCGGCCAGCGGCGAGAACAGCAGCGCCAGCAGGAACAGCGCCGCCACCGTCAGCGCGGTCAACCCGGTGCGGCCGCCGGCCTGCACGCCGGCGGCGCTTTCCACGTAGGCGGTGGTGCTGGAGGTGCCCAGCAGCGAGCCGGCCAGGATCGCGGTGCTGTCGGCCACCAGCGCGCGGTCGAAGCGCCTGCGCTGGTCCGGGCGATCCAGCAGCCCGGCGCGCTGGGCCACGCCGGCCAGCGTGCCGGTGGCGTCGAACATCTCCACCAGCAGGAACACCAGCAGCACGTGCAGCAGCGCGGCCACGCCGCCGTGCTGGCTCAGCGCGCCGGCGATGTCCAGTTTCAGGAAGGTCGGCGCCAGGCTCGGCGGCCACGCCATCAGCCCGGCGTAATGCACCTTGCCCAGGGCCAGGCCGGCGGCGGTCACCACCAGGATGCCGATCAGGATCGCCCCGCGCACCCGCAGCGCGTCCAGGATGCCGATCAGCATCAGCCCGGCCAGCGCCAGCAGCGGCTCGGCCTGGTGCAGGTCGCCCAGGGTCACCAGCGTGGCAGGGCTGTCCACCACCAGGCCCGCGCCCTGCAGGCCGATGAAGGCCAGGAACAGGCCGATGCCTGCGGCGATGCCGCTGCGCAGCGACAGCGGGATGCCATCGACCAGCCAGCGCCGCGCGCCGGTCAGGGTCAGCAGCACGAACAGGCAGCCGGACAGGAACACCAGCCCCAGCGCCTGCGGCCAGGGGTAGCCCATCGTGCCGACCACGGTGAAGGCGAAGAACGCGTTGAGTCCCATGCCGGGCGCCAGGCCGATCGGCCAGTTGGCCAGCAGCCCCATCAGCGCCGATCCCAGCGCCGCGGCCAGGCAGGTGGCGACGAACACCGCGCCCTTGTCCATGCCCGCCGCGCCGAGGATGTCCGGGTTGACGAAGACGATGTAGGCCATCGTCAGGAAGGTCGTGGCCCCGGCCAGCAGTTCGGTGCGCACCGTGCTGCCGTTGCCGGCCAGATCGAAGCCGCGGCCCCTCATCGGCGGGCGCCCCGTGCGGGAGCGGGCGACGAGGCAATGGCGGCGGGCTGCAATCGGGGCATGAGCGGTCCGGTGGCGGAGGGTGTGCGGCTTGGGCGGCATCGCGACGCGGACGCTGCACGGCGCGGATCACGGCACGGGCGGTATTCCCGCGCTGGACCCGGCGCGCGGCCGGCCAGCCGATGCTGCAGAGCAACACGATCTTTTCACACGGAACTTACAGATTTGCAAGCCATCGAACGTCACGGTGTGTGACCGATGGGCGATATTTCCGCCTTATCTGGAGCGGCGGGTGGGGTCGCCCCTGCCGCGAGGGCCGAAGGTCGGCGCCTCTCTCGCATCCGGCGAAAGTCCCTGGATCCCGCGTTCGCGGGAATGACGGGAGGGAGTTCTTCGCGGCTTCCCCGGCTGCTTCCATGCCGCAGGATCCGCCCCCTCCCTTCGCGCGGCGAAGGGAAGGGCTGGGGAGGGGTTGGCTTTCAGGCTTGGGGCTGCGGGCGAACCCTGAGCGCCAGCCTCCCGCCCCCTCAGGGCAGCGGCAGCGTCTGCCCCTGGTCCGGCAACACGAACGCGACGCCCTGGCGGTTGCCCGCCTCCAGCTCGGCCCGCACCAGCGCGCGCGGATCGCGCCCCCGCACCAGGCTCGGCTTGATGTGTCCCACCAGCACCGGCAGTCCCTTCAGCGGCGCGGAGCCCCCGGCCGCGGCGGCCAGCGCGTCCAGCTCGCGCAGCAGCCAGGCCGGGGTGAGATGGCCGAATAGCTGCGCATCGGGCACGTCGTCCGGGAACGAGGCCTCGATCAGCATCCCCTTGAGCGCGTGCCGGCGCACCAGCGGCGCCAGCACCTGCCAGATGTCCGCCAGCCGATGCTGGCCGCCGGACAGCGCATCGGGCCCGGTATCGCCGAAGTAGGCGAAGTAGGCATCGCCGCTGCGCACCAGCAGCATAGTCGAGGTCAGGCGGTCGTGCCAGAGCGGATAGGCGCAGGCCGACAGCGCGGTGCCGGGCACATCGAACCACTGCCCCGGCACGGCCTCGGTCAGTGCGTAGCGGCCCAGCGCCGGCGCCGGCCCGCGGTCGGCGAAGTTGGGCCAGGCCTGCCAGTTGAAGTAGTCGGCGCTCAGCGTCTCCAGCGTCGGCGCCAGCCCGTAGATCGGCTTGTGGCCGGCGTCGTCGGTGGCCGCGACCAGCAGCCCGCCGACATGGTCCAGATGCGCATGGCTGACGAAGGTGCCGGCGATCAGGTTGCGCAGGACATTCCCCTGCGGCGTGAGCCCGGCGGCCGGCAACGCATCGGCGAACGCACCCTGCCGCAGCGCGCGGGCGATGCCCGGCAGCACGGTGCCGGCATCCAGCGCCAGATAGCGCGTGTCGCCCTTGGCGCGGATCAGATAGGACGACAGGTTGCCCTCGTCCAGCCCGCCCTCGACCCCAAGCGCCACCAGCTCGAATCCCGCGTCCTTCGGCGCGGCCAGCGCGAGGCTGGCCGGCAGTACCAGCGCCAGCAGGCCAATGCGGAAGAGCGTACGAAGACGGGCGATGGACATCGGCAAACCCTGGCAGGTGGGGCGGCCAGTCTACGGGCGCTTTCCCGCAGGCCGCGGGCTAAGATGTCGCCCCGGACACAAGGACGATCACGCGGCGTGCTGGAAGAACACACCCTGGAAGGCGCTGCGCGCCCCTCGAACACGCCGCTGCTGGTCCGCCTGACCTCGCCGGTGCACTTCCTGCTCGCCTTCGGTGTCGCCGCGCTGGCCCAGCGCGTGTTGGCCCTGCCGCTGCCGCAGGATGGCGCATTGCTCGCGATGCAGTGGGCGGGCTCGCTGCTGGCCCTGGCCGCGCTGGGCCTGTCGCTGTGGTGCTTCGCGCTGTTCGCCACGCGCCGCACCACCCTCCTGCCCGGCAGCCAGCCCTCGTCCCTGGTGGAGCGCGGACCCTACCGCCTCACCCGCAACCCGATGTACGTCAGCCTGCTGGGCAGCTATGTCGGCCTGGCTGGCTATCTGGTCGTGCCCTGGGCACTGGTCCTGCTGCCGCTGCCGTGGCTGGCGCTGCAGCGGGTGGTGATCCCGTTCGAGGAAGCGCGCCTGCGCGCCGAGTTCGGCGGCGCCTACGAGCGCTACTGCGCGCGCGTGCGGCGCTGGCTGTAGCCTTTGCCGCCATGAGCCAGACCTGCATCGGCCTCACCGGCGGCATCGCCTCGGGCAAGAGCGCGCTCGAACGCGCCTTCACCGCGCGCGGCATCGTGGTGGCCGACGCCGACCGCATCGCGCGCGAGGTGGTCGAACCCGGCACGCCGGCGCTGGCCGCCATCGTGGCGCAGTTCGGCGCGGAGGTGCTCGACGCGCAGGCCGGGCTGGACCGCGCGGCGATGCGCCGGCGCGTGTTCGAGGACGACGGCGCGCGCCAGGCGCTGGAAGCCATCGTCCATCCGGCCGTGCGCGCGGCGCTGGAGGCGCGGTGCCGCGCCGCCGCCAGTCCCTATGCGGTGGCGATGATCCCGCTGCTGGCCGAAGGCGGCGGCCGCGAGCGCTACCCGTGGCTGCAACGCATCTGCGTGGTCACCGCGCCGCTGGCGGTGCGCATGGCGCGGCTGCTGTCGCGCGACGGCATCGATCAGGCGCTGGCGCAGCGCATGATCGATGCCCAGGCCAGCGACGCCCAGCGCCTGGCCATCGCCGACGACATCGTGCGCAACGACGGCAGCCTGGAGGACATCGACCGGGCCGTGGCCGAACTGGACGCGCGCTACCGCCTGCTCGCCGGCGCCTGAGCGCCGCACAAGGAATTCAGCCCGAGGGCCACAGCCCGCGCAGGGCGGCGATGCCCTGCGCGCCGTGCTGGTGCGCCTGCGTCATGTCGTCCACGCCGAGCCCGCCGGTGGCGTAGATCGGCAGCGAGACCAGCTCGCGCAGGGAGGCGAAGGCGTCCCAGTCCAGCGCGGGCGTCATGTCGGTGGCGCGTATGGGGCCCAGGGTGACGAAGTCGCAGCCCAGCGCCTCGGCGCGCCGCAGATGCTCGGCCGTCCGGCACGAGGCGGCCAGGCGCACGCTCGCGGCCACCGGGCGCGCGTCGATGCGCATCAGCTGTTCGGTGCGCAGGTGCAGGCCCACACCCAGATCGCGCGCCAGCTTGGCCGCGCCCTCCAGCAGCACCTCGGCGCCGGCGGCGCGGCACCTGGCCACGGCGGCGGCGGCCAGGGTCGGCCAACCCGCATCGGCCTCCAGACTGCGCGCGCGCAGCCGCACGCGGCGGATGCCGCCGGCCAGCGCGGCCTCCAGGCCGGCCAGCCAGGCGTCGGCGTCGGCGCCGGGCTCGGGCGTGACCAGATAGCGGTCCGGCTGCTGCAGCACCGCCACCACCGGCTTGTCGGCGGCCGGCATCGGATAGCGCTGCAGCTTGTCCTGCGCCACCCAGGCCAGGGCCTGGCCCTCGACGCCGCGCGGCACGCCCTTCCACGTGGTCACCCGGCGCACATCCAGCAACAGGCGCTTGTCCGGATACAGGTGCGGCACGCGCATGATCGGCGCGCCGACCTGCACGGTGATGCCCAGCTCTTCCTGCAGCTCGCGCACCAGCGTTTCCTCGGTGGACTCGCCCGGCTCGCGCTTGCCGCCGGGGAACTCCCACAGCCCGGCCAGATCGCGCCCGTCGCCGCGCCGGGCCAGCAGCAGGCGGCCGCGCGCATCGGTGATGGCGGCGGCCACGACATGGATGAAGCGCAGCGGTGCGGGCTCGGTGGTGGACACGGGCGGTGCGGGATCGTCAGGGGGAGGGTGCGCACTCGGACCCGGCAGCCGCCAACCGCGCGGCCACCGCACCGATCATGCGGGAACGCCCCCATGGTACCGGACGAGCGGCCGTGGGCGCCGCCCTAGTGGCGATGGGGCTTTACTGGGAGAGCCTCATCGCCGCCATGGCGGCTCCCACATTGCCCCCGCAACGCTCAGTGCTTGTCCGGCACGCGCTCGTAATTGGACAGGGCCAGTTCGAGCAGGGCCTTGGCCTGTTCGCGCAGCACCGGCGGGGCGACGATCTCGGCATCCGAGCCGTAGTGCAGCACGTCCATCAGCAGCTCGCGCGAGGCGCTGTAGGGCACCTTCAACTCGTAGCGGCCGTCGGGCAGGAAACGGCCCTCCTGACGCGCATGCCACTGCTCGTCGGCGACCCAGCGCGCGGCCTTGGGGCTGAACACGATCGTCGCCCAGCCCTTGGGCTCGCCGGAGAAAATGCCGTAGCTGGAGGCCAGGTGCTGGCTCAGCTCGTCCTTGCCCATTTCCACCGCCGCCTCGTCCAGCGCGCGGGCGTTGCTGATGCGGTCCACCGCGAAGCTGCGCAGCGCTTCGCGGCCGTGGTCCCAGGCGTCCAGGTACCAGTTGTCGCGGTAGTGGGTGATGCGCTGGGGCGAGACCACGCGGCGGGTGCGCTCGTCGGTGGAACGGGCGCGGTACTCGAAGCTCAGCTGGCGTCGCTCCAGCACGGTGCTGGCCACGCAGCGGAAGGCGGCCTCGTCCAGGCGCCGGCCGCGGTGCGGGATCACCCGCACGCGTTCGACCGGCCAGCGCTGGGCGCCGGCGTGGTCGGCCAGCAGGCCTTCCAGGCGCTTCTGCAGCGGCGCCAGCGCGCCGGCCAGCACCCCGCCGCCGGTGCGCAGCAGCAGCTGCTGCGAGGCGACCAGCGCGTAGAGCTCGTCGGAGCTGAGCCACAGCCCCGGCAGCTCGAAGCGGTCGCTCTGCCCGGCCGCATAGCGGAAGCCGGCCTCGCCGTCGCCTTCCACCGGGGCCATCAGCGCATCGCGCAGATAGGCCAGGTCGCGGTAGACGGTGGCGCGCGAGCACCCCAGCTCGTCCTGCAGGCGCTTGACGGTGACCGGGTAGCGCGCGCCCTTGAGGATGCGATGCAGCGCGGTGATGCGTTCGATCTTGTCCATGCGGCCGATTATGGCCGAGCATGGCATCAAGAAAGCGACGCAGGCGCGCTTCAGCCGCCCGCGCGCAGTCTGGCGGCGACGGCCTCGAGTCCCCGCCCTGCCCCACCGCCGGAGTCCGCAAGTCCCATGTTTCGTCCCGCCGTCCCCGTCCTGGCCTGCCTGCTGCTGGCCGCCTGCGGCCGATCGCCGCAACCGGCCACCGCCTCCGCGCAGGCCGCCGGCACGCCGCTGCAACAGGTCACCGCGTCGATGCAGGCCTTCCAGGACGCGCGCAGTTTCCACGCCGAGATGCACCTGCAGGGCGCGCGCGAGGCCCACGACACGCTGGATTTCGTCGCCCCGGACCGCTACCGCCTGCAGATGCCCATCGGCACCCAGGTAATCGTCGGCGACGTGCTGTACCTGCAGTCGCAGGGCCGCACCGAGAAGCTGCGGTTGCCGGAAGGCATGGTGGCGCAGTGGCGCGATCCGATGCGCGTGCGCGAGAGCCGCGGCCAGCTGCGCGTGCGCGAGGCCGGCGTCAGCCAGATCGACGGCGTGCAGGCGCGGCAGTACGAAGTGACCAACGGCCCGGCGCAGGCGCCGGTGCAGTTCACCTACTGGATCGGCCCGGACGGCCTGCCGCTGCAGCTGCGCCACAGCGGCCTCTCCCAGCAACAGCCCTACACCATGACCGTGCGCTACAGCCGCTTCAACGACCCGGCCATCGTCATCGATACGCCGGTGTCCACGCCCTGAGGGCCTCGCCCGCCCCGGTTTGCCTAGCGTCTGTCGCCGGCCGCGGCAAGCCCGCGCATTACGTTGACATTCAACGTCGCGAAAAGACACTTTCGCGCCGAGGGCCGGGGATACCGGCCTTTTTGCTATCCGCGCGTCCCACCCCACACGGAGATCCCCATGCCCCGACGCCTTTCCTGCGCCCTGTTGCTCGCCCTCGCGGCGCCGCTGCCCGCCCTGGCCGGTAATCTGGTCGACACGCCCAGCCTGGCCAAGATCGACAACAACACCGGCTGGACCGGCAACGGCGAACTGGGCCTGGCCATCTCCAAGGGCAACACCGACAACGAGACCTTCGTCGGCAAGGCCAACCTGGCCTACAGCGACGACACCTGGAAGCACGCCTTCGGCGTGGCCGGCCAGTACGCCAAGGACGATGGCGAGGAGACCGCGCGCCGCTACGAGCTGTTCGGCACCAGCGGCCGCCGCCTGAGCGAGCGCAGCTACATCTGGGGCTCGGTGCGCAACGAGCGCGACCACTACACCAGCTACGAGTACCAGTGGACCACCGCCATCGGTTACGGCTACGAGGCGATCAAGAACGACACCCAGCACCTGACCTTCGAGATCGGTCCGGGTTACCGCTGGTCCAAGGACCAGGGCGTGCAGGTCCACCACAACGAGACCATCGGCCGCGGCATGATCGACTACGGCTACAAGCTGACGTCGAACACCTCGCTGGTGGACACCCTGCTGGTCGAATCGGGCAGCGACAACACCTTCATCAAGAACCTGTTCGGCCTGCAGGTGGCGATGTCCGAACGCCTGGCGCTGAAGGCCGGGCTGGAGACGCGCCACAACACCGAGGTCGATCCGGACACCAAGAAGACCGACAACCTGACCACGGTCAACATCGTCTACAACTTCAAGTAAGCCGCGCACCGTCGCGATCAAGGCCCCCGCCGCGGCGACATGGCGGGGGCTTTTTGCGTTGAAGCCCGGGTGCATCGAAGACGCGGGACACCCCTCCCGTCATTCCCGCGAACGCGGGAGGCGTTTCTCGGCAGACCATGTCTGACCATCCAGCGCCTTCGGCCCTCGCAGCAAAGCCGCTGGGTTCCCGCTCGCGCGGGAACGACGCTTAGAGGCTTGCCCGCGTCCCAGCACTGCCAACTCAAAGCTCGCCATCCCGCGAACGCGGGGATCCATGGACGTCCATGCAGGTCGCGCAACGTCCTTGGGGGCTCGCTTTCGCCGGAACGACGATGCCTGCTGGGCGTGCTCGAGGGACGCGCTAGCCCCTTGTTCTCGAACCACGATGCTGCCGGTGGTCGACGCAGCGCAGAGTCGACCTGGCACCGACGAGCACCCGGACGCTTCAGGCATCCAGCTCCGCCAGCAGCGCATCGGCGCCGTTGGCCAGCAGCGCCTGGGCGACCTGGTGGCCGAGGTTCTCGGGCGTGAGATCGGCCGATGCGGCTTCGGCGTGCACCAGCGTGCCGGCCTGCGCCGAGCCCACCAGGCCGCGCAGGCGCATGCCGCTGGCCGATTCCTCGGCGAACGCGCCGACCGGCACGTGGCAGCTGCCGTGCAGGGCGCGGTTCATGGCGCGCTCGGCCTCCACGCAGCGGCGCGTGGGCACATGGTCCAGGGCGGCGAACAGCGCCAGCACCCGCGGTGCGTCGCCGCGGCATTCGACCGCGATGGCGCCCTGCGCCGGCGCCGGCAGCCACTCCGGCGCGGCCAGGCGCGCGGCAATGCGCTTATCGAAGCCCAGCCGCAGCAGGCCGGCGCAGGCCAGGATGATGGCGTCGTAGCTGCCGGCGTCGAGCCTGGCCAGGCGGGTGTTGATGTTGCCGCGCAGATCGACGAGTTCCAGGTCCGGCCGCAGCGCGCGCAGCTGCGCCTGGCGCCGCAGCGAGGACGTTCCCACGCGCGCACCGTGCGGCAGCGCGTCCAATCGCCGATAGGCGTTGGAGACGAAGGCATCGGCCGGATCGGCGCGCTCCAGGATGGCCGGCAGCACGAACGGGCCGTCCAGTTCCATCGGCACGTCCTTGAGCGAATGCACTGCACAGTCGGCGCGGTCGTCGAGCATGGCCAGCTCCAGCTCCTTCAGGAACAGGCCCTTGCCGCCGATCGCCGCCAGCGAGCGGTCCAGCACCTCGTCGCCGCGCGTGCTCAGGGGCACCAGTTCGACGTCCAGGCCCGGATGGGCCAGGCGCAGCTGGTGGGCGACGTGTTCGCTCTGCCAAAGGGCGAGCGCGCTCTTGCGGGTGGCGATGCGCAGCGATCTCATCTGGGCATTATCGCCGCAAGTGGGGATTGGGGATTGGGGATTGGGGATTGGGGATTGGGGATTGGGGATTGGGGATTGGGGATTGGGGATTGGGGATTGGGGATTGGGGATTGGGGATTGGGGATTGGGGATTGGGGATTGGGGATTGAGGATTGAGGATTGGGGATTGCCGTTGTTTTCGCGGCCGCAAGGATGGCGCGCACAGGCGGATCGCTTTTCGCTGATCCAGCCCCGTGACCCCTCGCCCCACGCCTACAGCGACTTGACCGTCTCGCGCAGGCCGGGCACGCAGCGACGGCTGACCTCCAGCGGCGCCGCCGCATGGCGCAGCACGGCCTGGACCTTGCCGTCGTCGACCCGGCGCAGCTCCATCAGCTCGTGGCGGGCGACCAGGCAGTTGCGGTGGATGCGCACGAAGCGGCTGGCGAATTCTTCCTCCAGCGACTTGAGCGATTCCTCGATCAGATCCTCGCCGCGCGCGTGGTGCACCACCACGTACTTCTCCTCGGCCTGCAGATAGTGGATGTCGTCCAGCGGGATTAGCCGCAGGCTGCCGCGCAGGCGCGCGCACAGATGCGTGCGCGCCTGCCGCTGCGCGGCGCTGGGCGCCGGCGCGCTGCTGCGGCCGGCGACGAAGGTGCGCGCGCGCTCCAGCGCCGAGGCCAGCCGCTCGACGCGGACCGGCTTCATCAGGTAGTCGATCGCGGCCGCCTCGAACGCCGACAGCGCGTGCGCGTCGTAGGCGGTGCAGAACACCACCGCCGGACGCGGATCGAACGCGGCCAGATGACGTGCCGCCTCCAGGCCATCGACGCCGGGCATGGAGATGTCCAGCAGCACCAGATCCGGGCGCAGCTCGGCCACGGCCTGCAGCGTGGCCAGCCCATCGCCGACTTCGGCCACCACCTCGGTGCCGGGCTGCTCGGCCAGCAGCGTGCGCAGGCGCTCGCGGGCCAGCGGTTCGTCGTCTGCGATCACCACCGTCAGGGGCATGCGCACCTCAGGTCAGGGGAATGGCGAGCTCGCAGGCATAGTAGCCCTGCGCCCAGAAGCCCGTCACCCGCGCGCCGGGCCCGAAGCGATACGCCAGGCGATGGGCGATGTTGCGCTGGGCGTGGCCGGCGCCGCGTCCCACCGCCGGCACCGGCACGCTGCCGGGCTCGGGCGCGGGATTGCGCACGACGATGCGCAGCGTCCTGTGCTCCACGCCCAGGGCGATGTCGATGGTGCCGCCCTGCGGCAGGCGCGAGACGCCGTGCAGCACGGCGTTCTCCACCATCGGCTGCAGCACCAGGCGCGGCAATACCAGGTCCCAGGGCAGCGGCTCGGTGCGCTCCCAGCGCACGGACAGGCGCTCCCCCAGGCGCAGCGATTCGATCGACAGATAGCGTTCGGCCAGTTCGACTTCCTGGGCCAGGGTCGAGTTGTCCTCGCCGGCGCCCAGCGCGGCGCGGAACAGATCGGACAGGTCCAGCACCGCGCGTTCGGCCACCTGCGGCGCGCTGTGCAGCAGGCCGGCGATGAGGTTCATGCTGTTGAACAGGAAATGCGGGCGGATGCGCGCCTGCAGCGCGTCGGCCTCGGCGCGCGCGCTGGCCTGCACCTGTGCGGCCCAGCGGTCGCTGACGTAGAAGTAGCGCAGCGCCAGCGCGCCGATCAGCACCACCATTCCCGCGCTGCCCAGGGTGAAGCGCCAGAAGCCCACCGCCAGTGCGCCGTCAGGCAGGCCGATGGTGGAATACAGCACCGCCAGCGCGCTGGCCGACAGCAGTCCCACCACGCCGGCCACGGCCAGCGCCACGACCGCGCCCAGCCGCGGCGGCAGGCGCGTCAGCTGCGGACGCAGCAGGCACAGCAGCGCCGTCGCCGCGATCGCCTGCCACAGCGCGAAGGCACTGATCGAGGCGAAGTGCTGGATGCTCCACGCGCCGCTGCGGTCCGGCGCCAGCGCCAGCACGACGACCACCAGTTCGGCCAGGCCCAGGATGACCGTCAGCCGCGGCAGCGTGCACAGCTCGGGCAACCACCCCTGCGCGGCGGGCGCGGTCGCCATGCTTCAGCCGAAGCGCCGCGACATCCAGTCGCCGAGGTCGCGGATTTCCTCCGCGCTGACCGAATGCGGCATCGGATAGTCGTGCCAGTCCACCTGGAAGCCGGCGGCGGTGAGCGCCTGCGCGCTGCGCTGGCCGAAGGCCGGCAGCACCACCGGGTCGGACGTGCCATGGCCCATGAAGATCGGCTGGGCCTTGGCGGCGTCGCTGGCGAATTCAGGCAGCTGGTCCGCGCCCGGCAGGTAGGTGGACAGCGCGATCAGGCCGGCCAGCGGCACGCGTCGGCGCACGCCGGCCGCCAGCGTGATCGCCCCTCCCTGCGAGAACCCGGCCAGCAGCACGTTGGCGGGCGCGATGCCGCGTTCGCCCTCGCGCGCCAGCAGCGCCTCGACCTGGTCGATGGACTGCGCCACGCCGGCGGCGTCGGCGCGGGTGGCGAAATCCATCCCCGCGATGTCGTACCAGGCGCGCATGCGCAGGCCGTTGTTGATCGTGACCGGCCGCACCGGCGCATGCGGGAACACGAAGCGCAGCGCCGGCCAGCCCGGGCGCACCAGTTCGGGCACGATCGGCGCGAAGTCGTTGCCGTCGGCGCCCAGGCCATGCAGCCACAGCACGCTCCAGGTCGGCTGGGGGCCGGTCTGCAGTTCGACGGCGTCGAGGAATTCGGTCATGGGTCTTCTCGTTGCGGGGGGGGCGCCGGGAAGCGCCGGAGCTTCAGTCCAGCTCGACCATCTCGAAATCGTCCTTGGTCACGCCGCAGTCGGGGCAGGTCCAGGTGTCCGGCACGTCCTCCCAGCGCGTGCCCGGCGCGATGCCCTCCTCGGGCAGGCCTTCGGCCTCGCGGTAGATGAATCCGCAGACCACGCACATCCAGTTGCGGTAGGTGGTGGCGTCGTGCTCGGGCATCGGATAATCGCAGTTCCTTGGGCGCCCCATTGTCACACAGCCGCCCGCGCGCACCGGAGTCGCCATGCCTGCTTTCCTTCCCCGTGGCCTGTACCTGCTCACCCCCGACCTGGACGATGACGCGCTGCTGCTGGCGCGCGTGCGCCCGCTGCTGGACAGCGGCGCGGTCACCTGGCTGCAGTACCGCAACAAATCGGTGGGCGATACCCAGCGCGCCCGCCAGGCCGCGGCCCTGCTGCCGCTATGCCGGGCCGCGGGCGTGCCGCTGATCATCAATGACGATGCCGCGCTGGCGGTCGAACTCGGCGCGGCCGGCCTTCACCGAGAGGATGCCACCACGCCGCTGGCCGAACTGCGCGCCACGCTCGGCCCGGACGCACTGCTCGGCGCCTCGTGCTACGACCAGCCGGCGCTGGCCTACGAGGCCGTGGAGGAAGGCGCCAGCTATGTCAGCTTCGGCGCGTTCTTCGCCAGCCGCAGCAAGCCCGGCCCGAACCGCGCGACCACGGCGGTGTTCGACGCCAGCGCCGGCCTGGGCGTGCCGCGCGTGGCGATCGGCGGGCTAACTTCCGACAACGCCGGGCCGATCGTCGCCGCCGGCGCCGACCTGGTGGCGACGATCGGCGGCGTGTTCGATGCGCCCGATCCGGTGGCCACGGCGCGCGCGCTGCGGGCGCTGTTCGACTAGCGCCCGCGCGGTCGCCGCGGCCGGCCGCTCAATCGAGCGCGGCCTTGACCGCGGCCGGGTCGGCCAGCGACTGCACCGTCTCGATCAGGCGCACGGTGTTGCCGCCGAGGATGGCGCGGACCTGCTCGTCCTTGTAGCCGGCGTCCAGCAGCGCCTGCACCACCTTGGGCAGCGCGGTGATGTCCTCGTAGCCGGCCACGCCACCGCCGCCATCCCAGTCCGCGCCCAGGCCGACGTGCTGCCAGCCGGCCACCTCGATGATGTGCAGCAGGTGGCGCATGTAGTCGTCGAAGCTGGCCTTCTTGATCTTGTACTTGGCGTCCAGGGCGGCGATCTGCGCCATCGCCTGCTTGCGCGCGTCGGCATCGAGCCCGCGCCGACCGCCGAAGGACTGGTAGATCTTGCCCAGCTCGGCGCGGTACTCCGGGGTGGCCCCGGTGTCGATGAGGTAGCCGCCCAGCGAATTGACCTGGATCACGCCGCCGTGCGCGGCCAGCACCTTCAGGCGCTTGTCGTCCAGGTTGCGCGGATGCGGGTACACATCCCAAGCGCCGCTGTGGGACAGGATGATCGGCGCCTTGGACAGGGCGATCATCTGGTCGAACACCTCCGGCGAGGCATGCGAGTGGTCCAGGATGATGCCGAGCTTGTTGGCCTCGACGATCATCTGCCGGCCCTTCTCGGTCAGGCCCTCGCGCGCGGTCACCACGCCCGGCGCGGTGCCGGCCGAATCGGCGAAGTCGTTGTGGCTGCCGTGCACCAGCGAGAGCATGCGCAGGCCGGCCTTGTAGTAGTAGCTCAGCAGCGTGGGATCGTGCGAGAGCGGATAGGCGTTCTCCATGCTGATGTAGACCGACTTCTTGCCCTCGGCCTTGATCCGCGCCGCATCGCCGGCCACGGTGGCCAGCGCGAACTTGTCGGGGTTGGCCGCGACCATCTCGCGGATCTCGCCCAGCCGCTTGAGGCCGAAGTCGCGCGCCTTGAGCTTGCTCATCTCGTCCAGCGGGCCCTGTCCGGTGTAGACCACCCAGAAGCCGCCGTCCAGGCCGCCCTCGACCATGCGCGGGTAGTCGATCTGGCTGCCGTCGCCCTGGAAGGAATGCCGGTCGGTGATCTTCCAGCCCGGCTGGCCGAACAGCGCCGGCGTATCCAGATGCGTATCCAGGTTGATCGCGCTGGCCTGCAGCGCGCGCGCCTTGTCCGAGACCACCACGTCCTTGGCCAGCGCCTGGCCGGGCAGGCCCGCGCACGCCAGCAGCGCGACGACCAGCACCTTGTTCTTCATGACACCCATGACCCACTCCTCGTTATGCGTTCGAACAGGACGACGCCGCGGACCTGCCGCGGCGCCGTGCTCCACTTGATATCTGCCAGGCGCCCGCCCCGGTGGCCGGGGCGGACGTGACAGCGGCTTACCAATCGTAGCTGGCGGTCAGGCGGGCGTAGCGCGGGGTCTGGTAGACCACGTTCTGGCCGTACAGCGGGTTGACCGACCCATCGGGCAGCTGCGAGAACGGATAGACCGTGATCGCCTTCTGCGCGTTGAGCAGGTTGAACACGTTGAGGCTGACGGCCAGCTTGCCGTCGGCGAACACCGGCTTCCAGGTCAGGCCCAGGTCGAACTGGTTGATCCACGGCAGGCGGCCGTGCGAGCCGGGAGGCGAAGGCTCGCCCTTGCCGGTCGCGGGGTTGTAGCAGTAGTGATAGGGGCCACCGGTGACCGCGCTGCCGCCGTAACCGGCCGGATCGGTGCCGGTGTAGTCCGTGCCGTAGTAATTGCCCAGGCAGTGCTTCGGCGCGCCGGAGATCATGCTCAGGTTGCCCGAGACGCCCCATTCGTCGGTCAGCTGGTAGTAGCCGTACAGCTTGATCTGGTGACGGTGATCGTTGGACTGATCGCCGTTGACGTGCTCCATCAGCGCCGCGTGGTCCCAGCTCTGCGTGGTCGAGACGGCCGCCTGGCCCTGGTAGCTGCCCAGGGCGCCGCCGGAGCGGAACAGATCCGAACGCAGCTGGCCTTCGGTGGTGCCGTAGCTATGCGACCACACGTAGTTGAACTTGGTGTACCACTTGCCGTCGAAGGGGCGCTCCAGGTTGAACTCCAGCGCACCGTAGTCGCGCTTCAGCTCGGGGAAACCGGCCGCCTGGCGGGTCACCGTCACCTGGCGCAGGTTGCCGCTGGTGTCGTAGACGTTCCAGACATTGGTCTTGCCCGGGTTGATCAGTTCGGCACCGGCGGTGCGGGTCCAGTCGATCGCGACGCCCTGTGCGGCGGCGGACTGCACCAGTCCGCGGTTGTCGGTATCGAAGTTCTGGTCGTCGATGGCGTCGTTGAGACGACGATAGGTGGCACGCACGCCGTAGACCCAGCCGATGCTCAGCTCCTGGGTGAAGCCCAGGATCGCCTCATCCTGGTTCTCGCCCTTGATGTCCTTGACCACCGCGGCGCTCGGATCCGAGGCGCGGCCGAAGCGCGAGTTGGCCGACACCGCCGGACCCAGCGACCTGGACAGGATCGGCGTGCCGTCGGGGTTGATGCCGCTGTAGGTGAAGTACTCGTTCTTCGACACGTTGGCGGTGAACAGGCCCACGGCCGACAGCGGCAGGCCCAGGTAGTAGCGGCCGACGTTGCCGAAGATCTTCAGGCTCGAATCGCCGTGCACGTCCCAGCTGAAGCCCACGCGCGGGGACCAGGCGTCGACGCTGATGTAGGGCACGTGGCTGATCGGGACGTAGTTGGTGAATTCGTCCTTGCGCAGGCCCAGGCTCAGCAGCAGGTTGTCGGTCACCTGCCACTTGTCTTCCAGGTAGTACGCCTTCTGGTCGGCGTCGTAGGAGTTCAGGCCGGTGGTGGTGTCCTTGGTGACGTAGTAGCCGGAGGCGCCGTAGACCGGGTCGACCAGGCCGGGGCTCGGCGCGCCCTTGCCGCCGGCCTCATTGGCCGACTGGCTGATCAGGCCGCCGGTGTTCAGGCCATAGGGATCGCTGGTGCGGCCGTAGGTCCAGGCATAGCCGGGGCCGGAGGCGTAGGTGCCGATGTTGGTGGCCTTCAGCTTCTGGTTGTCGATGCCGGCGGTGATCGCGTGATCGGCGATGCGCCACTCCACGCTCAGGCGCAGGTTGCGCTTCTCGTACTCGCGGTCCGGCGCGGTGATCGAGGTCTGCTTCTGCGCACCGACGATGGGGGTGCCACCGGTGTAGGCCGGATTCTGCAGCGCCACGCTGTTGATCACCGGGCCGTTGCCCGGATCGTAGTTGTAGTAGCTGATCTCGTCGGGCGTGTTCATCTGGCCGTACAGCGCACTGACGGTGACGTTGTCGCCGAAGTAGCCGGTGTACTTGCCCAGATACAGGCGCGGACCGGCATCGTTGGTGTTTTCCTTGGTGTAGAACGCGCCCTTGGTGCGGTCGAGGTAGTTGTAGCGGTAGACGTCGCCGTTGGTCTTGTACTTGTCGCTGGCGCCGGTGAGTTCCAGCAAGTGGTTGTCGGTGATGTACCAGTTCAACTTGCCGTACAGGCGATTCTGCCGGTACTCGTACTCGGTCAGGCCGCCGACGTTGCCGTTGTCGGCGTCGCGGTTGCTGAGGATGCGGGTGCCATGGGAGTCGACGCGCTCGCCGGCCAGGAAGAAGAACAGCTTGTCCTGGATGATCGGGCCGCCGACGTAGGCGCTGTAGGTCTCCGAGGTCGCCTTGGTCTCGCTGAGCGGCTGGTAGAGGCCATTGGCCGAGCGCGCATAGCGGTAGGCGGTGTTGTTGACCGTCGAGGTCTGGCTGTCCGGACGCCAGTAGATGTCCTTCTGGCTGGCCTTGAAAGCCTCGGGCTCGAACACCGCCGAGGCGCCGAACTTCCACTCGTTGGTGCCGCTCTTGCCGACCTGGTTGATCACGCCGCCGTTGGAGCGGCCGTACTGGGCGCCGTAGCCGCCGGTGAAGATCTCCTGCTGGTCGATCGCGCCGTAGGGCAGCGTCAGGCCGCCGAGGTTGTTGGCGGTCGAGGTGGTGTTGAACCCGTTGAGGTAATACGCGTTCTCCGACGCGGCCGAACCGCCGAAGCTCGGCAGCGAGCCGCCCAGCGGGCCGTTGTCGAAGCCGCCGCTGTTGACCACCACGCCCGGCGCCAGCAGCGCGATGGCCTCGGCGTTGCGGCCCAGCGGCAGCTGCTGCAGCTGCTCGGCGGTGACCACCGTGCGCGTGTCGACGCTGGAGACGTCGATCGGCGACATGCTCATCGCCGAGACCTTGACCGCGCCCAGCGTGGTGGCCGAGCCGCCGCCACCGGCCGACAGGCCGACCTCGGTACCGGCGCCGACCAGGATGCCGACGTTCTCGCGCGTGTCGACCGTCTGGCCGTCGTGCTTGAGGGTGACGGTGTAGCTGCCCAGCGGCAGGTTGCCCAGCGTGTAGCGGCCGCCCTCGACCGGTACTTCGCGCGAGAAGCCACTGCTGCTCTGGACCAGGACCGTATCACCGGCCTCGGCGCCCTGGACGGTACCGAAGATGCGGCCGGTGGTGGACTGGGCGTAGGTGCTGCCTGCGGCCAGCGTCAGGGCGAGCGCCAGGGCGCTGCGGCGGAGGATGCGCTTCATGTTGGTGTGGTTTCCCCGGTGGTTCTGTGGTCGATGCACAGCGCCACCCCCATGCGGCGCTGCGTCATACACAGTGGGAGCTGCATCCCGCAGATGGCGAATGATGCTTCGCCATGACCTTATGCCCACCCCTGTGTGTCAGCCGATGCTATGCGGCGACATGGCGCCACGCCGGGTCTACGGCGGGTAGGGTTCATCCGTCCGGGTAGTCGGGGCCGGGTTGGCCCCGCCAGGCCGTAGCCACGACAATGGGCGCCCGCGTTTCCATCGCTTTCCGATGAAACCGCCCCGCCCCACCAGGATCCCGACCCGATGAACCACGACCGCTCCCACGCCCTGTTCGCCCGCGCCCGCCAGCTGATTCCCGGTGGCGTGAACTCGCCGGTGCGGGCGTTCAAATCGGTCGGTGGCGAGCCGTTCTTCGTCCAGCGCGCCGACGGTCCCTACCTGTACGACGTCGATGGCAACCGCTACATCGATTACGTCGGCTCATGGGGGCCGATGATCGTCGGCCACAACCATCCCCACGTGCGCGAGGCGGTGGCCAGGGCGATCGGCGACGGCCTGTCCTTCGGCGCGCCCTGCCCGGCCGAGGTGACCATGGCCGAGACCATCACCCGCCTGGTGCCGGCCTGCGAGATGGTGCGCATGGTCAACTCCGGCACCGAAGCCACGCTGTCGGCGATCCGCCTGGCGCGCGGCGCGACCGGGCGCGGCCGCATCGTCAAGTTCGAGGGCTGCTACCACGGCCACGGCGACTCGTTCCTGGTCAAGGCCGGCAGCGGCATGCTGACCCTGGGCGTGCCGACGTCGCCGGGCGTGCCGTCCGCCTTGAGCGAACTCACCAGCACGCTGAGCTACAACGACTTCGAGGGCGCGAGCGCGCTGTTCGATGCGTGCGGCGCGGAGATCGCCGCGGTAATCATCGAGCCGGTGGTCGGCAACGCCAACTGCATCCCGCCGCGCCCGGGCTACCTGCAGCACCTGCGCGACCTGTGCACCCGGCACGGCGCGCTGCTGATCTTCGATGAGGTGATGACCGGCTTCCGCGTCGCCCTCGGCGGCGCGCAGGCGCTGTACGGCATCACCCCGGACCTGACCACCTTCGGCAAGATCATCGGCGGCGGCATGCCGGTGGGCGCCTACGGCGGCCGCGCCGACCTGATGCAGCAGATCGCACCGGCCGGGCCCATCTACCAGGCCGGCACGCTCTCCGGCAATCCGGTGGCGATGGCCGCGGGCCTGGCGATGCTGGAACTGATCCAGGCGCCGGGCTTCCACGAGCGGCTGACCGCGGCCACCACGCGCCTGTGCGAAGGCCTGCGCGCGGCCGCGCGCGAGGCCGGCGTGGCGGTGACCACCAACCAGGTCGGCGCGATGTTCGGGCTGTTCTTCACCGATGCCCAGGTGGAAACCTACGCCCAGGCCACGGCCTGCGATGTGGCCGCGTTCAACCGCTTCTTCCAGGCGATGCTCGAACGCGGCGTGTTCCTGGCGCCCTCGGCCTACGAGGCGGGCTTCGTCTCCAGCGCACATGACGATGCGGTCATCCAGGCCACGCTGGAGGCGGCACGGGCGGCGTTCGGGGCGATCTCCGCACGCTGAACGGGCCGGCGTCGAGGCGCGACGCTTGGCAAGCGCATCACATAACTTTAATGTCAGGCACAGGATGTCCAGCGGAAGGGCATGGGCGGGGGCCCACGCGCAGCCAGGTCTGAACGACCGGGCTGTCACACCACGCGGAACGGCCTGGACGAGGCCGCCGCTGCGGAGATCCGTCGTGCCCATCGCCAAACCCGTTGCCCTGGTCGGACGTCGTCCACCCGCCACCCGCGAACCCGGTTCCACCGGGGACTGGGTGCTTCCGGACAAGCTCGAGCCACCGCGCCTGCATCTGGACGCGGTCCGCCGCGACCGCCTGCTGACGCACCTGGATGCGGGCATCGGCGTGCCGTTGACCCTGCTGCTGGCGCCGCCGGGCTTCGGCAAGACCACCCTGCTGGCGCAGTGGCATGCACACCTGCTTGAAGGCGGCGCCGTCGATGCGGCCTGGCTGTCGCTGGACGAGGACGATGCCGAGCCTGGCCGCCTGCTGGCCTACCTGGGCCTGGCGCTGGGCGTCACCGCCGGCGAGGCCGGCGCCACCCCGCTGGGCGGCCTGCACTGGCGCGAGCTGGATCTGGCCGCGCTGCGCACCGCGCTGCTGCGCGCCATCCGCTGCACGCAGCGCCCGCTGGTGCTGGTGCTGGACGATTACGATCGCGCCGCCTGCCCCCGCAACGACGAACTGATCACCCTGCTGGTCGAACACGGCGGCCCGCACCTGCACGTGCTGCTGGCGACCCGGCGCGCGCCGGCGCTGCCGCTGGCGCGGCTGGCCGTGCGCGGCGCGCTGCAGCGCATCGACGCGGCGCAGCTGGCCATGAGCGGTGGCGAGACCCGCGCCCTGCTCGGCGCGCAGGCCAGCGACGAGGACGCCAAGCGCCTGCGCGGCAAGACCGAAGGCTGGCCGGTGGCCGTGCGCCTGGCCGCGGCGTGGCTGGCCGGCGGCCAGGCGCGCGGCGAGGACATCGCGCGCTTCACCGGCCGCTCCGCGGGGCTGGCAGCCTACCTGGCCGAACAGGTGGTCAGCGACCTGGACGAAGAGCTGCGGGACTTCCTGCTCGAGACCTCGGGCCTGGCGCGCTTCAACGCGCCCCTGGCCGATGCGGTGCGCCAGCGTCAGGACAGCGGCCAGCTGCTGGACCGGCTCGGCCATTTCCACGGCCTGCTGGTGCCGCTGGACGACGACCACGCCTGGTTCCGCTACCACCCGCTGTTCGCCGAATTCCTGCACCTGCAGCTCGAGCGCCGCTCGCCGGCGCTGGGGCTGACCCTGCACCGGCGCGCCGCGCTGTGGTGCGCCGCGCACGGCCAGCTGGCCGAAGCGGTGCGTCACGCCCTGGGCGCGCACGAGGTGACGCTGGCGGCCGACTGCATCGCGCGCGCGGGCACCTGGCAGCTGCTGCTCTCCCATGGCGTCGCCGCCACGCGCGCGCTGCTGCGCCAGTTCGATCCGCGCACCGTGCGCGAGACGCCGGCGCTCAATCTCACCCAGGCCTACCTGCACCTGCGCGTGGGCGAGTTCGGCCACGCGCAGACGCTGCTGGAGCGGTTCCGCAGCTTTCCCGACGAAGTGCGCGCGCCGCTGGAACGCGACTACACCGTGGTGGTCGCGCTGCTGCGCGACCTGATGGACCAGATCTGTCCGCAGCCGCGCGGCGTGGCGCAGCTGGCCGCGCAGGCGCAGGCGCTGGACCAGGAAGACCACCTCGGCCGCGGCACCCTGCTGTGCATCTGCGCGACCACCGCGCTGGGCCGCGGCCAGTTCGCCCAGGCCGAGCAGCTGGCGCGCGAGGGCGCGCTGGCCTTCGAACAGGACCACACCCAGATCGCGGTGGGCTACGCCCTGACCCACCTGGGCCAGAGCTATTTCTATCGTGGCGCGCTGGACCAGGCCGAGGCGGTCTATGCCCGCGCCCTGCAGCTGGCGCAGTCGCATCAGGGCAGCGACGCCGTGCTGGTGGCGGCGTGCCGCTGCCTGATCGCCCAGCTGCTGCTCGAACGCGGGCGCCACGACGAGGCCGCCGACCAGCTCGACGGCGCGCTGGACGTGCTGGAAGCCGGCGACGGCTGGGTCGACGTGTACATC
This sequence comes from Pseudoxanthomonas sp. X-1, assembly GCF_020042665.1. NCBI lineage: Bacteria > Pseudomonadati > Pseudomonadota > Gammaproteobacteria > Lysobacterales > Lysobacteraceae > Pseudoxanthomonas > Pseudoxanthomonas sp. X-1. The sequence continues at coordinate 3,579,469 of NZ_CP083376.1, forward strand.
GCCGGCTTCGGCACCGCGCTGGCGCTGGCGCGGCAGCGCGATCGCAGTGGCCGTACCGCCTGTGCGCTGCTCGATCGCCTCGATGCGCTGGCGGCGCGCCGCCATCTCACGCGCCTGGCCGATCTTTCGGCGGCCTGGCGCGTGGACGTGCAGCTGGACCTGCCCGCCGACCACGCGCTGGACGCCGCCCTGGCCCGGAGCGGCGGCGAGATGGCCCTGCAGCATGCGCTGAGCAACGCCCATACCTGGCGCCAGGCGCAGGCGCTGGGCCTGGCGCTGGCGCGCTGGCATGCCGAAGCCGGGCGCAGCGGGCGCGCGCTGGCCCTGCTGCAGGCGCTGGACGCCGCCGCCTGCGAGCGCGAGGACGCGCACCATCGCGACCGCGTGCGCGTGCGCATGGCGCTGGTGCGCCAGCAGCGCGGCGAATTGCAGCAGGCCCTGCCCGCGCTGTCGGCGGCGCTGGACCGCATTGCCGCCACGCGCGCCTGGCAGGTCGCGCTGGAGCCAGGCCTGCCGGTCAAGGCCCTGCTGCGCGTGGCGCGCCAGCACGACCCCGAGGCCGTCGCCGGCACCACCCGCGCCCTGACCATCCAGACCCTGCTGGACAAGCTGTCCTGCGAGGACGCGCTGGCAGTGCAGCTGTTCAGCGAGCGCGAGCTGGAAGTCCTGCAGGAGCTGGCCAGCGGCCTGTCCAACAAACAGATCGCCCGACGCCTCTCGCTGTCGGAGAACACGGTGAAGTTCCACCTGAAGAACCTCTACCGCAAGCTGGAGGCCGGCACGCGCGAAGCCGCCCTGGGCAACGCCCTGCAGCGCGGGCTGATCGGCGCGGCCGGCAGCCCGGAGTAACGCGAAGGGCCGGCGCGCGACGCGCCGGCCCTGGCTTCAACGCAATGATCAGACCAGGGTCAGGCTGCCGTCGCGGCGTTCGTCGCGCAGCATCGCGGTCTTGACCTCCAGCGGACCCATCTGCCCGGCCATGACCTTGGCGAAGGCATCCTTGAAGCGCGCCATTTCCTCAGGCGTGCCCACGGTGATGCGCGACCAGGTCGGCCACACCGCCCAGGCGCGGCCGACGAAGACGCCGTAGGTCGCCATGGCCTTCATGAACTCCGGCGCCGGGCGCTTGACGTCGACCATGAAGCAGTTGCTTTCCGACGTCGTGCAGGGATAGCCCTGCGCGGTCAGCCAGGTGGTGACTTCGTCGCGCAGCACGGTGTTGGCGTTGCGCCGCTGCGGCACCAGCTGCGGATCGCGCAGGCTGGCCAGGCCGGCGGCCGCGGCGGTCACCGGCAGCGAGTTGAAGCCGTAATAGGTCAGCTTGGCCAGCAGGTCGGGACGGGCGGCCGCATAGCCCAGGCGGATGCCGGCCATGCCGTAGAGTTTGGAGAAGGTGCGCAGCACCACCACGTCCTCGCCCTTGGCGACCAGATCCACGCCGCTGACCGCGCTGGGCGAGAGGTGGATGTAGGCCTCGTCCAGCACCAGGATGCTGCCCTTGGGCTTGTTGGCCAGCGCGTACTCGATGTCCTTGCGGGTGGTGATCGAGCCGGTGGGATTGTTGGGATTGCAGATGTAGAGCATGCCGGCGCCGGCGTCGGCCGCGCACATGGCCTGGACGTCGTGGCTGTAGTCCTTGCGCAGGGGGATCTTGTGCACCGGCGCCTTGATCGCTTCGGCGACGCCCCAGGCCTGCTCGAAGGTGGGATTGGCGGTGACCAGCGCCGCGCCCGGCGAAGTGAAGGCCATCACCGTGTACTGCAGCGGCGGCGTCGAGCCGGCGTAGGGCACGATGTTTTCCGGCTTGAGGCCGAGCTGGCTGGCCAGTTCGCCGACCAGTTCGGTCTGCAGGTCACCCAGGTAGCGCCCGCCCTGCGGCGCGATGCCGTCGATGGCCTTCAGCGCCGCCGGACTGGGGCCGTAGGGGTTCTCGTTGGCGTTGATGTAGACCGGCGCCAGGCCGGCGGCCGCCGAGGCCGCCGGGTCGATCTTCAGGCGCTTGCGCGACTGATTCTGGGCCAGGGCCAGGCCGGACAGAGACAGCAGGGGCGCGCCGACGCCCGCACCGGCGGCCAGGGCGGAACCACGCAGGAAACCACGACGGGAGAGCGGCTGCTTCATGGGGGAAGTTCCTCGGTCAGGATCAGGGACGGACGGCGACGACTTCGATCTCGATGCGCATGCCCGGGTTGCCCAGGGCCGCGATCTGGAAGGCCGAGCGCGCCGGCAGGTTCATCTGCTTGGCGTCCTTGCCGAAGAACTGGGTGTAGCCCTCCATGAAGCCCTTGAAGTCCATCTTGCCGCCGTTCTCCGGGCCGCCGACCAGGAAGGCCTGCATCTTGACCACGTCCTTCATGCCCAGGCCCATGCCTTCGAGCTGCTGCTTGATCTGGGTGAGCACGCTGATGGTCTGGGTCTTGGTGTCGCCGAAGGCCTCCATCGAGTCCTTGGGCGCGGCCGGATCGGCCACGGCCGGCACCTTGCCGCTGAGGTAGATGGTGGTCTTGCCGGCCGGGATCTCCACGGCCGAGGCGATCGGGAAGTCGCTGCCGGGAATGGCATAGCGCTTGACGTCGGCGGCGTGCGCCGAAAGCGCCAGCGGCGCGGCCAGCAGGAACAGGGACAGGCGGCGGGACAGGGTCATGGTGGCTCCTGGGATCTTCATGGAAAAGGGATGTCAGTCGTCTTGGTCGGCCGCGGCCGTGGGCGCCAGCGAGGCGCGCAGCGCCTTGACGTCGGCCTCGCTCACCGCATCGCTGTACTGGTTGCCGAAATGGGTGCGCACGTAGGTGGTGACCTGCGCGACCTGGCCGTCGCTGAGCATAGGACCGAAGCCCGGCATGGCGCCATGGCCGTTCAAGACCATCATCTCCACGTACGGCGCCGCGCCCAGCTTGGGATTGCCCGCCAGCGCGGGGTACTCACCCGCACCACGCGCGCCCTGCCCGGCCGGCATGTGGCAGCCGGCGCAGATGGTGGCGTACACCTGGGCGCCATCGGCATGCGAGAAGTCGCGCGTCTGCATCAGCCCGGTGGCGTCGGAGGTCTGCGCATGCGCGCCCGGCGCCCACAGGGCCGGCAGCGCCAGCGCGGAAGCGGCCAGCGTCAGCGCGCCGCCGAAGCGGTACCACGTGCGGCGGCTCATGCCTGTCCTCCGGTCGCCATCACCTTGGCGTGCAGGCGGCCGATGACATCGTGCGCGGACAGGACCGCGCCCTCCTGCCACGCCGGGATGTAGGAGATGTGCTCGCCGGCCATGGCGATGCGGCCGTCGATCTGCGTGGCCGCGGCGTAGTGCCTGGCGCGCAGCGCTTCGTCCCACTGGCCGAAGCAGCCGTGGTTGCCGGGCACGCGATGCCAGGCCACCGACACGCCGTTGTCGAACTCGGCCGGGTACTGCGGATGGATCTGGCTGCCGAAGGCGACCGCGCGGCGCACGCGCTCGGCCGGGCTGTGCGAGGTGAAGTCGTACGCGTCCAGGCCCCAGATGTAGGCGCCCAGCAGCACGCCCTTGCCCGCGGCGTGGAAGCCGGTGCTGGGATAGCTGATGTTGGTGATCGGCAGGTTGGTGTAGCTGATGCCGCCGTAGATGTTGTCGTCCTCTTCCCAGAAGCGGCGCTTGAACTGCAGGCCGACCTTGACCGAGGAGGCGTACGGCAGGTTCGTGATCGCCTCGGTCATCGCCGGGCCGACCTTGACCGGGATGCGGCTGAGCACCGAGAAGGGAATCGTGCAGATGCACCAGTCGGCCTTGACCACCTGCTTGCTGCCCGGCGCGCCGGTGTCCTCGTAGGTGACGCTGACGCCGTGGTCGTCCTGGTCGATGTCCACGACCTTGGCGTTGTACTGGATCACGCCGGGCCCCAGCTCGCGCGCGAAGGCCTTGCCGACCATGTCCATGCCGCCGACCGGCTGGAACATCGCGGTCTGCATTTCGATGTTCTTGCCGGCCGCCAGCTGGTTCCACAGGTGGGAGCCCAGCACGTCCTGCAGCGACATCGGCTTGGAGAACTCCGGCTTGCCCGACACGCCGCCGCCGGGGTACTTGGCGAAGCCGCGGCGCATGCTGCTGGTGTCGCTGGTGGTGTAGGCGAAGTTCCTGTCCAGCGCGCCCCAGCTGCGCAGCGATTCGAGCAGCAGCTCCTGGTCCTCCTTGGTGACCAGCTTGTCCAGCGCGCCCTGGCGGGTGACCTTGGCGAGCAGCTCGGAGACATTGCCCTGGTAGTCCGCGTCGATCTCGCGGAAGCGCTGCGGCTTGCCGCCGAAGGCATTGGTGTTGTGC